>JAFXVN010000041.1 GCA_017524545.1 Bacteroidaceae bacterium
GGCTTGGGAGGCACAGTACCTCAACTATATCGACAAGCTGGGCTACGAGAATTTCCTGACCGCAATGATGTGATTTTCATTGAACATTGAACATTGAAGATTATGGAATCAGCAAAGAAAGTTTACGATTTCCTGGAGAAAGCAGGAACGTTTTATCTCGCAACGGTAGAGGGCGACCAGCCCCGAGTACGTCCCTACGGAGCCATGTTGTTCTACGAGGAGAAAATCTACATCATGGCATTCGGCAAGACCAATGCCACCCGTCAGATTGCAGACAACCAGAAAGCAGAGATTTGTGCCTTCAAGGGTCAGACGCTGCGCATTGAATGTAAGTTGGTAGAGGACAACCGTCCCGAGGTGGGCAAGGCTCTGATTGACAAGATGCCCGTACTGAAGGATGCCCTCGGCGAGAAATGCGAGAATGGTGTGATGTACTATCTGAAGGATGCCAAGGCCGACTTCTTCAAGATGATGGAACTGGTTGAAACTGTAACATTCTAAAACAAACTACTAAGCGATATGAAAGAAAAGGTATTACAGGCCATGCTCGAGGCTGGTAAGCCCGTCTCAGCAGGCGACGTGACGAAGGCACTGGATGCTGACCGTAAGGAGGTAGATAAGGCTTTCGCAGAACTGAAGAAGGAGGGTGCCATCGTGTCACCCGTACGCTGCAAGTGGGCTCCCGCCCAATAAATTCTCAAGGCATCGATAGGTGTAGTAATACACGACGCCGCAAATAAATTTTTTCTTCACGGGGGAGAGCCTCGGCTCTCCCCTTCCTAATCCTAAAACTAAAGAACGATATGACTAAGTTCAAATGCCCCTGCAAGTACACCTACGACCCTGAAAAGGGCGACCCCAAGCAGAACATCCCTCCCGGCACTCCTTTTGAGGAACTGCCCGACACATGGCGCTGCCCCCGCTGCAAGCGTAAGAAAGAGAAATTCACCCCAGTGGAAGAATAATCATGCTTTGGGATTTTTTGCATACATTTGCCGAACAAACCAACAAAAACCACGATTATGAAGATTCTGATTTTACAAGGCTCACCGAGAGCCAATGGCAACACCACTTGGATGGCGGAAGAGTACAAGAAAGCTGCCGAGGCAGCAGGTCATGAGGTGACACTGGTCAATGTGTCGCGCAAGAAGATTGCAGGTTGTCTGGCTTGCGAGTATTGTCACGGCAAGGGCGAAGGTGCCTGTGTACAGAAAGACGACATGCAGGAAATCTATCCGCTCTTGGCCGAAGCAGAGGTACTGGTGTTGGCATCGCCCATCTACTACTTCACCCTTAGTGCCCAGATTCAGGCCCCCATCCAGCGTTTCTACAGTCTGATGAAGCCTGCCAACGTGAAGAAGACAGCCTTGTTGTTGTCGTCGTATTCGCCAGGTGTCTATGATGCAGCCATCGCCGAGTACAAACTCATCGCAGGCTTCTGCGGCTATGAGGACACGGGCATCGTCACGGCCTTCTTAGACGAACAAAAGACTGACGAAACGAAGCAAAAGATTGTGGGACTTGTCAATAAATTGTAATTCTACAACTATGGCAAAGATTTATGAGTTCAAAGCTCTCACGAGCAGGGGCAAGGAATTGGATTTTGCGCAGTTTGAGGGTAAGGTATTGCTGATAGTCAACACCGCCAGCAAATGCGGCTTCACACCTCAGTTCAAAGGACTGGAGGAGCTGAACCAGAAATATAGGGACAAGGGACTCGTCATCATCGGTTTCCCTTGCAACCAGTTCAAGGAGCAGGACCCAGCAGAAGACAGCAAGATTGAGGAGTTCTGCCAACTGAACTACGGCGTGACGTTCCAGATTATGAAGAAAGGTGACGTCAACGGTCCCGATGCCCAGCCCATTTTTGAGTATCTGAAGAGCGTGGCTCCTTCTGAGGAATACAGTGGGCTGAAAGCTAAAGCTGCAAAAGCACTCTTCAAGGCCATCAGCAAAAGTGTGGAGAAGGACAGTGACATCCAATGGAACTTCACCAAGTTCCTCATCTCAAAGGACGGCACTACCGTCAAGCGCTACGCTCCTACAACAGAGCCGAAGGACTTTGAGAAGGACATTGAGGCGATGCTATGATGACGCTCATCACAGGACTTCTCATCCCCCTGCTGGGCACGATGCTCGGCTCTGCCTTTGTGTTTTTCATGAAGGACGAAATGTCGCCTCGTTTGCAAAAGTCGCTGCTTGGCTTTGCATCGGGTGTAATGGTGGCGGCATCGGTATGGTCGCTGCTGATTCCTTCGATGGCAATGGGTACCGATAGTGGCAAGTGGGCTGTGATGCCTGCAGCTGTGGGATTCCTGTTGGGCATGGGCTTCTTGCTGCTCATTGACGAACTGACACCTCACCTGCATATCAGCACAGACAAGCCCGAAGGGATGCGCTCGCACTTGTCGAAGACTGCGATGCTTGCCCTGGCTGTCACCATTCACAACCTGCCCGAAGGAATGGCCGTCGGTGTGGTCTTTGCAGGAGCTGACAGCGGCGCGACGAACATTTCATTAGCCGGTGCCATTGCAGTTTCTTTAGGTATCGCCATTCAGAATGTGCCAGAGGGAGCCATCATTTCCATGCCGATGCGTGCGGCAGGCAATAGCCGTTGGCGTTCATTTATGATTGGCTCTCTGAGCGGAACTGTCGAACCCATTGGAGCCGCCTGCGTCATTCTGCTTGCTTCGTTGCTGATGCCTGCCCTACCCTATCTTCTCGCCTTTGCCGCAGGCGCCATGTTCTATGTCGTGGTCGAGGAACTCATCCCCGAAGCCTCTAACGGCCAGCACTCCAACCTTAGCACCATTGGCTTTGCCGTCGGCTTCGTGCTGATGATGGTGCTCGATGTTGTGATGGGGTAATTGAAGTTACAGCATCTTCAATGCCAACTTAATGACACGCTCCACAGGTGCTTCGGGTTCTTCGGTAAGAATGTGCTGCACAGCTTTGTGAGCAGGTGCGGGGCTGAACCCAAGCATCGTGAGGGCAGCGACAGCCTCGTCCATGACTTCTTTGTTGATGATTGGTCCGTTCGCTTTTGCTCCTTGCCCATCGCCCCGTGCTCCTTCTATGCCAAGAGAACCGATTTTGTCGCGAAGGTCCACGATGATGCGCTGCGCCACTTTCGGACCGATGCCCTTTACCGACTTTAGCATCTTATCGTTGCCATCGCTGATGACACCCGCCAATTCACTCACCGTCATGGACGAGAGAATCACTCTGGCTATGCCTGCGCCGATGCCGCTCACGCTGGTCAACAATGTGAAAAGCTCGCGCTCGGCACGGGTGCTGAAGCCCCAGAGCTGGTAGGCATCCTCGCGAATGGATTCGCTGACAAACAGCTTCACCTCCTGCTTGCCCTGGATGGCAGAGAAGGTGTTCAGGGAAATGTTCACGCCATACCCCACCCCATGACACTCGACTACGGCAAGCGCAGGTGTCAGGTCGGCAAGGGTTCCTTTCAAGTATTCAATCATAAATGAATCAAGAATTAAGAAAGAAGAATTAAGAATTATCTTCTGCAAAGGTACAAAGAAAAGTTGGAAAGTTGAAAAGCTGGAAAGTGAAAAGTGAAGAAAAAGGAGCTAAAACACAATAAAAGGTAGCGCGCGTTCGTTAATAATAAGACATGAGCGCGCGAAAAGTCATATCAGCTCTGGCTGTGCTGCTGGGTATCAACATCCTGCTGGCATCGCCTTCGATGTTCCCTGTTCAATCTTCAATGTCCAATGAACAGGCTGCCCCTGCCGACACCGTAACCAAGGGCAAGCCCCGCTATTCTGTGCGCAAGACAGGTGCAGAAGACACAAAGGCGCTGCGCAAGAAGACTGCCGACCTGAAAGACCCCGACAACCTGAAGACAGAAGTCATCTACGACGAGAAGGACAACACCTACTCCATCGGCACTTCCCTCGAAAGCGGTGAAGGGCAGACGAAGCAGGGTGGCCAGAGCAATCGGAGCAATCGAAACAACCAGAGTAATCGGACAAATCAGACATCATCCAGCCAGGCATCCTCGACAGGAGCCGCCGGAGCCACCTCGGGCAGCATTCTGCCAGGCAGGTCGGGCTTCACGCTCGGCACAGCCACCGGCTTCCTGAACGCCCCCGTCCTGATGACACCAGAGGAATACCAGCAATGGTCGCTACAGAACAGTATGCAGCAGTACTGGCGCCACAAGAACGAAGAGGCATTCGAGAACTCTGGAAAGAAGAAGTTCGACTTCACCGACATGCACTTCGACCTCGGCCCGGCAGAAAAGATATTCGGTCCCGGCGGTGTGCAAATCAAGACACAGGGAAGTGCAGAGCTGAAGGTTGGTGTCAACATCAAGAAGGTGGACAACCCTGCCCTCGCCGCTTCAAGGCGCAAGACCGTAGGCTTCGACTTCGACGAGAAAATCAACCTCACCCTCAACGGCAAGGTCGGCGACAAGATTAACCTGAACCTGAACTACAACACACAGGCCACCTTCGACTTCGACTCCCAGAACCTCAAGCTCAAATACGACGGCAAGGAAGACGAAATCATCAAACTCATTGAGGCTGGCAACGTGTCCTTCCCCAGCAACATCAGTCTCGTTCCCGGCATCAGCAGTCTTTTCGGCTTACGCACAGACATGCAGTTCGGCAAGCTGAAGATTCAAACTGTCGTGAGCCAGAAGAAGAGTGCCACCAACAGCGTCAGCAGCAAGGGCGGCGACCAAACCACGAACTTCGAGTTCAGCGCCACCAACTACGAAGAGAACCGCCACTTCTTCCTCTCGCACTTCTTCCGCGAGCGGTACGACAGGAGCATGGAGTCGCTTCCCACTATCTCCAGCGGCGTCAACATCAAGCGCGTGGAAATCTGGGTCACGAATAAGAGCGGTAAGAGCGAGAACAACCGCAACATCATCGCCCTTGCCGACCTGGGCGAACCGACGCAAATCTTCAACAGGAGCCTATGGTCTGGCACCGGGGTCAACGTACCCAGCAACCGTGCCAACACAGAGTACGAGAGCATGACCACCCAGTATGTCGATGCACGCGACATAGCACAGGCAACATACATTCTGGACGGAATCGGAGGAGGAGATGATTTCCACGGCAGCATCGACTACGAGAAGCTGCAGGCCGCCCGCAAGCTCACCAGCAGCGAATACACCGTCAACAATGCCCTCGGCTACGTCAGCCTCTCCAGCACGCTGCAAGTCGATGATGTTCTGGCCGTTGCATACGAATACACCTACATGGGTACGACCTATCAGGTGGGCGAGTTCGCCAGCGACCTCACAGACAACAGCAAGGCACTCTTCGTGAAATTGCTGAAAAGCACGACAGGCAGCCCTGTCCTCCCCACATGGCGGCTGATGATGAAGAACGTCTATTATCTGGGCACGCAGAAGGTGATGAGCGACAAGTTCCGCCTTGACATCAAGTACCAGAGCGACTCGACCGGCGTCTATCTCAGCTACCTGCCCGAAGAGAAGCTCAAGAACACCATCCTGCTGAGGGCACTCAATCTGGACCGGCTGGACGCAAAGAACAATCCACACCCCAACGGCCAGTTCGACTTCGTGGAGGGATACACCATCAACAAGGGACGCATCATCTTCCCCGTAGCCGAACCGTTCGGCGAACACTTGGCAAAATGGATAGGCGACCCGGCACTGGCAAGCAAGTACTGCTTCCCTGAACTCTACGACAGCACAAAGACCGTGGCGAAGCAGATTACCGAGCACGACAAGTTCCTGCTGACCGGTCGCTTCAAGGGCAACAACGCCGGTGAGATTGACTTGGGCGTGACGAATGTGGCACGCGGCTCAGTCATCGTCACCGCCGGAGGAACGACACTTGTGGAGAACACCGACTATACGGTCGATTACAACATGGGCCGCGTGACCATCATCAACCAAGCACTCATCGATGCCGGCACAAACATCAGCGCAAGCGTGGAGAGCAACGACAACTACGGTATGCAGCGCAAGACGATGCTCGGCCTGAATCTGGACTACGAAATCAACAAGAACTTCACCGTAGGCGGCACAGTTATGCACCTAAGCGAACAGCCGCTCACCACAAAGGTCAGCATGGGCAGCGAGCCGCTGAAGAACACCTTGTGGGGCTTCCACATCAGCTGGAAGAAGGAAAGCCAGTGGCTCACCAACATTATTGACAAACTGCCGCTCATCCAGTGCACGCAGCCCAGCTTCATCGCCTTCAACGGTGAGTTCGCACAGCTCATTGCCGGACAGAACCACAGCGTGCAGGGCGATGCATCCTACTTGGACGACTTCGAGAGCAGCAGCATCAAGAACAGCCTGACACAGCCCACCTATTGGAGCATGTCGAGCACACCGAGCATGTTCGCCGAGAGCAAGATGACGGCCAACGCCACATACGGCTACAACCGAGCATTGCTGGCCTGGTATTACGTTGACCCCATCTTCACCCGCCGCAGCAGCACCCTCACGCCCAGCCACATCAAGAGCGACCTCAACCAGCTCTCCAGCCACTACGTCCGCGAGGTCTATGAGCGCGAGCTTTATCCCCAGAGAGCACAGAACAGCTACACCAGCGCCTCCGGCCTCAACGTCCTGAACCTTGCCTTTTATCCGCAGGAGCGCGGTGCCTACAACCTCTCCACCGACATTGACGAGAAAGGACACCTTAAGCACCCGGAAGAGACATGGGGCGGCATGATGCGCAAACTCGACAACACGGACTTCGAGGCTCAGAACATCGAGTACATCGAGTTCTGGATGATGGACCCCTTCATCTACAAGCGCAACCAGCCCGGCAATCACGGCGGCGACCTCTACTTCAACCTCGGCGAAGTGTCGGAAGACATCCTCAAAGACGGCAAGAAGTACTTCGAGAGCGGTATGCCTGTGGATGGCAACCCACAGTATTACACAGAAGGCTACTGGGGACGCATCCCCAACAGCAGCAGCGTGACATACGCCTTCAATAACGAATCGGGGGCGCGTGCAAGACAAGATGTCGGCCTCAATGGTCTCAACGATGACGAAGAACGCAGCTTCGGCCTCTATGCCGACTACCTGCAGCAGATGCAGGGCAAGGTCACACAGGCGGTCTTTGACAGCATCTATGCCGACCCTGCCAACGACAACTACCACTATTATCGCGGCACAGACTTCGACGAACTCAAAGTGTCTATCCTCGACCGCTACAAGCGCGTCAACATGCCTCAAGGCAACAGTGCCGACTCCAACACAAGCCCGGAGTCCTACGAGACGGCATGGAAGTCAACGCCCGACGTGGAGGACATCAACCAGGACTACACCCTCAACGAATACGAGAAGTACTTCCAGTATCATGTAAGCATCCGCCCGGAGGACATGGTACTGGGACGCAACCATATTGCTGACAAGCGCGTCACCAGTGTCAAGCTGCGCAACGGCAACACAGAGGAGTGCGTCTGGTACCTCTTCCGCATCCCTCTGCAAGAATACGAAGAGAAAGTGGGCAACATCAGAGACTTCACGAGCATCCGCTTCATGCGCATCTTCATGACCGGCTTCCAGGAAGAGACCATCCTGCGCCTCGCCACCCTCGACCTCGTGCAGGGCGACTGGCGCACCTACCACCAGCCACTCTACAACGGCAACAAGGCTTCCAGCAGCGGCGGCACAATAGAGGTCAGCACTGTCAGCATCGAGGAGAACAACGACAAGCAGCCCGTCAACTATGTCCTGCCTCCAGGCATCACCCGTATCACCGACCCCTCGCAGGCACAACTGGTGGAAAGCAACGAGCAGGCCATGTGCATAGTGGCACGCAACCTTGGCGGCGACGAGTCGAAGGCGGTTTATAAGAACTGCAACTACGACATGCGGCAATACCGTCACCTGCAGATGTACGTCCATGCCAATGCCCTGGCCGAGAACGTCACAGCCACCACCGACGGCGACTGCAGCATCTTCATCCGCCTTGGCTCGGACTACAAGAGCAACTACTACGAATACGAAGTGCCTCTGCAACTCACGTCGGAGGGCTACTACGACACATACAGCGCACAGGGCTGTCTGGCTGTCTGGCCGTCGGAAAACATGATTGACATCGACTTCGACATCTTCACCTCACTCAAGAAACTGCGCAACGCCCAGGCAAGCATCGGTGCAACAGCCATGAACCGCCTCTTCTCCAACTACGACGAGAACCATCCCAACAACCGCGTCTCCGTCATGGGCAATCCCACGCTGGGGGAAGTGAAGACCATTATGATAGGTGTGCGCAACAACAGCGGCAAGACGAAGAGCATTGAGGTATGGGCCAACGAACTCCGACTGCAGGAGTTCAGCAATAGCGGCGGTTGGGCAGCACAAGGCAACCTGCAGGTACAGCTCAGCGACCTTGGCTCGGTCAATGCGACAGCGAAATACATCACCTCCGGCTTCGGCGGCATCGAACAAAGCGTGGAACAGCGCAAGAACGAGGACAACCTCAACTACTCCATCACGACGAACTTCGACCTGGGACGCCTCCTGCCCGAAAAGGCCAAGCTCACCCTCCCGATATACTACAGCTACAGCAAGGAGAAGATTTCGCCCAAATACAACCCCTTCGACACAGACATGCTCCTGAGCGATGCGCTCGAAGCCCTCGCCAACGAGCACCAGCGCGATTCGCTGCGCAGCCTGACCAACCACGTTGAGACGAACAAGAACCTCTCCTTCAGCGGCGTAAGGCTCAACATCAGCACCCCCAAGCACCCCATGCCCTACGACCCCGCTAACTTCACATTCGGCTACAGCCGCTCCACACAATTCACCGAGGGACAGACCACCGTCTATGAACGGGAACTGAACTGGAAGGCCAACATCAACTACTCCTGGAGTCCGAACTGGAAACCTTGGGAACCCTTCAAGAACCTCAAAGGCAAGAGCAAATGGCTGGACCTCATCAAGGCACAGAACCTGGCCTATTGCCCACAGAACATCACGTTCTCCACCGACATGAACCGCACCTACTACGAGTTGCAGGAGCGCGACCTGGAGAACCCGAACGACTATTCCGCCCTGCCTGCCACCTTCAGCCAGAACTGGACATGGAACCGTAGCTTCTCGCTCAAGTGGGACATCTTCAAGGCACTGCACTTCTCCTTCCAGAGCGGCACTAAGGCAGAAATCGAGGAACCCTATACCCAAATCAACAAAGACCTCTACCCCGACCGCTACGAGGCATGGAAGGACTCCGTCAAGTGGAGCCTGCGCCACTTTGGTCGCCCCCTCGACTACAGCCAGAACGTGCAAATCAGCTATAAGGTGCCACTTGAAAAGATTCCCGTACTCGACTGGACATCCGCCGATGTCGCCTATACAGCCAATTACTCATGGAAGCGCGGTGCCGAGCGAGCAGGAAAGGCGTCACTTGGAAACACCATCAACACCCAGCGCAACGTCAATGTGAACGGCAAGTTCGACTTGGAGAAGCTCTACAACCACAGTCCCTTCCTGAAGGAGACCAACAAGCGCTTCTCTGCCGCCAATGCCAAAGCCGGAGCCAACCAGAAACGTATGGAGAAGGAGAAGGAGGACAAGGCGAAAAAGAATGCCAAGGAGAAGGAAAAAGATGCCAGGAAGAAGGCCGAGCAGGAATCGATGGAGACAGGCGAACCCGTTGACAGCATCCTGGCAAAGCAGCAGCAGAAATCGCCCTTCAAGCAGGGCAACTCCGCAGGTGTCAGCACGAAGAAGAAACCCGAGAACAAAGGTTTCGTGCAGGAAATAACGCTCTACCCTGACTCCGACCTCGTCATCTCCCACGGCCAGAAGTCCAAGCGCATCCGTGTCACCGCACGCGACAGCAGCGGCTTTGCCTACAACATTAAATATAAAAAGGTGGACGAGAACAGCATTCGACTCGTCAAGACGCCTGTCGATACCACCAAGGTGCGTCTGAACGTCGTGGCTCTGCCCAAGGCTTCCGAACAGAAATGGTACGGAATGGCACAGACCGCAGCCCGCTTCCTGATGATGGTGCGCAACATCAGCGTCAGCTACCGCAACACCTACAACCTGAGTGTGCCGGGCTTCCTGCCGGAGGTGGGCGATATGCTCGGACAGAAGCGTGTGAACGGCATGTTCACGCCTGGTGTCGATTTCGCGTTCGGCTTCGTGAACGACTCTTACCTCGACAAAGCCAAACAGCGAGGCTGGCTCCTCGGCAGCGACAGCGTGGCCACACCTGCCACGACCGCACAGACCGAAGATGTGCAGGTGAAGATGACGCTGGAGCCCTTCACCGACCTCAAGATAGACCTTAACATGAGCCGCACCGACAACCGCAACAAGAGCATCCAGTACATGTACGGCGCACCGCCCACACATAGCGGCTCGTTCAACATTACGACCATCAGCATCGGCACAGCCTTTGCCAGCACCGGTTCTGCCGAGAACGGTTATCACAGCAATGCATTCCAGAAGTTCCAGGAGAACCTCGACATCTACCAGCAGCGCGTGGAAGCACGCTACCGGGATGTCAACTATCCCGAGGGGACAGGCATGAGGGGTAAGTTCAATCCAGAGAACGGCACCGTCAACAAATACAGCGCCGATGTCATGATACCAGCTTTCCTCAATGCCTATACAGGAAGCAGCTCGCTCGACATCTTCCCCACGCTTATGAAGATGCTGCCGAACTGGAGCGTCAACTACAAGGGTCTGAGCAACCTGCCCTGGGTGCGCGACCACTTCAAGAGCGTCAACCTGACACACGCATACAAGAGCGTCTATGCCGTCGGCTCCTACAATTCCTACAGCTCGTGGATAGAGTGCATGGGCAGTGGCGGTCTGGGCTTCGTGCAGAATACCACTACCGGCTCCTATACACCCAGCAGCCTCTACGATGTCAGCACCGTCAGCATCAACGAAAGCTTCTCGCCGCTGGTCGGCATCAACGCCACCTTCAACAACAACATGACACTGAAGATGGAGTACAAGACCACGCGCGTGCTCAACCTGAGCATGACCAGTGCACAACTCACCGAGACAGCATCAAAGGACTTCGTCATCGGCTGGGGCTACAAAATCAACGACTTCAGCTTTGGCAGCCTCTTCCGCGCCAAGAGGGCAAGCGAGCAGGTGGCAAAAAACACAAAGGTAAAGGGCAAAGGAACTGGAACAAGAGGCGACGAGCTTGACAACGAGAAGCAGTCAGGGAAGAACACCCGAGGCGGCGGCAACAAGCAGAAGATAGCGCACGACCTGAATCTGCGCTTCGACTTCAGCATCCGCAACCAAAGCGCCTTCAAGCGCGACTTGCAGACCAGCCTCTGCGAAGCCACCAGCGGCAGCATCGCCATCAAGACCAGCGCACAGATAGACTATACCATGAGCCGCATGGTTACGATGAGCCTCTACTACGACCGCCAGCGCTCAAAGCCCCTCCTTTCCAGCAGCAGCTACCCCACCGTCACCCAGGACTTCGGCATGACCATGAAGTTCTCGCTCACGAGGTAATTGGGTAGTTCGTAAAGCAAACGCAGGGAGCAACATAAGTTATTGCTCCCTGCGCTTTAATTAGTGTATGCTGAATTTCAGCATACACTAATTACTACCCATACTCCATCATTGTCTTTGCCTTCACGCTTCAGAACGCCTTTCTTTTGTAAAGCAGAAAGGTCACGTTCTATGGTGCGTTGGCTCACCGACAAAGTCTCCGACATTTGTTTGCCGGTTATTGTCGGAGACTCTTTGATGAGATTGAGTATTTTCTGCTGACGCTCAGTGAGTTTCGTCTCTGACACGCCTCCGTCATGGTCTCCGACATTTTGTGTGTCGGAGGTGGCATAAATGATGGTCTGAAATTGGGTCGGAGTAGATTTGAACACAGGTTTCAGTTCTTCCTTATAACCATCCAATGCTTTGGTTTCATTGCATATGCGTGTGAGTCCGCTGCCTCGTTTCTCCATATAATCCAATTGGGCCATTACGTTGGCAAGTATAGGATTACGTCTTTCAGAAGAAACATCTGCGATATTCAAATTCTGAATCAGCAATCCATTATACATGCCACCAGGAGAGGTAACGGTGAGGCGGTCATCATAGATGTCAAGATGAACTTCACTGCCCATCACTGTGTAGTCGCGGTGGATGAAATGGTTTACCATTGCTTCAAGAATTGCACGTTCCGCATACTGCTATTGTTATCTATACCGAAGAAAAGCGAGCCACCCGAGCCATTGGCAAGGGCACTTACACTCTTAAGCCTGCTCTTGGGCTTCTTTTCTTCAAGCATCAATTTGAAATCGTATGCTGTACATTCAGCTATCAGAGTCTCCAATTTCATTTGGCAGCTATTCTTGTGTTTTGGTTGCAAAGGCACAAATTTTAATTGAGAATGAGGCATAGTTTTATCGTTTCGCACGTGTTTTGTGCGAATTATATCCCCAAACGAGGTTGTGTCATAACAAAGAGGGTGTGTCAAAATAGGCATATTCTCTTTTTTTATTGCAAAGAGACTGTGTCAAAATACAGTTAGTATTATACAACACATGCCAAGGAAAAACGCTTTCCAACAGGGAACAAACTCTCGAAAAACGCGATATAAAGCTCCCCATAACAGGGCATAAAAGTCTATTAGGCTCGTTATATAATTATTTTCAAGCCGTGAAAATATATTTCCAAGCTTTGAAAATATATTATCAAGCCTTGAAAATAGATTTTCAAAGCTTGAAAATAGTTTTATAACACATTATGTGAAGTTTTGTGGCACGCTCTGCGAGTTTTTACGGCACGCTGTCCCCGATTACTATGCCATGTTGGTTCCCAGCCACATCATAGCTTGTAAAACATCTAATAACCGATTTGAGTTAAATCCGTATAATCCGCAAATCCGTTGCTATATAATACTATTACTGCTGAGCCATAATATCTAATATCGTTACAAAGTCGGCAATATCAACCTTTCCATCGCCACTGACATCATACATCATGTCACCAGTAGATTCAGCCATTGCATTGAGAATGGATACCGCATCAGCGATATCAACCTTTCCGTCGCCGTTCAAGTCTTCCTTTGCTCCAACTTTGTTGAAATAACCTTTTTCTTCATCATAAAGAACTTGTTTATGGCGGTTGTCAGGCACAGGATAGTCATCTTCACCAAGTGTCTGATACCAGGCCATTTCGTCACCCGTGCAACCGTTATTGAGAAGGAAACAAGCCTCGCCAGATTTCACTTGACTACTCGTTAGACTTGTTACGTTTCCACAATCATTAGCAGCATCCCATGTCCCTTGAAAATAGTTATTTGAAGAAATGACGTTTGAGTTATGGCGAGCCAACTTATCGCTGCCAGATATGCCTACAGTGAAACTGCTTTTGATAAGACAATTGGAGATGGTTGTCACACCGTCTGCCCAGCCCGATACTCCTGCACAACAATTTGTCTGACTACCAGTGATAGAGCCATTGATAAGACAGTCGCGAACTATTGTTCCTGCGTGAGAGACACCTACAATGCCACCATGTGTGCCATCACCATTGACTGAACTATTGATGCTCACCAAACTCTGACACCGTTCGATAGTGGCATTCTCGGTCTGTGCAGCTATGCCTCCTGCAAACTTTGCTGAGGTTGTAATGGTGCCCGTGATTGTAAGGTCATGAACATGACCAGAAAGATTGCAAAACAGACCTGCATTAGCAGAAGTGCGGTTTTGAGCCAATTTAATGATATGTCCTGCACCATCGAAATCACCTCGATAGGAGATGCCAATACCAATCATGACATCATGATATGTCGTGAAGTCAATATCATCCTTCAGTGTGGCACAAAGTGAGGTTTCACCTGTATTGACACGAGTCGCAAAGTTTGCCAAGTTTTCTGCAGAAGCAATCTCAACATTCTCTGTGTTTTCATATTTTCCAATCGGCACAACAAAACCGAACTGCCCCCATGTGGGATGAGCCTTATACTTTTCTACAGCATCATCAGGCACAGCAAGTATAACATTACTTCTATCTATATACCCGTATTCTTTACCAAAAGTATCGGAATTAACCTCAGGAGTTTCCTCCGCATAGCAATATATCTCTTTGAGTCCGGTGCAGTCATAGAAAGCATGATAACCAATACTCGTCACGCTTTTTCCGATAGTGACGTTGGCCAGTGCACTGCAACCATAGAATGCGTTGTCAGCAATACTCGCCACGCCATCGCCAATACTAATAGAGGTCATACTTCTACAGCATAAGAATACATTCTTACCGATGCTTGTCACACTATTAGGAATGTTGACAGAAACCAAGCTACGACAATTCGTGAAAGCAGATTCTTCAATACTCGTTACATTCTCTGGAATATTAATTGAGGTCAATCCGCTACATCCTTCAAAGGCATGCCACCCGATAGTTTTTACATGGTTGCCAAGTGTTAGCGTTTGCAAGTTTTCTTTGTCACTAAACCAATTGTTGATGTACTCACAATCTATGCTTACAGATGTTATATTGGGGCAAGCATTAAAGGCTCTGTTGCCAAAACTCTTTATACCACTACCAATGGTGACGGAGGTCAAACCTTCACAGTTTCGGAAAGCTTCTTCGCCAATGCTTGTCACATTATCGGGAATGATAATAGAAGTGAGACTTGTGCAGTCCTTGAAAGCTTGATAGTCGACGTTGGTCAAGCTCTCAGGGGTATTGACGGAGGTCAAACTTGTGCATCCAGAAAAGGTCAATTGGTTTATGCTTGACACGCCTTCGGGGATGGTAATAGAGGTTAGAGCACTACAATCTTGGAAAGCACATTGCTCAATGTTCGTTACACTTTGGGGGATGTTGATGAAAGTCAGACCAGTGCATCCCCAAAATGTTGCATCTTTAATATTCGTTACACTCTTTGGAATAGTAAAAGAGGTCAAGCCACTGCAAAAAGCGAAGGCTCTGCCCCCTATGTTTTTCACGCTAGTTGGGATAGCAATGGTGGTTAGGCTGCTGCAACTCTCAAAAGCACAATCTCTGATGTCCGTCACGCTACTAGGAATATTGACAGAGGTCAAGCCAGTGCAATGATAGAAAGCAGCCTGACCAATCCATTTCACACTGCCAGGGATAGCAACGGAAGTCAAACCTTTGCATTCATAGAATGCTCCACTTTCTATGCCAGTCACACGATATCTTTTGTTATTATAAGTCACATACTCTGGAATAACTACAGAACCCGAGTAAGTATTTAAATAGCCTACAGATGCCTCATCTCCCGAAAAAAAATAGCCAATCCCATCTATCACGACATCTGCCCATAGGGCACGGACCTTAACACCTGCGAACAGGCAAAATAATAAAAGAAGTAATACTTTTTGTTTCATAGTGTTTATAAGTTTTTGTTAGTTAATGAGTTGGTCATCGGTTCTGGTATATAAACAAAAAACGTGGACTTCATTCGTCTACGTTATTCGAGGTATCGCCAAACACCATTGCACCATATACGAGTAAAAGCCCACGCCTTGCGACGTGAGCATCCCAACTTTTACTCTTAGTGCTATTCTTAATTTGGCGATTTTCGAATAACAAGAATCCAAGCGGACGCTTTTTGTCTTTTATGCTTAAATTTCTTTATTTATGTCATAGGCCTATTCCTATTGAAAGTTGAAACCTGTTAATTTATATCTCTTGACTTTGCTTCTCCCATTCATCCCAATTCTTGCCTTGTCATCATAGACCACGAGAAATCCACATCGCTGCCCGGATGCTCTTCACCACGTGAAAAAGAACCGAAAAGCCATGCTTTCTGAATAGGTTGCGTCTTGAAGTAATTCGCAACGATTTGAGCTATGTTTTGCGTCGTCATAGAGTCATAAACATTACTTTCTCCCTGCAAAGTTAGTGATTTCTTCAATACGGACAAAGAAATCGGGGGATTATTTTAAGTTCAACACAAAAACAAATACACTCTACGCTTTGCCACAATCTTATATTGAGCATGTTACATCGAAAGGTGTAGAGTGTTTCGGATGCGAGTTGGTGCAAGAATGATAATTAAGAGAACGAAGCACGTTTAGTTGGCCGACGCAACAGCCTTTGTTGACCTTTGGAGCTGTAGGCGGTGACACTTTTTTTGCCCCGAGAAGAGCTTTTCGGTCTTATTTTGTGGAGTTTTGTCCTTTTTCCTTGAAGAAAGAGGATTCTTTCCTTTTTTATTTGTACCTTTGTCGCGCAATGTATATCTATCGCAATCATTATTAACCCAAACAATATGAAATTAAGGCAACTATTAACCTCACTGCTCCTGCTCACCAGCGGAGCGGTATCTGCCGCTCTCACCACGGGATACTACCACGTGAAGAGCTACAACGGCAAGTATTTGACCGAGAACACCAACAATCACACGCTGGTCTGCTCCGACCTCATCGGGAACAGCTACTCGCAGGTGTGGAAGCTCACGGTCAGTGGCAGCAATGTGACACTACAGAATGTACTGACAGAAAGGTACATCAAAGGACAAGGCAGTGCTTCGTACCAGTACACTACCGACACCTACAGCACCAACTTCGTTTGGGGCGAAGCCAATGATTCCTACACCTTCAAGTACGACCCCTATGGCTTCTATGCAGGTGGCCTGCATTGCGCAGCCAGCAACAATGTTGTGCAGTATGATGTCTCCGAGAGCAAGTCGAAGTGGACGCTTGAAGCCGTCACAGTGGATGCCGCTGCCCTTGCAGCCGAGCAGCAAATGACAGCGGAGGCTACTGCCGACCAGCTCACACAGTTCTTCACGACGACTGCCTGCACAATCATCAGGGACAACTATGTAATGATGAGCGATGCCAACCTGCGCAATGCCATGAGCGCACTGCCCACATCGGTACAGGACATGGCCATCAAGGTGAAGAACAACGCATGGACCACCTACACTGGTTGGGACAAGACGGAGCTTGACTTCCGCGTAGGCAACTATAAGGCCTACAGCCATCACGACCGTTGGGCCGGCATTATCGGCTGCGGTTACGTCATGGGGCGTCTCTCCAATCCGACTGGTATCTATGCCCAAGCTGGTGAATATCTGCATGTTTATATGGGTGCCATTCCTTCGGGCCAGAGCGTGAAGCTGGAAGTGGCTGGCGCTGGACAAGGGACAGGCGCAACCTACAACCTTCACGAAGGTATGAACACCCTGCTGATGGCTACGACGGGCAACTGCTACGTGCTCTACGAGGTGGACAACACCACCGACGGCAAAGCGCCCTACACCGCAATTGACTCCTATCCCGCCATTACCGTCCACATCGAGGGCGGAACGGTGCAGGGCTACTTCGACCTTACCAAGGGCGACGACAACAGCGACTGGGCTAAACTCCAGCAGCACCTGCTGAAATGTCCTTCCACCGTTGAGTTGAAGACCAACAACCTGCTCTTCCACATGACCGCATCGCTCGTCACAGAAGCCTGCCCCACCAACATGGTCGAGTTGCTCGGCGAGTGGGACAAGATACTCGACATGGAATACAGCCTCATGGGGTTAGAGGACTACAACGGCTACTGGAACAACCTGCTCGGTGCCACCGACGTCGATGGAGATAAGTACATGTACGCCACCAACTACGGCACCTACTACAATACCAGCACCATCTCCACCGTAATGAACTACGCCGAGATGTTTGCAGGCGGAGCGCTTTGGGGACCTGCACACGAGAACGGGCACATCTTCCAGAAGTACATCAACATGATTGGGCAGACAGAGGTATCGAACAACCTCTTCTCCAACGTGGCCATCTTCAACAACGGACACCTCACATCCCGTGCCTCAAACATCAGCACTACGTTTGAGAACATGGCAAACAACGTCTTCTGGAACGAAAGAGGCATTTGGGAACGCACACACCTCTACTTCCAGCTCTACCAGTTCTTCCACATCCTGGGCAACAAGACTGACTTCTACCCCGAGCTCTTCAAGGCTCTGCGCAACGACCCGATGGCACACTCAGGCTTCACCTTCACCGCTGCCACCGACGACTACCTCAAGTTCTACAAGAAGTGCTGCGAGGTCAGCGGCTATGACCTGACCGAGTTCTTCCAAGCCTACGGCTTCTTCGTCATTCCTTCGCTTACCACATACGTCATCGATGATGTCAGCAAAGATGCCTATAAGGTGGAAGACTATGCAGACTACTACCTCACCATCACCCAGAAAGAGATAGACGACGTCAAGGCATACGTAGCCGGTCTGAACCTGCCCAAGGCCAACATCATCTTCATCGAAGACCGCATCTCGGCTCCCGACGCCACCTACCCAGGAGCAGCAGGAGCAAAGAAGACAGCCTTCTCCAACGAATACCCCATCGGTCAGGCTGGCGAGACAGGACAGTACACAGACTTCGGTGCCACATGCTCAGCATACAAGTATAACGTGACTAACAACAAAGTCACGATGGAAGGCACAGGAGCCGTCGGCTTCAAAGTCTATGACAGCACAGGCAACCTGCGCGGCCTCTACAACACCTACACCTTCACCCTGCCAGACGGCATCGGCACAGGCTACACCATCAAGGCAGCAGCAGGCAATGGCACAGATGCCACAGCAACCTTCGACGCCACCATCGGCGTCATTCCGTCCGACGTGACAGAGAACAACGGCGTAGGTGCTGGAGCAAAAGTCACAGCAGAGAATCAGTTAGTCAGCGGAAAGTTGTACTTACTGCGTAGCACAGCAACAGACAATCCTTGGATTACCGACGCCGGAACCTATTATTCCGTACCCAACAAAGGAGGAACATTGGACACTTACTGCATGTATTACCTCATCAAGGATGGTGAAAACACATGGAAGATTAAGAACTACATGACAGGAAAGTACTGGGCCAAGCCTACAGCTGCGTCCACAACAAATCAAGGAGGATTGGTTCCTACAGACGAAGAAGGTGCAGGCAGTTGGACACTGAACTTCAACAGCAATGGCAACATTGATCCTCAATGTAATGGTTTCTATGTCAATCGCTCTTCACAGAAATTGCATGCTTGGAATTCGTCATTGTCGTCACAGATTTACGAAGTAGCTTATCCCTCCCTCTCCGAGTTTGAGGACAAGGACATTCGTGTCAGCTCTGACGCAGCAGCCTCCCTGCAGACAAATCAGTGGTATGTGATGTTCGACCGCGGGGCAAATCATGGCTATCTCTATGAGAACAACTCGAACCAGCTCTACAATACGGCCACTGCTCCCTCTGGCTCTGCTACGAGCAATGCCAAGTACCTCGTCCGCATCGTAGGCTGGAACAACGAATACTACCTGCAGACTGGCCTCGGCAACTTCTTCGGCAACATACAGCAGAGCACGACGGTTCCCACGACTGCCACTGCTACGGAGAAGATTACCATCAAGAAGATCTCCAATACCGACGGACACTTCTACCTGATGTCTGCCGCAGGCATTGTCCTCGATGCTAACGCTGTAACAAACGGCGACGCCAATGTCGTAGGTTGGGGCAACACAGCTCCCACAGCCACCGGTGGCAACAACGACTGGGCATTCTATCCGGTAGAGTTCGTTGATTCTTGGGTTCCTGCCATCAACGAGGTCTATACCATCAACAACACGAACACGAGCCGCGGTGCAATGATGTACAACGGCAGCTCAGACTACGTCTGGAGCAGCGGCAAGAGCGGCACGTTCAGCGCTACTGACCCCAACTGTCAGTGGGTACTCGTATCGGCAGGAGAAGACAATCAATACTATATATATAATGTAGGCGCAGGAAGGTTTGCTATTCCTTCCGGCACAAACAGCACAGCATCATGGGTGTTCTCCAGCGATGCCGTAGCCATTACACTGATTAAGCAGAACGACGGCACCTTCAAGATAAAGACGGTGAAGACTGACACCTACGCTGCCGTCAGCAACGGATATGCTGGTCCTATCATCAACTACAACGACATAGGCGGCAACTTCACCATTACGAAGGTGGACGGCGACCAAAGCGCTACAGCGACGGCAGCCTTCAACAAACTTATCAAGAACCAGACGCTTCTCACCGCAGTACCCGACGGAGAGGGATGGTACGCCATCCGCATCAAGTCAGGCAATTATGCCGGCGAGTACGTCTATGCTCCCGAGAACGAGATTGCTTATGCTTCAGGTCGCAACTATCCCCTGACGTTTATGAATGCTGTCAATAAGCAACCCGCTATCGACAACACTTACTACCTGACACGCATCGTGAAGACTGACAATGGCTATGCTTGGATACTGCCCAACGGCAAGTATCTCTGCAAGAGCTCAAGCAACTACTTCCCCACAAGCACGACAACTCCTGTGGAGAACGTCAGCATCACATACAATGCTACCAACGGTATGCAGTTCATACATGGCAGCTACAAAGCTACGCCCTACTACCTGAGCAGCAAGTACTTCATCGGTGAGACAAGCAACGTGGGCGGCTACTTCGATGTCTATCCCGTCAGCCTCAACGACGCAGGACTCACAGCATGGCAGGTTCTCTGCGAAAATGCTCCTGAGACAGCTCAGATTAGGTGCACACGCAACGATGTAAGTGGCTTGACAACTGTTTACAAGAATGGCTACATCTTCCTGCCTACAACTGTGACACCCGAAAGCAGCGACTTTGTACTGGACGGTGCAATAGATGCTTCTGTAGATGCAGACGCCAAGACAATAACACTCAACTACAATCCTGACCTCGCAATAGTCGAAGGAGGCGTCGTTGTGGCTCAAGGATGGCAGACCGCATCCCGTGGCGGAGAAGTGATGCTCCTGAAAGTCGATGCTGCTCCCTTCAGGGATGCTACAGGTGTTTCTATCTCTCTTAGCCTCAAGGATGGATCGGAGGCTAACATCTCGAAGCTGACACTCTATGAGGCTTCAAGCAACTCACCCGAAATTCTCTCTGCTGGCAATGACGGTGCTCCCACCAAGACTTCCGTTGCCGAAGCGAATGTTTCTGGCGCTACCGCCTCATTCTCCATTGCAAGTCTCGCCGCAGGTAACCACTACTATTGGGTAGGTGCAACGGTGAAGGACGATGCAGCGCTGGGTGCAGTCCTCGATGCTGCCGTAACAAGCATCACCTATACTTGCAACAATAAGGAAACCACGCTCGACCTGACTGCAGTAGGCGACCCCGCAGACCGAGGCGCTATGGTCTTCAACGTACACTCCTATCCCTTTCTGCCTCGCGACAATGGCAGCCGCGTCTATCGTATTCCCGCAATGGTTGTGGCTGACGACGGAAGTATCGTTGTGGCAGCCGACAAGCGCTATCAAAGTTACACCGACATCGGCAATGGCGGCCACGTCATCGACATCGTGGTGCGCCGCAGTACCGACGGTGGACGCACATGGAGCGAACCCGTGACCATCGCCAAGGGCGAAGGCTCCACCGCAAACGGCGGCGATGATAAGCGTTGCGGCTACGGTGACCCCAGCCTCGTCAAGGGTAAGGACGGCAAGCTCTATTGCCTCTTTGCCGCTGGCAACGAAGGCTACTTCTACGGTCAGAAAGGCATGTGCATGTCTGTCAGCACTGACAACGGCGTGACCTGGAGCAGCGGCGTAGGTAATCCGCCAGTTGACCTCTACTGGAGCGGTGCTATCAAGAACGTCGCCACCGCAGGTGCAGCTGGCTTTGGCCTTTACGACTACTTCGTGACCTCCGGCCGTGGCCTCTACATCCCCGACGACGACATCCTAATGTACCTCATCCCTGCACAGACAATGACAAGCGCCACCGAGCACACAGGAGATTCACAAGACTACATCTTCTATTCAAGAGACGGCGGTGAGTCATGGTACTTCAGCAATATCCCCATGGTTCAAGGAGGCGACGAAGCCAAGATTATCCAGATGAACGATGGCTCGCTCTTCGGCTCCATCCGCAAGGGAGGTCAACGCCGCTTCAATACGGCCACCTACACCTGCAACGATGATGGCAAGACGCTCAACTTCAACTTCGGCACACAATGGGACAACAGCCAGCTCACGCAGAGCAGCCAGAACAATCAGGACATCCTCTATTATCAGCGCGAGACGGTAACAGGCAAGAAGGACTACATCTTCCACTCCATCACAACTGGAAACCATACGAACTTCAAGCTCTATTACAGTACTGACCAAGGTAACAACTGGACGGAGTTCCTCAACGTACAGACAAAGGGCACGCGCTACGTCACGATGGACAAGAGTGGCACCGATGAGAACCCCGGCAGCCTCTACCTCTTCTTCGAGGACCAGTCGCTGAACAGTGCCGGTGGCTATACAGACTACAACCACTATCCTCTGAATTTCATTGAGATTACCCGCGAACAACTGCTGCAGTACATCCCCGACCTGGATAAGTCTGCACTGGAGAAAGAGGTGATGATTGTCTATGGAACATCCGGTGAAGCTACATTCGGTTCATGGAGCGGTCTCACTTGGACTTCCAATGCTGCCAGCGGAGTTGCAGGTCTGACAATGACATTGAGTGACGGCTCACATGACAAATTCTCTTCTTTCAACAACCGCTACAATATGGCTTACCACCCCGCCGCTGCTAATACAAACTCCACACTGACACTGACAGCTCCCGATGGATACATCATCACGGGCTATTCTGTACAGACGGGCGTTTATCAGGCTTCCACATACACGCTTACCGCAGAAGACGGCACGTCCGTCATCCCTGCTAACCTCGGCAGCACTTACACACCGCTTGAGGTTTCGGGCTTGTCGGCAGCCTCTACAGCCATCACCGTCACCACAACAGATGCCAGCAAGTGGTTGTCTCTGGCCAACTTCACTGTTACTATTCAGCCAATCATCACTTTGGACGAGACAGAAAACATGGCATCCACAATCTCTGCTAACGATGGCAAGATTGTCAATGTGACACTCCACCGCAAGATTAACAAGGGCTTCAACAGCGTCGTGCTGCCCTTCGACCTCAATGCCGCACAGGTGCAAACGCTCTTCGGCGAAGACACTAAGGTCTATGCTTATAGCGAGGATAGCGACGATGCCAACAACGTTACTGTGAAGTTCAAAACCGTGACCGATGGCACCATTGCTGCCAACCAGCCCGTACTCGTTGAGGCCACAGCTGCCAGCACAGAGAACCTCATCAGCAATGTAATCATCACGTATGAAGAGGAGCCAAAGGCCGAAGGAAGAAACATCGACTATGTAGGTCTCTACGCACCCGCGACTGTTCCTGAAGGCGACTACTTCATCTCAAAGGGAGCCATCTACAAGAGCACTGGCGCAACCAGCATCAAGTCCTTCCGTGCTTTCCTGAAAGCCAAGGTGGAAGTTGACAATGTCAAGCTCTTCATCGGCGACGTCGAGGATGGCATTTCTGAAGTTGAAAGTGGAAAGCAGAAAGTGGAAAGTGCCATCTACAATCTCGCTGGTCAGCGCCTGCAGAAGATGCAAAAGGGCATCAACATTGTGAATGGAAAGAAAATAATGAAATAACAAATCAATAGCATGATGAAAAAGACATATATCACCCCACAGACACAAGTGGAGTTTGCACAGGCAGAGACGATGCTGGCAGCCAGCATCAGAAATATAGAAGGCGATGCTAACATCGGATTAAACAATGGGCCAGCCCCCGACGAAGCCGATGTCAAAAGCCACAACGACTTTGGCGAATCTATCTTCGATTGATTCGCATCAGCTCACTGTAGTTTTCCAGAACTAACCAAAAACGGATTTCACGGTTTAGACGGATGGTTTAGCCCCTGATTATCAGTTCGGCTAAAATCCGCCTAAACCGTGAAATCCGTTTTTTATTAGCCAGCCACTTCTTCCCTCAAAGGGTTGTCTGCTGCACAGCCTTGAAATAGCCGACGCTTTCGGCAATACCAATGAAGGGGTCGCTCATATCCTTTTCATACTCCAGACTTACAGACCCCTTGTAGCCCACCTTGCGAAGCGTTTTGACAAAGAGCGGGAAGTCGATGATGCCGCGACCAAGTTCAATGGCATGTCCTGCCTTCGTGGGAGCGGTGACATCCTTCAGATGGATGTCGAAGACGCGCTTGGCGTAACGCTTCAAGTCGCGAATCGAGTCACTGCCATAGCGCAGGTTATGCCCGATGTCAAGACATAAACCCATACGCGGGTCGCGATTCTTGACATCGTTCCAGATAGACGTCGCATCGGGATAGAGCGCCATGTCGGGACCATGCAAATGGATGGCATAGCGGATGCCTGTCTCACGAACCTTTTGCTCCACACGGTCGAGCACATCATAGCGTGGAGCCGTGTCGCCCCAAGCACCAGGAACACCCACAACAAGGTCAACTCCAACCCGCTGCGCGTAGGCAAAAGCCTTATCAACAGCCGCCTCGTCCTTCATATAGATGGGACCAACAGCATAGCCTATCACATTTGCAGCAGCAAGCTTCGACTTGAAGTCTGCCACCTGCCCCGCATCAGCATCAAGAGGCAGATGAAAATCCTTGATGCAGAGATAATGCACGTCAATCCTTTTCATAAAGGAGAGCGTGGTGTCGAGGTCGAATTTGTGGAAAGTGTAACCCGCCATGCCGAGGTGGAAGGAAGACGCCTCTGATTCTCCCTTTGAAGGAGAGGCTTTTATGGTTGAGTTGGCTTTCCCTTCTGTCATCGGCTTGTCCTTTTCTCCCTTTGAGGGGGATTTAGAAAGGCTTTCTATGGGAGCCACCAAGAGTGCAGTTCCGGCAAGACTGCCACGAAGAAATGTTCTGCGAGTTATCATATCATTTAATCATTTACAGTTTACATATTACCATTTGTTCTACAAAAGTATAAAATAATTCTGGATTAAGGATTCAAGATTAAAGATTATTTCGTAAATTTGCAAGCAAATGATAAGCGTGCCATGCTAAATGGTAAATGGCAAACGGTAAATGATTAAATGGTAAAAGTAAGATGAACACTCACAAAACCTACGTTGCATACGATGCCGACGGCGTGCTCGACCATGTGAACAGCAACCTCAGAACTTTCCAGCAGCTACATGCCTGGCAGCGGATGTACCCCAAGCGCTTCTGCTTCCTGAACATGGACGAAATCAACTTCTCCAGCGAACACGACGACCAAGTGGATAGCACAGTCAAGAACCACCTGCTCGAAGTCATGGCAAAAGCAGACAACCTGCTGGTGCTTGTGTCAAACATCACCAACGTGGAGAGTCCCATCCTGAACTGGCAGATAAGCAAGGCCGTCAATCGTTTCCATCTTCCTGTCATCATTGCATACGTCGGCAAGGAACAGCTCAACGACAACGCGGTGCAGGACAATTGGAGCCGCCTGCCCAACAAGATTCGCAAGTACATCGGACGCGACAGTGCCCGCATGTGCCACATCCCTCTCACCCAAGACAAGCTGGAGCGTGCCCTCGGTGCCTTTGCCGTCGGTGCGCAGACCTATCCCTGGAACTCAACGACAATCTTCTAAAGCCATGAACGGACATCACATCGAGCGCATTGAGATAGACGCTCTTTGGAATGGGCACAAGCACATCCGCTGGGACTTGCAGCCTGGTGTCAACATCCTGAGCGGCATCAACGGCGTGGGCAAGAGCACAATTCTGAACCGTGTCATCATACACCTGCTTGACATCAACACAGAAGAGCGCAAGAACGACGGCGTGCATCTCACCTTCTCGCCCTCCGAAGCCACATCCATTGACTTCGATGTCATCCGTTCCTTCGACCGCCCCATTCTCTCCAGCGAGCTGATGAACAAGGTCACAGACGTTCAGCTCCAGACAGAACTCGACCTGCACATCTATCAGCTGCAGCGCAAATGGCTCGACTACCAGGTCAACCTCTCGAACCGCATGGTGGAGCTCTTCACCAGCCAAGACCCGGAAGCCTCAGAGAAAGTGCGTGAGCTGGCAAGCGAAAAGGCGCATTTCCAGGACATCGTCGATGACCTCTTCCGAGAGACAGGCAAAACCATCAAGCGCGACCTGAACGAGATACACTTCGACAGCTACGGCGAGACCATTTCCCCCTATAAGCTTTCAAGCGGCGAGAAGCAAATGCTCATCATCCTGCTCACCGTACTTGTGCAAAACCGCAAACCCTTCGTACTCTTCATGGACGAGCCAGAGGTCAGCCTGCACGTCGAATGGCAGCAACGACTGCTCGAACTCTTGATAGACCTAAACCCAAATGCACAAATCATCCTCACGACGCACAGCCCCGCCGTCATTATGAACGGATGGAGCGACTGCGTGACAGACGTGGAGGACATTGAGGTATGAAGCGACTGCAGGAACACCTTAATTCCAACTACATCGAGCTTGCTTCCCGACTTCGCCCGAAGGACACGCCCAGAAAGGTTGTGGCATACGTGGAGAGCTACGACGATGTGTTCTTTTGGCGTTCCGTCCTGCAGGACTTCGAGACCAAACAGCTCAAGTTTGAGGTGATGCTGCCATCGCGCCGCACCCTCAGCAAGGGGAAGAAGGCAGCCCTGATGAACCGCCTCGGCCCTTCTTTGGGCGACTACATGATAGCCTGCGTGGATGCCGACTACGACTACCTCATGCAAGGGGCGACAGAGGTGAGCCGCACCCTGCTCTCCTCCCCCTACATCCTGCACACCTACGCATACGCCATCGAAAACTACCAGTGCTACGCCCCGGCACTGCACACAGCCTGCGTGATGAGCACGCTCAACGACCGCGACATCATCTCCCTTGAAGCCTTCATAGAGCAGTACAGCCTCACCGTATGGCCCCTTTTCGTCTGGAGCATCTGGCTGCACCGCTATGGTCACGCGAACACTTACACCATCACGGACTTTGCACAGACCGTCACCTTCCACGACATCAACCCCTGGCATCCAGAAAACGCCCTCGAACATCTCAGGGATCTTGTGAACAAAAAGGTTGCCTGGCTGCAACGAAGGTTTCCAAAGGCAAAGGATTCTTACCTGAAGCTGCGGAAAGACATGCAGGAAGTGCTTGGTATACGTCCTGCCGACACCTATTTATACATACAGGGGCACGCCCTCATGGATGGCGTGGTGTTGCCTTTGCTCACGCCTGTCTGCAACATCCTGCGCAAGGAAAGGGAGAAGGAAATATCACAGCTTGCCCTGCACAGCCAGCAGAAGCAGAACGAGCTGTCCAGCTACCGCCACAGCCAATCGTCCATCGACCTTATGCTTCGCAAGAGCACGGCCTTCAAGAACAGTGCACCATACAAAAAACTCCGTGAGGACATCGAACGCCTCACGGAGAATTTATTAGCCAAGAAGTCCAATCCTACTGCTTGAGATACAGGTCGTAAAGTTCCTGAAGGTGTGATAGCTTTTCGCCCTCCTTTTGTTCAAAGTAGGTGCCGCCATAGTAGAAGCAGGCGAAACCGCCCGAGACAATGCCCCAGCGACAAGCCTCACGAAGATCAAAAAGCCTCTCCCCTGCCCTCTCCAAAAGAGAGGGAGATGTGTTGTGGCATTGTTTCACCCCTCCTTTGGAGGGGATGGGGGAGGCTGCTATTTGGCGTGCCAAGGAACCTATGACACCGCCTGCAAAGTTGTCGCCGCAACCTGTGCTGTCACCCTTCTTGCCCTGCTTTAGGGCTTCGCTGACGGCTTTCGAGACGGGCATTGTCTGCTCCTCAACCTTGCCAAAGAGCGGACTGTCCGCCCATAGGCTGACATCCTTGGCACCATTGGTGACGAGCACTGCTCCTGTCCCTTTCTCGCGGAAGAAAGCAATGGCAGAGGGAATATCACTGCACCCACTGAGACGTAGTGCTTCTTCATGGTCAACAAGAAGCAGGTCAATATATTGATAACTCTCGTCGCTGTCGCCCATCGGCCACCGTTCGCCCGGATGTTCCTTCTCGCTGAGGAAGTCATATACGGTGTTAACAACGGTGACACGACCTTTTGCCTTGGCCTTCTTGAGCATCGCACAAAGTCCACCATGAATGCGAGGCACGAGAGCAGTTGAGCCAAAGACGCAGATATCGCTCTCGTAGAAGCTTTCATCGACCTCTTCGGGCAGATAGTGCCACGATGCCCCGATGGTGTTCACGAAGGTGCGTTCGCCGTGCCCATTGTCATAGTTCGGGTCGGAAAGCACGCTTGTAGAAGCCGTCTCGCTGTCCTTTTGTATGCGATAATGGCTGAGGTCGAGCTTTGTCTGATGAAGCTTCTGCATGATATTGTCTGCCACGTCATCGTCGCCACAGCAGCCATAGAAGCTTACTTCGCTCTCCTCGCAGGCAAGCTGGGAAGCATTGATGAGCGCGACAATGCAGGGACCGCCGATGTTCTCGTTGACCGGCTGTTGTCCTTCGGTAAGCGAAGGAAGGATTTCCGTTGCAAAGCGTTCTCCTGCAAATCGCTCCAGCTCCTCCTCGAAGGTGAGCTTGCCTGGCTCCAACCCGCCATCGCCAGCCTTTTTGCTCAAGTACTTGCGGAAAACGTCCGACTGGAAGTTAACATTGTCGTAGATGCGGTCGAGCAGGCAGCACCCGACGCCTGAGATACGAACTTTATTCATTGCTAACCTCTAATTAAGGAACTTCCCATAGTCGGAGCAAAGGAGGTGCAGTGGCGCTTCGTCTTCCTCTATTTCGGGGAAGCGGCCTACCGGCTCAAAGAAGCGGTTGTCTGTGGTGTCGTCGTTGCACTGGCTCACTTCGCCCACCATCACCTTGCCTTTGCCAGGCTCGCCGTAGAAGCGGTGATAGAGATACTGCTCCATGCAGATGCTCTGCCCCGGATGCAGGATGACTTTTCCGCCCGGCTCCATCACATGCTCTATGCCGTCGATGCGGTAGTGCACGGGAGTGTCGGCAAACTGCTCATTCTTGTCGGCATTGTAGAGTTCGATGACCAGATTGCCACCGCCACGATTGATGATGTCCTCCATCTTCGACCAGTGGAAGTGCATCGGTGTCTCCTGGTTCTCCTCCACAATCATAATTTTCTCGGCGTATGGCTTCTTATCGACACCATACTTGCCGTTGCGGATGGTGAAGAGGAAGAGGCCGCAACGCTTGAAGTCGCCCGAGCCGAAGTCCGTAATGTCCCAGCCGAGCATACGCTCCACGATGTAATCCACTTTCTCGCGATTAGCCTTCCAGTCGGCAAGGCTCCATTCTGCCCATTCGGGCAACACAAACTGCCGTGAGGCCAAGAATGACTTGGCCTCGCGGAGAATTTGATTGATTTCGCTACGTTTCATGTTATTAGGTATTAGGGGTAATTATTCATTGAGGTCGATGACGAAGCTTACCTTGCGTCCGCTCGGTGTGATGGCCTTTATCCAAAGTGTGCGGTCGGTGCTTTGGTTGGCGCTCTTCACGGCTTCTTCCCAGTCCTCCACAGTCTGCATCTTCTGGTCGTTGACCTGCAGGATGATAGTGCCTTTGCTTGCACCGGCAGTCTTCATCTTGCCGTTACGTATTGCATTGATGGTCAAGCCGTAGTTGATGCCCAGAGCCTTCATCTCTTCCTCGCTGACAGGCTTCAGGTTGACACCCATCTGGTCGAGATCCACTTCCTCCATCACCTTCGTTGTGCCTTGCGTGTTGCGCAGCGTGACACTTATCTTGTGCTCTTTCTTGCCGCGCTTGTAGGTGACATTCACCTTGTCGCCCGGACGGTGCTGGGTAATGGCTTCCTGCAGCTCGGACATCTTCTTCACATGCTTGCCATCGAAGTCTGTAATCACGTCGCCCTTCTGGAGGCCGGCCTCTTCTGCGGCACTGGCTTCAACCACCTTGTCGATATAGACACCTTCCACGACATCCACATCGGGTTCGTTGCCCT
Source organism: Bacteroidaceae bacterium (assembly GCA_017524545.1). Classification (GTDB taxonomy): domain Bacteria; phylum Bacteroidota; class Bacteroidia; order Bacteroidales; family Bacteroidaceae; genus Physcousia. The sequence continues at coordinate 29,733 of JAFXVN010000041.1, forward strand.
TCGCCCTCTCGCTGTCAATCCAGTTCGAGACATCAATGCCCTGTACACCCAACACAGCTCTCTGCACGGTGCCATAGACCTTCAGGTCGGCCACCACCTTGTTCATGATGCTTGTAGGGATAGCAAAGCCGTAGCCACTGTAGCTGCCTGTCTGACTGTAGAGCATCGCATTGATGCCCACCAGCTCGCCGCGCTCGTTGACAAGGGCGCCGCCGCTGTTGCCGCTGTTGATGGCAGCATCCGTCTGGATGAAGCTTTCTATGCTGTTGGCACCAAGCGAACGCGCTTTGGCACTGACGATGCCGGCTGTGACGGTGCTTGTCAGGTTGAAGGGGTTGCCCACTGCCAGCACCCACTGGCCGAGCTTCAGGTCGTCGCTGTTGCCTATCTTGATGGCAGGCAGATTCTTCGCGTCAATCTTGATGAGCGCAAGGTCTGTCGTAGCGTCGCAACCGATGATGCGGCCCTTGAACTCGCGGTTGTCGTTCAGCTTCACCTCAATCTCGTCGGCCTCGCCCACCACATGGTTGTTCGTCACGATGTAGCCGTCGGTACTGATAATCACACCGCTGCCTGCGGCATGGCGGTCTGGCTGCTTGTACTCGCGCTGCTGGGGCTGACGGCCTCCGAAGCCGAAGAAGTCGCCGAAGAAGTCGCTGAACGGATCCTGCACCTGCACACGCTGTGTCTTGCCCGTCTGCGTTACCTTAATATATACCACAGATTCCACTGCACTCTCTGCCGCCCCGGTCAAATCCACCAGTCCGCCAGGAGCTGATGCTGGAGCAGGCATGGCTGCCACGGGTTCGTTTGCGAAAGGCTGACTCTTTGATGCCGTTCCTCTAACCACAGCACCAGTAACTGCACTGCTGCCCAACACAAGGAGGGCTGCACCAATCCAATTCTTAGTTGTCTGTTTCATAACTTCTTTTATTTTTATTATTTATTCATTTATCATTTACTGTTTGCGATTCGCGGATTCCTCCGTTTCTCGTTTGTTCTCGCTGCAAAGATATGATATTTTCTTCATTCCCCCGCTTTTTCCTTTTAACCTTTTCACCTTTTCACCTTTTAATTAACGGTTCTTAAACCGCCCCGAAACGTTTTTCACATTCCTTTGCACAGCACAGGACACTGCACATATACGCAGGCTTCGTACTGGAATTAGGCACGCTGTGCAAGGGAATTAGGCACGCTGCGTAGAAGAATTAGGCACGCTGCGCAAGGGAATTAGACTCAAATAGATATATTTTTTCACCTTTCACTTTTCGCTTTACATTTTTCTTCGTACCTTTGTCGCCAGAAACAGACAGTGAACCGGCTTGTCGCTGCTCTGCCCGGCTGCAACAGGTCGTGACAGAGGAGAGGAAAGTCCGGGCAACGCAGGGCATCCCGCTTCCTAACAGGAAGAGGTCCGCAAGGGTCAGTCAGTGCAGAAGAGAACGACCGCCCGTCATAATGTGATAATGTTGAAGCGTTAAGATGGGTAAGGGTGAGAAGGTGGGGTAAGAGCCCACCAGACCGGCAGCGATGTCGGTGCTGTGCACTCCGAGAGTTGAAAGTTCATGTAAACCGGCGAAACTTTAGTCCGACGCGAGAAGGCAGAGAGAGAGGGCGGCCCGTCCGAGCCGGAGGGTAGAACGATAGAGGACAGCGGCGACGCTGCCCGTAGATAAATGGCAAGCATTTCCCCTCGGGGAAATACAGAACCCGGCTTACAGGTTCACTGGCTTATTTTAGTTCATAGTTCATAGTTCACAGTTAAGGCTCTGCCTTTGAACGGAACGGGCCAACAACTATCAACTATGAATTATGAACTATGAATTATGAACTACATAACTATGGTTAGTCTGGAACATATCTGGAGCGTCAACGAGAAGCGGCTCAGCCGGATGGAACGGATAGGGCTGATGGTGCTGAAGCGGTTCGTCATCACTTGGGAATGCATCACCAAGAACCACATCATGAACTACGCTTCCTCCCTCACCTACAGCAGTATGCTGGCTGCCGTTCCTGTGCTTGCTATCATCTTCGCCATAGCCCGGGGCTTCGGCTTCGATGCCATCATAGAGACGAAGCTAAGAAGCTCATTCGAAAGCAACCAGGACATTGCCGACACGATTCTCTACTTCGTGGAGTCCTACCTACAGCACACCAAGGGCGGTGTCTTCATCGGCATCGGCCTGATTTTCCTGCTCTACACCCTGCTCTCTCTGACCGCCAACATCGAACAAGCTTTCAACACCATCTGGTATGTGAAGCGTTCGCGCACCATCTACCGTCAGATTATCGATTATATCGGCATCTTCATACTTCTGCCCTTTGTCGTGGTCATCACCAGCGGTCTGAACATCTTCCTGCAGACATTCTCCACGCTGCTGCCCGACACACAGCTCCTGAGCAAGACGATGTCGTTTGTCCTGCATGTCTCGCCCATCTTTTTTGCTGTGCTCATCTTCATGCTGCTCTTCAAGTTGATGCCCAACACGCAAGTCAAATGGCGACATACCATCCTGCCAAGCATCCTGACGGGAATAGTTTTCATGGCTGTGGAGTGGCTGTATGTCCACTACCAGATTAAGCTGAGTGCATACAATGCCATCTACGGGTCGTTTGCAGCCATTCCGCTCTTCATGCTGTGGATGCAGATTTCGTGGTACATCTGCTTGTTCGGTGCACAGCTCTGCTATGCCAACCAACGCCTGCAGACCTACGCCTTCGAGCGTATCAGCGACGAACTGAGCCGCCGCTACCGCGACACACTCATTCTGCTGCTTATGAACCGCATCTGCAAGCACTTCGCCTCTGGCTTGAAGCCTTTCACGGCACATCGACTTGCCGTCAACACGCACCTGCCCGACAGTCTCGTAGGCATTCTGCTCGACGAGCTGACGCGCGTCGGACTGCTTGTCGAGGCGCACAATGAACCGGGCGACGAGCCATACTATCTGCCGGCAATCGACATCCACCGCATCACGGTCGGGATGGTCACCCGCCGCATCGACTCCCACGGCATAGAAAACCCCTCCCTCGTCTGGCAAACAGGGACACCCGAATGGAATGCCCTGCGAAGCCTTCGCAACGAAAACGAGGATGCACTCCTGATTGATTTATAGTTTCTGTTTCGTTATCACGACATCACGTTATAACGTCATAACGAAATCATAGCGAAAAGACCCTGCAGAAATGCTCTGCGAAAATCTCCTCGCAGGTAGGACGCGAACGGAACAGGCCATAGATAGTGCTACCGCTGCCACTCATTGACGCATACGCTGCGCCTTGGCGATACAACGCCTGCTTGATGTCGGAAAGAAGCGGATGGTTGGAGAAGATGCTCTCCTCGAAATCGTTCTCCATTCTGCCCTGCCATTGTCCGACGGGCAGCTTTGCCGTCTCAAGCAGAGAGCAGACAGGCTGATGAGGGTGTACTCCTGCGTATGCCTCGCGAGTAGAGACATACACTTCCGGCTTCACAAGCATCAAATACCATCCGCTCAAACTCAGCGAGATAGGCGTAAACACATCACCTGTTCCTTCAGCATAAAGAGGACGCGGATTGACGAAGAAAGGACAGTCTGCCCCTAACCTTGCCACAAGCATCTCCATCCGTTCCTCAGAGAGGGAAAGGCCATAGATTTCCGACAGGGACCTGACCATGCACGCTGCATCACTGCTGCCGCCTCCAAGCCCTGCTCCACTGGGGATGACCTTAAGCAAATCGATAGAGAGCGGAGGCACAGCGAAGCCCTCCTGCCGCAAGAGCCGCACGGCACGCAAAACAAGATTGTCCTGCACGTCGCCCTCCAACGGGTTTCCACCCAGTGTCAAGACATCCTCGTCCTCACCTTCCCTTATCGTCAATTCGTCGTAGAGCGGCACAGGATAGAAGATTGTCTGAAGGTTGTGGTAGCCATCAGGACGGCGTTCCGTAATGTTCAGCCCAAGGTTTATTTTACAACATGTCTTTGTGCAGTAAGGTTTGTTCATATTATTTGCGGTTTTTGTGTCAATTGCTGTACAAAGATAACACTTATCATGCAAAAACAAATACTTTGGAAGACTTTTTTGTGCAAATACATAAAATCCCTTCTAATATAATTATGTATTATGCACAAAAAAACGTATCTTTGCGCATCTATGTCATAAAATGAAGCATATAGAAACCATAAGTCACGAAGGCATCGTTGAAAGCATTGGGACAGGAAGCTGCCGAGTGCGCATACTGCAGGCATCCGCTTGCAGCAGTTGCAGTGCACGCCAGCTGTGCCGCAGCAGCGAGAGCAAGGAGAAGCTGATTGAAGTCAGGGGGCACTACCCTACTCTGCAAGTCGGCGACAGCGTCACGCTGACCGGTTCCGTCCGTCAGGGACTTCGCGCAAGCGTTTTGGCATACATCGTTCCGCTCATCCTCATGGTTGCAGCGCTCTTCGCCTGCTCTCATCTTTATGGAGAAGGCACAGGCGCTCTGGCTGCCCTGCTGGTTTTGGCTCTCTACTATGGTGTGCTCTACATGATGCGTGACAGGTTGGGCAAAGAGTTTGAGTTTGAAATAGAAACTAACTAAACACAAAAACAATAATACCTATGAATGTAATTTTGATTGCAGTATGTGTGTTGGGCCTCATCGGACTTGCCTCTGCGGTGATTCTGTTTGTTGTCTCACACAAGTTTGCTGTGCATGAAGACCCTCGCATCGCCCAAGTGGGTGCAGTGTTGCCTCAGGCGAATTGCGGTGGTTGCGGCTACCCCGGATGTTCGGGTTTTGCCGCTGCATGTGTGAAGGCAGCAAACGAAGGAAGTCTGGAGGGCAAGCTTTGTCCTGTAGGCGGCCAGCCTGTCATGGAACAAGTGGCAGGCATCCTCGGCATGACTGTTGAAGCAACGGCACCCAAAGTGGCTGTCGTGCGCTGCAATGGCTCATGCGAAAACCGTCCACGCCTGGTGAAGTTCGACGGCGTACAGTCTTGCAAGGTGCAGCAGATGATTGGCATGGGCGAGACAGGTTGCTCATACGGTTGCTACGGCTGTGGCGACTGTGTGGCAAGCTGTAAATTCGGTGCCATCCACATCAACCCTGTCACCCTGCTTCCCGAAGTGGACGAAGACAAGTGCACGGCCTGCGGTGCCTGTGCCAAAGCCTGTCCGCGCCAGATTATCGAAGTGCGCCTGAAGGGGCCGAAGAACCGCCGCATGGTGGTGCTCTGCAACAACAAGGACAAGGGTGCCATCGCCAACAAGTGGTGCAAAGCCTCGTGTATCGGTTGTGGCAAGTGCCAGAAGGTCTGTGAGAAGTTCGAGGCCATCACCGTTACCAAGAACCTGGCATACATCGATGCCGAGAAGTGCAAACTCTGCCGCAAGTGTGAAGAAGCTTGTCCGAAGGGTGCCATCCACGCCATCAACATGCCTCCGCGCAAACCCAAGACAGAAGAGCCCGCAGCTCAGAAGACTCCGAGTATTCAGAATACTCCGACACAGAATGTTGAACCCTCAAAAGCTGAATAAGAGATATGAAGACATTTAAGATAGGCGGCGTTCATCCCGCAGAGAACAAGCTGTCTGCAGACCAGCCTATTCGCGAGGCACAGCTGCCCAAACAGGCTATATTCAGCATGTTCCAGCACATCGGTGCCCCAGCCAATGCCGTAGTGAAGAAAGGCGACATGGTGAAGGTCGGCACATTGCTGGGCGAAGCTGGTGGTTTCGTGAGTGCTCCCATATATTCCAGTGTGAGCGGTAAAGTAAACAAGGTGGACGTTGCCTTGGATGCCAGCGGATTGCGACGCATGGCAGTCTATGTGGATGTCGATGGCGACGAATGGGAAGAGAGCATCGACCGCTCCTCTACCCTTGTTAAGCTCAGCGACCGTCCCGAACTCGACAGCAAGACTATCATAGAGAAAGTGAAGAATGCCGGTATCGTCGGCATGGGCGGTGCCACATTCCCCTGCCACGTCAAGCTATCGCCTCCTCCCGGCTGCAAAGCCGAGTGCGTCATCATCAACGCTGTGGAGTGCGAGCCTTACCTCACCGCTGACCATAGGCTCATGCTGGAGCATCCCGAAGAGATTATCGTCGGCTTGCAGCTCATTATGAAGGCCGTTGACGTGAAGAAGGGCTACATCGGCATAGAGAACAACAAGCCCGATGCCATCAAGTTGATGACGGAGAAGGCAAAGGGCTATAAGGGCGTTGAGATTGTACCCCTCAAGGTCAAGTACCCGCAAGGCGGCGAAAAGCAGCTCATCGATGCCGTCATCGGCCGCCAAGTGCCTGCACCTCCTGCCATCCCCATCAACGTGGGTGCTGTGGTGCAGAACGTCGGCACAGCCTTTGCCATCTATCAGGCTGTGATGAAGAACAAGCCCCTCATCGACCGCATCATCACCGTCACTGGCAAGAGCGTGAAACAGCCCAGCAACCTGTTGGCACGACTAGGCACGCCCCTCCAGCAGCTCATTGATGAATGCGGCGGTCTGCCCGAAGACACGGGCAAGATTATCGGTGGCGGCCCCATGATGGGAAAGGCGCTGCTGAGTCTGGATGTTCCCATGACGAAAGGCTCCAGCGGTCTGCTCATCATGCGTCAGGACGAGGCAAAGCGTGCAGAGGCTGCCCCATGCATCCGCTGCGCCAAGTGTGTAAACGCCTGCCCCATGGGATTGGAACCCTATCTGCTGGCCAAGGTTAGCGAACTGCGCGACTGGGATGCCGCTGAGCACGAGGGAATCACCAGCTGCATTGAGTGCGGTTCGTGCCAATTCACATGTCCCAGCCACCGTCCTTTGCTCGACTACATCCGTCTGGGCAAATCAACCGTGATGGGAATCATCAAGAGCAGAAAGTAGCCCCCTCCCAACCTCCCCACAAGGGGGAGGAGTATTAAATAGTAAAATCGTAAATAAATTGTAAATCGTAAATCGTCAAATAGTAAATGACATGATGAAACCTATAGTTTCCCTTTCACCGCATGTTCACGGAGGCGACTCCGTACAGAAGAACATGTATGGTGTCTGCATCGCACTGGTACCTGCACTGCTTGCCAGCCTATGGTTCTTCGGACTGGGTGCTGCCATCGTGCTTGCCACATCGGTGCTCGCTTGCCTCTTCTTCGAGTGGGCCATCACAAAATTCCTTTTGAAGCGTCCTGCTTGTACAATCTGCGACGGCAGTGCCATCCTCACAGGCTTGCTGCTGGGCTTTAACCTGCCAAGCAACCTGCCCATCTGGATAATCATCGTCGGTGCCCTTGTTGCCATCGGCATCGGCAAGATGACCTTCGGCGGCCTGGGGCAGAACCCCTTCAACCCCGCACTCGTGGGTCGCGTATTCCTGCTCATCAGTTTCCCTGTGCAGATGACCACATGGCCCGTAGCCGGTCAGCTCACTGCCTACACGGATGCCGAGACTGCCGCCACACCACTTGCTATTATGCAGAATGCCATTGCGAGCGGCGACCCTCGCGTACTTGAGGAACTGCCCGACGCAACAGAGATGCTCATCGGTCAGACAGGCGGTTCCCTTGGCGAGGTCAGCGCCTTGCTGCTTCTGCTGGGCTGCGCCTTCATGATTTGGAGGAAGATTATCACCTGGCACATTCCCGTCAGCATTCTCGGCACGGTTGCCGTCTTCTCGGGCATCATGCACACGGTCAACCCCGTCTATGCAATGCCACATGTCGTGCTGATGAGTGGCGGCTTGATTCTCGGTGCCTGCTTCATGGCAACGGACTATGTCACCTCGCCCATGACGGCAAAGGGACAGCTTATCTACGGTGTCTGCATCGGTCTGCTGACCGTCATCATCCGTAACTGGGGAGCCTATCCCGAAGGCATGTCGTTCGCCATCCTCATTATGAATGCATTCACACCTCTCATCAATACTTATTGTAAGCCGACACGCTTCGGCGAAGTCATCAGAAAGGAGGAAAAGAAATGAAGAAGCTTGAATCTACTTGGTACAATATGGCTATTGTGCTGACGGCCATTGCTGCCGTTGCCGGTGCTGCTCTCGGCTATGTGAACAGCATCACCGCTCCCACCATCGAGGCCCTCAAAGCCCAGCAAGAGAAAGATGCGGAGATGGAAGTCCTGAACGGTCAGGAAGGCACAGCCATCAAAGTGTCCGACCCGAAAGGCTTCGGCGGCACACTCACAGTCATGGTCGGACTTGCCCCCAACGGCACAATACTCGGTTACAAAGTGCTTGAATCGAGCGAGACCCCGGGACTGGGCGCCAAGGCTCAGGACTGGTTCCAGCAGGGACAGAAGGGCGACATCATCGGCAAGCAGGCAGGCAAGCTGACCGTCAGCAAGGACGGCGGCGAAGTGGATGCCATCACGGCTTCGACCATCACCAGCCGTGCCTTCCTGCGCTGCATCAATGCCGCTTACGAGACACTCTCTGGAAGCACTTCTGACGGACAGAGCGGTGCAAGCAAGAAGTGCAAGTCTGACAAGTCGGACGAGTCAGACCATAATAATATATAATGTATAGGAGGAAACAGATATGAACAATATGAAAGTCCTGCTTAACGGCATCATAAAGGAGAACCCCACGTTTGTGCTCCTGCTGGGTATGTGTCCGACGCTCGGAACGACCAGCAGTGCTATAAACGGCATGTCGATGGGACTCGCCACGATGGCAGTCCTCATCTTCTCCAACCTCATTATTTCGCTCATCAAGAACCTGATTCCCGACAAAGTGCGTATTCCCTCGTTCATCGTCGTGATTGCATCTTTAGTGACCATCCTGCAAATGCTCATCAAAGCATACGCGCCCGACGTTGACAAGAGCCTTGGCCTCTTCATCCCGCTCATCGTGGTGAACTGCATCATTTTGGGTCGTGCAGAAGCTTTTGCCGCCAAGAACGGCGTAGTGAGCAGCATCTTCGACGGCATCGGTATGGGTATCGGCTTCACCATCGCCCTCACCCTTTTAGGAGCTGTTCGCGAACTGCTCGGCACGGGTAAGGTCTTCAACATGACGCTTTACTCCGAGGACTACGGCGCACTCGTCTTCGTGCTGGCTCCCGGAGCCTTCATCGCTCTCGGTTATCTCATTGCAATTATGAATAAAATTAAGAATTAAAAAAGAAGAATGAAGAATTAACTTTTAACTCTTAATTCTTAACTCTTAATTAAAACATTTGATTATGGCTTACATACTTATATTCATCACAGCGATCTTTGTTAACAACATCGTCCTGTCGCAGTTCTTAGGCATTTGTCCCTTCCTTGGTGTCAGCAAGAAGGTGGACTCTGCCCTCGGCATGGGTGCGGCTGTGGCCTTCGTGCTTACGCTTGCCACCATCGTCACCTATCTCATTCAGATATATGTGCTCAATGCCTTTGGCCTTGAATACCTTCAGACGATTGCCTTCATCCTCGTCATCGCAGCTCTGGTGCAGATGGTGGAGATTATCCTAAAGAAGAGTGCTCCTGCTCTCTATCAGGCACTTGGCGTTTTCCTGCCGCTCATCACCACCAACTGCTGCATCCTTGGTGTGGCCATCCTCGTAGCAAACGGCACATACGCTACGCAAGGTCTTGAACCCGACCTTCTGACCGGCGTCGTCTTCGCCATCAGCACAGCCATCGGCTTTGCCCTTGCGCTCGTCGTCTTTGCTGGCATTCGCGAACAGCTTGCCATGATGGACGTGCCCAAAGGTATGCAAGGCATGAGCATCGCCCTCGTCACAGCTGGCCTGCTGGCAATGGCCTTCATGGGTTTCAGCGGCGTAGATAACGGTCTGAAGACATTGTTTGGGTTATAAGCCCCCCCCGCTCCCCCTTTGGGGGAGTGCTAAAATAGTAAATAGTAAATCGTCAAATAGTAAATTACAAAGATGAACATTCTGTTAACTGGTGGCGCAGGCTACATCGGCAGCCACACCCTTATCGAGTTAGACAAAGCTGGTCACAGCGTAGTAGTGGTAGATAATTTCTACAATTCACAGCCCGAGGCAATCCGTCGTGTCGAGAAAATCATCGGCCACAAGGTGACATTCTACGAGGCCGACATCCGCGACCGTGCTGCGATGGACAAGGTCTTCACAGAGCATAAGATTGATGCTGTCATCAACTTTGCCGGACTGAAAGCCGTAGGCGAGTCGGTAGAGAAGCCGCTTCTTTACTACGAAACAAACATGAACGGTGTGTTCGTGCTCGTTGACGTAATGCGCCAGCATGGTTGCAAGAACATCATCTTCTCCTCCAGTGCTACCGTCTATGGCGACCCCGCCATCATACCCATCACCGAGGAATGTCCGAAAGGTCAGTGCACCAATCCCTACGGATGGACAAAGTCAATGCTGGAGCAGGTGCTGATGGATGTGCAGAAGGCTGACCCCGAATGGAATGTCGTGCTCCTGCGCTACTTCAACCCCATCGGTGCCCACGAGTCGGGACTCATCGGCGAAAACCCCAACGGCATCCCCAACAACCTGATGCCCTACATTACACAGACAGCCATCGGCATCCGCAAGGAGCTCGGCGTCTTTGGCAACGACTACGACACACACGACGGCACAGGTGTCCGCGACTATATCCATGTGGTTGACCTCGCCAACGGTCACGTCTGCGCACTCAAGGCTATCCAGGAGAACAAGGGCCTTGCCATCTACAATCTCGGCACAGGTCACGGCTATTCCGTCCTGGATGTCGTAAAGGCATTCGAGAAGGCCAACGGTCTGAAGGTTCCCTACGCCATCAAGCCCCGCCGTCCGGGTGACATTGCCACATGCTACTGCGACCCGGCAAAGGCAAAGCGCGAACTCGGCTGGGAGGCAAAGTTCGGCATCGAAGAGATGTGCCGCGACTCATGGAACTTCCAGAAGAACAACCCCAACGGATACGAATAAAGATAAAAAGGTAAAAAGGTGAAACAATTTAACGACTATCAACTATGAAAAGACTTGCTATATCTTTCATGACGCTCGGCTTTGCTCTGATGGCAACAGCAGAACCCGTCGGCAAGCAGGCTGCGCTCTTCACGGCACAATCATACATGCTTGCAAAGGGCAAAACAGTAGAGGCCTCCCCCATCCCCTCCCAAGGAGGGGAGAATCGGAGGAAAGCTTCCCCGTCTGAAGAGGACCAGCCCTACTACTATGTCTTCAATGCTGGCGGCGACGGCGGCTATGTCATCGTGTCCGCCGACGACCGTACAGAACCCATTCTCGGCTATGTTGACCACGGCACGTTCGACCCCGACAACATCCCCGAGAACATGCGCTCCTGGCTCCAGCTCTATGCCGACCAGATTAAGTATATCGTCGATAATGACATACAGCCAAACTCTCCCCTCCTCAAGAAGCGCAACAAGGTGCGCGGCACGAAGCACAGCGTGGGCGAGCTGCTGACGTCACGTTGGAATCAGGGAAATCCCTACAACATCCTCTGCCCGAACTATTACACCGACAAGGACAACAACGAACACAAGTATCCGGCTACAGGCTGTACGGCAACGGCTATGGCACAGGTGATGTACTTCTACAAATACCCCGACAAGACGAAGGCCATCATTCCTGCCCACAGCAACACCTACACCTTGCAGAACGGCACACAGAAGACTGTTTCGGTCAAGGCCATCCCTCGCAACACCGTCATCGATTGGGACAACATGCGCGACACATATTCATGGCAAGGCGAAGCCAATGCCAATGCACAGGACACGGCTGTCGCCAACCTGATGCTCTTGTGCGGCCAGGCTGTACACATGGGCTGGGGTCCTTCCTCCGGCGCCAACTTCGATGCAGAGGTCTTCATCAAGTATTTTGGCTACGACAATAGTGCCTACAGAGCCTACCGCAGCGACTACAGCATCGACGACTGGTTCGACATGATCTACAAAGACATTGCCGAGGGCTACCCAGTCTGCTTTGCAGGCTTCTCGTCTGGCGGCGGCCATGCCTTCGTGCTCGATGGTTTCGACGGCGACAACCTGTTCCACGTCAACTGGGGCTGGGGAGGCGGCAGCAACGGCTGGTTCCTCGTAGGCATCCTCAATCCTGGCGACACCAGCGGCATCGGAGCCAGCAGCAGCAGCGACGGCTACAGTATGGGCCAGTATGCGCTCTTCAACCTTCGCCTGCCCGACACCAACACGGCAGACACCTATCTATACATCAAGGATGTTTCTGTCGCCAGCAGCATTTCTATCAAAGCCACATTCGAGAACAGGACTGGCGCTGCAGGCAGCTTCCATACTGGCATCGTGAGAATGGACGACGACGGCAATATCTCTCTCGTTGGCTCACAGCAGACTATCACAAGTATGGCCAACAACACCTCTCAGACTAAGACCTTCAGCATCAAAGGCAAGCTTCCCGAGGGCACTTATAAGCTCTCCCCGGCCAGCAAGCCGACAAGAAGCACCGAATGGCGTCCGAAACACAACATGTACAACCACTACATCGAAGCTGTGGTTGATGCAGAGGGCAATCTCACCTTGACACCCGTCGATATAAGCAATGGCAACAGCGTCGCCATCGACACCATCGTCTTCCCCGGCACACGCATCGCGGGTCAGGAGCAAGAGGTGAAAGTGACATACCGTAACCTCGGCAACGAATACTTCAAGGAAATCCGGTTCTTTGCCAGCCAGACACAACAGAAGATTTATACCGAGAGCCGTTCGATTGTTGCTGTACGCAGAGGCGAAACCGTCGATGTGTCCTACTTCTTCACACCCGAAGAGACCGGCACCTACAACCTCTGGTTCTGCACCGGCAGCGACGGCAGCGGACAGGTCGGTACTGGCACGATGGAGGTTATCACGGAAAGTCAGGCCGACAAAGCCAACCTTTCCGTCAGCTCCTATACCATCACAAACCTCGTCAGCGGAGCCGTCTATGGCAAGCAACTTGTAGGCAAGGCTACCATCAAGAACAACAAGAATGTGGATTTCCACGGAAAGATACGCCTCCAGATATGGAACCAGCCGAACAGCTCAGGCTCCGCATGGAGCGGTTCGAGCCACACATACGAGGTTGACATCTTGGCAGGCAAGGTTGCCACGGTGGATTTCTCGTTCGACGGCCTCAGCGAGAACAACAAGTACTACCTCGCTGCCTCCTACGTCAACCAGAGCGGCTCGCTTACCAACGGCGGCGTATGGGACCTCGGCGGCTGGGAAATGAAGGCTGGCGTAGCTCTGTGGAAGACCGACGGCACACTCACCGGCAAGGCATACGCCACCACCATGACGACTGCCAGCAACATCTGCGGCGTACTGGCTGATTGCAGCAAGAAGATTAACCGCATGTCGCCCAACAAGAACACCAACACCATCTACGCCTTTGCCGCAGGAATGGAAATGCCGGAAAGACTCGACACGTCGAATGTCGTTCTTGGTAGCCGTGCAGAGCGCATCAGGCTGAATAACGAGAACCCCTTCTTCGTTCCCGCCACATTCGATGCCGACAGCGCATCCTTCACCTACACCTTCCCCGAGACAGAGGAAGGCACGGGCTGGCACGCTTTCACCATGCCCTTCGAGGTGGATTCCATCTTCGTGGACGACATCCCTGTCAGCCTCGACGACAGCCTCAAGCACTTCTGGATTTACGAGTTTGCTGCGCAAGGCAATAATGGCGAGGTCATTTTCGCCCCGGCTGAAGTGCTGCGCGGCGGAACGCCCTACATCATTGCCGCCGACGCCACAATGGCAGGACGCTCCATCGTCTTCCGTTCGCTCGACGTGCCTTTCTTCAAGACCGGCTCGGACAAGATGGTTGTCACATCCCCGGACTACAAGTTCCACGGCAACACTCTTGCGCCGAAAGTCAAGGACTGCTACGTCCTGAATGCAGAGGGGACAGCCTTCGAGTATGTCACAGTGAACACAACACTGACGGCTCTCGGCTCCTACTTCTCCACCACCCTGCCCGAGGAGTTGCGTCTGGCCAGCATCGTGCTGCCCGAAATACCAAAGGCACCCGTCGATGACAATATGGGCGACCTCAACGGCGACAGCAGGATAGACATTGCCGATGCCGTATGCATCCTGGACATCATGTCTGTTGAAGGTTACGAGAAGAACGCCGACATCAACGGGGACGGCAGAATCGACATTGCCGACTTCGTGGGCATCCTCGACATCATGGCGGGAGAATAAACCGCACATCAGACAACCTCAAAATCAAAGACCAACATCAAAATGAAGAAAAACACTTTGTCAATCTTCCTGACGCTCTGCCTTTTAGTGTTTCAACTCTTTAATGTTTTAACACTAAAAGCAGAGCCCATAGGGAAGCAGGCTGCGCTCTACACGGCACAGACCTATATGCTTGCAAAGGGCAAAACTATAGCCCCCCAACCAACCTCCCCCCAGGGAGGGAGGCTTTCAAGTGCGTCACTCTCCTCCTCCTCGGGGGAGGAGTCGGAGGAGGGGGCTTTCTACTATGTCTTCAATGCAGGAAACGATGGCGGCTATGTCATCGTCTCGGCCGACGACCGCATAGAGCCTATCCTTGGCTATGTGGAACAGGGTTCGTTCGACCCCGACAACATCCCCGAGAACATGCGTGCATGGCTCCAAGGATGTGCCGACGACATCAAGTTTGTTATCGATAACAACATCAGCCCCGACTCCCCTGTGCTCAAGAAGCGCAACAGGATAAGCAGGACGAAACACAGCATCCCGGAACTGCTGACGAGCCGCTGGAACCAAGGTCATCCCTACAACCTGACCTGTCCCAAATACTACAAGGGCGACGGCACGCAGGCCTACCCCGCCGCAGGCTGTGTGGCTACGGCTATGGCGCAAGTGGTTTACCACTACAAGTTCCCCGAAAAGACGAAGGCAATCATCCCTGCCCATTCCAACAAATACAAGTTGGACGACGGTACCGAGAAGACCGTGACGGCAAAGGCTGTGCCGCGCAACACGCCCATATACTGGGATTTGATGCGCGACACCTACAACTGCAACAGTGAGCATGAGCATGATGCGGCAGACTCGGCTGTCGCCAATCTGATGCTCTATTGCGGTCAGGCCGTCAAGATGGGCTGGGGCGCATCCTCTGGTGCTGTCACTTCACGGTCGCGTGATGTCTTCATCAACTACTTTGGCTACGACGACTGCGCATATTGGGGCGGACGTGGCGACTACTATATCGACGAGTGGTTCGACATGCTCTACGACGAACTGGACGCTGGCTATCCAGTCCTCTATTCCGGCCACTCGTCGGGCGGCGGACATGCCTTCGTGCTGGACGGTTTCGACGGCGACAACCTCTTCCACGTCAACTGGGGCTGGGGAGGCGGCAGCAACGGATGGTTCCTCGTCAGCATCCTCAATCCGGGCGACAACAGCGGCATCGGGGCAAGCAGCAGCAGCGACGGCTACAGCATGAGCCAAGGTGCGCTCTTCAACCTCCGCCTGCCCGACAACGTCAAGGCCGACACCTATCTCAACATCAAGGACGTGACGATTATCAACGGCACTGCCATCAAGGCGACCTTCGAGAACAAGACGGGTGCGACGGGCAGCTACCACACCGGCATCGTCAAGCTCGAAGAAGACGGCAGCCTCACCCTCGTTGGCACCAAGCAGAACATCACGGGCATAGCAGACGGCTCTTCCCTGGCCAAGACATTCCAGCTGAAGAAGAAGCTGCCCGAAGGCACCTACAAGCTCTCGCCCGCCAGCAAGCTGACAAGAAGCGAAACGTGGCGGCCGAAGTACGACATGCGCGACGAGTACATCGAGGCTGTTGTGGGTCCCGACAGCATTCCTGTGCTGACCATCAAGCAAGCAGTTTACGACATCAGCATCGACACCATCGTCTTCCCCGGCACCCGCATCGTAGGCAAAGAGCAGGAGGTGAAGGTCACGTTCCGCAACAATGCCGACGAATACTACAAGACCATCTATCTCCTTGCCAGCAAGACACAGGAAAAGGTCTATACCGAAAGCAAGTCGATGGTTGCCATACGCAAGGGCGAGACACTCGACGTGTCGTACTTCTTCAAGCCCGAAGAGACAGGAACCTACAACCTCTGGTTCAGCACCGACGACAAGGGCAACAATGTTATCGGCGAAGGGACGGTGGAAATCATCGAGGAAGCGGATGCCGTCAAAGCCAACCTCTCCATATCCTATTCCATCACCAACCTCGTGAACAACATTGCCTACGGCAAGCGGCTCATCGGCAGGGCATCCGTCAAGAACAACAGCTCGCAAGAATTCCACGGAGGCATCAAGCTACAGATATGGAGCCAGAAGATTGGTAGCAACACCGCATACAGCGGCTCCACGCGCTCGTACAATATAGATATTGCTGCCGGCAAGTCGGCAAGCGTGGAGTTCGACTTCTCTGGCCTGAGCGAAGGCTACTATTATCGCTTCAAAGCGATGTACGCCAACCAAGACGGGACGCTGGCCAACGGAGGCATCTGGGACAACAAATGGGAAATGCAAGCCGGAATCCTGTCGTGGAAGAACGACGGCACCGTTACAGCCAAGGCATATAGTGTCTCCCTGACGACACTCTCCACCGTCTGCGGAGTCTATGCCGACTGCAGCAACAAAATTTCGCGCATGATGCCCAACAAGAATCCCAACACTATCTATGCCTTTGCACCCGACATGTACGTCCCCACCAGCCTCGACACGACAAATGTCGTGAGCGGCGGTCATGCCCAGCACATCAACCTCTTTAGCGGATACCCGTACTATCTGCCCACAACCTTCGAGGCCGACAGCGCATCCTTCACCTACACCTTCCCCGAGACAGAGGCAGGCACAGGCTGGCACGCTTTCACTATGCCCTTCAAGGTGGATTCCATCTTTGTGGACAACGGCATTCCCGCTTTGCTGAGCGACAGCACCAACCACTTCTGGATATACGAGTTCGCAGCCCAAGGCGACAACGGCGAAGTCATCTTTGCCCCAGCCACAGAACTGCGCGGAGGAACGCCGTACATCATCGCCGCAGATTCTACCATGGCAGGACGCTCCGTAGAGTTCCGTGGGATGGGTGCCACCTTCTACAAGACAGGCAGCGACAAGATGATAGTCTCCTCCCCCGACTATAAATTCTACGGCAACACCTATTCGCCCAAGCTCAAGGACTGCTACATCCTGAATGCCGACGGGACAGCCTTCGAATATACGACGACCAACAAATCCCTGCCAGCTCTCACCGCCTACTTCACCACTGACCTGTCGGATGAGCTGCGCCTTCCAAGCATCGTGCTCCCCGAAGTTCCCAAGGCATCTGTACAGAAAACGACAGGCGACCTCAACGGCGACAGCAGGACAGACATCGCCGATGCCGTATGCATCCTGGACATCATGTCAACAGAGTCCTACAGCAAAGACGCGGACCTCAACAACGACGGCAAGGTCGATATAGCCGACTTCGTCTGCATCCTCGACCTAATGGCAGAACAATAGGCCACAGCCTGCTGCATTCTTCCTCACAGCCCGGCACATTCGCCTGCACAAGGAAGGAGAAAACCGCTCATAACCTGTTACAAAGTTATTTTCAAGGCTTGATAATATATTTTCACGGCATGATAATATATTTTCAAGCCTTGAAAATATATTATCAAAGCTTGAAAATAGTTATCAGCCCTGCCTCGCAGAGTTTTATGCCCTGCCTCGCAGGGTTTCATAAAAGCCTTGAAACCTTTATTAGCCATGTCGCGAATTGAAATCAGGGCTTATAAAACGACAAGTGGGTGTGCCAAAAAGAATTGACACACCCACTGTTGTCTGTAAATCTCGAATGGACGAGTGTCCGTCGGAGTTACTTCACTTTTGCTACGATGGCCTTGAATGCCTCGGGGTAGTTGACGGCGAGGTCGGCAAGCACCTTGCGGTTGATTTCGATGCCGGCCTTGTGCAGGAGTCCCATCAGCTGGCTATAGCTGAGACCCTCCATGCGGGCAGCGGCATTGATACGCTGAATCCACAGGGCGCGGAAGTTGCGCTTCTTGGTGCGACGGTCGCGGAAAGCGTATGTGAGACCCTTCTCCCAAGTGTTCTTGGCAACGGTCCACACGTTCTTGCGTGCACCAAAGTAACCTCTGGTCAAACCCAGAATTTTCTTTCTCTTAGCTCTTGAAGCTACATGATTTACTGATCTTGGCATAATTTTGTTTCGTTTTGAATGTTAGCGCCAAAGGATTTACCATTTTGTCATTTGCCATTTCCCATTTGATTATGGACTGTGGACTATGAACTATGAACTTTGAACTTTTGTGCTAAAGCATTCGGTTAATAACTAAAGTAAATTTCTTTTTCCTGAGGTGTTCAGAGGTTTAACGGAGGCAGAAGAGGTCGCGAACCTGCTTCATGTTCTCGGTCACAACGATAGCGCTGTGGTCGAGGTTGCGCTTCTGTTTCTTTGTCTTCTTCGTCAGGATGTGGCTGTGGTAGGCGTGGTGACGCTTTACCTTGCCGGTTCCGGTGAAAGTGAATCTCTTCTTTGCGCCGGAGTTAGTCTTTACTTTTGGCATTTTTTTGTGTTTTGTTAATTATTAATTATTATAATGATGTGGCAACGCATATACCAGGGCGTTACGCACTATCTTTAGTCATCAAAGTCCTCCCCTTCCACCTTCGGCCCTGTGTATTCCTTGCGGGCTTTCTGCTGCGGAGCCTTCTTCTCACGGACGGGAGCCTCTACCGCTTCCTCTGCTTCCTGAGGCTTGCGGGAAGCCGTCTGCTTCTTGGGGGCGATGAACATAATCATGCGCTTGCCCTCAAGCTGCGGCATCTGCTCCACCTTGCCGTATTCCTCCAAATCGGCAGCGAAACGCAACAATAGCACTTCGCCCTGCTCCTTGAAGAGGATGCTACGTCCCTTGAAGAAGACGTAAGCCTTCACCTTGTCGCCATCGCTGAGGAAGCCCTGCGCGTGCTTGAGCTTGAAGTTGTAGTCGTGGTCGTCGGTCTGAGGTCCGAAGCGAATCTCCTTGACATCCACCTTCACCTGCTTGGCCTTGACCTCCTTCTGGTGCTTCTTCTGCTGGTAGATGAACTTGCTGTAGTCGATAAGACGGCATACAGGAGGCTCTGCGTTGGGGGAAATCTCCACAAGGTCAACACCACGCTGCTCTGCTATCTGCAGTGCCTTGGAGATGGGTACTACTGTGCTCTCTATTTCATCGCCTACGATACGGACTTCGCGGACACCACGAATCTGCTCGTTGACGCGATACTGTTGTTTTAGGGTTGGTTTCTTCATTAATTATTATTGAACAAGTTGACTTCGTCGACTTTTGCGGCTGCAAAGTTAACACTTTTCTGTCATTCTACGAACTTCTTCGAGGATTTTCTTTGCAAAATCTTCAAATTTCATCGTTCCTTGCTCTCCTCCGCCACGTTGACGGAAGCTTACGGTACCCTCTTCCTGCTCTTTTTCACCTACGATGAGCATGTAGGGGATGTGCTTGAGCTCTGTGTCGCGAATCTTGCGGCCAATCTTCTCGCTGCGGTCGTCAATTGTTGTGCGGACACCTACTGTGTCGAAGTAAGCCTTGAGCTTCTCGGCATAGTCCTGATACTTCTCGCTGACGGGAAGGATGGCAACCTGGTCGGGTGTGAGCCACAAGGGGAAATGACCGGCTGTATGCTCGATGAGGACTGCCACAAAACGTTCCATCGAACCGAACGGGGCACGGTGAATCATCACGGGCCGATGCTTCTGTCCGTCCTCGCCGACATACTCCAACTGGAAGCGCTGAGGCAACTGATAGTCAACCTGAATGGTGCCGAGCTGCCAGCGGCGGCCGATAGCATCCTTCACCATGAAGTCGAGCTTCGGGCCGTAGAAAGCAGCCTCGCCAAGCTCCTGACGAGCCTTCATGCCCTTCTCGGCACAAGCGTCGATGATGGCTTGCTCTGCTGTTGCCCAGTCCTCGTCGGAACCGATGTACTTCGTCTTGTTGTTCGGGTCGCGCAGGGAAATCTGCACCTCCACGTTCTCCTCGCTGAAATTGAAGGTTGCGAAGACACGCTGAATGATGTCCATGACGTTGATGAACTCCCTCTTCACCTGGTCGGGACGGCAGAAGATGTGAGCATCGTCCTGCGTGAAGCAACGGACGCGCGTCAGACCGTGCAGCTCGCCACTCTGCTCGTAACGATACACCGTACCGAACTCGGCGCAGCGGAAAGGCAGCTCCTTGTAGGAACGGGGACGGTTGGCAAAAATCTCGCAGTGGTGGGGACAGTTCATGGGCTTCAGCAAGTACTCCTCACCCTCCTCAGGCGTCTGAATAGGCTGGAAGCTGTCCTTGCCGTAGTGGTCCCAGTGGCCGGAAGTCATGTAGAGGTTCTTGCCGCCGATGTTGGGAGTGATGACCTCCTGATAGCCGTACTCTTTCTGAATCTTGCGCAGCATCTCCTGAAGACGGAGACGGAGGTCGGTGCCTTTCGGAAGCCAGATGGGAAGTCCCTTGCCCACACGCTCGCTGAACATGAAGAGTTCCATCTCCTTGCCAATCTTGCGGTGGTCGCGCTTCTTGGCCTCTTCGAGCATGACGAGGTACTCGTCGAGCATCTTCTTCTTGGGATAAGAGATGCCGTAGAGGCGTTGCATCTGGTCTTTCGTAGCGTCGCCGCGCCAGAAGGCACCTGCGATGCTCATCAGCTTGACGGCCTTGATGATGCCGGTGCTGACGATATGCGGACCTTTGCAGAGGTCGGTGAAGTTGCCCTGCGTATAGGTCGTGATGCTCCCGTCCTCGAGGTCTTGGTCGATGTGCTCGCACTTGTAGGTCTGGCCGGCTGCACCGAACAGGGCAAGACTGTCTGCCTTGCTTATCTCCTTGCGCACCACGGCCTCGTCCTTGCGGGCAAGCTCCAGCATTTTGTCTTCAATCTCCTTGAAGTCACCTTCGCCGATTTGCTTGCCGTCGGGAAGCAGGACATCGTAGAAGAAGCCGTTCTCGACAGCAGGGCCAAAGCCGAACTGAATGCCGGGATAGAGTTCCTGAAGAGCCTCTGCAAGGAGGTGGGCGCTTGTGTGCCAGAAGGCGTGCTTGCCCTCTTCGTCCTCGAACTTGTAGAGCTTGATGCTTGCGTCCGCGTTGATGGGGCGATTGAGTTCTGTTGTCTCGCCATTCACGCCACAGGCCACAACGTCCTGTGCCAAACGGGGTGAAATACTCTGTGCAATCTCATAACCAGTGACACCGCTCTCATATTCACGAACAGAGCCATCAGGGAAGGTAATCTTTATCATCATGCCATTTACGATTTGACAATTTACGATTTACTATTTATTTTCGGGCTGCAAAGATAGTACTTTTTCATCATATAACAAAAGAAAAAGGGAAAAAGAAAGAGCAAAAAGGGAAAAGACGAAAAAACATGCAGGGAGGTGTCATATCCCTGCATGTTTTGTTTCACAAGTTTGCTGATTTTCACTTGTTCACCTTTTTACTTTGTCACCTTTCCTAAACAGGATTTTCTTCCTGCCCACGATGTTGACTTGGTTCTCCTGCGGCTCGTCATGCCTACGGCCACTAAGGTCATACCATTTACCATTTAGCCATTTACCATTTACATTCTCCTCCTCCTCGGGGGAGGTCGGGAGGGGGCTTATACCATCCTCGAAGTCCTGTCCGTAGGTCTTGAAGCTGCGCTCGCGCTCGATGACCTTCTGCTCCACATTGCCTGCGGAGTCCGTAGCTAGTACGCAGAAGCCGTAGTCGATGCCCTCGAAGATGTGATAGTCGAACTGCGGGCTTTCCGTCTCACCCTCCTTCCACCACGGCGCATTCTCTCCGGCCTGTACATACCAAGTGTACTTCCAGACGCCCGACCGCTCATCGAAGCCGTCAGCTGTAATGCGCAGCGTGCTGTCGTTCACCATCCATGAATTATCGATGACGCTGCTCGGAGCCACTGCATCCACGATGTTCGTCCAAGTGGGCGTGAGGATGGCTTCCTCGTAGTCGAAGACAATGCCTGCACGGTTGTTTATTTCCGTGCCGTCGGCCAGACCTGTACGGAGACTGATGTCGAATGACACCTCACCGATACCCGATGCCCCATCATAGTTCACGGGCAGTATGCCTTGCATTGCATCATCCGTCGCCTCCATTGTCATGGGGTCAAGCGATAAGAAGTCCCAAGTGGCAACACCATTCTGCTCGTCATACTTCAATTGAATCTGAGCAATTACGTTGATGTCAGGACGCAAGTCTATCGTCTTCAAGAAGCTTTGCTCTCCATTAAGAGCAATCTTTTTGTCACCTAAAGTAATGCCTGTTGGCGAGAAGGTTGTGAGATCGAAGTACCTATTATCAAGAGTGTCACTCACCACAATGTGGTGTGCAGCGGCATTGGCTACTGTTGAATCATTCTCAAACTCAATGTCGTAATAGACATTCACTATATTCTTAGACACGAACTTGCTGCCAGTATCTGAAGTGTAGCCATATATCTCATTCGGGTCGCCGGGCATATATGGATCTTGAGGATGAGGTGGCGGGGGTGGACAAGACCGGGGGTCGCGCTCGCGCATCTGCTCTAGGGCATCCTCTATGGCATCATGTATTTCGGTTAATTCATCGGGGAGCAACTCGCCCATACAACCTCTTCGCACCTGGTTAAAAATGTCCTCAGGTGACTTGAGGGGAAATCTTTGATAAGGCCAATCCATTCCCATGTCTTCATATGTTTTTCCGTAGGCCTCGTACAATTATCGATGAACTGCCTACTGTCATCCATCCAATAGCCTGCCGCGTCGCAGAAGCGGATGCGGAAGTCGTTCTTCGCGTACACCATCGGCTGGCCGTCCTTTGTCTCGAAGTGGAAGCATGTGGAACGTATTGGCTCTTGTTGCATCGGTAGCAGAGCAATGAGCGTGTAGGGGTTGACCGCAGCATCAAGCGTCACCGTCTGTATGGCTGCGGTGTTGTTGTTAAGCCAATACTTATAGGTGCAGGTCTTCCTGATTTGCTGTCCTGAAGGTATCGCCAAACACCTATAATCACACAAATGGAACCCCACACCTAAATTGGTGCGAGTATTCACATCTTACTTGGTGATTATGTGTTGGAATGTTTTGGCGATATTCTCAGGACACTGACCATAAGAGTAAACACTCTATCTTCTTATGTCTTTCTGCTTTATGTCATTGGTCTTGTTGTTTTTGTGTTGATGACTGTTTTACCAGTGTTCTCTGCTATGCTGCTATTCTGCCATTGTGGAGTTCATCGATGGGGAAATACAGGTCGCGGTTCTTGCCCCATGCTATGTTGCCCATATCGTCGATGTAGAACTTCTTGAACTTCTTCTCGTCAAGATAACGGTTGTACTGGGGATGTGGGTTTTCCGCAATCCACGAACCGAAATCGATGGTCACAACTGCTCCATCATTGAAAGTAAGCTTTACAGTAAACTGGCCCACATAATCGGCCCTCTCTATTCTCAGGTATTTCATTTCAGTCTCTTTTTAATAGTTGTACATACCACTCTCTTCTTCTTGACAAAGTAGTTAGTCCATTTATCTATGATGTTGTCGGCATACTCCCTTACGAAACGCTCTGCCACTCGCTGGTCTTTTGAAGGTAAGGGGGGAACTCCTTCCTTTTCCCTCATTAAGACTTCTTTGACCTTCCCATCTTCCATGATAATGTCGAACACCGATTCCTTGTGGTCATGCTGCACATGAACATGTATGGGGTCATGCTCATTGGAATGGAAGAAGAATACAAATCCAAAGTATCTGTAAATATCAGGCATGGTCTGGTTTAACTATGGTTGAGCAAATGAAATGTTTCGTGTCTCCTTTATGGGAAGCACGGGACAAAAATAGTGTTTTTCAACAAATAACAAAAGCTTTCGGGGGAAAGAAATGCTTAATCTTTCTGCTTTTTTTCTTTTGTTTTCTCTTTCGAGTACTTCTTGATGAGGTTATAGGCGGAATAAAGTCCCAGTTCGCCGGCCTGGGAGAGGTCAATCAGTCCCTGCTCGGTCTGTCCGCCGAGGATATAAGCCACACCTCTGCCGTAGTAGGCACTGGGGAAGTGCGGGTCGAGTTCGATGGCGCGGCTGAAGGACTTCTGCGCTGCGACATAGTCTGACAACTGCACCTGCACGCAACCTATATTATAATGTAGGAAAGGGGCGTCGGGCATGAGGTCGGAGGCTTTGCCGTAGTCCTGCATGACCATAAGATAACCCAGGCGGAGGTCGGAGGCATTTGCTGTCGTTCGCGACACTTCGAGCTGGGCAAAACGGCACTGGGCTCGCAGGATGTATGCTAAAGCAAGTGAAGAGTGAAGCGTAAAGAGTAAAGAATCTGAGTTGCCATTTAGAATGAATTCGTCCATGTCTGCAACGGCATTCTCGAAGTCGCGGACATGATAGTAATCGAGGGCACGACGCAGGAGCAAGCCCTTGTCTGCCTGTCCCTGTTCAAGCTTTTCAGAGAGCATGGCAATGGTGGCTTGATGGGCTTCGGTCTGCTTTGCCGTCATTGGAGCCACATTATCCGTCAGATATAATTGGCGTGGAAGGACATTATGGGCGTTCAGTTCCTCTATTTGTTGGCAATAGGCGACATACGTATTGGTCTCGGAAGTACGCTTGTAGTATGTGAGCGAGTAGATGGGCTCTGGCCTCAGCTCTGTCTGGCGGTTCTGCACCTTGCCGCGATACTCGCTTGCATATTCGTTCTCCTCTTCGTGGGTGTCCTCTTCGACAAGGGCCGCATAGTCCTCGATGTTGTGCTCACTCTTCTTACGGGTACGCACAGGTTGCTTCTTGCCTGCAGCAGCATCCAACCGCGCCTGCAACACCTTAAACTCGTCGCGTTCGGCACCGTTTGTGTCGCCTATCTTTCGTTTGATGGCAGCCCGGTGGCGATAGCCGTCCCAAAACTCAGGGTAGTCCTTGATGACGGCACTGATGTCGCGAATGGCTCCGTTGTAGTCACCGACGTTGTCAAGTAGGAGGGCGCGGTTGTAGAGGGCGATGGTGTTGTCCGGCTCCAGTTCCAGCACGAAGTTGAAGTCCTCGATGGCCAGATTGTCCTCACCCACACTGGCACGAAGCAGGCCACGGTTGTAATGTGCAATGAAGTTGCGCGGTTCGAGGTCGAGGCAGGCGTCATAGTCGGACATGGCTCCCCTGAGGTTGTCCTGATTGTAGCGGGCCAAAGCGCGATTGACATAGAGGCCAGCCGTTCGCGGTGTCTGCGTGATGGCTTTGTCGAGCGAAGCCTCTGCTTCCTTGTACTCCTTCCTGTTCGCCTGGAACATAGCCTTCAGGCTCCATGCCCTGCCGTCGTATTCGTCCAGCTCTATGGCACGGTCTGTCCATTTCTCTGCCAGAAGCGTGTCTGTACGAAGCAACGAAACCTGTGCCTTCAGAGTGTATTGGTCAGGGTCCTTTGGCCAATGACGCATCGAGACATCAAGCGAGGAGTCTGCCCGTTCATACTCCTTCATCTCTATCTGGCAGAGCACGATGTTGTGCCAGGAGTTATGGTCTAAAGGATTGATGGAGATGGCCTTGCGATAGTCCTCCTCCGCCAGGGCATAACGGCTCTGGTTGATGCGGCAAATGGCGCGCAGGACATAATGGTTGAGAGCGTAGGGGTTGCGCTCCACGGCATTGTTGCAGTCAATCTCCGCCCCCTGATAATCCTCCAGATAATACTTCGCCAAAGCCCTGTAGAAGTAAGGTTCACCGAGCCAAGGCTTCGCATTGATGACCATATTGAAGCGCTGGATGGCAAGCACATAGTCCTCGTAATAGAGGGCATTGCGTCCCATCAGAAGTACACGCTCTGTGTTAATCTGAGCCTTCAAAGGTGAAAGGGTGAAAAAAAGAAGATAGAAGATAAAAGAAGATATGCGGCTCCGCCACGTTCCGCCTGCGCCTGAGGCTTCAGCCGAAGAAGATAGAGGACAATACTTTCGTTCGCTAAAACTTACGTCTTCTATCTTCTTCTTTCTTCCTCTATCTTCTTCTATCTCCCTCACTTTTTCACTTTTACTTTATAGTTGCACGAGAACTTGCCCTTCCTGATGTCCTGAAGCTTTGGGTTGGTGAGCTGGCGGCGAAGTCCCTTCAAATGGTCGGTGAAGACCACGCCATCGAGGTGGTCGAACTCGTGCTGCATGACGCGGGCCAAGTAGCCGCTCACCCATTCGTCATGTTCCTGAAACTGCTCGTCCAGATATGTGACACGTATGCGAGTGGGGCGTTTCACCTTCTCGTGGATGCCAGGCAGACTGAGGCAACCTTCCTCCGAGACATCCGTCTCCGTCTCGTCGTACTCCTCGATGTATGGGTTGATAAAGGTCTGGACATAGCCCTTGTATTCGGGCATGTCTTCGCTGATGACATCCAGATTGATGATGGCGAGTCTGATGGGAAGTCCCACCTGAGGAGCCGCCAAGCCGATGCCCTCGCTGCGTTCGAGGGTTTCGTACATGTTCTTTATGAGCTGCTCCAGCTCCGGATAGTCTTTGTCTATCTCCTCAGCCTCTTGACGGAGCACAGGCTGACCGAATGTGTATATTGGTAATATCATTTTCTCTTCAAAATTAAGAGTTAAGAATTAACAATTAAGAATTTTCCTTAAAGATGTCTTGACCTATTCTTAATTCTTCTTTTTAAATTCTTAATTACTCCTTCGTTCCATCCAGCCTTGCAGGATGATTGTGGCACTCACCTCATCCACAAGGGCTTTGTTGCGGCGTGCCATTTTGCCGATTCCGCTCTGTAGGATTGCTTTCTGCGCAAGGACGCTGGTATAACGCTCGTCCCACATCTCGACAGGAACCGTGGGAAATGCTTTCTGCAGTTGAACCACAAAAGCTCGCACTCGCGGCAGGTTGTCGCTGTCCCGCCCATTGGTCTGTTTGGGCAGCCCCACCACGAAACGCTCCACCGTCTCCTTCGAAAGGTAATCCTTCAGGAACGCCAGCAGCCCTGGTGTCTCGACTGTAGTCAGTCCTCCGGGAATAATCTGCAAGGGGTCCGTCACAGCCAAGCCGGTGCGACGGACCCCATAGTCTATAGCCAGGACTCTTCCCACATTATAATAAATAAAGAATAGGGAATAGGGATTAGGGAATAGGGTTTAATTGTCCCATAGTTGGGAAACTGTTGTGAAAAACTCTATTCCCTAATCCCTAATCTCTATTCCCTAATCCTGAATCACTTCTTATACAGCAGCCAAGCGCCGGGATATTGACCTTCGAGCTGCGCACGCTTCTGAGCGGCTTCGGCCTTGGTATCAAAGCTGCAAGCCACAACGCGATAGAAGGTCTGGCCATTCACCTGAGCCTGAGCCACACAGCTGTTGTAGCCCTGACCGGCAAACTTCTGCATGAGGGCAACACCGTTAACCTTGTTTTGAACAGATGCCACAACCACGCCATACTGCTTCAAAGGACTGCCTTCCACGAAGGACACGTTCTCGTTGCGAACGGTAACATTGTTGTAGTCAGCCACAGGAGTTGTGGCGACAGGAGTCACCGTCTGGGTTGTTACCTGCTGAACAGGTGTTGTGGTAGTTGCAGGTGCTTCTGTCTGCATGGCCTTTGCCTTTTCGTAAGCCTTCTTGTAGGCGCTTTCTTTACTCTTGCATGACGACATCATGAACACAGCGCAAACGGCAGCGCCCATCAAAAGAATCTTTTTCATAAGTGGTTTATATGTTTTAAGTTACTTTTTCTCTTATTTTACCTTGCAAAGGTATCGCTATTTCTGCACAAAACCAACAAAACAGATAGAAAAAGCTCTTTTTTCAACATTTTTTTGCATTTTTGTGCTGCTTAAACGCCGAAAAGTGCTATATTTGTAGGCGCAGAGCATAAATTCAAGGATTAAGGATTAGGGATTAGGGATTAGAGAATAGGGATTAAAGAATAGGGATTAAAGAATAAAGAAACAACCATCATATAGAATTATGGACTCAAATAAAGAAAGGAGAACAATAATGAAAGCATTGGATTTTATGGTCGCCTTTGTTGGCGGTGCAGTGGTTGGAGCTGCTTGTGGTTTGCTTTTTGCCCCCGAGAAGGGCAGCGACCTTCGTGAGAAAATTGCAGAAGCCCTGCGCAAACGCGGCATCAAGCTCAACCGTAAGGAGATGTCCGACCTCGTTGACGAAATAGCCGAGGAGCTGCAGGCCACGAAAGAAGAGGAAGCATAAACAATGAGCTACTCTGACGATCTGCAAACGCTCTGGGCTGAGATAAAGAACCACCTGGAGCTGCAGAAGCAGTATCTGCTGATGGACACTGCAGAGAAGCTGACTGTGCTCCTCTCTGCAGTGGCCATCGCAGTCATCTGTCTGACGCTTGGGGCAATGGCACTCTTCTTCATGCTGTTTGCCATTGCAGCCTGGATAGGGCAGATAGCCGGCAACGCATTTCTTGGCTTCCTCATCATGGGCGCGCTTCTTCTGTTGCTGATGATGATTGCCTACGCTGGGCGCAAGCGGTGGATTATCCAGCCTCTGTCGCGCCTCGTTGTCGGTTTGTTCTTACAGGAAGAAGAGGGGAAGGAGGCTGAGGCATGAGCAGCATTCTTAATTCTCCCGACATCCTTGCCGCCCTGCAGCACAGGAAGATGGCAACAGGACAGAAGCTGAAGGCATCCCGCGCACGCATCATGGATACCGCCAACCGACTCTGGTCGCCGCCTGCCAAAGCCACAAGCAGAGCAGAGGGCATCAGCCGCCTCGTTTCCAACGGTGTCCTTATCTACAACGGCATCCGCATCTTTGCCAATGTCGTTTCTGCTGCACGTTCCCTCTTCGGCCATCGCCGCCGGCGCCGCCGCTAAAGTGCCGTCGTATGTCTGCCCGTCTTCTTCTGCAAAAACGACAATAGGGTATGAAAAAGCCTGAATTAATGGCATGACGCCGAACACAGAACTGCGTACGGCGTGGGACTTCGTGGAGAACACGGGGCGGAGCATCTTCCTGACTGGCAAGGCAGGGACCGGCAAGACGACGTTCCTGAAAACTGTGGTGGAACGCTCGCGCAAACGGTCTATCGTAGTGGCTCCGACAGGCGTGGCAGCCATCAATGCGGGCGGTGTCACCATCCATTCTTTTTTCCAGCTACCCCTCTCGCCCTACGTTCCGGGCGCAAAGGTGGAGAGCAAGTTCGACTTCGGCAAGGAGAAGCGTAAAATCATTGCTTCGATGGACTTGCTCATCATCGACGAAATCTCGATGGTGCGTGCCGACCTGCTCGATGCCATCGACGCTGTGCTCAGACGTTTCCGCGAACATGGCGAGCCCTTCGGCGGTGTGCAGCTGCTTATGATAGGTGACTTGGCACAGCTGACACCCGTCGTCACACCTGAAGACGAACAAATCCTAACGCCTTTCTACGACACACCTTACTTCTTCAGCTCGAAGGCACTTGAGCAGATTGACTATGTGACCATCCAGCTGACGCACGTCTATCGCCAGCAGGACGAAGCGTTCATCTCCCTGCTGAACGAGGTGCGCGAAGGCGACCCATCGGCAGAGGCACTGGCGAAGCTGAACAGCCGTTATCAGCCCGCGTTCGTCCCCCGTCCCGAGGAACCTTACATCCGCCTCACCACCCACAACCACATTGCCAACCACTACAACGAATCGGAGCTGCAAAAGCTGCCAGGCCAAGCCTTTACCTATCACGCGGAAATCAGCGGCACCTTCCCCGACTATGCCTACCCCACTGCCGAGACGCTGGTTCTGAAGGAAGGCGCACAGGTGATGTTTGTGAAGAACGACACCTCGGCCGGCCACCTGTATTACAACGGACGCATCGGCCGGGTGAAGGAGATTGGCGAAAGCTACCTCTCCGTCTATTGTGAGGGCGATGCCGAAGCCATCGAAGTGGAGCCACAGGAATGGGAGAACACACGCTACAAGCTGAACGAACAGACGCGGGAGATAGAAAGCGAGGTGCAGGGAACCTTCCGCCAGCTGCCTTTGCGTCTGGCTTGGGCCATCACCATCCACAAGAGTCAGGGGCTGACCTTCGACCGCGCCATCATCGACGCTAACCAGAGTTTCGCGCCCGGACAGGTCTATGTCGCCCTGAGCCGCTGCCGCACTCTCGAAGGCCTTGTGCTTGCAAAACGCCTTGACACATACGCCATCATCAACGACGAACGTGTCGATAATTATATCGCCGGGCAGGAGGGCGATGCAGAGCGCAGCATCCAACAGCTGCCCATGCTCAAGCAGGAATATGGGCGCACCCTGCTCCTGCAGCTCTTCGACTTCCGCCTTATCCTCTACAAGGAGGAGACGATGATGCGCCTCTTCAATGAATTCTTTTACCACAGTCACACTTCGCTCAGGCAGCTGCACAACCAGGCACTGCAAGACCTCCGCGAGCACGTCACCACCGTTGCCGACAAATGGCGACAGAAGATTCTGGCCATGTCCATTGAGGCTATGCACGATGCAGACTTCCTTGACCGCGTGAAGCGCAGTGCCGAATACTTCGAGCTGCAGTTGCGCGACATCCTTGAAAATCCCATCAAACTCAGTGCCAAGGTTGAGACAAACAACAAGCAGGCCGCCCGCCGCTTAGACAACACCCTGCCCGACCTGCGCCAAGCATGGCTTGCACGCCGCTATCTGCTCCAAAGGATTGCGGAACTGGGCTTTAGCGTTGATACTTATCTCCGCGAAAAATACATGTCAACGCTCGATGCTTTTCCCGAAGAGACTCTCAAGAAAGCGAAACGGCAGCGCAAGCCCCAAACGCCCAAAGAGCCGAAGCCCAAGACGTGGGAAGTTTCCTACGACCTCTACCGTCAGGGCATGAAGCCCGACCGCATCGCCCAAGAGCGCGGACTCACCCTTGGCACCGTATTGGGGCATCTTGTCCGTTACGTCGATTCGGGCATCGTCTCTTTCAACGACCTCGTATCGCCCGAGCATCAGCAAGCCATCGAGCATAGCATCCGGAAGGTCGGTACAGACAGCAACACCACAGCCATCAAAGGTCTCTGTCCGTCCGAAGTCACTTACGACGAGATACGTTTGGTCATAGGGAGAATAAAAAGGTAAAAAGGTAAAATGGTAAAATGGTGAAAAAGTGAAAAGGTGAAAGCTACAGAGATTATTACTTTCATGGAGTCCCAACGCGATGAGGAACAACGGCAAATTCTCATGCGGTTCTTCAAAACAGGCAAGGGCGAATACGGAGAAGGAGACGAGTTCCTTGGCCTGAAAGTGCCGCAGACGAGGGAAGTGGTTCGAGCTGCGCAGAAGGACTTGGCATTGGAGGAAGTGCCGGAACTGTTGATGTCCCGCTGGCACGAAGTCCGTCTCTGCGGCCTGCTGATACTTGTAGCGAAGTTCGAGAAACTGGCAACAAAGCGACTTGAAAACAACGAAGCCTCCATCCGAGAGCGCGACAACATATTAAAGATGTATCTCCGCTATGCAGAGCAAGCAAACAATTGGGACTTGGTGGATCTCTCCGTCCACAAGATTCTCGGGCATTGGCTCCTATTGCCAACTCATTTGGGCGACAAGGATTACAAGATAGCACTCCTCGATTCCCTTACCCGGAGCAACAACCTCTGGAAGCAGCGCATGAGCATGGTATGCACATGGAAGACCACGCAGCAGGGCGACTCGTCGTGGTGCCTGCGCTATGCCGAGATGCATCTGCACCACCCTCACGACCTCATGCACAAGGCCGTCGGCTGGATGCTACGGGAGATGGGCAAGCGCATCTCAATGGACTTGTTGAGGGACTTCCTTGCAGAGCACGCCCACGAAATGCCACGCACCGCCCTCCGCTATGCCATCGAGAAGATGACAGACAAGGAGCGACAATACTGGATGCAAAAAGATTAAAGACAATGGCAAGCAAACAGGACTTTGTGCAATTCGTCGCCGAGCAGTGCGGCGGAACAGGAGAGATAACGGCAAAGAAGATGTTCGGCGACTACGGCATCTATTGCGACGGCAAGATATTCGGGCTTATCTGCGACGACCGCTTCTACCTAAAGCCCACGGAAGCTGCGCGTCCGTTGCTGCGAACCGTCGATATGCGTCCGCCCTATCCAGGAGCAAAAGACTACTTTTATATCGCCGACGTGGACGACCGCGACTATCTTTCTCTGCTTGTTCGGGAGACATGCAAGGCTTTGCCTGAACCGAAAAAGGTGAAAAAGTGAAACTATTTACGCTTTCAACCTTTCACTTCTTCACCTTTTTAACCTTTACATAATGAGGGACTACTACGACAAGATGACAGCGGAAGAGGCACGGGCATTTCGTGATACCGTGCTGACCATCGTCGGCCAAATACCACCGGGTCGCGTCATGTCGTACGGCCTCATCGCCACTTTGGCAGGCTGGCCGAGCCATGCAAGGATGGTAGGGCGCACACTTCGCTACACCCCAGGGGCAGAGCTGCTGCCTTGCCATCGCGTCGTCAACGTGGTTGGCCGCACAGCTCCCGGTTGGAAGAGACAACGCATCCTATTGGAAGAAGAGGGTGTTACCTTCAAACCCAACGGCCACGTCGATATGAGCCGCCATCTATGGGATGATGCGAACCGGTCATTAGGATTTCCCTATGCTATATATCAGTGAGAAATCCTTTAGGCGTATAGGTCATTATTTTACACAAGAGATCCTTTTTGCTTTTTCGGGTCCTGTTATCGACGAAATTATGGATTGTCGGTCTAACTTATTAGAACAGAATCAAACATCCTTTTATATGCCTCCGCTTTCTTGTCGAAGGAGAGGGGATAGGCGCGGGATGATGAGGGCAGACGCCAAAGGAGCAACGGCTCGCCACACATATTATATATATAAGGTATAGGGAGAGAGGTGTTGACCTTGGGGATTTCGGAAATGCCGAGCGAGGCACAGATGGTCTCTGCGGCTTTCTCGCCTGTCGTGACAATGGCACGAAGATGGGGCAGCTTGGCAAGCAAGGCGCGGATGTCGGTCGGCTCCACCACTTCGAGGAACTTGTCGGAGGCATTGTCATTAAGGCGGCGGACAGCGGTCGAGGTGTCGAAGAAGGCAATGCCCTTCGCCTCGCAGAATGCCACTATCTCGTCCAATTTGAAGCGCTTCTCCTTCTCCAGGACAAAGTGATTCTTGTCGCCAAAGAACACCTGTCCCTCGATTCTCCAGTGGTCGTTGATCCAATTCGGGTAGAAAAAGTCGATGCACCACCGCTTCCGCTGCGGCGGGAAGCTGCCCAGAAACAGGATCTTTGCCCCTACGGGCAGAAAAGGCCGCAAGGGATGATACTCGATACCGCCTTGGCTTCTGGCTATGTTTTCCGTGTTAAGATAACTCACCATTCGTTGCTTATTTTGCACAAAAATACAAAGAAAATAAGAATTAAGAAAGCAGAATTGAGAATTATTTCTTACCTTTGTACTCAGAACGCACAAACCCTTTAATTCACGAGACAATGAAAGACCTGAAAGGAACCAAGACGGAGCAAAACCTCAAGGAGGCTTTTGCCGGCGAGAGCATGGCTCGCAACAAGTACAGCTACTTTGCATCGAAGGCCAAGAAGGACGGCTACGTGCAGATTGCCTCTATCTTCGAGGAGACGGCTGCCAACGAGAAGGAACACGCCAAGATGTGGTACAAGCTGCTCAACGGCGGCAGCGTGAGCGACACCCGCACGAACCTTGCCGACGCAGCCAGCGGCGAGAACTTCGAGTGGACCGACATGTATGCCCGCATGGCAAAGGAGGCTCGCGAGGAAGGCTTCGCAGAGATTGCCGAGAAGTTTGAACAAGTGGCAGCCATCGAAAAGGAGCACGAGGAGCGCTACCGCAAGCTCTTGAAGAACATCGAGGACGGCATCGTCTTCTCCCGCGAGGGCGACGTCATCTGGCAATGCGCCAATTGCGGCCACATCGTCATCGGCAAGAAGGCGCCCGAAGTGTGTCCCGTCTGCGACCACCCGCAAAGCTACTTCCAAATTAAGGCAGAGAACTATTAGCCCCCTCTCCCAACCTCTCCCCCGAGGAGGAGAGGAGTAAATGGTAAATGGTAAATAGTAATTGGTGTTATCATCTCGTGGCCTTCTTGGTCGTAGCCATTTGGGGGTCCACGTTTGTCTTCACGAAGCTGTTGCTGCTGGCGGGTCTCTCGCCAGCACACATCTTCACGCTGCGCTTCCTGATTGCCTACGCAGCACTGCTGGGCATTGCAACCTTTAAGCGTCCCTTCCGATGGTTCTCTAAGACGTGGCGCGACGAATTGCTCATGCTGGGGCTGGGGCTGACGGGCGGCTCGCTGTACTTTTTGACGGAGAACGCCGCTATGTGCTACACGACGACCACCAACACATCGCTCATCGTCTGCCTCTGCCCGCTGTTTGCCGCTTTGCTCATATCCTTGTTCTATCGCGACCAACGCTTGCGGGGCATACAGATTGTAGGGAGTCTGCTGGCAGCAGTCGGCGTGGCCATCGTAGAGCTGAACGGCCACTTCGTGCTCCATCTTTCGCCGATGGGCGACACGCTTGCCTTCGCTGCCTGCCTCTGTTGGGCGGGCTACAGCCTGCTGATGATTCCTGCCTGCAAGCGTTACGACACCTTGTTCATCACCCGCAAGCTCTTCTTCTACGGCCTGCTCACCATGATACCTTTTTATATAATGTATCCCCAATGGCCGCCGCTCGAAGCGCTTCTGGAGCCTCAGACGATTGCCGAGCTGCTTTTCCTCGGAGCCATCGCCTCCACGCTCTGCTACTACCTGTGGGGCTGGGTGATTCGCAACCTCGGAGCCGTCACGGCAACGAACTATGTCTATTTCAATCCCGTTGTCACCATCATTTGTGCCTGGATTGTCCTGAGCGAACGCATCACGACTTGGTTCCTCCTCGGCACAGCCCTCATCCTCGTCGGCATGTATTTTGCAGACAAAAAAGTGAAAAGGTGAAAAAGTAAAAAGCTGAAAGCCTTCGTAGCACAACACATCAAACGAGACATCCTGCTTTTCGCTTACACCAGCAAAGACAATACTGCCCCCCAATGGGCGAGGGCGCCAAGAAGGACGAAAACGTGCCAGATGGCATGATAGTGAGGGTGGCTGTCGTGGGCAAAGAAGTAGGTGCCTGCAGTATAGGCGATGCCTTCGGCGAGAATAAGCCAAAGCGTCACTGGTGTCAAGAGCTTTATCACGGGTTCTGCAATCAACACGATGCTCCAGCCCATGATGAGATAGATGGCAAGCGATAGGCGCGGCCAGCGTCCCATGGCAAAAATTTTGTAGAATGCACCTGCAATGACTGTCAGCCATTGCAGGGAAAACACCAGCCAACCGAGCCAGCCGCCTACTACGCCAATAAGGATAGGCGTGTAGGAACAGGCTATCATCACATAAATGCTGATATGGTCGAACTTGCGCAAGACACGCTTCACGCGCTCGCCACGCACCCAATGATAAATGGTGCTGCTGAGGAACATAAAGAACATGCCGAACAGGAAACAGATAACGCCGAACACCATCTGCCAGCTGACATCGGCAGCAAGCCACACCAGCCAGATGCTGCTCAAAGCAAAGACCGCTCCGCCAAAATGCGTCCAAGTATTCCCAAGTTCTGTCTTAACAGGCCAAAAACTTTTCATTTTCGACGCCACGATTTATACAAAACAACGGATTTCACGGATTCAACGGATTGACTTTTCATAACGGAAGACGTGTCATATTCTATAGGCTGTATCAACAACTCCGTTGTTTCAGTTCTTCGTTTATCACATCCTCTGCCTTCTTTTTCAAATCCTCGTATGTCTGCTCTTCCGTAGGCTTTATTGCTGGCAGATAGGTAACTACGATATGTCCTGTCTTGATGAAGCTGCTGCCGCGCGGCAACGCTTCGTAAGCTCCGCGAATGCAGACGGGCACAATGGGTACGCCAAGTTCCTTGGCAAGGATGGCAAAGGTCTTCTTGAAAGGAACTGTTTGTCCATCGTGGGTGCGTGCTCCTTCGGGGAAAATGACGATGCGGTGTCCTTCGCGCAGCACCTTGGCAAGTTTCAGGATTGAATCCTTGAGGTTGGCACGTTCCATGACGATGATGTTGCTCTTCGCAGCAAACTTGCGGCGTCTCTCGCCCCGGACATGTTCTTCCGTGGCATAGAAGAAGTATTTGCCGAGCTCGCTCCAAGGCAGGCCAGCGAGCACCAACGGGCCGTCCACAAAGCTTTGGTGGTTGGGAGCCAAGATGCATGCACCATTTGCTGGAATGTTCTCCTTTCCCTTTATCGTGAGACTGTTGTGGCAACGGAAGAAGCACTTGAAGAGACGCGATACAAAGCGATAGGCGAAGCCTGCTGTTGGTAAAGGCAGGTTTTCCACCGGTCCCAGAAGAAGTTGATGCCAATCGACATCCTCTGCCTCCATCTTGGTCTTTTCTGCCGCAACATGGCGTGCCAATGCCTCGACATTAGGGAAGCCCGGCATTTCATCTACACTGACTGAAGTGCCGAAGGTGCTCTCAATGAAACCCTGCAGGCTGACCTTGTCGAGGGAGTCGAGGGCGAGGTCGGTCTCAATATGGTCAGCAGCATGAACCTTGACACCCTTCTCCGACTCGATGAAGCGTTTGAGCAGGAGGTATTCCTCGAAATTAGGCTCTGGTTTTGCTTCATGCTCCTTGTTCCTTGCCCCCTGCTCCTCTTTCAGAATGGCGCCAAGCTTGTAGCGCTGCAACTTGTCGAGCCTTGTGCGGGGCAGTTCGCCACGATAGACAAGCACACTCATTATCTTCTTGTAAGCGGAGACGGTAATGTTATAAGGCTCCAGCACTTCACGCTTCAATTGGACGGACACTTCGTTGTCGGTCAACGTCGCTGCCCATGACGGTTGCGGCACAATAATGGCACGGAGCATGTCACCGTCCTGCACC
The DNA here is from genome assembly GCA_017524545.1 of Bacteroidaceae bacterium. GTDB lineage: Bacteria > Bacteroidota > Bacteroidia > Bacteroidales > Bacteroidaceae > Physcousia. Next base: position 66,581 of record JAFXVN010000041.1, read on the forward strand.
ACTGCCGCCTCCTTGACCAACTTGTCGTACTTCTCCAGCTTATACTCTATCTCGCTGGGCTGCACGTTCTTGCCGTTGCTGAGGACAATGATTTCCTTCGTACGGCCGGTGATGATGATGCGTCCTGCGGAATCGAATGTGGCGAGGTCGCCAGTATGCAGATAGCCGTCGCTGTCAATAACGGCCGCCGTCTCTTCGGGGCGATTGTAATAGCCCTTCATCAGGTTCGGGCCTTTCACACAGAGTTCGCCATCGACCAGTTTGCAGTCCACCCCAGGCAGGGGCAAGCCCGAACATCCAGGGATAATATCACCGGGCCGCGTGAAGGCGATGATGGGAGCCGTCTCTGTCATGCCGTAACCTTCGAGCACGTCAAGCCCGAGCGTACGCAAGCCCTCGCCTATCTCCCTGTCCAAAGCAGCACCGCCACTGACAAGGTAGTCGATGTGTCCGCCCATTTTCTTCCTCACGGAACTGAAGACAAGACGACTGAGCGTTCTGCACTTCGCCGCACGGCAGAGGGCGAAAAGTATGCGTCCGGGAGCCGACTGGTCTATCTTCTTCTTGATGCCAGCGTAGAGCGTCTGCCAGAGTCGGGGAACACCTATCATAATGCCCACCTGACCGCGACAGAGCGTATCCATGATGTCGGGGCCTGAGAGCGAAGGGCTGATGGCTACACCGCCACCCATGTAGATCGGAGCGATGAGGGAACCCATAAGCGGCAGGACATGGTGCAACGGCAAAAGGATGAGCGCACGCCGCTTCTCGGTATAGATGGGAACATCGTACGACACGCTGTGCACATTGGCTTTCAAGTTGGCGAAGCTCAACATGACACCCTTCGGCGAACCAGTCGTGCCGGAGGTATAGATGATGACGGCTGTATCGCTGTTGTCCGGCTCGCTAAGTGCCGACCAGGGCAGGATGGAGGTGACAGGCTCGTCTTTGAGCGATAGCTTTTCATAGTCGTCGATAAGGAAGACACTTGTCTCAACCTTTGCCGCTTCTATGGCTTCGCGCAAGACCGCCTCACGCTCTTTCGACACCCAGACAGCATCGGGACGGCAGTCGTTCAGGATATATGCGACATCGGCCGCTGTGCTCGAAGCATCAACGGGAATGGCAATGCCTTCGTTCAGCCACACAGAAAAGAAGGCATACACCCAGCCTTCTCTGTTCTCGCTGAAGATGACGGTCTTCGCATCCTTGCCCTTTGGTGTCTTTCTGGCATACTGTGCCACTCTCTGCAGCAGTTCGCGGTACGTCACGTTATGCTCGCCGGCAATGATGGCTATCCTATTCAAATCTATCATAATGCCTACATCTATTATTTCGGTGCAAAGGTACAAAAAAAAGCGAAAAGTGAAAAGTGAAAAGTGAAAAATACCATGCAGAGTTGCTGCGGTAGAATTTTTTTCACTTTTCACTTTTCTCTTTTCACCTAAAAGTCGTACCTTTGCAGAAAAAGGAACCTATGGAGAGCAATCAAAGCACAGAGCGGAGGCTGAGCAACACCGTCAAGCCCGACGGGATGGGGCTCGAGGAATGGCAGGTGGCACTGCGGCAGCAACAGGCACAGCGCGAACACTTTGCCATCAGCGAGGTAGGAGAGCAGTTCAGTCCTGGCGAATACACAGTCCGCAACCCCAGGTCGCGCAGCCAGTACAAGGTCATCTACCGAGGTGCCTACAGCCCCTGGAACTATTGTTCCTGCCCGGACTTCCGCACATCGGGTCTCGGCACCTGCAAGCATGTGGAGGGCGTGAAGCTGTGGTTGCAGGCGGAAGGCAAGGAGGTCTATCGCAGAGAACCCGACTACACATCTGTCTATATTGACTATCATGGCGGACGAAGCATCCGCATCCGCATCGGTGAGGCTCATCGCAGGGAACTTACAGCATTGGCTCAAGAATACTTCGACCACGCCTCAGTCCTTCGCCCCGAAGCCTACGCAAGCTTCGACACCTTCATCGAGAAGGCACGGGGCATCGACCCGTCGCTGCGTTGCTACCCTGATGCTCTGGAACTTGTTATCAGCGAGCGCGAACGGTTGCAGCGGGCTGCACTTGTGGAGAACGTCTATATGGACGAGACTCTGGATGCCCTGCTCACCACCAAACTATACCCCTATCAGAAAGAGGGTGTCCGCTTTGCTGTCAAAGCGGGCAAGGCCATCATTGCCGACGAAATGGGACTTGGCAAGACGGTACAGGCCATCTGCTGCGCTGAAATCTATCTGCGGCAGAAGATGGCAGAGAGCGTGCTCATCGTCTGTCCCACTTCCCTCAAATACCAATGGAAGAGGGAGATAGAACGATTTGCGGGGGCAAAGAGTTTGATTATCGAAGGCTATGCTTCCAAGCGGATGGAACTCTACAATGCTGCTGTTCCTTATAAGATAGTCTCCTACCAGTCCCTCGCCAACGACATCAAGTCGCTGAACCGCCTCTCCACCGACCTGCTCATCATGGACGAGGTGCAGCGGCTCAAGAACTGGAACACGCAGCTGGCACAGGCCGTCCGCCGCATTGACTCCCACTACAGCGTGCTGCTCTCCGGCACACCGCTTGAGAACAAGCTCGACGAATTAGTCTCCATCGTGCAGCTTGCCGACCCCTACTGCCTCTCACCGCTCTATCGCTTCCGCTACGACCACATCATCACCGACCCCTCATCGGGCAAAGCCATCGGCTACAAGAACCTCAACGACATCCGCGAGCGGCTAAAGGACACCCTCATACGCCGCACAAAGCAAAGCGTACGGCTGCAATTGCCAAAGCGGACAGACCAGTTCCTGCTCATCCCTATGACACCTGGGCAGAGCAGCCGCCACGAGGAGCTGCGAACCGCCGTGGCCCGACTGGTGAGCAAATGGCAGCGCACCCACAGCCTCAGCGAGGAAGAACGCCGCCGCCTTCTGCTCATGCTCGGACAGATGCGCATGTTGGCAGACAGCACCTTCGTCATCGACCAGAATCTGGAGAACAGGCATGACACAAAGGTGGCAGAGCTGATGAACATTCTGGACGATGCTCTGAATGGCGGCACGGCAAAAATTGTCATCTTCAGCGAATGGGAGCGCATGGCGCGATTGGTGGCAATGGAGCTTGACGCACGCGGCATCCGCTATGAATACCTGCATGGCAGCGTGCCTGCCCAGAAGCGCAGCGAACTCATCGACCGGTTCACGAACGAAAGCGACTGCCGCATCTTTCTCTCCACCGACGCTGGCTCCACAGGCCTCAACCTGCAGTCGGCAAGCATCCTCATCAACCTCGACCTCCCCTGGAATCCAGCCATCCTGGAACAACGCATCGGGCGCATCTACCGTATCGGGCAGGAAATGCCCATACAGGTTATGAACCTCGTCTCGAAGGACTCCATCGAAGAGAGCATGATAGACCGTCTGCGCTTCAAGCGTTCTATGTTCGAAGGAGCTTTGGACGGCGGCGACGACACCATCTTCCTCAGCGACGACAGGTTCCGTGGGTTTATGGAAAGCCTCTCCCCTGCCCTCTGCAAAGGAGAGGGAGAAAGCCCCAAAGAAGAGGAAGAAGAGGTTCTGCCATTCACCCCTCCTTTGGAGGGGACGGGGGAGGCTGCCATTGGCGCCTTCCTCACCTCCCTTCGCGACATCCTTCAGTCGCCCGAAAAGACAAAGCAGCTTGCAGACGCAATCACACAAATACTGAATAAATTATGACTATACTCGTCACCGGTGCCAGCGGTTTTATTGGCAGTTTTATCGTAGAGGAAGCTCTGAACAGGGGCTTCGATGCTTGGGCAGGTGTGCGTGGCACAAGCAGTCGCCGCTACCTTCAGGACGAACGCATACACTTTGCACAGCTCGACATGCAGAACCCCGACAAACTGCAACAGCAACTTCTAACCTACAAGAGTGAGATGGGCGGACGAGGATGGGACTATGTCATCCATGCCGCAGGTGCCACCAAGTGCCTGCACCGCGAGGACTTCTTCCGCACCAATACCGAAGGAACAAAAAACCTCATCGATGCCCTACGCAAGACCGACATGGTACCACGCCGATTTGTTTTCCTGAGCAGTCTCAGCATCTTCGGTGCCATCCGCGAGAAGCCCGTTCGTCGCCCCACATCCGACAATCCTTGGATATATTCCCCTATCCTCCTCTCTGACCAGCCGCAGCCCAACACTGCTTACGGAGAGAGCAAGCTTGCTGCCGAACATTATCTGCAGGAGCAGAAGGACTTCCCCTATACCATCCTGCGACCAACTGGTGTCTATGGCCCCCGCGAACGCGACTACTTCCTCATGGTGCAGAGCATCAAGCAGCATATCGACATCGCCGCTGGTCTTACGCCGCAGGAGATTACCTTTGTATATGTGCATGATGTGGTGCAGGCCGTCTTCAAGAGCATGGCGGCACCAAAAGCTGAGGGTAAAGCCTACTTCCTCAGCGACGGACAGGTCTATAGTAGCCGCAGCTACAGCGACCTCGTCCAGCAGCAGCTCGGCAATCCCTGGGTGCTGCACCTCAAGCTGCCGCTCTGCCTGCTGAGAGCCGTCTGCTGGGTAAGCGGCAAGATAAGCCACCTAACCGGTAAGATGAACGCCTTAAACGACGACAAGTACCACATCCTCTCGCAACGAAACTGGCAGTGCGAAATAGAGCCTGCCATCGCCGACTTCGACTACGCCCCCGAGTGGTCACTCGAACGGGGCGTAGAGGAAAGCATCCGCTGGTACTGCAAAGAGGGTTGGCTGCCCCAGCAAACGGTTTAGAAGTAATAGCCGAAGCTAACTTTCAAGCCGAATTTCGTGTAATCCTTAAAGTGATTTAGGCACATGTCAACGTAGAAGGCCGGCTCTACGCTGACGTGGTCGTTCAGATAGAAGCAATAGCCCACCTCGGGTGTCAGATATGCGTTGTGTGCAACGGGAGCACCGCCGCCTGCACTGCTCAGACCGTACCTGAGACCGCCGCCGAAGAATATACCGTTCCGCTGCAAGCAATAGCGGGCACCTGCGCCCAGAGAGAACTCGTTGGCACCGTCCTGGTGATTCCATCCGAGCTGGCCTTGCAGCATCCAACCGTCAGCAATGAAGTAACCGGCACCCGCACCGAAGCCAAGGTGGAAACCGCCAGCCTTCTGGTAGTCAAGACCAAAACTGGTGAGCGAAGCGTTTACATACTTTGTACCCTTCTCGAACTGTGCCGAAGCACCGAGAGAAATAGCTGCGAGAAGCAGCGCAACAAAAATCTTCTTCATAACAAACAAAGTTAATTTACGATTTGACTATTTACAATTTACTATTTATTTACGATTTCACTATTTGGCTGTTTTCCTATAGAGGGTTATAATTGCCAGTACCATCATCAAGGCAAGGCCGGCAGAAAGACCGACGGAGAGCGGCAGGCCGAAGCCCTCTGGGGCGATGATGATATAGCTGGTACATACGACTGTCATAAAGAGGGCGGGCAGAAACGCTATCCAATAGCACATTGCCTGCTTCCGAAGCCACACCGTTGCTGCCCAGAGCATGATGCAGGCAAGCGTCTGGTTCGTCCAAGCAAAGTAGCGCCAGAGGGCATTGAAGTCGATGAAGAACAAAGCTGTCGTGATAGCAAAGAGGGGCAGACAGAGCATAAGGCGCTTTGCAATGCTCTTCTGGCTGATATGCAGGAAGTCGGCAACGATGAGTCGGGCACTGCGGAAGGCCGTATCGCCGCTTGTGATGGGCGCTGCCACCACGCCGAGGATGGCAAGCACAGCACCTACGGTTCCCATCCAGCCAGTGCTGATTTCCTTGACCACGATGGCAGGATTGCCCAGAGAGGCCAACTTCTCGTATGCCGTCGCGCCCTCTTCACCCGGCAACATGCTGGCAAACTTCACAGCGGCGGCAGCCCAGATGAGTGCCACAATGCCCTCGGTAATCATGGCTCCATAGAAAATGGGACGGCCGAGACGTTCGCTTGTCAGGCAACGAGCCATAAGCGGACTCTGCGTGCCGTGGAAGCCACTGATTGCGCCACAGGCAATGGTGATGCAAAGCATGGGGAAGATGGGCAAATCCTTCGGGTGATGCGTCACGAAAGGTGCATCCGTCAGCTCCGGCATCCAACCCTCCTGTGTATAGATGTTCCAGCCAATGCCTACAGCCATAGCAAGCAGAGCAAAGCCAAAAACGGGATAGACTCTGCCGATAAGCTTGTCAATAGGCAGCAAGGTGGCAAGGATGAAGTACAGGAAGATGAGCGTCAGCCAGAAGCCGTTCGAGAAGAACCAGCCCTGGTCAGACGTCATATTGTCGAGCAGAGAAGCGGGTGTTGTCACAAAGACTGCGCCGACAAGGACGAGAAGCACCAGTGCACCCACTCGCATCACCAGCCGCATCCCATTGCCAAGCTCATTGCCAATTATCTCAGGCAGAGAGACACCACCCTGCCGAATACATATCATGCCGCAAAGGTAGTCGTGAACCGCGCCCGCAAAGATGCAGCCAAACACTATCCAAAGATAGGCAGCAGGGCCGAACAGGATGCCCATGATGGCACCGAAGATGGGGCCTGTGCCTGCGATATTGAGGAACTGGATGAGGAACACGCGCCAAGCAGGCATGGGCATGAAGTCCACGCCGTCCTGCTTCTCGTAGCAGGGCATCTTGGTTGCATCGGAAGGCTTTATGACGCGCTCAACGACGGCTCCGTAAAGCAAATAGCCCAACAAAAGGCATACAAGGGATACTGTGAATGTTAACATCTAATTTATTTTCTATTTGACGATTTACTATTTACGATTTATTGACGATTTTATTATTTCGCTATTTGGGTGTCTTTCTTAACTCTTAACCCTTAATTCTTAACTTTATAAAGCCCAGTGCCACGATGGCGGTAAACGCTCCACCTATTGCATAACCCAATGTAGTATCGAGGCCGAAGCCGTTCTCCTTGTCTATCAGGATGAAGCAGGCACTCACGGCACACATGAAGACGGCGGGGAAGTAGGCTATCAGCCACGACCAGCGCGGCAGGATTCCCTTTCCGTCTGTGCGATGCTTCAGGAAATGTGCGATAGTGAAAAAGGTGAAGGTTGCCAGAACCTGATTGAACCAAGAGACATAGAGCCAGAGCACCTTGAAGCTGCTGACGTTCAGCATGGCGATGGCGACGGCGAACAAGGGGGCTGTGAGAATGAGACGCTTCATGAGCGGTTTCTGGTCGTAGTGGCTGAAGTCGGCCACAATCATGCGGGCTGCACGGAATGCGCTGCCGCCCGTACTCATCGGGGCTGCCACGATACCCAGCACAGCCAGCACCAGTCCTGCATTGCCCAGCCAGTCGTTGCACATCCGCTCAACCAAAAGGCCCGGATTCATCTTCACCGTTCCGCAGGCAGTCATCGCGTTGTAGAGCTTCTCGTAAGGCGTAGTGCCCGCGATGTCCATCATATCGACGAATTTCATCGCTGCTGCAGCCCAGATGAGGGCAACCACACCTTCCGTCACCATTGCCCCGTAGAAACAGCGAAGACCATACTTCTCGTTCTTGATGCAACGCGCCATCATCGGGCTTTGCGTAGCATGGAAGCCGCTCACTGCTCCGCAGGCAATCGTAATGAACAGGCCTGGGAACAGGGGCGTATAGCTGACGGGGTAATGGTCGCTGAAAGATTCCATGATGCTGGGGATATTGCCCTCGTGCGTGAAAATGCCGAAGCCGATGAGCACCGCCATGATGAGCAGCGCCGCACCAAACACAGGATAGATGGTGCCGATGACTTTGTTGATGGAAAAAACGGTGACGGCAAGGTAGAAGACGAGAATCAAGACTGTCCAAATGAGGTTCGTGTCGGCCACATCGAACAGCCTCAGCGTCAACTGGTCCATCAATCCAGCAGGAATCAGCACGAAGCTGGCACCTACGCAAATCATCAGAACGAGCGTCACAACACGCATCACCAGTCGGCAAACGCTACCCAGCTCGTCGCCTATGATTTCCGGCAGTCCCATTCCGTCGCGCCTGATGCTTATCATGCCTGCCATGTAGTCGTGCATGGCTCCGCCGAGGATGCAGCCGAAAACTATCCAGAGGAAAGCAGCAGGCCCGTAGAGCACGCCCATCATCGCGCCGAAGATGGGGCCAGTGCCTGCGATATTGAGGAACTGCACCGTATAGACTTTCCACGTCGGCATGGGGATATAGTCGGCACCGTCCTGCTTCGTATAGCAAGGCGTCTTGCGCTCCGGGTCAACACCGAACACCTTCTCTACAAATGTACCATAAACAAAATAACCAAGCACCAGACAGGCCAGCGCTATGCAAAATGTCAACATCTCTTATTTACCATTTAATCATTTACCATTTACCATTTGCATTCACGGCACAAAGATACAAAAAAATGAAGAATTAAGAATGAAGAATTGAGAATAATTTCGTAATTTTGCAGCATGAAACACACATTATATATATATATAAGCCTCATCACCTTCCTTTTCAGCATAGAAACAAGGGCACAAGTACAACATAAAAAGAGCGATTTCCTGCCAAAAAGTGTCACTTCCGCCTTGGACAATCGTCCGTTGGCAGCGGAGCAATCGGAGTTGTTCCTTTCCGCACCGTCTGCCCCCAAACATGAGGTAAGAGCCGTTTGGCTGACGACCATTATGGGCTTGGACTGGCCAAAGACTCTGGCAACGAACGAAGAGAGCCGCCAAAAGCAGAAGGAGGAATTGTGCCAGATTCTCGACCGGTTGCAGGCCTGCCGCATTAACACGGTGGTTCTTCAGACGCGCCTCCGTGGTTCGGTCATCTATCCGAGCAAGATAGAGCCGTGGGACATCTGCCTGACTGGACAGTTCGACCGCGACCCTGGCTACGACCCGCTGGCCTTCGCTATCGAAGAGACGCACCGCCGAGGGATGGAACTGCACGCATGGCTTGTCACCGTGCCTGCCTTCAAAATCATCAATGCCAAGAAGATGGGCAAGCGGAGCCTGATGCGCACACATCCCGAACTGCTGAAAAAGCATGGCGAGCAGTACTATCTCGACCCGGGACTGCCAGGTTCTGCGAAGTATCTGACGGCTCTTTGCCAAGAGATTGTAAGCAATTACGACGTTGACGGCATCCATTTCGACTACATTCGCTACCCCGAACAGGCCGAATCCTTCTCCGATGCCGCAACTTTCAAAAAGTATGGGAAGGGGCAAGACAAGCATGCGTGGCGACGCGACAACATCACAAGGATGGTTCGGGAGGCGCACGAGGCCGTCAAGGAACTGAAGCCCTGGGTGCGCTTCAGCTGCTCTCCTGTAGGCAAGTTCAAGGATTTGAGCCGCTATTCGGCAAAAGGCTGGTCGGCCTTCGGCACCGTATATCAGGATGCACAGGGGTGGCTGCGCGAGGGCATCATGGACATGCTGTTGCCGATGATGTACTTCCAGGGCGACCACTTCTACCCCTTCGCCGTAGATTGGAAGGAGAACTGCTACGGACGGACTGTTGCTCCCGGCCTCGGCATCTACTTCCTGTCGCCAAAGGAGAAGAACTGGGGCTTGGGTGTCATTCAGCGGGAACTCTGTTATCTGCGGCACATGGGACTCGGCGGACAAGCCTACTTCCGCAGCCAGTTCCTGACCGACAACACAAAGGGCATCTATGACTACCTCCAGACGGACTTCTATCCCTACCCTGCCCTGCTGCCGCCCATGACTTGGCAGAGCACATCGCGCCCCGACGTGCCGCTACTTGTAAAACGCGAACGCAGGAATGGTGTCAACGAATACCTCGAATGGGTGCCGAAGGAGGGATGCCGCTACGTCATCTATGCCAGCCGGGAACATCCTGTTGACACGAGCAATCCTGCAAACATCGTCAAGGTGACGTACGACAACAGCTATATTTACAGCCTCCTCGCAGCCTATTATCACAATTACCACATCGCCATCACCGCCCTCGACCGCTACGGCAATGAGAGCCTCCCGCTGGAGCTATAAGGGAAAAGCAAATTTCGGGGTCAGCACGAATTTACGAGAAAATAATTTGCGGGACAGCATAATTTATCCCAAATCGGTCATTCGATATTTTACAAGTTATGATGTGGCTGGAAGCCAATACAGCAGTGTAACCGAGGACAATGTGCCGTAAAACTTCACACAGCGTGTCACAAAACTTCACATAGCGTGCTTACAAATTATTTTCAAGCTTTGAAAATCTATTTTCAAGGCTTGATAATATATTTTCAAAGCTTGATAATATATTTTCACGCCTTGAAAATAATTATATAACGAGCCTAAAAGACTTTTATGCCGTGTTATAGGGAGCTTTATATCGCGCTTTTCGAGAGTTTGTTCCCTGTTGGTAAGTGTATTACTTTGATTTGTGTTGTATGAAACTTGAGACGCGCAGTGTCCATTGAACGATTTGGGGTAAATAGAGATACTATTCCCAATCTATTCTATACAACATGTGGAAGCCACAAACGGGCCTCCACATGATTGAAAGAATCCTATGATTGCAAAGTATCAATTTGTAGTCTGCGTTTTACTACATTCAGCTGTTTCTCCACCATCTCCCAGGTATGGAACTCTTAGTTTCCCATTAACAATAGTAATAATCCATCCATAGTCTGACAATTTTATCACATTGCCGTTCCTTTCATAAGCTGTAGTTTCCTTGCGCTCTCTACCCCAATAATATTTAGCTCCACTAATCGTTGTCGCATAATCACTGCCACTTGTATATATAATACCATATTCTACAACCTGGTCGTCTATGAAATGGATAGCCGCACGATAATAAGACCCATCAACAGCATTTTGTGGGGTATTTGTCCACCACCCTATTAGGTCGGCGTTTTTATATGTCTCTTGTGTGTTGTCTTTGTCTTTGTCTTTTCCATCATCTGTGTTTACTGGAGGTTCAATTATTTCATCTTCATCATCTCCACAAGAGACGAGTCCAAGGCATAAAGACATTGCAAGCAAATAAATGTATTTTCTCATAATAAGTCAAATAAAAAGGCGGAACCATTCGATGCTTATTAGCACTCTGGTTACCGCCAAGTGACCTATTACGTAACAAGCACGAATAGTTCACGCCATGGAAGCGTGAACCTTTATCTGCTTGTTCTTTCGTAATGAATATTTGGCGGTATTCGAGTGCAAAGAACAAGAGCAAAAGCTCAATATCCTATATTTCCAAGCACGAACGGAAACGCTGGTTAATGATTGTGTTTGTTAATTAAATCCTGTGGCTCTGCAAGGCTGTGCCTCATCTTTGAGCCGAATGCGTTTCTCGTTCTATTTACTTCATTGGCAAATCATGTTTAAGGGTTATACATTATTATATTGTTCACTTATCATACTTTACGCCTGCAAAGGTACGCTTTTTTCTCCATCCTGCCAAACAATTCTTTTCATTTCCTTCACTACCAGCCCATGCCTCGAAGTGCCTACACGCTCAAAAATGTAAAATTCTTCAATGCAACTGAAGCATCAAAATACGCGGACGGGGCGGACGCTCTGACCAAAGTAGCGGTCGTCGTCGAACCAGCTGATGTAGTTCCGTTCGATGTTCAGGCCGTACGCGCCATCGCTGCCGCTCGTGCTGAGCGAACGCGACCAGTAGCCGCCATAGGTTCCTGCGTTGTAGCGGATCGTGTTGTAGCGGTAGCCCGCAGCGGGCAGGAATATGGAATTGCCGTTGCTCTTGCTCGTAATCCTACGACCATTCACACCGTTCTGCGTTACCCATGTCGTTGTCGTATTGTTGCTGTCATATAGCTCTTTCAACTGTGCTATGCTCGGCATCTGCCAGCCTGGACCCCAGTTCACTGTCGCGGCATCGTCGTCAGGCTCAAGCTCCGTCAGGCCGTCGCCAACGAATGTGCCGTCGTCGTACCAGCAAGCATTCTTCTGACCATCAGCAAAAGTATATTTGTTTAACTGAGTCCAAACCGACTGCCCTTCATTTATCCACTGGTAGGTGGTCCAGTTGTAGTCCGTTTTCGGCTGCGTCTCGCCCCAGGCAAAATAGGAGCCATAGCCTTCAGGGCTGTTTGCGCCCACATTGCACGTCGCCCACAGCGTGCCGGAGGGCAACCCAAGGTCAACCCAAGTATGGGATTTGTCTTCCCGCTCGAAACTCTTCACCACACCATAATGTGGTACGCCATCAATCAGAATATATGACCTATAATAAATTGTGCCAACACCTGGAGAAACCAGCTTGACCGTATAGCAGTTATCGTCGCTCACCTCGTCGGAGGTGACGGTCTGGTCGTTGACCGTTGGCAACTCGTCCTTGCCATAGCAAACTCCAAGCAAAAGCGTGCTGTAGGCACCGCCACCTATGGTGAGATACGAACGGACAGTTAGCGTCTCCTCGTCAATGTCGCCAGTCTCTACAACATCGTCATCAAGCGTGCGGAAAGTGCGCACTGTGCCGTAGCGCGTCTGCCCGTCAACAATGGCGTATGGGCGATAGTAATAGTCTGTGCCACCAGCCAGCTGCCGCAAATGCAAGGTGAAACTGTCGGAAGATGCAGTCAGCACATTATCGTCCGTGGTAGGCTTGATGCTTGTGCCATAGCAGATGCCATGTGAGAGGGTTGAATAGGCCGACAGCACATTCACGCTGCCCGACACCGTGGCGCTGAAACAGGTAATGGACGTGGCTTCGCCTGTCATGAACTTCACGTTAATACCATTCGTCGTGAAAGACTTCACCCTACCATAGAACCAGATGCCGCTCTGATAGACAAATGAACGAAAATAATAGGTTGCATTGGACATGAGGCCGCCTATCGTCTTGGTGTAACGGCCGTCGGGTGACACATATTTGGGATCGACAAAGACCTGCGTGCCGTTGCTCTTGTTGGGAGTGCCTTCAAGACAATAGATGAAGCCGACGCGGAGGTCTGTCGAGAGGTTGTCGCGAATGCTGCCGGCATAGCCCACGAGTGTCGCCGACCTGGTGGTGATGTCAATGGCATCGCCAGTCACCGACGGGTCAAAAGTCGGGGCAATGCCTGGCATGTAAATCTCTTCGAATGTGATACTGTCCAACTGCGAGACACTGTATTCGGCTTTTTGGTCGTCTGCCATGTGGAGCACGACCTTTTGCGCCTTTACCGTCGGCGAACAAGCTGCAAGAATGAATAGAATCGTGAAGATGTTTTTTGCCTTCATATTGATGTGTTTTTCGGGCTTCTCTGCCACTAAGATATGTTTTTTATTTTGTTTTCTTTCTTTTCTTATTGTTGAACTACCCAATTATTTGGGTTTGTTGTCTTTCCCCTGTTTCAGTTTCTCCCGCAGGAACTTGGCTGTGTAACCGTCCTTGCACTTTGCCACTTCCTCGGGTGTGCCTGCGGCAAGGAGATAGCCTCCGGCATCGCCGCCTTCGGGACCAAGGTCGATGATATGGTCGGCACACTTGATGACCTCCAAGTTGTGCTCGATGATGATAATGGTGTGGCCGCGACTGATGAGGGCGTCGAAGGCTGCAAGCAGCTTCTTGATGTCGTGGAAGTGAAGGCCGGTCGTGGGTTCGTCGAAGATGAAAATGGTTGAAGACCCTACCCGACCTCCCCTTAAAGGGGAGGAGTTGACATTTGTCGAGCCTTGCTTCTCTCCCTTTAAGGGAGAGTTAGAGAGGGTCTTTGTCCCTAAGTAATAGGCAAGCTTGACGCGCTGGTTCTCGCCGCCAGAGAGGGTTGACGACGACTGGCCGAGCTTAATATAACCCAAGCCGACGTCCTGAAGGGGCTTGAGCAGGGCGACGATGCGCTTCTGCCCATGCTCTGTGAAGAACTCGATGGCCTGATTGATGGTCATATCGAGGATGTCGCAGACATTCTTGTCGTGGAAGCAGACATCGAGGATTTCAGGCTTGAAGCGCTGGCCGTGACAGCTTTCGCAAGGCAGCACAAGGTCGGCCATGAACTGCATCTCGATGGTGACGGTGCCCTCGCCTTTGCATTCCTCGCAGCGTCCGCCGTCGGTGTTGAAACTAAAATAAGCAGCCGTATAACCCATCTGCTGCGAGAGCGGCAGGGAAGCGAAAAGTTTCCTTATCTCATCCCAAGCCTTGACGTAGGTGACAGGATTGGAGCGCGTGCTCTTGCCGATAGGGTTCTGGTCAACAAATTCAATGGCACTCACCATCTTCATGTCGCCCTCCAAGCGCAGGAACTCGCCCGGACGGTCGGCCACCTCGTCGAGCTGCCGCTTCATGGCATTGTAGAAGATGTCGCGCACGAGGCTGCTTTTGCCGCTGCCGCTCACGCCTGTCACACAGGTCATTACACCCAATGGGAAGCGCACATCAATGCCCTTCAGGTTGTTGGCCCGAGCGCCCTTCACCTCGATATAGCTGTTTGACTTGCGGCGGCTCACAGGCAGAGGAATGGTCTCGGTGCCAGAAAGGAAAGCGAAGGTGTAGCCCCCTCCCCGCTCCCCCTTTGGGGGAGTGCCACATACCCGCTGCCTCATCGCTCCAAGGCACTCCCCCAAAGGGGGAGCGGGGAGGGGGCTTGGGGGTTGTCCTTGATACACAACCTCACCTCCCAAACGTCCTGCCTCGGGACCAATATCGATGAGCCAGTCTGCTGCACGGATTATCTCTTCGTCGTGCTCCACCACAATGACGGTGTTGCCCAAGTCGCGAAGCTGTTTCAAGACCTTGATGAGCCGTTCCGTGTCGCGGCTATGGAGGCCGATGCTCGGCTCGTCGAGAATATAGAGGCTGCCCACAAGGCTGCTGCCAAGCGAGGTGGCAAGGTTGATGCGCTGGCTCTCACCACCGGAAAGGCTGTTCGACGGACGGTTCAGCGTCAGATAGCCCAGCCCGACATCCAACAGGTATTGCAGTCGGTTCTTTATTTCCGTGAGGATGCGCTTCGCTATCTGCGCTTCATGTTCGTCCAGCTTAAGGTTCTCCACCCACGGCAACAACTCGCTGACCGAGATATTGACCAGTTCTGTGATACTCTTGCCGCCCACCTTCACATAGTTTGCCTCGGGGCGAAGGCGTGTGCCGTGGCACTTCGGACAAACCGTCTTGCCACGATACCTAGCCAGCATCACACGGTTCTGAATCTTGTACTGCCCCTGCCGCAGGTAATCGAAGAAAGCATCTATGGAAAGGAGGCCCCACTCCCGCTCCTCGGGGAAGATGCTCCAACTTTCAGGAACGAGACAGCCCCCCACCCAACCTCTCCCCGAGGAGGGAGGCTTTACTTGTGCCGCGTTCTCCCCTCCTCCTCGGGGGAGGGGTTGGGGGAGGGGGCTTCCGTGCCAGAGCCAGTCCTTCTCCTCTTGTGTCAGCTCGAAATAAGGCTTGAAGATGGGGAAGCCGCGTTCGGAGTTGAAGCGGATGAACCAGTCCTTCCACTCGCTCATCTTCTCGCCCCGCCAACATACGACCGCTCCGTCATAGACGCTCAACGCCGTATTGGGAATGACTATCTGCTCGTCGATGCCGATGACCTTGCCGAAGCCTTCGCATTCGGGACAGGCTCCTGCTGGGGAATTGAAGGCAAAGAGTTTGTCGGTCGGCTCCTCGAAGGTGATGCCGTCGGCCTCGAAAGAAGTTGAGAAGGTGAAAAGTTGAGAAGGTAAGAACAGGAGCACTGCTGTGCCGTGTCCTTCGTAGAAAGCTGTCTCGCAGGAATCAACCAGTCGGGCGATGGTGTCGCGGTCGCTGCCAGCCGTCAAACGGTCAACAATTAAGGAAACGGAACTATCCTCTTGCTCCTTGCTCCCTGCTCCCTGCTCCTGATAATCCTCAATGCGCATAACTTCGCCATTAGCGAAGACTCTCGCGAAACCGCTCTTCCTGTACATCTCAAGCTGCTGTTCGAGGGTGCGCCCCTCTGGAAGACGAATGGGACACATCATCATCAGCTTTGTTCCCGCCGGTTGGGAGAGCATACACTGCACGACATCCTCCGTCGTGTGTCGCTTCACCTCTTTGCCGCTTATGGGCGAATAGGTATGCCCTACGCGGGCAAACAGCAATCGCAGGTACTCGTAAATCTCCGTGCTTGTGCCGACCGTGCTTCGCGGGTTGCGGCTCGTCACTTTCTGTTCGATAGCAATGGCTGGCGGAATGCCCTTGATGTAGTCGCACTCGGGCTTGTTCATCCTGCCGAGGAACTGACGGGCGTAGGCACTTAAGCTCTCCACATAGCGACGCTGCCCCTCGGCATAAAGCGTGTCGAAAGCCAAGCTGCTCTTGCCGCTGCCGCTTAGTCCTGTAATAACGACAAGTTTCCCTCGCGGTATTTCAAGACTGATGTTCTTCAGATTATTGACCCGTGCACCCTTTATTTGTATGCATTCCTCCATCTTTTCTGACAAATTTCGCGCAAAGATACAAAAAATAAATGAAAAAAGAAGAATGAAGAATGAAGAATTTGCCATCGAACCGATAAATTATGGATTATGAACTATGAATTGTGAATAAAAGTCGTACCTTTGCATCATTATGAGACAAAAACTGCTTTTTATGTTGCTCCTTGTGGCAGCAACAATGATGGGACAAAATCCCAAGAGAGAGTTCCGTGGGGCTTGGATTCAGGCCGTCAACGGACAGTTTCAGAACATGGGGCGCGACCGTATGCAGGCGATGCTTACGAGCCAGCTCAACGACTTGCAAAAGGACGGCATCAACGCCATCTTTTTCCAAGTGCGCGTGGAGGGCGATGCCCTATACCCAAGCCAGTTGGAGCCATGGAGCCGCTACCTGACAGGTCAGCAGGGACTGTCCCCTAACCCTTACTGGGATCCACTGGAGTGGATGATTGGGCAATGCCATGCCCGAGGGATGGAACTGCACGCCTGGATTAATCCCTATCGAGCCAAGACGAAGGGAACGACGGCCTTAGCAGCGAACCACGAATACTCACGCCACCCTGACCGTTTCTTCAACTACGACGGACTTTTCATCTTCGACCCCGGACTTCCCGAGAACCGCGACTATATCTGTCAGGTGGTGCGCGACATCGTGACCCGCTACAACGTGGACGGCATCCACATCGATGACTACTTCTATCCCTACCCTGTTCCCGGCCTTGACATTCCCGACGACGCTTCCTACAATGCCTACGGAGGCGGAATGAACCGAGGCGACTGGCGCCGTCAAAACGTCAACAAGTTCATGCAGCAGCTGTGCCAGACAATTCGCAAGACGAAGCCGTGGGTGAAGTTCGGCGTTTCGCCCTTCGGCATCTACCGCAACCAGCGCAACGACCCCAATGGCAGTGCTACGAACGGTTTGCAGAACTACGACGACCTCTATGCCGACGTTTTGGAATGGGTGCGCCAAGGCTGGGTTGACTACAACATTCCGCAGATTTACTGGGAGATTGGCAACTCGTCAGCCGATTACGAGACATGCATCCGC
Organism: Bacteroidaceae bacterium; assembly: GCA_017524545.1. GTDB lineage: Bacteria > Bacteroidota > Bacteroidia > Bacteroidales > Bacteroidaceae > Physcousia. The sequence goes on from JAFXVN010000041.1 coordinate 83,976, forward strand.
TGGTGGAGCACCAATGCCGGCCAGCGTCCGCTCTACATCGGTCAGGACGTAAACCGCACGGTCAAATATGCCGACCCTGTTAACCCCAACCAGCATCAGATGCAACGCAAGTATCAGATGCAACGCACCTTGCCAGGCATCCAGGGCAGTTGCCAATGGTATGCCTCTGCCGTCTGCGAGAACCCTGGTGGCTATCAGGACATCTTGCGCCAGCAATTCCACAGCACCCCTGCCCTGCAACCCCTGATGCCTTGGATTGACCGTAAAGCTCCTGGCAAGCCTCGCAAGACGGCCATCGTCTGGACAGAAGACGGACCAATGCTCTTCTGGACAGCCCCCAAGGGAAAGACAGAGATGGACAAAGCACAGCAGTATGTTGTCTATCGCTTTGGCCCGAAGGAAAAGGTGAACCTCAACGACGCTTCGCACATCCTGTGCATCACCAAAGAGACCATGCTTCCGCTCTCCTATCAGGGAGGAAACACGAAGTACACCTATGTTGTTACAGCCCTCGACCGCTTGCAGAACGAGTCGAAAGCCGTCAGGAAGAAGGTGAAGCTGTGAAAAGATTTACGCCTGAGACGCGCATTGATGCAGAGGACTTCCGGCTGAGGTTCGAGCAGAAAGATGTGTCGTACGTAAGGGCAGAAATGGACGAGACCGGCATCGTTTGCTATTACGAGTCGGCAGAACTCTTTGCAGATGCAGACATTCAGGCTTGGATTACGAAGACGCTGGAAGCCTTTGCCCGCAAGCGTGTCAAAGCAAGACTTGTGCCACGCCTCCTCAATATGGCTAAAGAACGAGGCCTCAACGTCAACAATGTCAAGGTCTCATCGGCAAAAGGCCGTTGGGGCAGTTGCAGTTCAAAGGGCAACATCAACCTCTCCCTCTATCTTGTGCTCCTTCCCCGTCACCTTCAGGACTACGTCTTGCAGCACGAACTGACACACCTCATCGAGATGAACCACAGCCCCCGCTTCTGGGCACGCCTCGACGAGGTATGCGACGGCAAAGCCAAAGCCCTTCGAAAGGAAATGAGAGGCTACAACACGTCGTTTCTAGCTTAAAGTTTTATTTTGCAAGCATAGGCAGAACAGACTTACAGAGACTTAACAAAATCAAAGCAGAACCACAACGTTTCGCCCGATAGCCTCACCTCAACGGATTGCTTTCTTTGGCATTTGTTGTATAATCTTACCTTGCAGCATTTTTCCGTTTGCATGTTTGTTTCTCTTAATGCCATCACTGCCCCATGTCCCCCATTGCTTAAAAAAGAATGCCGAACCTTGAGATTCTACTTGCTGTTTAATGTTAACAGCCCATTCCTGTTTCATTGGTCTGGCTTTGGGTCCGCTCTCACCTCCGACTATTACCCAATCTATGCCTACGAGGTTTATATCTCCCAAATCCTCTATCAACGGCTCGCATGACAGGAACTTAACCGAAGCATTCAAATGGCGCAGATGGTCTATTCTGTATTTTGTCGCTTGACATTCCACGGTAACACCTAACCACACGTTTCGAGGTATAGTCCGCGTTTTGAAATACTCTTCCATCCGTTCAGCGCGTTTTGTCAGGATTTGATAACGGTGTTGAGGAGTCTGTATAATAGTATTCATTACTTCATCGACAAACTCATAAGGAACTCCCTCATGGAAGATGTCACTCATAGAGCAGACGAAGATATTATGCGATTTGTTCCATTTTAGAGGTTCTTGCAAATCGTCCTCATGCAAAGCCAGCTCAAATCCATGTTGGTATTTCTCCAACCCCATAGCCTTCAGACGTCGTGCCATCACTTCAGCATAGCAATGTGCGCAACCTGCCGACTTCTTAGTGCAACCCGTTATGGGATTCCACGTCTTGTCCGTCCATTCTATTTTAGTCGTCCTCATAATCCTCGTTTCTTCTTAATAATCTGACTCGCAATCTTAATTGCAGTTTGATTGTTTGATGCACATGCGAAGTGAAAAATTGGTGTGTTCCTTGTATTGTACAACACCAATGGTTTTTCGGTTACATAACCAAATATCGTTTTAAGCTGTTCTATATACAGTTCCGCAATCTTCTCAATGGGTTTCTTCACTTTCTCTATGATTTCCGTTTCACCAAACAGCGTATCGAGTTTCTTTTTCTTATAAAAATAGTCTTTCAAGAAGTCCTCATCTTTTCCAAAGAAAGATGTCAACCTTTCGGCATGAGTGAGTTCACACTTCCGCCCCAAGATGATGATTCACAAGCCATCAATCCGCCTTGTTCTTCTATGTGATTATATGTTTCGCTCATACCATTTATCTTTTCGTTTGCAAAGTTAATCAATTATTTCGAAAAGTACTATAGAATCATCTTTTAAAATTATTACTGTCCGCTAAAAATCTTGGGGGCTTTCAGCAATCTCTAATTTCTCGGACAGCCGATGTGCTGGAATGGGTGCGACAGGGATGGGTGGACTACAACATCCCGCAGATTTATTGGGAGATAGGCAACAAGGCTGCCGACTATGAGACGCTCATCCATTGGTGGAGCAAACATGCTGGACAGCGTCCTGTCTTCGTCGGACAAGATGTTCAGCGCACGGTCAAGTTCACCGACCCCAACAATCCTTCCCAGCACCAGATGAACCGCAAGTACCAGTTGCAACGTTCTCTGCCCGGGATTGAAGGCAGTTGCCAATGGTATGCTGCTGCCGTTTGCGAGAATCCCGGCAACTATCAGGAAATGTTGCGCCAGCAGTACCACAGCTCGCTGGCCCTCCAACCTCTCATGCCTTGGATTGACGGCCAAGCTCCGGGCAAGCCTCGCAAAACGGCTGTCATCTGGACAGAGGACGGTCCCGTTCTCTTTTGGACAGCTCCGAAGGCTAAGAGTGTCATGGACGAAGCCTGCCAGTATGTTGTCTACCGCTTTGCCAAGGGCGAGAAGGTGAACCTCAACGATGCATCGAAGATTCTCTGCTTCACTCGCGACACGATGCTTCCCCTCAACTATCAAGGTGGCAAGACGAAGTACACCTACGTCGTCACAGCTCTCGACCGTCTGCAGAACGAGTCGAAGGCTGTCAAGAAGAAGGTGAAGCTGTAGCCCAAGATGCTTCTCTATTCACGACAAGGAGCTGGGAAACATTGCCGTGACCGTGAATGCGCGGTCACGACAATTTGTCTTACGCTACAAAGACGGTCGTACAGTTCAACCAGTCATTCCTCCCTACGGGAACAGCGACCGCTGGTTCATCTTCTGTCAGGCCATAGAGCTGATAGACAAGGTGGTCGATTTCTGCTTCTAACGCGGAAGTGTCTGTGTTATAATTGATTTGTTTTTACTTCAGGCCGCTCCACGAATCATCCGTCAGCTTGTGCTCGATGATGTAGTCGCGAAGTCTCGTCCGCCAGACCTTGTTCTACAAGAAATACTTCATCATTCATAGTGTTATTCCAAGAAAAAGCCGTACCTTTGCATCATGGAATTGGATAAAGACTTCATTGTAGACGAAATATACGGAGGCAGACTGCTCATCAGCGTCAGGGCAGACCAACGAGAGTTGGCCAGCAATATCCGCGCAGCTCGTGCCATCCTCAATTCTTTTCCTGACACATATATCATTATCAACGCCCACACGATAGAACTTGGTCACAAAAACCCCGAATATACTATCGATAGTCATCTTGGCGACCGCAAGGGGATTATGTCGGAAAAAGGAGTGACGGCCGGTTTCAAGTCAGCAAAGAAACAAGGTTGCAAGATTGTGGTAATCGATTTGGACGAACACATCTGGCAGGTACGGCCCTTTGAACTTTCTAAATACATCTCACGCAGGAAGGCTGATTTTGTGAATGGCTTGATGGAGGCTTGTTATATAGTTTTCGATGGTGAAGCCGTAGTCGTGAATGCAAAAGACCAGACTCGTCGGGAGATAGAATCCATTATAGAAGAATTAAAGCCGTAGGTACTCGACCCACGGCTTTAAATAAATCGACGGTTGCGGAGCTTGATGTTATCGCGCCTATATGCAACTCTCATCTGGGTGCAAAAGTACAGACTTATTTCCTATCTCCCAAACATTTCCGACATTATTTTCCGAAACATGCCGATTTTGCTATTCATTGTTTGCAAGATCATCCATCTTACATCTTTCTATTTCGCATAATAAACCCCGAAAGTTTTTGTCTAACTTTCGGGGTTCACTTCACAATTAGGCACATCCTCTTTTTCTTTTTCTTAGTTATTACCTTCTACAATTTTTATTTGCTTTACTCCCAATAGCATCATTTACTTATTCTGGTTTCCTCTCCTCTGTCTTAAGTCCAAGGTGATAGTAGTCGGAGATGCGCTTGAGATCTTCAGCTTTTGTTCCATTGCTGATGTTCGAGTAGATATACCAGCCATCGCATTCGTGTTGCCAGATGCGACCTGGCCTCAGCCTGTCAAGCCATAAAGAGGATGATTCAGGAAACATTTGATGTCACTCTCTGTCGCTTGGTGTCTTAACACTTTCTGATAATAATTTCCTGAATTTGGAAAAGCCTTCTTCATCGGACAAAAGTCCAAACAAGTCGTTGTCTATTATAGCGCAAGAGTAATTATTTTCGATATAGTCGTAAGTCGGTTCAATTTCTCCCGAATCCCCACAAGTATTCCAATCTTTAGGAATCAAGGTCCAGAACGATTCGTCGCCCATAAAGTAGAATGGAATGGCGATGTTGAAAGAAGATGCTGTTCCCATAATGTCCAGACAGACATCGGCAAACTCCATAAGAAGTTCATCACTCAACGTGATTTCATTCGACCTTATAGTTCCCTTTTGGACAAGATTTCCTATTGCTATCAACAACAAAGCTTTTTGAACAACACATGTATTGTAATTCTTTCGTTCTCTCATAGACACAAAGAGCCTTGAGTATTTCCCAAGTGGTGATTCTTCTTTTTGGGGAGCGACATTCCTCATCTTCTTCTTTGCAGCTTTGCCTTTAGCGGATTTGGCATCATAGAAATGCATACCATAATCTTCAAGATAAGCCATCAGGTCGATAAACATCTTCTTTCTCTTGTCCTTGTGCTTTTCATAACATTCCAATTGTGAATTGAACCATGCTGCCAATTCCGGCTCGTCCTCCTGAGCAGGCAACTCCAGATTCTCGTCAACATACCATTTCACTTGGTCGCAATTCCTTTTGTAAGAGTATTCAAACGGAGTAAACATCCACTGGTCGTATTCTTTCAGGTATTGTTGAAAGGTTGCACGCAGACCTGCCAATTCCTTTGCTGTACTTTTGGTGAAATCAAGATACCATCTGTATAGGCTTTCTTCTGCTTCAAGACCGTGAGATTGTGGCGAACGGTGTTTTTCCTCCATAAACGTCAGGAACTCCATGATGCGTTGCTCGGCATATTGTATCTTCTTCTTTTCGATGCTGTAAATGTGGAATCGTTTATCATATTCTTTTGCTTTCAAACCAACATAGCCATCAAGAAAGAAAACGAACCTACCCTGAGGGTCGCCATTAAGGTTAGCACGAATACTTCCAATGTAGGTTTCTGGAAGATAACACTTAATTTTCTGTAGCAAATCCTCCAGCTTGATCGGTGTTGGTGATTGCTCCAACAGGTGTTCTGTATAGTCCCCAACCTTAAAGGTTCTTTTATTGAACTTCTTTTCATCGATTCTTTTGGGTTTCGGCTTGGCGTTGACAGAAGCCACAAACTCAGGAAGAATACTGTCAAGTTCCTCAATATCCGAGATGGCTTTGAGAAGTTCATCTTTCAACTTATGGGACTTCTCGATATAGTCAACCTTTATCCCGTCATTAGACAGTTCTATCATGTCTTTAGACGTGGAACAGCCAAGAATCACAAGCACTCGTTTAAGCTGTTGTGAAATAACGCCTATGTCGGAAAGTTGTTTTAAAGTGTACTCCTTCATCTCTGCATTTCTTGGTCAAATTCTTTCTTTAGTTCGTACAAATCTCGTCCCTCTGTAATGATGTCGTCTCTAAAGTCAACATAGTATCTCAGGAGTCTTTTGATGACAGGCTCTTCGAAATCATCCACAATAGTCGCATTAAACACATTGGTATGAATAACCTCACATACATCATTCCATCTTTCTTCGGAAACAGAAGCCTTGCATTCTTTCCATGCATTCCGCCAATGATTCGTTCCAATACCAACATCCTTCTTATTGTCTAACCATTTGAAGAAAAATCGGTAAATGATAAAAGTCTCAGGCATTTCAAGCAAGTCCATATACTCATCCTCGTCTTTACCAAAGGCCTCGCAAAAGAACGAATGCCCTCTGCCTATTTTGCCCTTGGTACTATTAAGGATAGCCTGAACTGCTCTTATGTATTTTCTGTTCCAATACTTCCCAATATAATCCCTGTTGTGAGAAAAGTCCTCAGCATCACCCTCTTTTTTCCGCAGAGGATGGTATTTCATGGGGAATGAGTAGATGCTAATATTAAGCTCCTCGCATAGGTCAACATTTATCTTCATCCTCTGATACAATTCTACAGGCTTGTCGTTGAAATTGTATAGAAGATAGTTTGAAAAGTCATTCATTCCGGCAGCAACGCTCAACCTTATGGCTTTTTCGTATGCAGGTCTTGTTCTAATGTCATCGAATGCAATTCTTAGTGGCCTTATTGCAATACGCGACAATAGCTCCACATTTTTCTCATTAAACAATCGAGCGTCAACACCTTGATTGAAATCAACATAGCGAATTTTGGGAGTGGGCTTGAAGTGTTTCGCATATATATCCTTTATTTCTTCGTATGCTTCCAACAGGGCGTCTTTCCGTGTAGTAAGAAATTTCAAGATATGGTATTTGGATAATATCTTATAGACCTGATACGATTCTTCCCCTTTCAGCCTGTCATAGAAAGCCATGATTAAGGAGTGAGCCTTGCGTATATAAGCCCTGTCGTTTACATTATTCCTCAGATTACGTATGGCAATCGCCAACAAGTCTGGCTGGGTGAATTTTGCGCCTCTTTCAAACCCGCAATCGATGATATCTTGAATGATGTGAGGAAGTTCTTCTGATGCCAACACATTGTTGTCCATCAGCAGCATGTTCTGCTGTTCGCCATATAGCTCTCGTATACGTTCAATACGTTCTTTCAGGGGAATGTAACTGTTGTATATCGGCTCCAATATGGGTACGGCGCAGAAGGAACAATGACGGATACATCCTCTTGTTGTGTAACCATAGTATGCATTCGTCATGGGATACTTGTATTCTATTTCGTCAAGAATGGAGTAATCCAAAGGCAATTCGTCAATCATCTGGGTATCGCCTTTGTCTAAATCGCCTGCTTTCAGAATGCCGACGTGGGGTCTGATGCCCGTTGCCTCCTCTATTTCCTTAGGCTGTATAGAAGCCAATACGCCTCCAACCATTAAGTCTTTAGGCTTCTTGACGAGTAGCTTTGCAAATTCTATCGTCTCTATGGTTGTTTTCCAGTAGAAGGTAAACAGAGTGGTTACAAAAACTCTGTCCCACTCTGGATACTTCTTCCAAGTTCCCTTCCAATAGAAATCCTTGAAATCGATAGCAACAGAGCGCAGTTCTTCGCTTTGGGGTGACAATTCAGTTCCGATAGCATCAAGCGCAGTTCCTTTTCTTGTCTTGATGTATTCAAAGATGTAGTCTTTTCTAATATACCAGTCTTGGGTTTTGTCAATCTTGTTAAATGCAGCAATACATTTGTCTGCTATTTGTTCTATTATGAATTGCTTTAAGTCACCCTTATAGAACAAAACATCCCAGTTGCCAAGATTCTTGTGGTAGGTGGCAATCTTCATCAGTCCAATTGGCGGGAACTTGTTGCTGTAATTGGGCTCTATCAATAGTGCTTTATATCGCTTCTTAGGCCTTGCCATTATCTTAGAGCTTTAATAGTATCGGCAATCAACTTCTCAAGCGTTGCCTTATTGTCTGATTCCCACTTCCTTCGGAGTATTGCAAAGATTTTACGTATGACCTTTATACTTTCTACGCTGTATTTGTCCGACAATACGGAGAGTTCATCAGAAGCAACAATTTTAACTGTTGGTTTGTCCTTTTTCGTTTTCTCTGCTGGTGTTTCCCCACCATTCTCTTGTATCTCTTTAGATTTGTTCTGATAGTATTCCACAAGAGGAGTTCCGGCAGAAGAGGAAGCAATTTCTTTTCCCGAAGTACGCTCTATCGTTGCCAATGCCTTTTCGACTTCCCCTTTTGCCTGAACCTTATCGACATCTTTATTGTCGGAGTTCACTTTGGAAACGCCCACATTCAGGTCGCGTACTGCTCTTTTTAGTTCGCTGGCCATATAATAAATCTGGCGCATCTCTGTAAACTTCTCTCTCAACAGGTCGTAGAGACGGATTGCCTCATGTGTAGAAGCAAGCCCTTGTCTGGTGCTGTCGGGGACGATGTCAGCACTTACTACATGTATCTCACCATAGAAATAGTGGTTCCCTCGTGCCTCGTGAAAGTATTTGTCAAGGAGTTTTGCATCGCCTATTTGGATATTATTCTTGCGTAGTCTTATACCTCGGTTGGGTTCAAACTCGTCATTTACTTTTTCTGGAATCTCCTTAGAGAAAGGCGTAATTGCATACCATCCCCAGGCTAATTCTTCTTCTTCATCTTTTAGATGGAATATCTCAATACCTAATATCTCATCACCAGTTCCAATTACAGTTTTTCCGTAATTTTTCTTTATTGGCTTGTTATTGACGCTCACATTTACATACTTCATTCTTGAGTATAGTTCCTTGAACTCCTCATTCTTTGAAATCAGAAGATTCTTGAAGGGCATGGAATAATCAATGGGGGCAACTGCCGAGAGATACGACATAATTTCATCAGCTGAAAGAAGTTCGTCATAACCTTCCTTGATATTCTCCAAAGTCACCTCAAAGAAATGGTCGTCGCTATCCGTGATACGGCGCACTTCTGATATTTCAGACATAACCGTAACAGCATCACTACGATTGTTCTTGTCTCTGATAATGCTTCTCGCAAGGTCTGAATTGATTGCTACTTCAGTACCTTCTTTCTCCCCTGATGCTTTTGTGCGGAAAACCAAACGAGAACAGAAACCGGCACCAACAAGTCGGCCAACTCCATACTGCCCGGCTTGAACATAGCCATCCTTTTCTGAAGCTGCTATATTAAGTAAAGCCGATGGCGCTTTTTCAAGCGATATGCCTGTACCATTGTCTCTGATTGTGACAGTTCTGTGTTTCGGGTCAACAGCAACATTCACAATTCCATTATTAACATTCGGTAGGAGATTCTTTGTTACAGCCTCTTGGATTGCATCGAAAGAGTTCTGGATATACTCTCGGTAGATGACTTTACATTCGTCATACATATTGAACATCAACATTTCAATGATGTTCTTACCAAAAACTGGCTTGGGGGTCTTTGTTGAATTATCCATTAGGGAATTGTTTATAGGTTGGACGAGGGAATCTTACATTTACCAACGAACGTAACGCGGGATTAGAGATAATATATTCGCCAGGACTTAGGCGTGTCATCATGTTCTGATAAGTTTTAGGAATATAACGATAGTCGGGCTTTGATACCTCTATGGCGTTAGTTCTTCCGTAGGCTGCTGTGGCACAGTTTCCTTTCACCCGGTCGTGGATAGCACTACGGAACTGCTCCACAGAGAACAGAATGATGCCAAGTGATCGTCCACGTTCAGCTATATCAAGCAGTTGTTTCAGAATAGGAGAGTTCTTAGGAACGTCGTTCGACGCATACTTATTCAACTCATCAACAAACATAATGACCTTATGGGGAATGTTGTCCCTCTCTGCACCAAGCTTCAAATCGTAAATAGCTCTTGCCACACTACCGAACACGAAGCTTTGTGTGTTTTCGTCAAGGCGGGCGATATCAATTACCATCACCTGATTCTTCTTCAAGTTTTGGCTAATCTCATCGCAGATGTCAACTTCGCTGTTGCTCAAAATATCTTTGGCAAAAACGTCGTTGTTGATAGCCTTGCCTATACAACGCTTGAATTTTCGCCAACTGGTAATCATGATTTCATTCTTTGTGCCACCATTGGTACCAGTCTTTGTACATTTATCAATGGCTTCTTGAAAAGTTGACCATTTATTAATACCGTGAAAATCGCCTTCATGGTTAATGATGTAGTTGACACAACTTTCCATTGTTCCGCTGCTGTCATCTTCGTTTGCTAGCAGAAGATCAAGTTTATCCTGGCATTTGTCAAATACGAACTTGTAGGTTTTTGCCTTACCCTTTGTCATCTGAATCTTGATGTCACTCGGAGCTGCATACGACTGTGTTCGAGCCGTCAACTGGTCTTTGCCGTAAGGATAATAGTATGTTACGTTTTCAAATGGTGTGGGATTCAGCCCAAGTTTGTCGGTATAGATTTCTTTATCCTCATCCGACAGGCCGACATTTGCCTCGTCAATAGCCATAAGGTCTCGTCCTTTGACATTGAAGAAGACGAAGGCTACACTTTCATTGTCATCACTACGGAACTTCTGTTGAATGGCACGGAGCAAGAACATAGAATACGAAGTTTTTGCTGCCAAGCCAGAAATGCCTGAAACATTCATGTGCGCTCCATCAGGGCCAATCAGGAAATGGGTATCTAAAACGACTTTCACCTTTATGGCTTCTTCTCCTTTGTACATCTGAAGATATCCGCATACAAGGGGATTCTTGACATCCTCATCACTTAAACCCAAAGCAGCCTTTATGTCATCTGGGTTGCATAATGACACCTGCCTGTCATTAAGCACAGGAGTGTAGATACCCTTTGTGTTGTGGGTTACGCTGCATTTCACGTAGTTCATTCCGAGACGGTTCATATTGCCTATGTTTGGAGCAATGTCACCGAAGTCGCTTGATATGTAACTTGTAAAATGGCTGGGAGCATCTGTCACATGACTGATTTCTTCTATAACACCGTAAGTGACAGAATCTCCTTCGTGTTGGACCTTTACAATGTCAAACGGACTGAGGATTTGTTTCTTGTCAGTCCAAAAAAAGAAGTTGTCTATCGTTGACGGACATTTCTCTGTTGCTGACACCTTACCTATAATCTTTTCCATATTCTTAGAATATTTTGTATATTACTTCTTTGTCTAAATACTGGGATTTGCAGAATGATTCTGTAAGATAAACGGGATACAAATGATTTGCCCATCTGGCATCATTGCCATAGCACACAGGAAATGCTTCCCTTATAAGATTTGCTGATATAATGTCTATGATTTCCGTGTCAATCATAGCCCCTTTGTCGTCAAGAACCATTTCGCATTTCACTATATCTGATACTGGAGTTTCACGGAAATCGCTATTCCTAAGGCGCAAGTACCACACAGCATAATAACTCTGTGAGTATTCCGATTGATACTCATAGACTTTTGTCCTCTCGAATGGTTTTAGGTTTGAAATGGTCTTTGATAGCCTGTTACCCTCAAAGTCGTTCATCAACTCTGGGTCAAAACGCTTTGAAACACCTACTACATGTCTGTAATTTTGATGCAGAAGGGCAAACTCTGTAGAACTCATGTTCGAGTATCTGGGATTGTAGTCGATAGAACCGTCTTTTATCAGGAAATGTTCGTCGTCGAGCAAGTGACGTTTACAAAGTTCCTTTACAACCAATTGCTCCGAGTCTGTCATCTCGTTCTGAATGAGAGCCTGAGCACGACTTCTGTATTTGTCTTTACCTTTCAGCAAGTCATCGTGGCCGTCCGTCTTGTATAGCAGCATTTGATTCAACTTGATATTGTGTTCTTTGAGAAATGGAACCTTTTCCATTTCCATGTTGATTTTTTCACAATAAAGTCTACAGAAGTTACCACCTTTGTTTTCATCGTCAAGGTCGAAGTCATCAGGCATGGCAATAACAATCTTGTTTTCAACCACCAGCTTTTTGAATATATCCCTTGAAGGACGTTGACAACATCCTACGATGATTTGTCCTGCCAGAACAGGGTAAATCTTTCGCCCGATAGCGATATCATCAATCTTGTATATATGACGGGAACCATCAAGAAAATAGAAAAAGATAGGGGTCGTTGCCTCTATATATTCATCGCTTATTCTGATAGTTCTCACCCTGCTTTGGTTGGATTCAGCAAAAGGACTTTTAGCTATCTGAGTGGCGGGCTTGTCATCATAGTCAAGGGTCTCTGGGAGATTTTCGTCCAGAGACATCTTCTTGGTATGATAGAGGGTGTATTTGCCGCTGCCCTGTTCTTGGATATAGTCAAGTATCTTGCCCATTGTTATCTAATGTTATTAGTTCTCGGGGGTTATTAGCATACAGACGACTGGTAGTAGTCCCTGTTCAGACAAATAAGATAATTGTCACCTATTAAAACAAGTACATCAGTTTTTGGAACTGACCAGTCTAACAACTCGTCGAATCCCATATCTGCAACCTCCTCGCGTTTTACCTCGCGCCATCCTTCTGTTTGAGCGAGCATTTCTAGCATTTTGGCGGTATCCTCTTCAACTAAATCTATCAAGCATCCCCATTCTTCATACATTCCACCTGTGGGTATGGATAAATGTCTCTTCATATTGACAAACCGATTTTAGGGCATCGGCCAGCAACTATTTGTCTGACTGATACCCAAGCGTCAGGGGATTATTAACATTCAGAGGTCAACAAAGCAAAAAACGAGGGTATCTCCTGCTGCTCGTTCTGACATTTAGGCCGTAGGAATTGCCCTCTCAATAGAACGAACAGATATGATACCCTCGGGAGTATATATACTATGCACCAAAAGTGTGCGTGAGGGCATAGAAAGCCCTCGGCACACTCCGGCTGCGCATAATATACACATCCGTAGGCGTCACCTCTGCGTTTGTCTTTGATTGAGATTTGAGTTTCCTACGTTCAAATGTCCAAAAACAAAGCGTTAGTGTCGCTTTTCACAATGTAGTAATCTGCTCTATTGGCTCCGTCTTCCACTGATGACATCACAGCCGTTAATAGGCAGATTCTTCCGCAAAAGTACGAAGAAAAAGTGAAAAGTGAAAAGCGAAAAGTGAAAAATTAAACGAAGAGAGGAAAATAAGCGTGAAAAGAGAAAATATCATCCCTATTTTGTGGGTTGCATTTATCCGATTTTTGTGAAAAGGCCTGCCGTAGAATAGAATAGTACATTTTTCACCACAGATACTCTTCGACGTAATCGTCGAAGACGGGCTGTTGCTGCCAGCCGAAGGCGCGGAGGTTTTGGCGAATTCGCAAGTCGGTGAGGCGATCAATAGTTTTATGCACCAACTTCTCCACCTCGTTATATTTCATGGTCTTCATTGTGGCGAAAATCTCAAAAGGCAAGGGAACAGCAGTATTATCCAGTTCCTTATTTCTCACATCCATTGGACGCGAACTCTTGCCAATCTTCACCCAATCCTCGCGGAAGCTGGGGTTTGTCAGAATGTAAACGTAGCCAGGTTCTTTGTTGCTCATATTGTTTCAAATGTTTATGTCAATACATTAATCCTACTATCCAGAGGGGTAATTTCTTGCCAACGGGGAATTCCATTGAATCAGCAAGGATGTAAGAGTTGGGGATGTCTGCTATCTGGTCGAAGGTCTTGTCTTGCCCTCCGACTTCTATGGTGATTTTGCCGTCAATCAGAAAGTCACCTTGCGTTTTGCCGTATTCTACAGTGTGGCTTACTGATAACTGATTGACCGCAAAGCACTCTCTTTGTGTACCGACATTCAGGTTTGAGCCCAGCGCACAGAGCATATTAGGATTGTGCAGATATATCTTGTCGGGTTTCTGCATCTTGGTCACCGACTTATTATCTGCATAGAGCAGATGCAGCAATTCGGCTCTCTGCATGCTTGACAGATAGCTTAGAACCGTTGTTTTGTTAAGTTCCAGATACGATGAGAGCTTTGCGATGCTTACATCGTAAGGCTGATTGTTGGCTAAGAAGAGTAACATGGCTTTGAGCTTGCGGGTATAGGCCGGATCAACGCCGCAGAACTGGGTCATTTCCTGATCGATAATAAAACTCACCACGTTCTCTATGCGGCTATAGTATTCTTGCTCATTGCCATCGTAGAAAGGATAGTAGCCCACACGCAGATATTCTTCAAACAAAGCCTGGGGATGGCACACCTTGCAAACTTCTTCGCAAACGGCATCGGCATCCTCCAGCACTTCATCCAGTGTGTGTACAGGAAGTTCGATATTCTTATAAAATCTGAGGTATTCGCGGAATGAAAGCCCCGCCATATCATAGCTGAGCACCCTGCGCGAGAGGTCGGCATCAGCATTCAGAATCTGAAGGAGTGACGAGCCTGTAAACGTAATCTTCATGTCGGGCCACAGGTCGATTATCTCTTTGAGTTCCTTGCTCCATGTGGGATATTTATGCACTTCGTCGAGGAAGAGGTGCTTGCCGCCCATCAGATGGAAGCGATCTGCAATTTCCAGAAGCGTGTGGTTAGTAAAAAACATGCTGTCCATCAGGCAGTAGAGTGCCTCGCCAGCATTTACGCCATACTTTTGCTTAATATATTGGCGCACGAGTGTTGTCTTTCCCACACCACGTGATCCTCGTATAGATACGAGTTGTTTTTCCCAATTTACGGATTTCATCATCTCGCGGACAATCTTTGTGCTTGTCTGCGATATCAATATACGATGTTTCTTAAATAGCGTCTCCATAATGATGACCTTATATCTTTATGGCTGCAAATATAAAGAAACTTATCGTAATAACCAAAATTTCCAGCAAAAAGGTTATCGTAATAAGCGATTTTTGCAGATAACAAGTTATTGAAGCAAGCTTTAGCCGATCTTTACCCGGTCCTCACGGAAGTTGAGGTTCTTGCAAGTATGCAGGCGACCAGAGGTCGAGCGGCTGAGTATGTAAACGTAGCCGGGTTAAGTATTTGAACACGAATTACCATAAATTATATGTCCTTTAGTTTTCATCGAATTCACGTTATTTATGATAATTATTAACAGAACTTGCCGTGCTTACTTCGGGAAGGCAAGGGCTTTTCCCTACAACAGGTACTCTTCTATGTAGTCGTCGAAGGCGGGCTGCTGCTGCCAGCCGAAGTCGAGGAGGGTCTGGCGGATGATTTGCTCGACGTCGGGGGTGATGGGGCGGCGGCCACAGTGGTAGTCGTAGTAGCGGCGACGGGAGAAGAGGGCGATGAGGCGCTGCTTGATATCGCGTGCCAGTCGGCTGGGGATGTCGTCGTACATCTTACTGATTCCGAGGGGCATGCGGAGGGGTTCGCTGGGACAATACTGTGGGCAGTCTTCGCCCTGCATCTTTGGGTTCCTGAGGTTGACGACAGTCACGACAGGGTAATTTTCTGGGACATAGTCTTTCAGGATGGTGCGCAGGCAATGTTCGCGCCTGGGGCAGCTTTGGCTTTGGCAGACAGCACCTTTTGTTACAAATCCTCGGAAAAGGTCATCTCTTGTCATTTGTGCTTCGCGATTATAGAACCTCATAAATATCAATCAAGATTTATATAAAAGATGGTTTGTATTTTGTGATGCAAAGGTACGAATAAAAAACTCAAACAACAACAAATTCAGCAAAAAAACTTTTGCTACTTTATAGCGGTAGCACTCTTGTAAAGTATTGCGAACTCTGCGTGTCCTTAACGAAGACAACAGCATTGACCTTTTTCGGAAGTAAAACTCGACGAATGTCAACATATAAAATTTATATCAAAGATTTGAAGAAAGCCTATTCACCTATTCACTTTTATAGATAATCAACAGATATTCAAAGTAATACAAGGTGAATAGAGCATTCTATTCTATGTACAGCTATTCACTTAATAAGGCAAAACGATGGTAAAATGACACTTGTTTTGTTGCTTATCAATTGAATACCAATATGTTCACTATTAACATAAAAAGCCGCGACAAACTGTTTCACACGTTGAAACGGTTTGTATCACGTGCGAAACAAACCGTTTCAGCAGGTGAAACAGAATTGGACTCCATAGAATGACGCCTTTTTCTGGCTTTATCGAAGGGTAAAAGAGTGTTTTGTGGATAATCTTCTCAGGGTGAATAGGTGAATAGAGGCTTTATTCGTCTATTCACCTATGTAACTATCAGTAATTCATTTCAATAATACAACAAAGTGAATAGGTGAATAGATAATTAGAAAATCAAATGATAAATGTCATTCTTTATTTGGTAAACTCGAAAAATACTCGTATCTTTGCAGCAAAATAAAGGGAAAAAAGAAGTTATGAAGAGAAGTTAAGACACGGAGTTATGAAGAGGAGTTATGACGGGCTAAATGCTTGGGCTGGCAGATTTTCTTATCGAATAGTAGTAATGGCTCATTATAACTCCTGATTATAACTCCTGATTATAACTCCCCATTATAACTTCTAATTATAACTCCGGAAACTTAAACAAGAAAAGGTCTTGAAGTATGAACATCAAAGTTACCATCGTTAAACACTATCTAAATAAAAAGGAAACATACACGACGCTTGAGCTTGCCGAAGTGGTCAGGAGAATCAAACAACAGATTTACGAGTCGGTGTGCCGAGAGGTGCGGGAGCGGTCTCCGTTGATGGAGGCGCAGCTGAGGCTGGACCGTAAGGATGGGGTGGATATCCCTTGGGCTTACATGCTCCCCAGGGTTTGCTTCTCGTCGGTGACGCTGAACAGGAACCGCCAGCAGGTGATGAAGACCTAC
>JAFXVN010000004.1 GCA_017524545.1 Bacteroidaceae bacterium
GTTCGAACTGCTGGGCGGAGCCTTTGCCATTGCGCTGCTGCAGATTATGCATGGGGCGACGGCGGCGGACGGCACAGTGCTCACGTTGGGTGACCTGCTGAACACGGAGAAAGCCATCTCGGTCATCCTCGGCATCTTCCTCAGCGTAGCCATCGCCTTCGTGCTCGGCGCACTGGTGCAGTGGGTAGCACGTATCGTCTTCACCTTTACTTACCGCGTAAACGGGAGGACAACGGATCAGTCGGGACGGATGGGGAGCCTCATAGCATCATCGCTTAAAATCGGTGTCTTCAGCGGACTGTCGGTGACGGTCATCGTTTGGTTCCTGCTCATCAACGGGCTGAAGGGCAGCAGTCTGATGACACCTGAAGTGAAGGCAATCATAAACGAGAATACATGGCTGATTATCGGTGGTGGCATTGCCGCATTCTCGGTGTTGATGACGCTGCTGAGTGCCTTGAAGTTGCCTGTGCTGAAGTGCGTAGTGCTATTTGGCACGTTTGCCTTGGCGATGGCCTTTGCGGGCAACGACCTCGTAAACTTCGTGGGTGTGCCGCTGACGGGGCTTGAGGCTTATCTGGATTACACGGCCAACGGCCAGGGCGATGCGCAGGGCTTTATGATGCAGTCGCTGATGGAGAGTGCCCACACGCCCGCCCTATACCTCATCGCAGCAGGTGTGGTGATGGTGCTTGCACTGGTATTCTCGAAGAAGGCGCAGAACGTGGTAAAAACATCGGTGGACCTCTCGCGTCAGGACGAGGGCGACGAGATGTTTGGTTCGAGCGGCGTGGCGCGGACGCTGGTACGCACATCGAGAAGTATGGCAAATGGTATGGCGACTGTAGTGCCGAGGGGCGTTGAGCGTTGGATTAACTCACGCTTCAATGCCGATGCTGCCGTGCTGAAGCGGGGAGCCGCTTTCGATGAGATTCGTGCAGCAGTCAATTTGGTACTGGCTGGGGCACTGGTAGCATTGGGTACGTCGCTCAAACTGCCGCTGTCCACTACCTATGTCACCTTTATGGTAGCTATGGGTGCTTCGCTTGCCGACCGTGCGTGGAGTCGCGAAAGCGCGGTGTTCCGCATAACGGGTGTTCTGTCAGTCATCGGCGGCTGGTTTATCACGGCTGGCGTGGCATTCATATTGTGCTTCCTCGTCTGCATCGCCCTGTTCTTCGGGTCGTTTGTGGCAATGGACGTCGCCATTGCGCTGGCCATCTTCCTGCTCATCCGAAGCCATCTGCGCTACGGTAAAAGCAGCAAGACTAGCGTGGCCGACGAACTGTTTACTAAGATACTGCATTGCAGCGATAGAGCCGAATGTTGGACACTTCTCCGTAGGCATGTAGGCTATACCACGTCGCAGCATCTACGTCAGGTGTCCGAGGACTACGAGGCGTTGACCACCGCATTTTTCTGCGAGGATTACCGCGTGCTAAAGCGTACTACCTTGCAGACAGAAAGCCAGCGAAAGGACATAAAGCGCCAGCGTCGCAAGCAAATTATCGCCCTGCGCCGCATCGACCCCGTGCTCAGCGTGGAGAAGGGTACTTGGTACTTCCTCATCATCAATTCCCTCTCGCAGATGGTCTATTGCCTGAAGCGCATGGGCGAGCCTTGCCGTGAGCACGTCGGAAACAATTTCAGCCCCGTCCCCAACGACTATGCCAATGAGTTCCTCGTCATTCGTAATGAAATCGTACACTTGTTCAATAGGTCTCTCACAATAGATAACGCTTCTCAAATCCGCGATGATGCTGCCAAGTTACAATCAACGCTTTCCATTTATCGCAAGCGCATCATTCACGACATCCAGACCAAGCGTCTCAACATCGAGAGCATGACCGTCTTCCTCAACCTAGTCCAAGAGTCGCAAGAACTGCTTAGCGCTTTGCGTCATACATTGCGCGGCAAGAGTAAGTTTAACTGATAGTAATGTGTTTTTTTTTCGAAAAATACAATGAGTCCATAAGAAAGAACATAAACATTTTGGATGCGTGAAAGATAGGTTTCATCTCGAAGATACAAAGATTTGGAGTCCCTTGATAAGGGACGGCTATCATGCAGGGATAAAAATCCGATAATCCTTTGGTTTTTCGTTTGATTTACACTATCTTTGCACCTTAGAATATAGTAGATAGAGCGACAGCTTTCTGTACTACTCACGAAATCGCCAATAAGATGAGACACGGGAAGACTGCTGTTAGCTCACACTCAAATATGGGTGTGGGCTTTAGCGGTATCCATCTGTGTCGAGGTGTTTGGCGATACCCGTGAGTAGATGTTCTTGCCGTTATTGTCCCGCATCCTTTTATTTGAATATCTCTATCTATTATATTTAATAACAATCATGAATCCAAACAACAACGAGGATGACCTCGAACAAGTAAACCGCCTGCTTGAACGGCTGCATCAAGCAGGCTACGATCATCATTGCAGCCAATTCACCTTAGTCTATGTTGCATCTGGCGCACAGCATGTAGACAGGATAGACACACAGAATATAAAGACTCTCCCCGACCCTCCGCGAAAGAAAGAGAACCCTCTTGCGGGGGAATTGCCCAAAGAACTCCATACCGACGAGGCAATGGCACTCTGGCAGAAAGCACAGCAGGCGGGCTATGTGGACGAGCATTATCAGCCGAAAATCTCGCGGACACAGGCGGCTCTGTTGGCTGATGCCATGGCCCATCGGCTGGGCATCAAGGAGAAGTGGAAGGTGTTTGAGGAATTTTGGCACCGCAACTACATGCGAAGTGATTACAACTTGGCTCTCTCCCAACAGCAA
>JAFXVN010000042.1 GCA_017524545.1 Bacteroidaceae bacterium
ATGTCTCGGGATTCTCGGCCATACCCTTTGCCTGAGGATGCTCGGGAGAGAGGGCACGGGCACGGAACTCGCTGAGGGCTTTCTGGTTGACGAGGTCGCGAACATCGTCCTCTTCAAGAAGCTCAACCTTCTGATACTCGTGAGAGGTGCGGAAGCCGTCGAAGAAGTTGATGAAAGGAACGCGAGCCTCTAAAGCTGCAAGGTGTGCAACGGCACTGAGGTCCATCACCTCCTGCACGCTGCCTTCTGCCAGCATAGCGAAACCAGTCTGACGGCAAGCCATCACGTCGCTGTGGTCGCCGAAGATACATAGGGAGTGTGTTGCAACGGTACGGGCAGAAACGTGGAAGACGCTGGGGAGCAATTCGCCGGCAATCTTGTACATGTTGGGAATCATCAGGAGCAAGCCTTGGCTGGCTGTGAAGGTGCTTGTGAGGGCACCAGCCTGCAGCGAACCGTGAACGGCACCAGCGGCACCGCCTTCGCTCTGCATTTCCTGAACCATTACTGTGTCGCCGAAGAGGTTCTTACGTCCCTGAGCGGCCCACTCGTCAACATGCTCCGCCATGGGAGATGATGGAGTGATGGGATAGATGGCAGCCACTTCACTAAACATGTAGGCTACATGTCCGGCACAGGTGTTGCCATCCCAAGTCACGAATTTCTTTTCTTTTGCCATAAACAATAATATAAATAACTATAACTAAATTCTGAATATACGATACATGTTTAGTACAGGAAGCCATACATCCAGAGGGGTATCTCTTGCTCCAAACCTTCCTTGATGCCGGCCAGAGCATAGAGAACATCCGTGTTCTTTCGCTTCGGCTGTTCCAGACAGATGCGGAACCTCTGGGTTTTATCCACGATGAAGGTGCAGCTGCGGTCGCCCTTTTGCACTTGGTGTCGTCCCCAAAGAGCGTTCTGGAAGAAGGTCTCCATAATCATTTGCTCGTCGTTGAAGTCCGGCATCATGGCATACATCAAGTTCGTGTTGTGCGGCAGGATGCTGGCTGGCTTCTTGGGGAAGTCCTCTCCGGGGCGGTAGAGCATGTTGAGCAGCCGTGCATCGCTCAGGTACTTGATGTAGTTGACCACTGTGGCGCGGCTTGTCTGCAAGTCTTGCGCCAATTGGCTGACGTTGGGAGCACCGTAGTCGCCCGTAGCAAGGAGATAGAGCAGTTTCTTGATTTTGCTTAAATACTTGAGGTCGATTTGCTTAATGAGCAGGATATCGACTTCAATCATCATGTTGATAGCTTTCAGCAGGTTCTCCACGAAGCTTGCCTTCTCGAGGAAGAAGGGGTAGTAGCCGTGGTGGAGATAGTCGTTGAAGTAGTCAAGGGGATTGACTTGGGCCAGCACTTCCTCTGCGATATGCTCGTGGCGGTTCTGAATCTCGCGGATGGTGTATGGACGAAAGTTTGTACCTGCCCTGAGGTTAAGGTATTCGCGGAAAGAGAAACCGCGCAGGTTATAGCTTGCGCAGATGCCGTTCAGTTCTGGATTCTCGTCCTTGAGCCGCATCACACTCGAACCGGCGAAGACCACTCTCAGACGTGGGCAGCGGTCGTAGATGAGGCGCAGTTCGTGGCTCCATTCCGGGTACTTGAAGACTTGGTCGATGAGCAACACTTGGCCGCCTGCCTGAATGAACTCCTGGGCAAACTGGAAGAGTGTCTGCCCTTGGAAATAGAAGTTGTTCATGTTGATGTAGAGACACCTGCGATCCCGAGGGCCGAAGTTCTCCTTTGCATACTGGAGCAGGAAGGTTGTTCTGCCAACACCTCGGCTACCTTTGATGCCGATGAGTCGTTTGTGCCAGTCAATTTCATCCATCAAGGCACGTCTGATAGGCGCCTGTGTGCGCTCCACCAGATACTGATGCATTCTGTAGAAAGAATCGAACATAATAAGAAAAAACGTTTTTTGCGCTACAAAGGTACAAAAAACATTCTAAATTGCAAAGTCTATGTGGCAAAAAGTGTTAGCGATACGCTATTTTTTTAGGGAAAGCGTCAATATGGCGCATCTGTGCCATGATGGCTGTTTGTCTTTTGAGGATGTAAGACGATGGGTCTTTGCTGCTGTATTTCAGTGGGTTGGGTAGTGTTGCAGCAATGAGGGCGCAGTTGGGGCGTGTCAAGGTGATGGCACGTCGGCCGAAGTGCTGCTGTGCCACAGCCTCGACTCCATAGATGCCGTCGCCCATCTCTATCGAGTTGAGATAGACCTCCATGATGCGTTCTTTGCCCCAGACAAGTTCTATGAGCACGGTGAAGTAGGCTTCGAGGCCCTTTCTCAGCCAGCTTGATTGAGGCCACAGGAAGACATTCTTGGCTGTCTGCTGGCTGATGGTGCTGCCGCCACGGTAGCGTTTGCCCGTGCGTCGTTCTTCGAGCGCTTTGTCTATCTCGATGAAGTCAAATCCGTTGTGGGTGAGGAAACGCTGGTCTTCGCTTGCCATCACAGCGACAGGCATATAGATGCTCATCGAGTCGAGCGGCACCCAGTGGTGTTTGAGGCGCAGCGTCTCGCCGTGCCGCACCTGTTGTGCACAGCGAATTATCATAAGTGGCGTGATATAGACGGGACACCACTTGTATATAAAAACGGCGAGGATTGTACTCCCAAAGAACAGGAGTACAATCCATCGTAAAAGTTTCTGAAGCTTTCTCATAGGTTTGGTTTCTTAGGTTTTCCCCAAGTGTTTCCCGGGCTTTCCTAAGTCTTCCTATGCTAACCTGATTACTGCAGAGTGCCGGCGTTGGCTGCGTTGACCATTGCTTCGCTGGCATAGAGGTAAACCTCCACGCGGCGGCTTGCAGCCTGGTCTTCCTTGCCGTTGGCATCATAGATGAGGTAGTTGGGGTCTTCACCGTAGCCGGTGGTGCTCTTAATCTGGGTGGCACTTACACCGCAGGAGTTGGTCAGGAATGCGCGAACGGCGTTGGCACGGTTCTGGCTCAGTGTCAGGTTGGTGGCATCGCTGCCGTCGCTGCTTGCGAAGCCGTAGATAGCCACGTCACAGTCAGTATAGACATTCAGCACGTTGTTTGCAAACTGACGCAGAGAACTCTGTGCACCAGCCTGAAGGTCGCTCTTGCCCACCTTGAAAAGGATGCCGTTGTCGAATGTTACCTTCACGGCTTCCAGGCCGTTCTTGTCGGTTGTTGTCTCTACCTGTGCATTGGCAACAGCTTCGGCAGCCTTCTTAGCCTTGTCCATCTTCTTGCCGATGAGAATACCGGCAGTTGTACCGCCAGCCACACCTACGCCAGCACCGATGGCTGCACCCAGCTTGGCACCGCTTGAACCGCCTGCCAGAGCACCGATGGCAGCGCCAAGGCCTGCGCCTACTGCACCGCCGCCTGCACCGCCGATAAGACCACCCTTGGTGGCATTACTCATGTTACAACCAGAGAGTACCAAGGCCATAGCCAAAGCACCCAAAAGGAATTTCTTTGCTTTCATTTTTTTTGTTGGTTTTATGTGTTAATACTCTTTGTTCTCTTCGTTTTCGAGTGCAAAGATACAACAAAAAGTGAAAAGGTGAAAAAGTGAAAAGGTGAAAATGTAATCTTTTTAACTTTTTAACTCTTCTTCGCTTTAACATTTCAACTTTTCTTCGTACTTTTGCATCCGAATTTTAATGGGGGAGAATGGATTCCCTGTTGCATGATTAGACACGACTAAATAAATATAGATATGGCAAAAGAATTGGATTTCCTCACGAAACGCAGTGAGGACTACAGCAAGTGGTACAATGAACTGGTGGTGAAGGCAGACCTGGCGGAGCAGAGCGACGTGCGCGGCTGCATGGTCATCAAGCCCTACGGATATGCTATATGGGAGAAGATGCAGCGCACCCTCGACGATATGTTCAAGGAGACGGGCGTGCAGAATGCCTACTTCCCCTTGCTCATCCCCAAGAGTTTCCTTTCGAAGGAGGCAGAGCATGTGGAGGGCTTCGCCAAGGAGTGTGCCGTAGTGACGCACTACCGCCTGAAGACCAACGAGACGCACGATGGCGTGGTGGTTGACCCTGCAGCTCGGTTGGAAGAGGAACTCATCATCCGACCCACATCGGAAACCATCATTTGGAATACTTTCAAGAACTGGATACAGTCCTATCGCGACCTGCCCCTGCTGGTCAACCAGTGGTGCAACGTCATGCGCTGGGAGATGCGCACACGTCTGTTTCTGCGTACCAGCGAGTTTCTCTGGCAGGAAGGTCACACGGCTCATGCCACTCGCGAAGAGGCTGAGCAGCGTGCCCAGCAGATGCTGAAGGTCTATGCTAAGTTTGCAGAAGAGTATATGGCTGTTCCTGTCGTGCAGGGCGTGAAGAGCGAGACTGAACGTTTTGCCGGTGCGCTCGACACCTATACCATCGAGGCTATGATGCAGGACGGCAAGGCTTTGCAGAGCGGCACGAGCCACTTCCTCGGTCAGAACTTCGGCAAGGCCTTCGAGGTGCAGTTCCTCAACAAGGAGAACAAACCCGAATATGCATGGGCAACCTCTTGGGGCGTAAGCACAAGACTGATGGGTGCCCTTATCATGACGCACAGCGACGACAACGGTCTCGTTCTGCCTCCTGCCCTTGCTCCCATTCAGGTGGTCATCATTCCCATTGGTGGCAAGCCCGAACAAGTGGCAGCCGTTGATGCTGCAGTCGCTCCTATCATCGACGAGCTCAAGAAGATGGGCATCAGCGTCAAGTACGACAATGCCGACAATAAGCGTCCTGGCTTTAAGTTCGCTGATTACGAGCTGAAGGGTGTGCCTGTTCGTCTCGTGCTTGGAGCAAGAGACTTGGAGAATGGCACAGTCGAGGTGATGCGTCGCGATACGCTCGAGAAGGAGACACGTCCGCTCGAAGGCATTGCCGCTTACGTTCAGCAACTGCTTGGCGACATTCAGAAGAACATCTTCACGAAGGCCAAGACCTTCCGCGATGCCCACATCTACGAGTGTGAGAACTACGAGGAGTTCAAGGAGCGCGTTAAGGACGGCGGTTTCTTCCTCTGCCATTGGGACGGCACAGCCGAGACTGAGGCAAAAATCAAGGAAGAGACACAGGCCACCATTCGCTGCGTGCCTTTCGGCTTTGAGCAGACGCCAGGTGTGGATATGGTAACAGGAAAACCCAGCAAGGCGCGTGTTCTCATCGCAAGGAGCTATTAAAGCCCCCTCCCTCAATCCCTCCCCCAAGGAGGAGGGAAGAAGGCGGAGAGAAAGCCTCCCTCCTCGGGGGGAGGTTGGGAGGGGGGCATGGTTCCTGACTCTCTTTGCTGCCGAAGAGATTCCAGCAGCAATCGTCACTTATGTTGCCTTGCTGATGCTGCTCCAGTTAGGGCTGGCACCGGCAGTCGCTACATTTTGTTCTGCTTTGCTCTTCGTCCCTTGGGTGCTGAAATCCTTCATGCGACCCTGGGTAAGCAGGGTAGGGCGCTTCCGGCAGATGCTTCATCTGATAGAGGCATTGCTCTTCGCCTGTCTTTTGCTTCTGGCCTTTTCCTTTAAGCAAGGACCATTGGTGGTCTTCTTTGCCTTGCTGATGGTAAGCTTGCTTTGTGCTTGGCACGAACTGGCTGCCCGCATGTACTATGAGCAAATGCTGAGCCCGTCCGTCCAACGCCTGCTGACCGTTCCCAAGCATGTCTGTTCGCAGGCGGCAGTCATCTTCACCTATGGAGCCCTCATCTTCCTTGTAGGCACACTCCAAGTCTATTTCCGGCAGATACGCTATTCTTGGGCGATGGGATGCTATGTGGCAGCAGGACTATTCTTGCTGTTTGTGTTCCTGCATCTAATGACTTTGGCCCCCTCCCCGCTCCCCTTTTGGGGGAGTGATTCAGAAGCGAAGAGGGAGGCGGCTTGTACACTCCCCCAAAGGGGGAGATGGAGGGGGCTTCCTGTTCTTATCCTTTTTCTCCTTCTATTGCCTCAATCCCTCATGTTCTACGCGCGCGTACTATATTTATATTGTCCCCACGAGCAGGGCGGACTGGAGTGCACAATGCAGGAGATAGGATTTGCACAGGGCACCGTCGGAGTCATTGCCTTCAGCCTTGGCATAGCCATGGGACGTTTGCTCATCCGTCGGCACACCCTGCATCGCCTTTTCTGGCCAATGGCGCTATGCGTTGTCCTCTCACCCTTTGTCTATCTGGGCATGACCATATACCCGCCTCATTCACTCTGGATGCTGTGTTGCTGTACCATGACAGCTCAACTGCTGTTCGGTCTGGGGATAAGCATCTGCCGTCTCCCCGTCAGTGCCATATCAGGAACTCGCTATCGCAATAACATCAACATGTTGCAGATACCGCTTGTCTCTGCTGCCATGATAGTGCCGATGGCCCTTAGTGGCTGGATGGTAGAACAACTTGGGTATAATAGCTACTTCCTTGTCAATGCCCTCTCAGCTCCTGTTTGTCTGTTGGGCATCTTCCTGCTTTGGAAGGAAACACCTGCCACATCCTTTCGAATGTAAACAAAAACTACAATAACTTAATAACTAAACCTTATTGACCTATGAAAAGATTATTGTTTACTGTTTGTTGTCTGTTATCTGCTGTCTGCGTTTCAGCGGACGAGGTGACTGCTGCCAAGTACGACATCATCCCTCTTCCAAAGGAGGTGAAGGTGATGTGTACGGGTTTTGACCAGATGTTTGCCATTGAAGATGGAAATGGCATTAGCTACGACGCGAGCAATGCTGAATGCACGCGTATTGCGCAATTCCTTCAGGAATGGGTGAAGGAAGAAGCAGACGTGAAGCTTCAGCTGACTCCTAATGACAAGAACGCCAAGATTCAGTTGCGTCTCGTTTCTCCTGCCGCTCCTAAAGGCAAGAAGAGCAAAAAGCCTGTCACTCTGACCGACCAACAGAAAGAGAGCTACACGATGAAGGTGACGGAGAAGGGCATCGAACTGACTGCCTTCGAGCCTGTTGGCCTCTTCCGCGCCGCGCAGACGCTTCGCAAGAGCCTCCCCGAAAAGAATGGACTTGGACTGATAATGCCTTTCGTAGAGATTACCGACCAGCCTCGCTTCTCCTATCGCGGAGTCCTGCTCGATTGCGGACGTCACTTCTTCTCTGTCGAGTTCATCAAGCAGTTCCTCGATGTGATGGCCCTGCACGGCTGCAACCAGTTCCATTGGCATCTGACCGAAGACCAAGGCTGGCGCTTCGAAGTGAAGGCTCTGCCTGACCTTGCAAAGAAAGGTAGTGTACGCGAGAAGAGCATCATTGCCTCAAGCAAAGTGCGCCTCTACGACAACATTCCTTATGGCGGCTACTATACTCAGGAAGAGTGTCGCGAAGTCGTTAAGTATGCAGCTGAACGTTACATCAACGTAGTGCCTGAAATCGATATGCCTGGTCACATGCAGAGCGCCCTTCATGTCTTCCCGAATCTGGGTTGCACAGGCGGTCCTTATGTTGTTGCTCCGCATTGGGGAGTGATGCGAGAGGTGCTTTGTGGCGGCAATCCTGAGACGCTGACCTTCCTGAAGACCGTCTTTGGCGAGCTTTGTGATGTCTTCCCCTCTCCCTACATCCACATTGGTGGCGACGAATGCCCGAAGGAGCGTTGGCAGAAGTGCCCGAAGTGTCAGGCTAAGATTAAGGAGTTGGGCTTGACGACTGAGAATGTTAAGGTTGAAGGCGACGGAGGAAGAGGAAGTCAGGACGGCAGAAGTGCTGAGAACAAGCTTCAGTCCTATATCAACCAGGAGATTGAGCAGTTCCTCGCTTCAAAAGGTCGCAGCCTGATTGGTTGGGACGAGATTCTGGCTGGCGGACTGACTGAGGATGCTATCGTAATGTCTTGGCGCGGAACCAAGGGCGGAGTCGCAGCTGCCAAGCAGAAGCATCGTGTCATCATGAGCCCCAATGTCTATGCCTACATCGACCATCCGCAGCTGAAGGACTATAGCAAGTCACCTCGCACGACCGACAGCTACGTCGTTTCCTGCTCGAAGATGTACTCCTTCGAACCCCTTGTTCCTGAAGAACTGACCGAAGAGGAAGGCGACTGCATCCTTGGTGTTCAGGCTAACCTTTGGACAGAGCATATAGCTTATCCTGAGCACGCTCTCTATCAGTTGTTGCCTCGACTGGCTTCTATGAGCGAAGTACAATGGTGCGCTCCTGAACAGAAGGACTTCGAGAACTGGAAGAAGCGTCTGCCGCAGTTGGAGAGACTTTACGACAAACTGGGCTACGTCTATTGTCGTGAGGTAGAGTGAAGCTTCTTGTTCAGCCACTTCTTTAAAGGCTCATCGTAAGCGAGAAGACATAGCGTTGCGATAAGCACAGAAGCCACAAGGGTGAGAAGTGCCGGAACCCAGGGCTGTGAATAGCCCTCGTAGGGATGTCCGTCGCTTCCCACCCATGTGATATATAGATAGATGAGGGGAAAGTGCGTGGCATAAAGAGGATAGGACAGCCTTCTGTCAAGAGGGCAAAGCCAGCTATGGATACGATGCTGCAAGTGACCCATACCCTGAGCCATTTGGTGGAAAGACGATGTAGCAGAAGGCCATAGAGAAGGCTGCCTATGTATTCGAAGAAGAGAGACCAGTGTGGTCCGTTGAGTGGGAATATCTCGGTGTTGCCGCGAACCTCTATGCTGCTTGGCGATGGAATCATAAAGAGTCCCAGTAAGGTGACCAGCATCAAGGCTTGCATGGAGACTTCTGTACCGTCCCATTTCGTACAACCTTGTATCAGGAAGGCTATGGCACCCAGTAGGACGCCCATTACCACCATGGGATGCAGAGGATGAGTCTTCTGCGGATGAAGCCGCCTAAAGTCATGCTGTTTCCCCACTGACGGTCATAGGCATACCCCATGACAAACCCTGAGAGGATAAAGAAGAAGTCAACACCTAGGAAGCTGTGATAGAATTCATTCACGGGGGTAGGCCACACGAAGAAGCTTTTGGCATCGTTGAAGACATGGTAAAGCAGCACCATGAGTGCTGCTACACCTCGTAGCCCGTCGAGAATATCGTATCTTGTCCTTTCCATGGATGTTGTCTCTTGATGTGGTTTTTACTTCAGCCTTGCCAGAGTCTCCTTGATGCGCTTCATGGCTTCGACGATGTTCTCGTCGCTGGTGGCATAGCTCATGCGGAAGCATTCGGGAGAGCCGAAGGCATCGCCGCCTACTGTTGCCACATGGCCAACTTCGAGAAGGTACATTGCCAGGTCTGTGCTGTTGTTTATCACGCGGTCGCCATCCTTCTTGCCGAAGAAGCTGCTGCACTTGGGGAAGAGGTAGAAGGCTCCCTGCGGGTCGTTGACTTCGAGACCGGGAATCTCCTTTGCCAGTTTGACGATGAGGTTCTTCCTGCGCTCGAAAGCCAGACGCATGTCTTCGACACATTGCTGTGGGCCTGCAAAGGCAGCCTCGGCAGCTTTCTGGCTCACAGAGCATGGGCCGCTGGTGTATTGTCCCTGAAGCTTGTTGCAGCCCTTCACAATCCATTCGGGAGCTGCAATGAAACCAATGCGCCAGCCTGTCATGGCGTATGCCTTGCTGACACCATTGATGACGACCACACGTTCCTTGATGTCGGGGAACTGAGCCATGCTGGCATGTTCGCCAACGTAGTTGATGTGCTCATAGATTTCGTCGGCAATGACGATGACCTGCTCGTGGCGGAGCAGCACATTTTTCAGTGCCTCCAACTCCTGCTTGCTATAGACAGAACCAGTGGGGTTGCTGGGAGAGCAGAGGATGAGTGCCTTTGTCTTAGGCGTGATGGCTGCTTCGAGTTGCTCGGGCGTAATCTTGAAGTCCTGCTCGATGGTTGCTTCCACAAAGACGGGCGTGCCTTCTGCCAGAAGCACCATCTGGGGATAGCTCACCCAATAGGGAGCGGGGATGATGACCTCGTCGCCTGCGTTGACGACAGCCATGATGGTGTTGCAGACGCTCTGCTTTGCGCCGTTCGACACGAGGATTTGGCTGGGCGCATAGTCCAGGCCGTTCTCGTTCTTGAGCTTAGCCACGATAGCTTTCTTCAGCTCGGGATAGCCAGGAACTGGGCTGTAGCGGCTGTAGTTCTCCTCGACAGCTTTGATGGCTGCGGCCTTGATGTGGTCGGGTGTGTTGAAGTCGGGTTCGCCCACACTCATGTTAATAACATCTACGCCTTCGGCTTTGAGTTCGCTGCTGCGCTGGCTCATAGCAAGTGTCGCACTGGGAGAGAGGCGGTTCAGCCTCTCGGAAAGATTTGTTTTCATAGTTATTTTTCGTTATTTCGTTATGACGTTATTTCGTTATGACGAGAAAGTCACTTTTTCATTTTTTCATTTTTTACAGTTTGTGCCCCATGCGGATGCGCTTTGTCTCGAGGTAGCGGCGGTTGTAGTCGTTTGGCTCAACCACGATGGGGACGTTCTCCACGATTTCGAGGCCGTAGCTTTCGAGACCAACGCGCTTGACGGGATTGTTGGTGATGAGGCGCAGTTTGCCGACACCCATCTCGCGAAGTATCTGTGCACCCACGCCATACTCGCGCTCGTCGGGCTGGAAACCGAGGTGTATGTTGGCATCTACGGTGTCGTCGCCCTGCTCCTGGAGCTTGTAGGCGGCAATTTTGTTCATCAGGCCGATGCCGCGTCCCTCTTGACTGAGATAGACGATGAGTCCCTTGCCCTCCTTCTCTATCATGCGCATGGCCTTGTGGAGCTGTTCTCCGCAGTCGCAACGCTGGCTGCCGAAGATATCGCCCGTCATACAGCTTGAGTGCATGCGTACCAGCACCGGTTCGTCCTCGCGCCACTCGCCCTTGTAGAGCACGACATGCTCCAGACCGTTGCTCTTCTGGCGGAATGGTATGATATGGAAATGCCCATCGGCCGTCGGCATATCAGCCTCGACGCCTCGCTCCACAAGAGACTCCTGTCGGAGACGATAGGCGATGAGGTCGCGGATGCTGATAATCTTCAAGCCATGCTCGCGCGCTACTTCCTTGAGCTGCGGCATACGGGCCATTGTGCCGTCCTCGTTGAGTATTTCTATGAGGGCAGCGGCAGGCTTCAGTCCGGAGAGACGTGCCAAATCGACAGCCGCCTCCGTGTGACCGGCACGTCGGAGCACGCCCTTGTCCTGTGCATAGAGTGGGTTGATGTGCCCTGGGCGACCGAAGTCGGAAGGCTTGCGGGTAGGGTCGGCCAAGGCACGGATGGTGGCTGCGCGGTCGTGTGTGCTGACACCTGTGGTGCAGCCTTCCAGCAAATCCACCGTTACGGTGAATGGCGTGCCGAGCATACTGGTGTTGTCTGCCACCTGATGATCCAGCTCCAATTCTGCCGCACGGCTCATTGTGATGGGCGCACAGAGCACACCCCGGCCGTTGCGCAGCATGAAGTTGACCTTTTCGGGAGTAATCATCTCGGCAGCCGTGATGAAGTCGCCCTCGTTCTCGCGGTCTTCGTCATCCACCACGATGACGAACTTGCCTTGGCGAAAATCGTCGAGGGCAGCTTCAATGGAGCTAAGTTCTAATTCATAATTCATAGTTCATAATTCATAATTGATCCCTACAAAACCTTCCACATGGAAGGTTTCCTTTTTTCTCCCCTTTGGGGGAGTTAGAGAGGGGCTATTTTTAATATTCTTGCAGTTATTAGGTTGTTGATGTGTTCTATGTTCCTCAGGTCGAGTCTCAGCCTCAGCCTGTAGCGCCAGATGCGCAGAAAGATGATGATGCCCACCGGGAAGATGATGCCGAAAGCCATATTCAGACGCCCGTTGTCGAAGGGACGGGTGTGTGCGCTTGGGCTGACGACCGGGTATTGATTGATGAGCGCGAGTATCGTGTTGTCGCGGCTGTTGTGGAGTTCCTCGATGAGTGCCTCAAGCCTTTCACTAAGCTGCGCTGCGCGTTTGTCTTGTCCGGGGTGGAAGAATATGTCGATATAGTTGGGGATGCGGCGAAGGTGCATGGTGCGGCGACATTCGATGCAGAAATCTGAGAGTTCGCCGAGGCGCTGGGGCAGGGTGGTATAGTCGGGGTCGTTGATGATGACCTCCTTGCGGTTCAGTTTGCGGCTGGCGCGGAGGCCGAGGAGCTTCATGAAGAAGTTGCGATAGCCCTCGATGTTGAAGACCACACTGTCGCTGTTCGCCTTGTGTGTCAGGAAGATGCCTGTGGAGAGGAGCACCACGGTGCTGAGCCATGTGCCGCTTTCTACAGTCCATGCTGCCACCTTGGCATTGTTTTCGCCTGCTTGGTTTACGATGTAGTAAAAGATGAAGATGATGACACTGACCACAACTGGAACGCCCAGTCCGCCCTTGCGGATAATGGCTCCTAAGGGTGCTCCGATGAAGAAGAAGAGCAGGCAAGCCAGACTCATCGTGTATTTCTTGTACCACTCGATGCGGTGTTTGCGCAGGTTCAGGTTCCTGTCTGCTGTCTCCAAGGCGCGGAACTGGTATTCTGCCTGCATCGTTTCGGCGCGGTTCAAAGCACTTCGCCAGGCTTTCACGCGCTGCTCGTCAGGCATAGCCATGTAGAGTGAGTCGAATGCCGGCATCTGTGTCGCCTCGTTCACGATGTTGAGGGAATCGGGATGCCCGGCGGGAATCGATTTGCGAAGATGCCATAGCTTTATGTTGTCGTAGATGGCATGGCGCGAGCTGTCGGCCAGGTGGCTCAGGGAGTCAATGCTGTGCTGAATCTCATTGCGGTCTTTTGCCTGTGCGTTGTGCGAGAAGAGGTCGGCATCCATCAGGTTGAAGTTGGCATCGAAGGGGATGTAGTCAACCTCCTGTATGAACGACTCGCGCATGTAGGGCACGTTGGCACGGAGCATCGAACCCTGCTGTGCATCCATGTTGCGGAAGCGCTCGCCGCCCCAGAGCGTCAGCTTGAGGTGCATCTTGTCGGCTGTGCTCTGCATGTGTCCGCTGTCTGCCAGCACAATCTGCGTGTCGTTGTAGCCGTTTGCGTTGGTGTAAATCATCACGCCATAGAGCATTCCCGTCTCTTGGTTCTTGTGCTCGACGTAGAGGTTGTAGCCCGGTATCTCGCTATAGAAGATGCCTTCGGGAATTTCCAGCTCGGGACTTTTCTGCCTCATGCTCCATGCCAGGCGCGACAGCTCACGTGTGGCGTATGGGCTGACCTTGTCCTGGAAGTAGAAGCTGCCACCGCTGATGAGGGCAGCGACAAGAATCAGCGGCATGAGGATGCGGATGAGTGGGATGCCGGCAGCTTTCATGCTGAGCAGCTCGAAGCGTTCCCCCAGATTGCCGAACGATATGAGGCTTGCCAGCAGGACAGCCAATGGCACCGACATGGGGATGAGTGTCAGACTGCTGAACCAGAAGAATCTTGCCAGGAGGTCGATGGTCAGACCCTTGCCGATGAGGTCGTTCATCCATTTCCATAGGAACTGCAGGACGAAAATGAACAGGCAAATGAAAAAGGTGCCTGCGAAAAGCTGCAGGAACCCCTTGATGATGTAGATGTCAAGCTTCTTGATAATCCTCATTTGCCCATGTACTATTTCGCGCACAAAGGTACGATTATTTTCGGTATCTACAAAGCTTACCAATCATTATCTTGGCATTATTGCCCTTCTCTCCGCGTAAAGACCGAAAACTACCCCGGTTTAGTTGCCCAACTAAGCGTGCTTAGTTGCTCAATTAGGCGTGCCTCGTTGCCCAATTAGGCGTGCCTCGTTATCCAATTAGGTTAGCCTCGTTGTCCCTCGATACGTTTTGTGCCGAAACGAAAAGAGCCCTCACCGTCATGTTGGTGAGAGCTCTTTTCTTGCTAATTCAATGTTTGTTCCCTGTCCGGATTAGAGCTTGTCGTTGCTGCCGAGCACCTCCACAATCTTGTGGATGTACATCTTCTTCATGTTCTCGCGAGCGGGCTTCAGGTACTGACGGGGGTCGAAGTCACCGGGCTTCTCGTCGAAGTGCTTGCGGATAGCAGCGGTCATGGCCAGACGGCTGTCGCTGTCGATGTTAATCTTGCAGACTGCGCTCTTGCTTGCCTCGCGGAGCTGCTCTTCGGGAATACCTACTGCATCGGGCAACTTGCCGCCGTGGGCGTTGATGGTGTCAACCTCGTCCTGAGGAACGGAGCTTGAGCCGTGCAGCACGATGGGGAAGCCGGGCAGCTTCTTCTCAATCTCGTGCAGGATGTCGAATGCCAATGGGGGAGGCACGAGCTTGCCGGTCTTCGGGTCGCGGGTGCACTGTTCGGGTGTGAACTTGTAGGCACCGTGGCTTGTACCAATGGAGATGGCCAGGCTGTCGCAACCGCTGCGGGTGCTGAAGTCAACAACCTCTTCGGGCTTTGTATAGTGGGAAACCTCGCTGGCAACCTCATCTTCTACGCCTGCCAACACACCCAGCTCTGCTTCGACGGTAACGTCGTGTGCGTGAGCATACTCTACCACCTGCTTGGTGATGCGGATGTTCTCCTCGTAGGGAAGAGAGCTGCCGTCGAACATCACACTGCTGAAACCATTGTCGATGCAGTCCTTGCAAAGCTCGAAGCTGTCACCGTGGTCGAGGTGAAGGACAATCTGGGGCTTCTCGCAGCCAAGTTCCTTGGCGTACTCTACTGCGCCCTGTGCCATGTAGCGGAGGATAGTGCCGTTGGCATAGTTGCGTGCGCCCTTGCTGACCTGCATGATGACGGGAGATTTGGTCTCAACAGCAGCCTGTACGATGGCCTGCATCTGTTCGAGAGTGTTGAAGTTGAATGCGGGGATGGCATAGCCGCCAGCCACTGCCTTTGCGAACATCTCGCGGGTGTTCACCAGGCCGAGTTCTTTGTAACTTGTCATGTTAATTTACGATTTAACGATTTACTATTTACGATTTATTTCTCTATTTACGATTTAATGATTCGCCTTTTGTTTAGCGGGTGCAAAGGTACGAAGAAATTTACAATTTAATGATTTCCTATTTACATTTTATTTCTCTTCGCAGCCACTTTGCTAAGTCTGCTTTGCAAGCTTTTGATTTTTGAATTTGTTAATTTTGAATTTGTTTAACGATATACGTCACAGTCGGCAGGTGGTCGCTGTAGCCATTGAGCCATACGCCGCCGGCATGTGTGCGCTTGGGCGTCCCCTTGTACTTGCCTTCTTGCTGGAACAGATAGTCACGCTTGAAGATTTGGTAGCCATGGAGCGTAAGTTCCTTGTATTCCTTGTTCCCTTTCAGGTCGAGCATGTTGCGCGAGCAGACAATTTGGTCGAAAAGGTTCCAGCTGCCCTGATAGGAAAGCGTGCCTTGCCCCTTGCTGCGGAGAATGTCCCACCACGGGTTGTAGAAATCGCCTTCTCCCACATCTTTCATCTTGCGGCGTGCACCTAAGTACTTGGCCATCGATGAGTTGTCGGGGTCGTCGTTCATATCACCCATGACCATGATGTGCTGCGACGGGTCAGCCTGATGGATGCTGTCGGTAAGGGCACGCACCTGACGGCCTCCTGCATCGCGGAAAACACCTTCCGCAGCACGGCTCGGCCAGTGGCATACAATGACGGTCAGGTTGTCGCCTGCCAGCTTGCCTTGGACACAGAGGAAGGGACGGGTCTTGTGCGTCGTGTCGCCATTCTCATAGACATAAAGCCTATGGAAATACTTCTCCACCTTGAATGCTTTCGGGTTATAGATGAGGGCGCAATCGACACCGCGCTTGTCGGGGCCTTCCAAATGGACGTACTTGTATCCGCGCTTCTTCATGTCTGGCTGGGCCATGAGGTCATCAAGTGCCTTGTCGTTCTCCACCTCGCTCACACCGATGATGCTGGCACCGTAGGGCAGCTTGTCCGTGCCTAAGTCACAGATGACACGGGCCATGTTGGCAAGTTTGTTCGTGTACTTGTTTTTGCCCCAGTGGTAGGAGCCGTTCGGCAGGAAATCGTAATCGTTCTTGTGGGCATCATGGATGGTGTCGAATAGATTCTCCAGATTGTAGAAGCAGACGGCATGAACCATGAGTTTGCGATCCTGTGCATTGATATAGGCTGCACCCAACAGGAGTGTAGCGGCAAAGGCGATGAATACTCTTTTCATTTTTTTATTGTTAGTTCGTGTTTTGACATTGCAAAGTTAACACTTTTTAGAGAAGATGATGCAAATAAAGAAAAAAATATGCTCTTATTTGTCGGGCGAAGCACTTTTTTTTGTAAGTTTGCACCCATAAAATCAAAAAATAATTAAAAACATACATGAAAATTAAACATCTGCTATTGGTGCTTGCCATTGCTGCGGCACCACAGAGCCACGCCCAGACCACAGAAACGGCAGACGTGGACTCGCTGAGCACTGCGGAGCAAGAGGAGTTGCTGGACGACACTCACTTCACATTCTCCGAATCACAGCTTGGCGAAAACGATGACGTTACGTCCGACGTCATTCATGTCAATTCATCGAACAATGTTTATCAGAGCCAGATAGGATGGGCATGGAGTGGCATTTGGTTCAAGTATCGTGCATTGGACAATGCCTACAACGACATCTACATGAACGGTGTGCAAGTCAACAATCCCGAGAATGGCCGATTCTCCTATTCGACCATTGGCGGCATGAACGATGCTATGCGCAACAAAGACGATGTTGGAGCTTTCGAGGGCAACAGCTACTCTTTTAGCGGATTGGGCGGCAGCACCAACTACAACCTGCGTGCCAGCCAAATGGCAGCCGGTCACAAGGTTACTCTCTCCGGTGCCAACCGCAACTATACACTGCGCGGCATGTACACATACGGCACTGGTCTGAACGAAGACGGATGGGCATTCTTCGCCACCATTGGCTACCGCTGGGCGAATATGCAGACGGCAGCCGTCAAGGGTACTTTCTATAACAGCTTCTCCTATTTCATGGCAGTTCAGAAGGTCATCAACGAGAAGCACTCGCTGAACCTTGCCACTTGGGGCAATCCCACCGAGCGTGCCACAGCAGGTGCCAGCACCGACGAGGCAAACTGGCTTGCCAACGACAACCTCTACAATCCCTACTGGGGATACCAGAATGGCCAGAAGCGTGCCAGCCGCGTTGTCAACAACTATGAGCCAAGTCTTCTCCTTACGTGGGACTTCGATATCAATGATAAAATGAAGCTCACAACGAGTGCCTTCTTCAAGATGGCAAGGTACAAGACTACCAAGCTCAACTATAACGGCACCAACCCACATCCCGACTACTGGAAGCGTTTCCCGTCATATTATTATAATGTATGGGATGACGACCCAGAACTTGGCAAAGACTATAATGGTTTTTGGACGAACTATAACTATTGGCAGGACGAGAGCTATCGCCAGATTAACTTCGACGAGCTTTATTTCGCCAATACGCAGCTCAAC
The DNA here is from genome assembly GCA_017524545.1 of Bacteroidaceae bacterium. Lineage (GTDB taxonomy): Bacteria > Bacteroidota > Bacteroidia > Bacteroidales > Bacteroidaceae > Physcousia. The sequence goes on from JAFXVN010000042.1 coordinate 17,368, forward strand.
AAGACTGGCGCAGATGCTATCTATTGGATTGAGGCTCGTCACAACGACCACATGATGACCAATCTGTCCAGCACTTACGATTGGAACATCAAGAAGGGAATGAAGTGGAGCGTAGGTGTGCAGGTGCTCAGCAATCGTGGGTCGCACTATAAGACAATGGAAGACCTCTTGGGAGGAAAGAATTTCCACAACACAAACACATATCTGGTGGGTGACTACCAGCAGACATCAACCGAAGCCATGTACGATGTGAACCACGGCTATCAGAAGATTATCGAAGGTGACCGCTTCGGCAGTGACTATGATATATGGAATCAGGATGTCAAGCTCTGGACGAGCCTCAACATGGAAAAGGACATATTCCAAAACTTTATTACAGCCAAGGTGGGTGGTCGGCGCATGTGGCGTGAAGGCTTCATGCGCAACGGTCTCTTCCAAGACAACAGTTACGGCAAGAGCGGCATTGCCCACTTCTTGGATGGCGGTCTGAAGATGGGTTCTACCGTCAACCTTGGCAAGGGACATGCCATTACTATTGGTATGGCCTATGAACTCAAGGCTCCCGGAGCAGCCGTGGCTTTCGTATGTCCCGAGATGAACAACGATTACGTCTTGAACCTCAAGAACGAAAAGGTGGCAAGCGCGGAGGTGGGCTATGCTGTCAACAGCAGATGGTTACGCCTCAATCTGAGTGGTTACTACTATCACATGCAGGATGGTACAGAATGGCAGCAGTTCTTCAATGACGACGGCAACAGCTTCTCCTACAACAGCCTTACTGGTGTGAAGAAGGAGTACTATGGCGTTGAACTTGGTGCAAGAATCAAAATAACCAGCAGCCTCGAGCTTGTAGCCCTGGGTACCTATAGCGAAGCAAAGTATGTGGATGACACACATGTGTATTGGATGAACAGCACCACGGGAAAACTTAATGAAGACATCTGTCATAACGAGGGAATGCGCATGAACGGTACGCCTCTGGCGGCTGCAAGTCTTGGCTTGAACTATCGCATCAAGCGATGGTATCTTGGTCTGACGGGCAATTACTACGACCGCATCTATCTCTCTTATAGCCCCAACATGCGCTATGAGACGAACATGAAGAACGCAGGTCGCTATCATGGCGGTGAGTATGACGTTCCCGAGCAGGCCAAGGGTAATGGCGGTTTTATGCTTGATGCCAGCATAGGCAGGCAGTTCTATGTGTGCCACCATCCCCTCAGTGTCAACTTGCAGCTTTGCAACCTGACCAACCGCCGCCGTATCACTACGGGTGGTTATGAGCAGAGCCGTAGCAATTACAGCGTTACGGAATCGGATAATGGCGGTGCGGACCCAGTTGTTAAACGTACCTACAACTTTGAGAAGAATCCCAAGAAGTTCTATACACAGGGCTTCAACTTCATGCTCAACGTGAATTACAAGTTCTGAATAACAGACAATAGGGAGTACTAAATAGATTCGACGCATAATCTATATTACACATTATATATATTTATAAGCAAAATGAAAAAGCACTCATTCTTCATAGCTCTGTTGGCAGGTGTCTTTGCCGTGGCCTCTTGCATGGATAAGGACTGGGAAACGCCGGATTGCATCACCACGCAACCCGTTCAACCTCCATACGGCAACAACAACCTGGTAGCAGGCACAACCATAACTATAGCGGATTTGCAAAGCAAATTTGTCAACATTATCAGCAATAGCAGCTATAAGGAAATAACGGAAGACTTGTGGCTCCGCTGTGTTGTGACAGGCAACGATGTAGGCAGCAATATCTACAAGCAGGTGACAGTACAGGACGAGACTGGCGGTATCATCATCGGCATCAACGGCTCGGATCAGGGTGCCCGTATGTGTGTTAACCAAAAGCTCCTGATTAGCCTCAAGGGTCTATGTATAGGCGGTTATGGGGAACAGGCGCAGCTTGGCACCGAATACTGGAACAGTAAGTACAGCGAATATCAAATTGGACGCATGGAAGTTCCTTTCTGGGAAGAACATGTCCGCCTCATTATGGACGGTACGCCAGAAGCGGCCGACTTTGGTGAGATGAAGGTCGATACGCTCGACTTCGATGCCAGTAAGTCTATGGCAGAGCAAGGCGGACGGGTGGTGCGGCTTACAGATGTGACCATTACCGGCGAGGGCACACAGATTCTTGCTCCAAGCGACGGTTCTGTCACCCCGATAGGAGGCTGCATCAACCGCACTGTTTCTGGAGGAAACTCAGGCAACAATTGTGTGCTCCGTAGCAGTACCTACGCAGACTTCAAGGGTATTCCCCTCCCAGAAGGTCCTGTGACCTTTTATGGCATTGCCACTTGGTACAGGGGCAGCTGGCAAATTCTTGCCCGTACTCCGAGTGACCTGACTTGGGTGAAGTAATAACAACATAAACAAGAAACAAACAAACAAAGACATATAAGCATTATGAAAAAGACTTTCAAAACATTTGCACTTATGTTGCTGACCGCTTTTGCTTTCAGCAGCTGTGTTGACGTTCCCGCTCCTTATGGTTTGCCCGAAAAGGATAGCAACACAGAAGGTGGCACGACCGGGACTAAAGTTGAGCCAAAAGGAGACGGCACTGCAGCTTCTCCCTTCAACGTGGCTGCTGCTGTAGCAAAGATTAAAGAGATGGAACCTGGCGTAGAGTCAACAGAAGAATACTACATCAAGGGCAAAGTGCTTGCTGTGACTACTACAGCCGAAACCATTAAGCAATACGGCAACCATACCTTTACGATGGTTGACGAGGGTGACAATTCCACTGTCTTTACTGCATTTCAGGTTTATGGTCCTGGCAAGCAGAAATTCACTGCTGTTGACGACATCAAGGCTGGCGACGAAGTGGTTGTTTGTGGCAGGGTGGTTAACTTCAAGGGAACTACACCTGAAACTGTCGGCAAGGGTGCTGCATACGTAGTCTCTATCAATGCTTCTGGTGACGGTGGAAGCAGTGAAGAAGATGTCAATGTTGAGCCGAAAGGTGATGGCACGGCAGCTTCTCCCTTCAATGTTGCAGCCATAGTTGCAGAGATTAAAAAGATGGAAGCTGGCGTAGAGTCAACGAAAGAATACTACATTAAAGGTAAGGTGCTTGCCGTGACTACAACAGCCGAAACCATTAAGCAATACGGCAACCACACCTTCACGATGGTTGACGAGGGTAACAATTCCACTGTATTTACAGCATTTCAGGTTTATGGCCCCAACAAGCAGAAATTCACTTCTGTTGATGACATCAAGGCTGGTTATGAGGTTGTTGTATGTGGCAAGGTTGTCAACTATAAAGGAACTACGCCCGAAACTGTTGGCAAGGGTGCTGCTTACGTTGTCTCCATCAATTCTGAGGGCGGCAGTGGCGGCCAGGGCGGTGATGGTGGCAACATCCAGCATATCACCATCGCGGAGTTCCTTGCAAAGGCAGATACAGAAACCACCTATGAACTGACTGGCACGGTGAAGAACATTTCCAACACAACCTTTGGCAACTTCGACCTTGAAGAGGATGGTTCCAGCATCTATATTTATGGTTTGCTTGACAAGAATGGTGCATCAAGACAATTCGCAAGCCTTGGTATTGCAGAAGGCGACATTGTTACGCTTACGGGTAAATACTTCCTCTATCAAGATAAGCCAGAGATTAAGGATGCTCAGTTTGTCAGTGTTACAAAAGGCAGTGGCGATGGCGGTGATGGCGGCGACGGTGGCGAAGGCGGTGACCCCGTCACAGACCTCGTCAATGGTGATTTCGAGAGTTGGGTAAGCGATACAGAAGCAACAGGATGGAAGTCAGCAAGCACAGCCAGCAATGCAGAAGTTAGTAAAAGCATTGAGGCTCACAGCGGTAATTACGCATGTCGAATTGCTGCTGGTGGAACATACAATAAGCGTCTTGCTACACAGGAAATGCAACTTGAAGCAGGTACCTACACAATCTCATATTACGCAAAATCAACAACGAGTGATGTCTGCCAAACACGTACGGGGTATGCTACCGTAGCAAATCCTCAAAATCCAGTTTATAACTATTTTGGATATACAACCATCAATAATCAAGACTGGACATTTGTTACTTTTGAGTTCACACTTACAGATAAAACAGAGCTTTGTCTTTTTGTTACGAACCCGAAGAGCAACAGCTATAATGTCTCTCAGGACATCCTTGTTGATGATGCAACATTAGTCAAGCATTAATGAAACACACACTTTCTCTCTTTCTTTTCATACTGCTGTGTCCTTCGGCGAGGGCACAGCAGTATGCTACGATTCTCTATCGACAGAGTGAACTGCCTCATGGCGTTCCTGTGACGGAGATAGATTCCGAGGTGGTGTGCGATGTGGCAGGCTGCACGGCTGTCAACGACGAGATGTTCTACAATTTTTGATGCGAGTTTGGGTATTAGCTTTATTTACCGTATGTTGCGGTATGCTTCACGCCTATGACGTAGAGGTGGATGGCGTTTACTATGGCTTTTTCGGAACACGACGGGCATACGTTACACATCCGGGAGAATGGTCAATTGTAGATGCGCAACCTGCTGCTGCTTATACTGGCGAGATTATTATTCCTGAGACGATTACCTACAATGGGCGCACCTATACTGTCGTTTCTGTAGGTGCAAGTGCCTTTGCTGGTTGCGACGGGCTGACAGCTGTTCAGCTGCCATCTTCTGTGCGAGCCATTAGTGGCTGTGCCTTTCTGGGCTGCACCAGCCTGCGCCAAGTGTCTGTTCCTGCCACTATACAAGCTTTTAGCAGTTGTGCCTTTATGGGCTGCACGTCCTTGCAGCAAGTGACTCTGCCGCGCCATACGGAGATGATAGAGTCGCTGGCATTATATTGCTGTGCATCATTGACTTCACTTGCTCTGCCGCATACCGTTCGTGCCATTTCCCAAGGGGCATTGGAGCATCTTCCTGCAATGACAGACCTCTATTGCTTTTCCTCTGTGCCTCCCGTTGCGGAGCATGGCGCTTTCACACCTGCCGACCAACAGCGTTGCATCCTGCATGTCCCTGCAGATGCATTGCATTTATATCAGGAGTCGCCCCTATGGAGCGACTTTTGTCGTATAGTGGCTCTAACAGATGAAGATTATACGGGACATAACTATCGACGTGGCGACATTAACGATGATGGCAGTATCGATGTGGAAGATTTGCATTTGCTGCGTCGTCTTATTGTCAGTCTTCCCGACGATGCTGCCGTCCGTTGGGCTGCCGATGTCAATGGCGACGGCAAAGTCAATGCCATAGACTATGTGACGTTGGCAAGGGAACAAAGCGGTAAGAGGTAACTCCCGTTCGGAAAGGAAATAATTTTGATTTTGGTATTTTGTATTTTGAATTAAAAGTTGTACCTTTGCACGCGAATTAAAAGAAAACCATATATTGTAAATCGTCAAATTGTAAATTGTCAAGATGAACATATCATACAAATGGCTTAAGGAATATGTCGATACGACGCTGAGTGCTCAGGAAGTTGCCGATGCTCTGACCAGTGCAGGTCTCGAAGTCGATAGCGTGGAAGAAGTGCAAACCATCAAAGGCGGCTTGGAAGGCCTGTGGGTGGCAGAGGTGCTGACCTGCGAGCCGCATCCCAACAGCGACCACATGCACGTCTGCACCGTCAATGTCGGGCAAGGCGAGCCTTTACAGGTTGTCTGCGGTGCACCTAATGTGGCTGCTGGACAGAAGGTGATTGCTGCCGTTGTTGGCACCAAGCTCTACAGTGGCGACGAGTGTTTCACCATCAAGCGCAGCAAACTGCGCGGCGTGGAGAGTTGCGGTATGCTCTGTGCCGAGGACGAGATAGGCATAGGCACAGACCATAGCGGCATCATTGTCCTGCCAGAGGACGCTGTTGTCGGCACACCTGCCGCCGAGTACTTCCATGTTGAGAGCGACTACCTCATAGAGGTGGACATCACCCCCAACCGTGCAGATGCATGCAGCCACTACGGTGTGGCTCGCGACCTTTATGCATGGCTCATCCAGCACGGCTACAAGACAAGCTTGCACCGTCCAGATTGCGACAGCTTCAAGGTCGATGACGAATCGCTGCCTATCAGCATCACCATCGACGACCCGAACCTCTGTCCGCGCTATGTTGGCGTCACGCTGACAGGTTGCGAGGTCAAGGAGAGTCCCGAATGGCTGCAGAACAAGCTGCGCACCATCGGTCTGCGTCCTATTAACAACATTGTCGATATCACCAACTATATTATGATGGCCTATGGTCAGCCGCTGCATTGCTTTGATGCTGACATGATAGAGGGCGGTCAGGTGATTGTCAAGACGCTGCCCGAAGGCACCCCCTTCGTGACGCTCGACGGCGTGGAGCATAAGCTCTCCGACCAAGACCTCGCCATTTGCAACGCTAAGGAGCCGATGTGCATTGCCGGTGTGTTCGGCGGCAAGGGAAGCGGCACCTACGACACCACGACGAATGTCCTGCTTGAGAGTGCCTACTTCAACCCCACCAGCATCCGCAGAAGTGCCCGTCGCCACGGACTTAGCACCGATGCCAGCTTCCGTTTTGAGCGTGGCATCGACCCCAATGGTCAGGTTTATGCATTGAAGCAAGCCGCCATTCTTGCCAAGGAACTGGCAGGCGCAAAGGTTAGTATGCAGATTGTGGATGTTCACCCCAAGCAGTTGCCCGACTTCAAGGTGTTGCTCAAATATGATTATGTCGATAGTCTCATTGGCAAGCACATTCCCGCAGAGACCATCAAGAGCATTGTCACGAGCCTTGAAATGAAGATTGACAGCGAGACCGCCGAAGGACTGGAACTCACCGTTCCTGCCTACAGAGTGGATGTGCAGCGTCCTTGCGACGTGGTGGAAGACATCCTGCGCATCTATGGATATAATAATGTGGAGATTCCCTCGACGCTCAAGAACAGTCTGACCGTCAAAACCATTCACGACACGAGCCACAAGCTGCAGAACATCATCGCAGAGCAATTGGTGGGCGGCGGCTTCCGCGAGATTCTGAACAACAGCCTCCAGCGCGGTGCATACTACGACGGCCTCGAATCCTACAAGAGCGAGGAGTCTGTGAAACTCCTCAATCCCCTCAGCCAGGACCTCAACGCCCTGCGCCAGACCTTGCTCTTCGGCGGCTTGGAGAGCATTGCCCGCAACGTCAGCTATCGCAACACCGACCTGCGCTTCTTCGAGTACGGCAACTGCTATCGTTTCCAAGCAGAGAAGAAATGTCCCGACATCATCCCAGGTGTGAGCAGTAGCCGCGACCCGGAGGTCATCAAGCATGTGCTCGATGCCTATAGCGAGGATTATCACCTCGGCCTTTGGCTCACAGGCAAGCGCGTTCGCGGCAGCTGGGCGCATCCCGACGAGGACAGCTCCTTCGCACAGCTCAAGGCATACGTCATGAACATCTTCACGCGCCTTGGCGTACCATTCGGAATGCTTGTCTTTGCAGAAGGCAAGAGCGACATCTACAGCACAAGCCTCTGCATCCAGAACCGTGGCGGCAAGGTATTGGCAGAGATGGGCATTGTCTCTGGCAAGCTCACGAAGGCATTCAGCATCGATGCGCCTGTCTATTTCGCTGACATTCGATGGAACCAAATCATGCGCATCATTCAGAAGCAGAACGTCACCTATACCGAGATAAGCAAGTTCCCAGCCGTCAGCCGCGACCTCGCCCTGCTGCTCGACAGCAGTGTGCCCTTCGGCGAAGTGGAGCGCATCGCCTACCAGACGGAAAAGAAATTGCTCAAGGCAGTCAAGCTCTTTGATGTCTATGAGGGCAAGAATCTGCCCGAAGGCAAGAAGAGCTATGCAGTCAACTTCATCCTGCAAGACAGCGAGAAGACAATGGGCGACAAGCAGATTGATGCCATTATGCAGAAGCTCATCAACAACTTGAAGCAGCAACTCGGCGCAGAGCTTCGCTAAAAGCATCGTCATAACGAAATAATGTCATAACGTCATAACGAAAGATAAATTGTAAATTGTAAATCGTCAAATAGTAAATTTCATTATGGGAAGAGCATTTGAATACCGCAAAGCGACCAAACTGAAGAGATGGGGGCACATGGCCAAGACATTCACCCGACTAGGCAAGCAGATTGCCATTGCTGTGAAGGCAGCAGGTCCCGAACCAGAGAACAACCCCGCACTGCGCAGCGTCATCGCTGTCTGCAAGCGTGAGAACATGCCGAAGGACAACATCGAGCGTGCCATCAAAAATGCGATGGGCAAGGACCAGAGTGATTACAAGTCTGTCACCTACGAAGGATACGGCCCTCACGGCATTGCTGTCTTCGTTGACACCCTGACCGACAACACCACACGTACTGTTGCTGACGTTCGCAGCGTCTTCAACAAGTTCAGCGGCAACATGGGTACAACGGGCTCACTCTCCTTCCTGTTCGACCACAAGTGCGTCTTCACCTTCAAGAAGAAGGACGGCATGGACATGGACGACTTCATCCTGGAGATGATTGACTGCGGCGTGGAAGAAGAATATGATGAGGAGTACGACGAGGAGAAGGATGTGACCACCATCACTATCTATGGCGAGCCTACCAGCTTCAACACTATACAGAAGAAGCTCGAGGCAGACGGCTATGAGGATGTTGGCGGTGAGTTCACTTACATTCCCAACGACGTGAAGGACGTGACACCCGAGCAGCGCGAGACCATCAACAAAATGGTGGAGAAGCTCGAAGAGTTCGACGATGTCCAGACTGTCTATACAAACATGAAACCCGAAGAGTAAACGCGGTTTCTCCCACTGATAAGAAAAGAACTAAGCCTGTCCTTCTGAAGAGAAGAGCAGGCTTAATTTGTTAATTAGGCTTGGCTAATTGGCCAACTAGGTGTGCCTAGTTGGTGAACTAGGTTAGGCTTGTTTCAGAATTCGTCTTTGGTGGTTGCTTGTTGCAGGCCGGCAAAGGAGTCGCCAGTGCCGATGGCGTTGGCGATTCGGTCGCTTTCTGCCATTTCTTCTGCCGTCATCTTCGGTGAGACGAAGCGTCCGCCCATGTCGCTCTCCTGCGTGCCGGGGAGAGGAATGGTGGAGTCGAGGTCGGAGAAGCGTGCAAACTCGCTGCGGAAGGCCAGCTTGATGTCGCCCACAGAACCGTTGCGGTGCTTGGCAATGATGAACATGGCTTTCCCGTGCCAGTCGAATCCCTGGTCATCGACGAACAGCTTGTAGTACTCGGGGCGATGGATGAAGCAAACGATGTCGGCATCCTGTTCGATGGCACCCGATTCTCGCAAGTCGCTCAACTGCGGACGCTTGCCTTCGATACCCTCGCGACTTTCCACACCACGGTTCAGCTGGCTCAGTGCGATGATGGGGATGTTAAGCTCCTTGGCAAGCCCCTTCAGGGCGCGGCTCACGGTGCTTACCTCTTCCTGGCGGCTGTTGATGTTCAGACCGCTGGCGTGCATCAATTGCAGATAGTCAATCATAATTGCCTTCACACCATACTCGCGTACCAACCGGCGAGCTTTCGTCTGTAGCTCAAAGACACTGAGCGACGGCGTGTCGTCGATGTAGATGGGCGCATTGTAGAGTTGGCGGACGCGCTTGTCGAGCTGTCCCCATTCGTATGGTGCCAGCTGTCCGCTGCGTAGTTTCTCGCCGCTCAGTTCGCTGACGTTGACCATGAGTCGCTGCACAAGCTGCTGGTTGCTCATCTCCAGACTGAACATGGCGCATGGAATCTTGTTATCCACAGCCATGCGCTTTATCATGGAGAGCACAAACGCAGTCTTACCCATTGCGGGGCGTGCGGCAATGATGATGAGGTCGCTGTTCTGCCAGCCGTTTGTTATTTTGTCGAGTTCGCGGAAGCCCGATGTTAGTCCGCTCAATCCGCCCTCCACAGCCTGTGCTTTCTGGATGTGTTCGATGACCTGGCTGATGATGGGGTCAATCTGTGTGAAGTCCTTCTTCAGGTTTTTCTGTGAGATGGCGAAAAGCATACTCTCGGTCTCCTGCATCAGGTCGGCCACGTCGATGGTGGCATCGAAGGCTTTCGTCTGCACCACACTGGCGAAGGTGATGAGCTGACGTTGCAGTGACTTCTGTGCTATGACCTTGGCATGGTATTCTATGTGGGCGGAGCTGGCCACCTGTGCATTGATTTGCATCAGATAGACTTCGCCGCCTGCTGCTTCGAGGTTGTCGGTGCGTTCCAACTGTTCGACGACGGTCATAATGTCAACCGGCTTCTGTTCGGCGTTGAGTGTCTGTATCGCCTGATAGATGAGCTGGTGGCGGTGGTCGTAAAAGCTTTCGGGCTTGAGCAGTTCAGCTATTAGTCCGTAGGAGTCCTGTTCCACCATGAGTGCGCCCAGCACAGCCACCTCCATGTCGAGGCTTTGCGGCTGCTTGTGTCCATATTGGTCAACCTGAGGCACTTCCACTATCTTCGTTGCATTCGAGCGTCTTCTTCCTGTCGTTTCTGCCATATCGCGTTATGTACTTGTATTCTCAAAATTTGTATGCAAAGTTAGTCACAATAAATGAGAAACGCAAGTGTTTGCTTGGATTTATTTTGTTACAATCTGCAATGAGTACCTTTGGGTTTAGTTCTGATTTCATCTATCTATTTGTCCTCGAAGTAGATGCGCTTCACCCGTGGCGCGATGCCCGTCAGTATTTCGTAGGGGATGGTGCCGCAGCGTGAAGCCAGTTCCGAGGGTGTAAGCTCCTCGCCGAAGACCGTCACGAGGTCGCCTTCCTCGCAAGGTATGTCGGTGACGTCAATCATGCAGACATCCATGCAGATGTTGCCGACGTATTCCGCCTTTCTGCCTTTTACGAGGCAGAAGCCTTGCCGGTTTCCAAGGAGGCGGTTCAGGCCGTCGGCATAGCCGATGGGAATGCTGGCGATGCGGCTGTCGCGCTCCAGAATCGTCCTTCGGCTGTACCCCACGCTCTCGCCTGCCTTTACGTCGTGAATCTGTAATATGGTGGTGCGCAAGGTGCTGACGTTATTGATAATTCCTCCTGTTCGGCTGTTGATGCCGTAAAGCCCAAGTCCGAGGCGTACCATTTCGAGTTGTCTGTCGGGGAAGTGCTCGATGCCGGCACTGTTGCAGATATGCCGAAGGATAGGGTAGGGGAATGCCTCTTGCAGCTGCTTTGTTCCGGCCAGGAAGCGTTCGTATTGCAGAGCGGAGAACTGGTCGAAGTCGTCCGAATCGCTGCCCACGAAGTGCGAGAAGACGGAACGCGGAATGAGGGCGGTCTGCCTGTGCAGCCGTTCGATGAGCCGGGGCATGTCCTTTTCGGGGTCGAAACCGAGCCGATGCATACCTGTGTCGAGCTTGATGTGGACGGGGAAGTTCGTGATGCCTTCGTGCTCTGCCGCCTTGATGAGAGCGTCGAGCAGACGGAAACTGTATATCTCGGGTTCCAGATGGTACTGGAATAGGGCGCTGAAGCTGCTTATCTCGGGATTCATCACCATGATGCCCTGCGTGATGCCCTTTTCCCGAAGTGTCACACCCTCGTCGGCAACGGCAACGGCAAGATAGTCCACGTTGTGGTCCTGTAGCGTCTTTGCCACTTCCACTGCCCCCGCTCCGTATGCATCCGCCTTGACCATGCAAATCATCTTCGTTTCGGGCTTCATGTAGGAACGGTAATAGTTGAGGTTCTTCACGATGGCACTCAGGTTGACCTCAAGGATGGTCTCGTGCACTTTCTTTTCCAAGCGGTCGGTAATGCGCTCGAAGTGGAAGCTGCGGGCACCCTTGATGAGGATGAGCTGATGCTGTAGTGTGGCAAGTACGTCGCTTGCCAGCAGTGCCTCTGTGCTGGGGAAGAAGCGACAGTGGATTGACAGCCTTGAGAAGCAGTCCAGATGGGCGGAAATGATTCCGCCGACGGCAATCAGATTGTTGATGCCGCGCTGTTCGAGCAAGTCTGCCAGCTGCGTGTAGAGGGCATGTGGCTCAACACCCGTTTGCAGTATGTCGCTAAGGATAAGCGTGCGTTTGCGTCCCTCTTTCTCTGGGCGGCGGTTCATAAAGTCGAGGGCGATGTCCAAGCTGCTGAGGTCGCTGTTGTAGGAGTCGTTGATGAGGGTGCAGTCGTTTTGCCCGTCCTTCACTTCCAGTCGCATGGCAACAGGTTCCAGTGCACGCAGACGCTCCTCGATGGTGTCGTCGTCGAGTCCTATCTCGCGGCAGGCAGCACGGCAGAGCGACTTGTTGTCCTCGAAGGCATTGCCTGTGCTGTGGCAGGGCACCAGCTTGCCGTTCAGCTTTATCTCGCGGAGGCAGTTCTCGATGACTGGGTTGCCGGCAAGGTAGATGATGACCTTCGCATCCTTCATCAGCAGAAGCTTTTCCCTGCACTTCTCCTCCATCGACACGAAGTTCTCCTGATGGGCGTTGCCAAGGCAGGTGAAGATGCCGATGGTGGGCTTGATGATGCGCTCCAGGGCAGCCATCTCGTTTCTTTCCGATATGGCAGCTTCAAAGAGAGCCACTTCGCTCTTCTCCCAAAGTCCCCAGACGGAGAGGGGCACGCCTATCTGCGAGTTGTAGCTGCGAGGGCTGCGGGTGACTGTGAAGTTCGGAGCAAGCAGCTGGTAGAGCCATTCCTTGACAAGTGTCTTGCCGTTGCTGCCCGTTATGCCCACGACGGGAATGCCGAAGCGCGAGCGGTGGTAGGCTGCCAGATCCTGCAGGGCTTTCAGCGTGTCCGGGACGAAGAGGAAGACTGCCCCATAAAATTCCCCGTTAAATTGTGTTATGTTTTCACTTACCACAAATGCACGGACACCCCTCTGGTAGAGGTCGGCGATGTAGCGATGTCCGTTGCCGCGTTCTGTCTTGATGGCGAAGAACAGTGTCGATTCGGGGTAGCAGAGGCTGCGGCTGTCCGTCAGGAGCCAGTCGATGTTAAGTTCTCTGAAGTCATTTGTCTTTGCACCGATGATGGATGCTATTTCGAGCGTGTTGTACATGTCCTGTGTAGTTTAGATTTTCGTATGGGTTCGTAGTCTTTAAGGTATTGTCTCATTTCTTTGCACATGCAGCTTTCTGTCAGTCTTTGCCAGATGTAGTTCACGGCAGCAGGGGCCGGATGAATCATGTCGTCGGCATAGAAGCGGTAGTCGCGCAGTTCGTCAAGCAGAATCTCGTAGGCCGGGAAGTAGCTGGCTTTCTCGGGATAGCGTCTGCACAGCTCATCGACGGTCAGCAGTAGCGTCGCCTTTGCCAGCTGGCTTCCATGGAAACCGTACTTCTTGTAGCGATAGGGGCTGACCGTGAAAACCACGTGGAGATTCGGACATTCCTCTTGAAGGAGGTCCATCATGCCGCATAGCGTTTTCAGGCAAGCCTCTGTGTCCAGCGTCACTTCTTCAAAGTGATTGCCTGGCACTTTGTGGCAGTTGGCAACTGTCATGCCTTTTTCCCGCAGGCGGTAGCAGACGTTTGTGCCCAAGGTGACGAACAGGAAGTCTGCCTTCCGCAGTGCTTCGCCAAGTTCCGAGAAGGTGTCCTGTATGGTCGTGCGGAACCTTTCCTCCTCCGTGTCGGTGAGAAGTGTGCTTGCCCACCAGCAATGCCACGAGGACTGGAAACTGAAGATTGAGGATTGAAGGGTGTCTTTTTCCGTTGCCAATCTTGGATTTCCAGTTGATAAGGCCTGCAGCACCTGAATGGCGATGCTCTCGGGGTTGTAGGTCACGCCAAGCGGGTTGCAGGTGCATTGGAGTCCGTAGCTTTGGAACATTTCGCCGATGTTCTGTGCGAAGCATGAGCCGAGCAGCACAAACCGCTGGTCTGCCCGCATCGGTTCTGCCCATTGCGGTACTTCTACTATTGTTCGGAAACAGGTGTCCTCTGCCTTCATGTTCTGTCTATGCGCTTATTCTTCATTGCAATGGTGCGGAGAAAGCAAAAAAGCACCTGTCCTTTCGGGAGCGGGTGCTTTCAGATTTTCCGTTTGTCGGATGTAAGAAAGGGCAGGGGACTTAATCCTCCTTCTGAGCAGCAACGCGCTTTTCGGCGATGCGGGCCTTCTTACCGGTGAGGTTGCGCAGGTAGTAGAGCTTGGCACGACGTACCTTACCAACCTTGTTCACCTGAATGCTGTCGATGTTGGGGCTGTTGAGGGGGAAGATACGCTCCACACCTACTGTGCCGGACATCTTGCGAACAGTGAAGCGCTTGTTCTCGCCATGACCGCAAATCTTGATGCAGACACCACGGTAGAGCTGGATACGCTCCTTGTTACCTTCGACAATTTTGTATGCAACGGTCACTGTGTCACCTGCCTTGAATGCGGGATGGCTCTTGCCTGTTGCAAATGCTTCTTCAGCAATTTTGATTAAATCAGCCATAATGCTAAATTGGTTATAAAATTGTTTGTCGATCGCACGTAGGCATAACAGGTCTCTCTTTTCCTGCCAGCGACCTACGGGAAAGCGGGTGCAAAGGTACAAAAAAAATGAAGAATGAAGAATTAAGAACGAAGAATTTTTGCCTTTTGCGTAAAATTATGTACTTTTGCTCATAGAAAAGGGCAAATTTGTTCCTTCCTTCAGGCTTTAAGCCACGTTATTTGGAATGATTGTCCTTATATCAGTCTTTGGGATACAGCTTCTTGAAGACCTCTGTCAGGGACTCCACCTCGGGCAGCAATGCCTTTAGTTCGTCCTCGTTTTGGTTCCTGACAGCCGTCATGGCATTCTCCAGCACATCCGTCAGCCTCTTGCAGTTGCTTCCGTCTTCTGGCGACCATGCTGTGGCAACGCGAATCCTATTCCCAAAGAAGTAACGGGTTCCGTCGAGTCCCCTTCGTTCGTCATTGAACATACATGTTGCGACGGCATGTTCTATTAGGTCGGAAAACATCAAAGCCGTAGCCTTGTCTGTCTTGACCTCTATGGAATCCAACCTCAGTTTCGGCTCATCTGGCCCGGCTTCCTTGTTCACCTCGCACCACTTTACCTGCAGCCGTTCGCTTTCCCCATAACCGTAATACACATACAGGGCTGAGGGGAAGCTGAATGAAGGGAATATAAGCATTTGCTGAATTGCCCTCTCGGACAGCCAAGTCCCGAAATACTTTTCTCCCCATAGCTTCTGCTGAGTTTGTGTCATCGGTTCCAGTCTGCTCTGAGCCTGTGCGCCAATGGCTGCCGCCATCAGCAACGCCAGCAATAAGATGATTCGCTTTTTCATAATGGTCCTTGTTTTGGTTGACAATTATTCTTCTTTTGCTGCAAAGATATGGAGTTTTGCAATATCTTCTAAGAAAACGGGCTTTTTTCTCCTGAAAATGAGGAAGATTTGACGGCGCCAAAGGAGATTGGAAACGCCGCATGCGGCAGGAAGCGGTAATTATTTCATGCTTCGCATGACAGAATTAGGCACAAGGTAGATTGTCTGGAACGTGTCGGTTGGCTCTATGACGATGGTCTTATAACCAATATAAGTGAAGTGCATCTTGACGCCTGTGCGGGGAACCCAAAAGGCAAAGTTGCCCAAAGAGTCCGTCGTCTCGACTCCCCATATCTTCTTTTCAGGTTCAAATTGCAATATATGAATAATGGTGTGGTCTAAAGGCTCGTCGTTTTCGTCAAGAACGACACCCGAAACACGCCGGCGACTTGCTTTTAGTTCCTCGTGCTGGTTCATGTAGTAGTCGCATAGCGTGTCCTCCACGCAGAAATACTCCACGACGCCATGCTTTGCCGCCATGCCAAACCTCTCAAGGTAGCGTTGCTTGGCTTCCTCATTCATGTTCCTCTTTACGCTGTCAACAAGGAGATGCTGCCTTTTGAAGTAGTCGGGAAAAGACATTTTGCCTAACCATTTGTTGTTTTCCTTAGGCTGGGGCACTCCATTGACAATGTAGAGAATAGAGTCGTTGGGCGGAGCGTCGGGCAAACCGGCAATTACTCCCTGCAACTCTGACGTTGGCACTGGATTGCCGCGAAGCCGCATGGAGGCGCCTGTCTCGAGTTGCATGACAAGGTTCTTGTCGGAGGGTGAGAACTCAAAGGACTTGTAGCCAGTTTGCTCGGCACAAAGCGTGATGTCTATATCTTTGGGAAGCCAGATGACGTAATGTCCTGTGGAGTCAGTTGCAGCACCTACAAAATCCAATTCGGGATGTTCTTTTAGTAAGGCGCGTTCCCTTTTGACATGCACCCAAGCCTCCGTTAAAGGCTTGTCTTCATTATTCATAACGTAACCTTCGACTCTGGTGTACTTCTTCATCAGTTTCGGATGCTTACGGACATAAGCATCACAATAGGTGTCGGGCACAACCTTTATTTCTATCATTCCATATTTAGCACGTCCGCCATACTTCTCAGTATAATAACTGTCTTTGTGAACATACACGCTGTCAATCATCAGGCCTTGCTGGGAAAAGTACCGAGGCATATAGGTGTCAATGTCGTCCATGTCGTCCCCCATAATCCTTTGCTTCAAGGAATCGGGCAGTGGCTCGCCATTCACCAGGATAAGCGTCGAGTCAATCCTATCCTTGTCGATTGGCCCGCTGCCTGTTCCCCGAAGTCGCATGGTGGTGCCTAAACCCAAGCCGTCTTCCTTGGGCTTCTGAACAGCACCTGTGAACTCACGGGCAGGAATGTCAAGTCCCGTAGTGGCCGGGGCATCAGCTTTCGCTAAAGCCAGTTCTTTGCGAGGAGCAATGACGGGCTTTGAGACTTCTGCAACTACTTCCTTTGCAGGCACTCTAGCGAGCTCGGACACATGCTGAGGCTGGGTTGGCTCTACTTGTGCCATGAGCGGCTGCTCTGTCTGTTCCTTTCCTATATTATATATAATGAGCAACGCCACGGATGCTGCGATGCCGATGCCCAAAGCCCAGGCGAGTGTAGAGTGTCTCTTTGTCTCCTTGCCGATGACTTCCTGCTCGAAGCGTGCCCACTCCTTTTCTACGTCGGGCATGCCTATTTTCTTGTCGATGTCTTCCGTCTTCATGTTACTTTGCAATTTTAAGGGTTTCTCTGATTTTGGCCAAAGAGCGCGTGATGTGCTTGTTGACTGCCGACGAGCTGATGCCGAGCACGGAGGCAGTTTCCGCATAAGTCATTTCCTCTTCGTAGTGAAGCTGGAGCACTCGGCGGTCTTGTTCCGTCAGGTTGTCGTCGATGACTTGCTGCAACTGCTTCAGCAACTCTTCCCGCTCCTCATCCTTCTGCCAGGCAGTTTCCTTCTGAAGTTCTTCCTTCAGCTGCCTTTGCAGCCCACGGTCGCGCAGGATGTGCAGGCATTGGTTCCTCGTTGCAGCGAGCAGATAGCCTCGGATGCTTGCCGTGGCTATTTCAGGCTTGCCTCTCCACATCTGGACGAACACCTGATGCACGGCGTCCTTTGCATCCTCGGCATTCTCGACCAATGAGAACGCCATGCGATACATGTGCGGATAGCTGTCCTTGAAGAGCCGCTCGAACTGTTGTTTACTGTAATCCATCGTGTCTTTTGGGTCTCGTTACATCTATAAGACCCTCTAAATGTAAAACCAAATACCCCTAAATGCAAAATAATCTGTGATAATGATGACAAAAGTACAATAATCATTTGAAAATTCCTCGCATAATCGTAACTTTGCATCAGATTTTGATTAAAGATTAGGGATTAAAGACAATGAGACGAATAATTCATTTACTCATTTTTCACTTTTTACCTTTCACTTTTCACTCTGCGCTTGCGCAGCAGTACAATGTACGTTCCTTCTGTTGGGAGCGGGTGGAGGTGACTTCTGCGTTGGATGCCAAGCCGTCGTCAGAGGCGGCTGCCATTGTGGCTCCATACAAGGCAAGCGTCGATAGCATGATGGCCCCTGTGCTTGGAATGAGCCGTGTGGCAATGTCTGCCAGAAGGCCCGAGAGTCTGCTTGGCAATTGGGCGGCCGACGTGATGGTGGAGGGCGGTACAGCAACAGGCTTGGAACCTGCCGATATGGGCCTCATCAATGTGGGCGGCCTGCGCAACAACATGCCCGAGGGCATCGTGCGCCGGGGCGACATCATGCTCATCTCGCCCTTCGAGAACCATGTCGTGGTGCTTGAAATGAAAGGCAGCGACTTGCTCGAGCTGATGAAGAACATTGCCGCCGTCAAGGGCGAAGGTGTGAGCAGTAGCGTGCGGATGGAGATTTCTGCAAAAGGCGAATTGCTCTCCTGCACCGTGGGCGGAAAGGAGATTGACCCGCAGCGTATTTACACGGTCGCCACAATCGACTATCTTGCCGAAGGGAACGACAAGATGACTGCCCTGAAAAAAGCTCTGAAACGACACGAGACAGGCATCCTCGCACGCGAAGTCATGATGGAATACGTGATTAAGCACAGGGTGATTGACAGTAAGATTGAGGGGAGAATCGTTGTGAAATAGTCCATAGTTAACTTTCGTTGAGCTTTGCTTCATAGTCCATAGTTTATAGTTATGAAACGTATATTGCTTCTGTTCTTTTTTCATTTATTCATTTTTCATTTAACCTTTGCGCAAGAGCGCAAAGTGTTTTTGGTCCACACCAGCGACACGCATTCCTGCGTGGAACCTGTCTCGCCGAACTTCAGCGATACGGCACAGGCCAACAAAGGCGGCTACATGCGCCGCGTCGTGCTGCTCGAAGAGATGCGCCGCGAACATCCCGACAACCTGTTGCTGCTCGACTGCGGCGACTTCAGCCAAGGCTCTGCCTATTATAACCTCTTCAAGGGAGAGGTGGAAGTCAAGCTGATGAACCTCATGCGCTACGATGCCTGCACCATCGGCAACCACGAGTTCGACTTTGGCCTTGAGAACCTCGCCCGGCTGATGCGGATGGCGGAGTTCCCCTTCGTCTGCTGCAATTACGACTTCACAGGAACACCTTGTGAGGGACTCGTCAAACCCTATATCATAATAGAACGTGCGGGCGTGCGCGTAGGCGTGCTGGGTGTCTGTCCACAGCCCGAAGGACTGATAACAGGTAAGAACTTTGAAGGGATGCGCTATACACGCCCTGCCGAGGCAGCACAGCCTGTCATCGACCTCTTGCGCGGGAAAGAGCATTGCGATGTCGTTGTATGTCTCAGCCATCTTGGATGGGGAGAGACCCCCGACATGGATATAGATTTCGTTTCCAGCACGACTGGTCTTGATGTGCTGCTTGGCGGACACTCGCACACATACTTCAAGGAGCCTCGCTATCTCAAAGACAAACGCGGGCATGAGGTCATTGTGGACCATCAAGGCAAGAACGCCCGCTTCTTAGGAACCATAGAGGTTAAGGTTGAAGAGGAGGCATTCTGACAAGCCCCTCCGTGCCGTACACAGATACTACACTCGTTGCGCCAAGTTGTTTCGCGTGCGGAAACACCTTGTTTCACGGGCGAAACAAACTGTTTCCACGTGCGAAACAGATTCGCGCAACACGTGGTAAAGTATAAAAAAAAGGGTATGTCCGTTTGATTAGACATACCCTGTGTTGTGTTTGGATGAATCTTCTGATTACAGAGAGATAGCACCGCTGGGGCAAGCATCTGCGCAAGTGCCGCACTCTGTGCACTGCTCGGGGTCGATAGAATACTTCTCGCCTTCGGAGATAGCTCCTACGGGACACTCGTCGATACATGTGCCGCAAGCAACACAATCATCACTAATTACGTAAGCCATGATAATTTACAATTTAACGATTTACTATTTGTTGTTTTTGTTTCCGAGTGCAAAGATAACTATTTTTAGTGATAATGATGCAGAAAAGCACGACTTTTTTTCTTCTTTGTCACCAAAAACAATGATTTGTGCAATAAAAACCCCTTTTGACACGTTATTATTATGATGCGCACAAATACTTTGAGGAGCATTCTTTCGCTCCTGACCTTTGTTTTTGCCCTGGCTCTCATGGCACAGGAGCCGAAGGTTCAGAACCGCCCCTACATCGACCAGCGGCGTTTCCACTATGGCTTTCTCTTAGGTCTTCACATGCAGGACTTGGAGATAGAGAACAATGGCTACATCGATCCAGACACCGGCGAACAATGGTATGCTGAGATAAACAACTACAGTCCGGGCTTTACGGTCGGCGTGCTGGGTGAGCTCCGCTTGAACAAGCACTTCTCCCTTCGTCTCTCTCCGAGCATCCATTTTGGTCAGAAGCACGCTGTCTATCACGAGCAGCGAAGCGGTTCAGACAGCACACAGGTGTTCAAGAGCACCTATATCTCCGTGCCTATCGATGTGAAGTTTTCCGCTCCGCGCTACAATAACTTCCGCCCCTACCTGATTGCCGGCATCGACCCGATGGTCGATCTCACTGCCCGCATGCACGATGCGCTGCGTCTCAAACCCTTCGACCTCTATTTGGAGATTGGCATGGGATGCGACATCTATTTGCCTTTCTTCAAGCTCATTCCTGAAATCAAGTTCTGCTTTGGATTGTTAGACATCATACACAAAAACCGCAGCGACCTCATAGACAATACTTTGCAGAAGTACACGAACAGCGTCAACGGCGGTCGCAGCAATATGATTGTCCTGACGTTTAACTTTGAATAACCGGTTTGTCCTATAGCCATGAATATCAAATCATATATCCTTGCTGCCGTCTTGTGTAGCACCACCCTCATCTCCTGCAACAAGACAAACGAGAACCTGAGCAGCATTGCTTTTGACCTTTGCCAGTATATCCCCGACCACGAGTTGCTGGAACGCTCGAAAGACTATATGACAGAGGATTTCTATTCCGTTCTCGAAACGACATTCAATCTGCCAGAGCATGAGGCGATGGACCACGAGTGGCTCCACTATTTTGTGACAGGCAATGGCGGCACGATTGCGGACTACGAGGTGGTGGGTGTGGAGAAAACGGACGACACACATGCCGTGGCCACCATCAGCGTGCGGCAGAAGTGGGAAGACGGCTCTTTCTGCGAAGAAGAAGACATCGAGGAGCACAAGCTCTATATGGAAAAGGTTGATGGCAAGTGGCTGATGTCGGACTTCGACGGACACAAGCAAGACTGCCAAAGATACATCCTAAACTGGGGCAAGGAGGAAATGATGCGTCAGACCATCAGCGAATATCTTGTGAAAGAGATTGGGCCGAACTATTCGCAGGGTGACATTTGCATCCCTGTCCTCATGATTGTGACAACAATCGAGCATGAACGCTATATAAAGGAGGTCCTTGGCGACTTCTGGGTGTTTAACTATAACATCGTGGGTGACACGCTGAAGACCGTTTCCGGCGGCAACCATTCTGGAGCTCTCTTGTTATCTAAAGGAGGCGGGGAACGTGTCCGTGAAGAATGGGAAGTGACAAACTTCGAACAAACAGAGGATGGTGCCGGCAACGAAGAGAGTGCCAAGCGCATTTTCGGTGATTACTATGATGTCTATCAGAACATGCACGCCAATCAGGACGTGCGCGAAGCTGTCCGCCGTGAGCAGCTGCAGCAGTATGTTCGCAGTCATAACATGCCAATAAAATACTATCAGGACTACGGCTGGGATGCCGTCGAACTATGAATACCAATTTATTAACCCCTCAAAACATTTACAGCTATGGCAAAGTACGTTTGTGAAGTATGCGGTTGGGAGTATGATCCCGAAGTAGGTGTACCCGAAAAGGGTATTGCTCCAGGCACCCCCTGGGAAGAAGTTCCTGAGGACTTCGAGTGCCCATTGTGTGGCGTAGGCAAGGATCAGTTCGCCGCAGAGTAACACGAGGAGCGGCCGTTGCGGCCGTCTTCCCTTCCGTATGCCCCGATGCCACTTGATGGTGTTGGGGCTTTCTTTTGGGGCTGAAACGGCTTTCGCGACTGCGATTCACATCGCGCGGCTTAGTTATAAAGTGTTAAGAGTGATGGCGAAATTATCAATAATTCAGAAAGTCTTTGTATCTTTGCCCAAGATGAATTAAGAAGCAATGGCAAACGAGTTCCCCCGTATCGGTTCTGCCGCAGAGCTGATGGCGCTTATAGACGACATCGGTTTCCTGCCCCTGCTCGACAGCGGCATACCGGGCTTTTCCGCAGAAGAAATCGTCGATGAGGACTGCCGTTACGTTGTCTTTTCCGATGGCGGTTGGGACTGGCCGCTATGGAAATGGAAGGGACAGATTGTGACCGAGATGCCTTGCCTCTATGGTAAGTTCTTCGCGGGAAAGGCTGGCTTCATCAGTCGCGATTGGTGGGCAGACTTCTGCAACTACCGCCGCAGCAAGTTTCCTCTTCCCGAGGACGACACCATCGAAAGTGCCATCCTCGACACACTCAGGATGATGGGAAGCACCATCACCAGAGAGTTGAGGGCAGCTTGCGGCTTCAACGGCAAAGGGATGCGCTCGAAGTTCGACGGATACATCACCAAGTTGGAGATGGCTACATACATCGTCACGGAAGACTTCGTGTATCCCCGCGACAAACACGGAAGGGAATACGGCTGGGGCTGGTCGCTGCTCAACACGCCAGAGGCACTGTATGGCAAAGAAGCCTGCACTTGCAGCTGTACGCCCGAAGTTTCCTACAAAAGGCTCTACGAGCAGTTCAAGAAGATTCTACCCGAAGCCACAGAAAGGCAGATATTGAAACTTATAGGCTGAAAAGTTCTTAAATTTTCTCCAAAAGATAGCTTTGTTTAAGATAAAAACCGTACTTTTGCATTTGTGAATCTGATAACAAAAAGACATATTGCTTCGTGGGTGCTGCTGGCAGTCTATCTGCCGATGCTTCTCTTGTCGTCGCTCCACATTCATAGGATAAAGAGGTTCTATGAGGTGGAGTGTGCAGCCTGCGTGCAGCACCAGTGTCACGGTCATCTGGTGCAGCTCTCCGAGGGAATGCACCAGTGTGTGCTGTGCCAGATTCTCACGCTGACATACGTGGCTACCACCGAGAGCGTGCTGCATTGTTATCAGCCCCAGCAAAAAGCTGTCTATGCCTGCTATCGTCAGACTCCCTGCCTGACATACACAGGATTCACCAGTCTTCGTGCTCCTCCTGCTGTTTAAGATAATATAAGTTAAGAAATCAAGAAGTCATCTTCTTAACTTCTAATAATTTCCTGTTTGCTATGTGCAGCAGAGAATAAATGATTATCAAAAAACAGAACCTAAAAATGAAACACATTATTATATATATAGGAGTCTGCCTTTGGACAATTCCATTGGCCGTCTCCGCCCAGCATGTGCATGAGCACAGCGACTGCCTGGAGGACAGCATCAATCCGATGAAGGAGGCTATCCTGAGCGAAGTGACGGTGCAGGGTATAGCTGGCGTGCAGCGACTGAAGGATGCGGCCTCGCCCTTTATGGTGGTTACGCCTAAACTGCTGCACAACGCTCAGGGAACCAACATGGTCGATGCCATAAGCCACTTGCCCGGGCTTGCGCAGATTAGTACAGGCAGCGGCATCTCGAAGCCAGTCATCCGAGGGCTTGGCTACAACCGCGTGGTCGTCGTTGACCAGGGCATCCGTCAGGAAGGTCAGCAATGGGGCGACGAGCATGGCCTTGAAGTTGATGAAGAAGGCGTTCATTCCGTAGAAGTGCTCAAGGGGCCTGCCTCGCTCATGTACGGCAGCGATGCCATTGCAGGCGTGATGATTCTGCATCCGGAGCATCCCCTTGAAGAAGGCAGGATGCAGGTCAAGGTGGGGGGCCAGTACCAGTCGAACAACAACCTCTATGACTATCGGATTGGCTTTGCTGGCAACCAGAACGGCTGGCTCTGGAACTGGCACTTTCTCGACAAGAGTGCGCAGTGCTACAAGAATGACATAGACGGCCGTGTGCCCGGTTCGTGGTTCAAGGAACGCGACGTGCAGGGAATGCTGGGCGTGAACAAGTCCTGGGGACACTCTTGGTTGCGCTTCTCGCTTGTCAACTTCAAGCCGGGCATTACCGAGGGCGAACGTGCGGAAGACGGCAGCCTCACGGAGAGTCTTGGCTTCCAAAAGGTGCGCCATACAAAGGTTGTGAGCGACAATGCCTGGTACTTCGGCAACGGGACACTGAAGGCTATCGTGGGCTATCAGCAGAACTATCGTCGCGAGTTCGAGGTGGAGGAAGAGGAGGAAAGCTCTGCTCCGCAAGAGCCTGAGGTTGCGCTTGCGATGCGCCTGCATACCGTCAACTACGACATCAAGTATCTCCATACGCTGCCTCACGACTGGAAGCTCTCCACAGGCATCGGCGGTATGTGGCAGAAGAACGTCAATCAGGGCAATGAATACTTGATTCCCGACTATCGGCTCTTCGACATCGGCTTCTTTGCCACAGCGGAATACCAGTTAGACAAATGGCACTTCTCAGGAGGTGCACGCTTCGACAACCGACACCTAAATGCCTCTTCTTTAATGGAGGATGATGAGGTACGCTTCGAGGCTCTCGGCAAGAACTTTACGGGCGTTACGGGCAGTCTTGGCGCTGTCTGGAACGTGACAGACAAGATGAACCTGCGACTGAATGCCAGCCGAGGCTTCCGAGCACCGACGGTCAGCGAACTGTCCTCAAACGGTGTGCATGAAGGCAGCGTACAGTATGAGCTTGGCAACCCAGACCTCAAGGCAGAGAAGAGTACGCAAATCGACCTCGGACTCGACTACACCTCGCAGTATGTGAGCCTTCAGACCTCGCTCTTCTGCAATTGGATAAGCGACTATATCTTCCTCTCACGCCTCAACTACGAGACAGACGGCTATCGGACGTACGAGTA
The DNA here is from genome assembly GCA_017524545.1 of Bacteroidaceae bacterium. GTDB lineage: Bacteria > Bacteroidota > Bacteroidia > Bacteroidales > Bacteroidaceae > Physcousia. The sequence goes on from JAFXVN010000042.1 coordinate 42,071, forward strand.
TCATCAGAGCGATGCAAGGTTGATGGGAGGTGAGATTTCGCTCGACGTCCATCCCTTCAATCCGCTCCACATTGCGAATGCCTTCAGCTATGTGCGTGGCATACAGACCCTCTCTAACTTCCCCTTAAAGGGGGAGGATAATAACTCCCTCCCTTTAAGGGAGGGTGGGGGTAGGTCTTTGCCCATGATGCCTGCCCCAAGATGGACTTGCAGTGTTCGCTACGAGTTCCCCAACTTTGCCCATGAGCACTGCCGCCGAGTCTTCTTGGCTGCTGGTATGGAGTATAACTTCCGTCAAAACAAGTTCTATGCCCTCGATGATACGGAGACAGCTACGCCCAGCTATGCCCTCTTCAACCTTTCGGCAGGCATGGACCTCCACATCTTCGGGCATAACTGCATCGAGCTTACTTTCTCCTGCCAGAACCTCTTCGATAAGGTTTACCAGCCGCATCTCTCGCGCCTGAAATATACCGATGTGAACCCCGTGACAGGCAGGCAAGGCGTCTCTGCAATGGGCAGGAACTTCTGCGTCAAAGTAAGTATCCCCGTTGATATTCTTCTATAGACCATTGAAGATTGAACATCGTACATATATTGCAATCGACCTCAAGTCGTTCTATGCCAGCGTGGAATGCGTGGAACGAGGTCTCGACCCGCTGACGGCGAGGCTGGTTGTTGCAGACGAGAGCAGGACAGATAAAACCATCTGTCTTGCTGTCTCGCCTGCACTGAAGGCATACGGCATCCCAGGGCGGGCGCGACTGTTCGAGGTCAAGCAGAAAGCACGGGGCATCGACTTCATCATCGCCCGTCCACGCATGGCAAAATACATCGAGGTAAGTTGCAAAATCTATAGTGTCTATCTGAAATACATTGCCCATGAGGACATTCACGTCTATAGCATCGACGAGGTCTTCATGGATGTCACAGACTATCTTGGCACTTACAAGAAGACGGCTCATGAGCTGGCCATAACCATCATCCGCGACGTGCTGGAGCAGACAGGCATCACGGCAACTGCTGGCATCGGCACGAACATGTATCTTGCCAAAGTCGCGATGGACATTGTGGCGAAAAAGATGCCTGCAGACAAGGACGGCGTACGCATTGCCGAGCTGGACGAGATGTCGTACCGCAAGCAACTGTGGAACCATTTCCCCCTGACGGACTTCTGGCGAGTGGGGCGTGGCACGGCAGACAGGCTTGCCAAGTACGGTTTGGACACGATGGGCAAGATAGCCCGCCAGTCGGTAGATAACGAGGAGCTGCTCTATAAGCTGTTTGGTGTGAATGCCGAACTGCTGATAGACCATGCCTGGGGGTGGGAGCCTTGCACCATCGACTATGTGAAGGCATACAAGCCGGAGAAGAGTTCGATGAGCAGCGGTCAGGTGCTGACCGAACCCTACACCTTTGCTAAAGCAAGAGTGGTGGTGATGGAAATGGCAGACGCCATCAGCCTCGACCTCGTGGAGAAACGTCTGGTGACGAACCAGCTTGTACTTACCGTCAGCTACGACCGCGAGAACCTCACCCGACCCGAGATAGCCTCGCTCTATCATGGGGAGATTGTGACAGACCATTACGGCAGACCAGTACCCAAACATGCCCACGGCACAGCAAACCTCGCGGCGCATTCCTCGTCGAGCAGGGAAATCATCCGTGCCGTCGTGTCGCTTTACGATAACATTGTTAACAGGAATCTGCTGATACGCCGTCTTAATATCTGCACAAACAATGTCGTCTCTGAAACTGACAATCAGACAAATGCACAACATGACGATATACAGCTTGACCTCTTCAAGGATTATGATTCCATTGCCAAGGAGGAAGAATTGAAGAAGAAAGAGCGTCGGATGCAAGAAGCTTTGCTCAACATCAAGCATCGCTTCGGAAAGAACGCTATCTTAAAGGGAACAAGTTATGCCGAGGGCGCTACCGCCAAGGACAGGAACAAACAAATAGGAGGACATAAAGCCTAATCATTTACGATTTGACAATCCTATTGTATTTACGATTTGACGATTTACGAATTACGATTTATGCAGGGCTACGAAGACATAATCAATCTGCCGCATCATGTTTCGGATAAGCATCCGCAGATGTCAATGTATATGCGAGCCGCTCAGTTCGCACCCTTTGCCGCCCTCACCGGCCACAGTGACGAAATAGAGATGACAGCCGAAGAGAATATGAACAATTATATCAATTGACAGGTTCTTTCTCGTCTTGCTCTTCCGTGTTCTCTTCTTGCTCTTTCGTGGCTTCGGGAGTCTCTTCAGAGGGTTCTTTTGGTGTGGGAGGTTCGAAGAGTTTGTAGGTGGTGCGGAGGACTTTGAACTCGGTGCGGCGGTTCAGGGCGTTGCATATCTCCTGCTTTTCCTCATCCTCGAACTTGAGGATGAAGGCTTCGGTGAGGGTGTCGCCCTCGGTGAGGAAATCGTATGTGGCGGCTATCCTGCGTGTTACAATCTTCGGACGCTTCTCGCCATAGCCTACTGGTGTGAGGCGGAGGCTGTCTATGCCGTGTTCCATGAGGTAGTTCACGACACTCTCTGCACGCCGCTGTGAAAGCCTTTCGTTGTATTCGTCGGCACCGCGATAGTCACAATGTGCCGCCAGCTCGATGGTGACGTTTGGGTTCTCGTTAAGCAAATCGACGAGGCTGTCGAGTGCCAGACAGGAGGCTTCCAACAGCTCGGCGGAGTCGAACTCGTAGAAGATGTTGCGGATGAGCACGGGGTTCTCGATGCTTGCCAGGGGGAACTGCAATGTGTATTCCTTGCTGACGCTGCTGGTATCGACGCTGAGTTCCTCCTTGTGGTTGAGGTAGCCTTTGCATGTGCCGAGGAAGATATAGTTGACCTTTGGCTTCACTTCCTGCTCGAAGCTTCCGTCGCCACGAACGCTCAGTTTGAGGTATGTGCCGTCGTCGCCTACCATATAGACCAATCCTTCGGGCAGTTCGTAACCGTCCTTTTCATATACCCATCCTTTGACAGTCTGTATGACTTCGGGGTGCTCGAAGCGCAAGATGTGGTCCCAGCCTCTTGCGTCGCCTCGGTTGGTGGAGAAGAAACCTCGGTTGTGCAGCCCCTCAAAGGTCATCCCGAAGTCGTCGCCGCTGGAGTTCATGGGGGGCTTGAGGTTTTCGAGCGTCCAGACGCCGAGGCTGTCCTGTGTGGCTTTGATGATGTCGAGTCCGCCCATCCCCACATGTCCGTTGCTTGAGAAATAAAAGTCCCCGTTTGGACGGAAGGTGGGGAACATCTCGTCGCCAGGTGTGTTGATGGGATAACCGACATTCTCCACGCCGCCCATTCCGTGTTCTGTCAGTGCGATGCGCCAGATGTCGTAGCCTCCCTGCCCGCCGGGCATGTCGCTGGTGAAGTAGAGCCAGTAGCCGTCGGGGGATATGGCGGGGTGTGCAAAGCTGGAGAGTGTGTCCTTGCTTATTGCCAGAAGCTGTGGCTTGCTCCAGGAGGCATCGCTTCGTGCGCTCGTGTAGATTTCGGCATAGCGGGGATAGTCTGAGTCGTAGGTGCAGCGTGTGAGGTACATCGTCTTGCCATCGGGCGAGAAGCAGCAGGCACCCTCCTCGTATTCGCTGTTGAGTTCACCCTCTGCCGGTTCGGGCTGTCCCCATTTGTCCTTGTCGTCTTTCCGGGAGAAGAAGATGTCGGCGCTCTTGGTGCCTGTGACCCCGCTTATTTCGTTGCCTGTGGCATCGTTTCGGGTGGTGGTGAAGTAGAGCATGTCGCTGTCATCGCCCAAGAGTGCGGGGCAAAAGTCGCTCCTGCGACTGGTCAGTATAGGTTCTTTCTTGATGCTGTAGAGCGAGAACTGCCCCTTCCACTCTGGAGCCAGTTCACAACCCTTTAAGCCATTCATTGCCAGCGTGTCACCTGGCACTTTCTCGAGGAATGCATTATAAGACTTTGCGGCGCTTTTGTAGTCGCCGTTCTTCTGCTGAAGCTGTCCGAGGTAAAGGTATGCCATCGAGTCGGGGTAGCCGTAACGGATGGCGTTCTGATAGCCTCCGATGGCCTTGGCGGTGTAGTTGATGCGGCGGTAGCATTCCGACATCTTCCATGCCCTCTGGCCTCGTTTCTCCTTGTCCTTGGTTTTCGTGCGGGAATAGGCCTTCTTATACTCAGCGGCAGCGTCGTAGTACTCGCCGATGGCATAGAACTGGTCGCCTTTTTTGACATGTGTCTCGGCGGTACAGGCAGTCAACAGACAATAACCGATAAACAATAACCAATATACGCTATTCTTCACCCTGTCTCCCTTTAATTGTTTTACTATTCAGCTAATCTTATATAATAACGTATAAAGGCGGCTTTTTATTGTTTAGGTTCGCGAAGGACGGCAAGGACGATGTCCGAGACCATCTGTTTGAGTTCATCGAGGAAGGTGCGTGCCTCGTATTCATGACGTTCTATCTGCCGCAGCTTTTTCTCCCATCGGCCTGTCAGCTCTGCACTCTTGAGCAGCTCTTCGCGGATGAGGTCAATGAGTTCAAAGCCTGTCGGGGTTGGATGCAGGGAGGAGCGTTGGCGGCGGATGTAGCCTCGGCGGATAAGTGTCTCGATGATGGCGGCTCTGGTGCTCGGGCGACCGATGCCGTTCTCCTTCAGCGCGTCCCGCAGCTCCTCGTCCTCTACGGTCTTGCCTGCCGTTTCCATTGCGCGGAGCAATGTGGCATCGGTGTAGGGTTTGGGCGGCGTTGTCCACTTCTCGGAGAGCGATGGCGTGTGCGGGCCGCTTTCGCCCTTGACAAAAGACCCTCTCCCCGCCTCTCCCTTAAAGGGAGAGGAACTGATAGTTGAGGCATCTTGATTCTCTCCCTGCGAAGAGGAGTCAGCGGTAGCCAGTACTATTCTCCAACCTTCCTCGATAATTACCTTGCACGTTGTGCGAAAAAGAATATCATCCTTTCCGTTCTCCCCTCCTTTGGAGGGGTCGGGGGAGGCTTTTCCTATGACCGTTGTGGTCTCGAACTGGCAATCATCATAGAACGCAGCTATGAACGAGCGTGCCACGAGGTCGAACACCTTCTGCTCCAGTTCCGTGAGGCCTTGCGGTATGGTGCCTGTGGGGATGATGGCATGGTGGTCTGTCACTTTCGAATTATCAAAAACCTTCTTTGACTTTCGCAGGGGCTTGCCTCCGCCGAGGGGACGGATGAGGTCGGCGTATGGGGCCACGCCTGCGAAGCGTGTCTGGTAGAGACCGTTCATCGTCTGGGGACATTTGGCATAGACATCATCGGGCAGGAAGGTGGTATCGACACGGGGGTAGGTGGTGACTTTCTTCTCGTAGAGGCTCTGGATGATGCCGAGCGTCTGCTCTGCCGAGAGTCCCAGCTTCTTGTTGCAGTCCACCTGCAGGCCTGTCAGGTCATAGAGCCTTGGCGGTGCCTCTGTGCCTTTCTTCTTTTCGACGGAGAGAACGGTGAAGGGGCTGTCCTTGATGCTGTCGAGAACAGCTTTTCCTTCGGCTTCTGTGGCATACTCAACGGGTTTGTAGATGATGCCCTTCGGCTTTTGCTTCTTACCCTTTTCGACTGCGGCTGCAACAGCGGCAGCATCTTCCGCTTCGGCTTCCTCGTCTCGTTCTATCGCATTGAATTTCGTGTCTCGGTATAGCGTGGAGAGCACCCACGACTGGCGTGGGACGAAGTTGTCTATCTCTCTCTGGCGAGCGACAACGAGGGCGAGGGTGGGGGTCTGAACGCGGCCTACGCTGAGCACCTGACGCTTTCCTGCGGCATATTTCAACGTATAGAGTCTGGTGGCGTTCATGCCTAAGAGCCAGTCGCCGATGGCTCGCATGAGGCCCGCCTCGTAGAGTCCTTGGTAGGCACTCTGATCTTTGAGCGTGCGGAAGCCCTCGCGTATGGCTTCCTCCGTCAGGCTGTTCACCCAGAGCCGCTTCACGGGGCACTTCGCCGCAGCCTTCTGCATCACCCATCGCTGGATGAGCTCGCCCTCCTGTCCAGCATCGCCGCAGTTGATGATTTCGTCGGCATTTTGGAAGAGGCTCTCGATGATGCGGAACTGCTTTTCCACGCCTTTGTCCTGCTTGAGCTTGATGCCGAAGCGGGGTGGAATCATGGGGAGCGCGCTTAGGCTCCAGTTCTTCCACATGGGCGTGTATTCGTGCGGCTCCTTCAGCTCGCACAGGTGGCCGAAGGTCCACGTCACCTGATACCCGTTGCCCTCCAAATAGCCGTCCTTCTGAGTCTTTGCCCCAAGCACATTCGCAATCTCCCGAGCCACAGAAGGTTTCTCCGCAATACAAACAACCATATCAATACATTTACAATTTGACAATCTACAATTTGCTATTCATAGTGTCTGATTCTCACATCTATGCCGCAATCCTTTAGCTGCGACGGGATTCCCGTTACATCCGTCTGCCCGTAGTGATAGGGGAACAGCACCTTTGGCTTTACCGTCTTTGCAGCCTTGACCAGTTGTTCCGTTGTCATCGTATAGGGCTGGTTGCAAGGCATGAAAGCAATATCGATGTCCTTGATGTCCTGCATCTCGGGGATGTCCTCTGTGTCGCCAGCGATATAGATGCGCAGGCCGTCGATGGTGAGGATGTAGCCGTTGTCGCGTCCCTTCGGGTGGAACTGCGTGCGTCCCTCGGAGGTGTTGTAGGCAGGAACGGCCTCAACTTTGATGTCATCGACCATTGAGCATTGTCCATTGACCATTATTTGGCCGTAGCCCAGCATCTCAGCACACCGATTGTTGGTTATCAGCTGCGTCTTTTCGCCTGTCAATAGTTGGATAGCCTCTTTGTCGAAGTGGTCGCCGTGTTCGTGCGTCACGAAGATATAGTCAGCCTTCGGCATCGCACTATAGTCAATCGTCTTGTTGCCGAGCTTCGTCACAGGGTCAATCTCAATTTCCTTTCCGTCGCACTCCATGCGGATGCTGGCATGAACCAAAGCGTGGAATTTCACCGTCTTGCCGCTCTTGGTTTTGAACACATCAACCTCGTACGTGTCTGTCGTCACAGGCAAGCCAGCCTCTTTCCAAGCAATGATGCCCCCTTTCAGGTTCACCACCAGAAAGCCTTTCGCCGCCAGCCTTACTGCTGCATTTGCCGAGCGTCGCCCGCTTCTGCAATATACAGCAATCGTTTTGTCTGTATGCAGAGCCGCCATAGCCTTCTCGATAAAGTCGTTTTGTGCCTGGTCGATATTCAGGGCACCCTCGATGTGTCCTTCCTCAAATTCCTCGACCGTGCGCACATCCAGTATTACTGTGTTGACGTCTTCCGTCAATACTGCGAATTGCTCCACCTCAGCATTTTCATAACTCTGTTGGCCGCAAGCAGTTGTCAGCCCAAACATAGCCAGTAAATAAGTAACAATCTTTTTCATATTTCTATATAATGTTTTTACTCTTCCTGCTCATAATAGTACGAGTAGTCAATACCTTTCATGAATATCTCGCGGTCATCAATTTTGTCGGTCATCGCTCCTTGCAGCAAGGCCCTGATGGCAGCAGAATCCGTTGTGCTTCTACGCATAGCGGCCAAATACTCTTTCTTGTCTATCCGACTCCAATCCACACACAGTTTCAGACGCTTCTTGAATATCATGTCCAGCCATAGGCGTGTGCTTCGTCCGTTGCCCTCCATAAAAGGATGCGCCACGTTCATCTCCACGTATTTGTCCACAATCTCGTCGAAAGTCGTTTCCGGCATTGCCTCTATCTGCTTCAGGTTCTGCATCAAATACTCAGCACGACAAAACAGAGTGCCGTCTTTCCATATAGTCTTTGTTCGTATCTGCCCTGCAAAGTCATAAAGTCCTCCAAAGAGATAGGCGTGTATCTGCTTGAGGCACTCAATTGTTCCAGGTTTCATACTATCAAGCAAACCACTTTCCATGAGCGTATAGGCTTTCTTTTTACTCTGCCCGTCAATAGAATTGTCGCTATATGTGAACCACTCAAGGAACTTATGGGCGCGGTTATTGGGGTAGTTCTTGGTAAGTGTCTGCACGCATTCGGCATCGAGAGCATCGGCAACACGTTGTTTTCCGTCGGGAGCTTGGAACTTGAACTCGTGAGTGACACTCACGAGTTGAACACCTTCTGTGGTAAACTTTTTCTTAAGCCAACGCCAGTAATTACCCGCCTTGATGTAGTCGTCCTCATCGTTGATGGCACGCACAATGTCAGTAGCCGAGAACCACCATTTGCTGTGTTCCTCGTCCCATATCGCCCGTACCTCGCGGTCATTAAAAAATCGTATTGACTTCTTGCCCATATTTATTCCTCAAAAGGATATGTTTCGTCGTAGATATCACTCAGAAGCTTATCTTTGTAGAGCCAATGAGCACCTGGGGCAATGTGCTTGGACTTATAGCCTTTCAGTTGGGCGGAAAGGGCACTTATGGAAGTTTCCTCTCCCTCATAGCTGATTTTCCTTTCCGATATAATCGTTACAGACACAGAAGGGTCATCTTTCCATATCAGCACATCGCCTTTCTGCATTCCCATCTCGTAGAAGTCGAGCGGAGGTCGGTGTTTCTGTGCCTTTACCGATGCAGCCTTGTCGTCATCGGTCAGGTCATTCTGTATCTCGTCGCTTACTTCTTCTGTTACGTCAGTATGGTGGAAAAGTTCAAGAATAGCCTTTGCCTGTTCCACTTGAATGCGGAAGAACTCACGATTGGCATTTATCCTTTGTGGAGCAAAAGCCGTGTGCAGGGCTTTCTCAATCTTGGCGCAGTCGCCTTTCTTTACCTTGCAAGCAAACTGACATTCAAAGGGAACAGGAACACCAGTCGTATAGAGTTCCTTCATCCTTTTGTCTATATCCTCTTGTGTTGTCATGCCTATCTTCACAAGACCAGGCATTACAGGATTGGTTAAAAGATAAACTATTCCGTATTCCATAATATATTAATCTTCTTGCAGCATTATTACTTTGTCAATTCTTGATATAACTTAAATAGCTCCGCTACGCACATGCTTTCGGAGAATTGACTGCTGGCTTTCCATCCATAAGCTTGCATAACGGCGCGGTCGTTGTCTTGATGTGCCTTGAATAAATCAGAAGGCATTGTAACCACATCGTATAAATATGCTAAAGATGTGTCGGGGTATTTGGCGCGGACATCCAAAATGGCTTGTGCCGTTTGTTCTATCTTTGCTTTTTGTGCTTCTGTGGGATTTGGCCAAGGGAAGGTGTTATATACCTGCTCTTTACTATAGCGATAATCACTCTTTAGTCTGCCGCATACAACGCGCATCCATCCCATGTGAACATTAGAAGTAATAATTCCAAAATGAAAGAGTGTAGCATTAGGTATTATCTGGACAGCATTAGAGGATATCACATCTGCTTTCATAAACCCAATAGGCACATATTTTCGACGCTCGGAAGAAACGGAAGGAACAAGCAAATAGTCTTGACCTTCTGGTTGGGTTATTTGTGCAAACATATGTGGCACTTTTGCGTAACCCTGAGTAGTTTTGGCAGAAGATTCCAATCTAAAATTACGGACAGCCTGCACCCTGTTATAAAGTGTCCTGCTATGTTGGATGTCTGCTGGCTGGGCATTACGAAGCCATAAACAATAACGTGACTTTTGTTTGATGAATTCCTCTGCTCCAATATAAGGGCGTATCCACTTTTCTAAAGCAGGATCTTGCTGAAGCATCACATCCCTTTCTTCTTCCGACAAGACGAAATGACCACCATCACGAGGTTGGTTTCCAAAGTTCATCACAGGAACATTACAGAGTGGCTCTTTTTGGCTGACCACAAATGTGTTATCACCTTCAAACAGATAAGGGCTGATATTGCTAACCTGTTGCATCTTTCCACTTGATGTGAATAGATATTTGTCCTTTACCTCATCAGTACTAAACCCAACAACTACACAATGGACAGCCGCTTTTTCGCTGGCTTCGCTATTCCACTTGAACGTCTGATAGGCAAAGTTGATATTAACATGAAAGTCGTTGAACAGAACATTCCAAAGAATAGGTACCTGAGAACCCTGACAGATACTATTGGTCGAAACAAAACCTGTTCTTGTATGTGTGTTTTGCATTAACTGAGCGGCTTTCTTATACCAACAGCATACATAATCAAGATCTTGTACGTCTTTTATCTTCCCAAACAAATCTTCAACGTCTTTCTTTTGAGAACTGCCCTGTGCCATCATCCTTGCACCCACAAACGGCGGATTACCCATGATGTAATCAAAAGTTACCTTCCTTGTTGTGTTTGGTTTGGGGCCTCGCTTAATGTCGGAGGTTACGAGATTCACATCATTAAATTCTATTGTTGGTTCGCTAACCATTAAAGGTTCGTCCTCAAAAACAACGTATGTATTCTTTGCTATGACCGTCGGAGTCTTTTCGCTCACTTCCCACTCGCCCCAATCCATCCTTAATGCATTCCCTTCTCTAATGTTGGCATAGCTCTTCAAGGGCAGATAATCCACTTCGTGATGGATGATGCGCTCGGTTTCTGTCAGCATTTGTGCTTCGCTTATCCAAAGGGCTGTCTTTGCGACCTCAACTGCAAAGTCGTTTATCTCGATGCCATAGAACTGGTGGATGCTGACCTTCACAGGCGAAAGCCCTTCCCAAGCAAGTTGTGTCTGTCCGTGGGTTATCTCACGGATAGCCTCGTTCTCCAAGCGGCGAAGGCTAAGATAGGTTTCTGTAAGGAAGTTGCCAGAGCCACAAGCAGGGTCGAGGAAGGTGAGGCTTGCCAGTTTGTTTTGATAGGCTTCGAGCTTCTTCTTCCTTTGCTTCTCTACCTTCTCTTCGAGGATGTTGTCAAGTTCTCCGCGCAAGTCATTAAGGAAAAGCGGGTCGATAACCTTGTGGATGTTTTCGATGCTGGTATAGTGCATACCACCAGAGCGACGGGTTTCTGGGTTCAAGGTGCTCTCGAACACGCCTCCGAAGATGGTGGGCGAAATCTCGCTCCAGTCGAAGTCGAGGCTTGCATCCTGCAAGAGAATCTGTTTCAACTCCTCTGTGAATTGCGGGATTTCTATCTCTTCCTCGAACAAGCCGCCATTGGTATAGGGGAAAGCTTTGAGGTCGTCCTTCAGGTACTTGCTACGCTTCTCCAGCGACGTGTTCAGCACCTCGAAGAGGTCGCGCAAGGCTCGGCGCAAATCGTCGGCATCATATCGGGCAAGGAAGTCGTGAAACTGGTCGTGAGCGAAAAGCCCAGCATCTTCGGCATAAAGGCAGAAGACGAGTCGCACACAAAGGATGTTGAGCCAGCGGGCGGCTTCGGGCGAGTCGTCGCCATACTGCTTTACCAAAGCGTCATACATCTTGCCCACAATCTTGCCTGCTTCTATGGAAACCTGCTCTTCCTTCGATATATGCTCCTTCTTGCTGTCAACGAGGAACTGCAAGCGGTAGTATTCCTTGCCTAAGTTCTCCAACAGAATGCTTTCGGGTTCGACATTCGGCTGCTCCATATCATAGACGAGGAACTCAGAGAAGTTGCAAGTCACAATCCATCGGGGATGTTGCGAGACAGGAAGGCTGACAACATAGCGGCGAGCCTGTAGGAAAGGATTTAGCACAACACCATCGCTTTGACGAATGCCAGCACGCAAGTTTACACCAAGCGACTTCTGTTCAACGAGAACCTTTGTGGAAAGAATGTGTCCGTCTATGAAGTTCGAGGCATCTACTTTATGGTGCTCCTCGAAACGGATGAATCCGTCCGATGGCGTTTCAATGCCAAAGACATTACCTAACAGGTCGAGCCAAAAAGGTTGTGAATCGCTTCTCTCGCTGCCCTTGCCTTTCCATCGCTCTGCGAACTTCGCCGCTTCTGCCGCTATTTGTTTGTCTGTGTTCATTTGCTTTCTTTATTTTCTGAGTACAAAGATACGACATTTTTTTGAGATTAGCAAGGGAGCTGAAATAATTTCGCAGCAGGAGTGATGGCTTTGTAGAAGAGAATGGGCAGAAACGGCATCTCTCATAACAGGAAACGAATCTCAGCAGAAACGATGAGATTTTTGACTTAAAATTCTTTGAATTTTAATTTTGCGTTTTAAGGCACTTTTGAGAGCGTTTCTCGGGTTGGGGTGATACAATATACCCCGAAAGGGTTTGAAGCGATTCTGGGGCGTTTTAGAGGGGAAATTCGGGGTGTCTGCGAAGAAGGTGTCGCCTGGGATGTGAAATGACCGCAGCAGATTTCCTGCGAAAGGACTAACAGAACTAACAAAACTAACATCGTTCTCTGAGACATGAAAAAAAGGCGGATTTGCTATATATATAAAGACATTATAGTAATTATGATTATATATATATATATATCGGCACCTTGCCTCTTTTCCTAACATGTTAGTTTTGTTAGTTTTGTTAGTCCTCGCAGCAGAACTGATGGCTTTATAGAAGAATGAGTTTTTAACGGCTAATATCTATCAGTTCTATCAGTTTCAGTTAGGTTTTTGAGGTTCTGTTTTGTATCAAACTACCCTTATATTTATATATAACTAATTAATAATAAGTAATATATATAACAAGGGGAGAAATTTGATACCCCTCGAAAACTAACTGATAGAACTGAAAGTGATAGATTTTGCCAGAGTAAGTTTCATCTAAAAAGCAACAAATCAATGACATACGACATTAGTAAACCTTCTGCCCTTAAGGTTCAAGGCTCAAAAAATAGGACAAAAAGCATCCAAAATCTTCTCTAAAAAGTCTCAAAATACGTGTTTGGGATGCTTTTTCCGATGTTTTTCCCCGTTGTTGTGCACATATAGGTGCTCCAAAAAATCAGCAGTTTGAACTCAAATGTAGGGGTTTTAGAGCCGAAAGTGAAGAATTATAGTGAAAAGTTGGGGGTAATGATACGTGTTATGATGGTCAACATGACACGTTAAGTCGGGCAAGATAACGTGTGAAGTCGGCGTAGATGACGTGTGTCATGTTTCCTTTAAGGCC
>JAFXVN010000043.1 GCA_017524545.1 Bacteroidaceae bacterium
AAGCCCTCGCCTAATGCAGCGACGGAAGTCTTTTTTAAATTGGTTTGAGATCTTGACTGTGTACTCCATTTCCTACAAACCCATTTCCTTGTAAAAGTCTTCCAAAGACGCATAGGTTGTCACACGTCCCTGCTTCACGTCGTCCATCGCCTGACGATAACCGGCGGTCTTGGTAATGTCGTATGCTTGGGGAGTGTCCTTCTGTACCTTTACAGAGGTTACGCCCATGAGCATCTTGCAAGCCTGTTTCACTTTCGCGACAAGACTCTCGTCAGGTACTTGCAATACAATAGTTGCCATATTTCAATTCTTTTGGTTCTTCGATTGCAAAGATAATCAATTATCTACTAAAAAACAAATGTGTGGCAAAGTTTTTATAAAGTTTCTATCAGAAACGCTTGTAGGCATCCTTGATTATCATGCAGAGAATTTACATACGCGAGGGAAATAAGGGAAAAACGTGTTGAGGGTACGACGGGCGAGGAAGAGGGGCTGGGAGGATTCAGAGAATAGGGACTTTCAGAAATAACAAATAATTTTTATTTTTTGTTGCAACAATGCCACCATTTATATAATATATTGGATTACAATCAGTTAATGCGTTGCAAAGATGTGGCATTGGTGGCAACAAATGGCGAATCTGGCGCATTCCCAGAATCGTTACCACTATGCGGTAACATTCTTACCAGTATGTGGTAACACCACTACCAATATGCGGTAACGTCATTACCACTATGCGGTGGGGATTCTACCACTCTGCGGTGGAAAAAGTGAATGATTGAAGTATATTCGCTTTGTTCATCAGCAAGACAGCCGCAAGCTCCACTTCAATGGCTTAAAGAGGAGTGTTAGGCGAAGCCGACTAAAAGAATTTGACTATTTGACTATTTGACTATTTACTATTTGACTATTGGACGATTTAAAGAAGTGCGGAAACTACGCATGTGCGGTTTCCGCTTTTTCCTGCATCTTTTCAGGAGATAATGTTTTCAATATTTCTCTTTTTGTTGCAAAAAGGCAAATTCTTGATAAAAACGATGGTTGTATGAAAGTTTTTTGTTAAATTTGCAAGCTGATGAGGGGGAATCGGAAGAAGCTTCTACCCCATCCTATTCTTCTACTTCTTTTACTTCATAAATAATAAACAACAGAATTAATCAAAATAGTTAAATTTTAATTTTATGAACGACAACAAGATTATGAATCGCGCAGCCGACAACATTCGCATCCTGGCTGCAGCAATGGTTGAAAAGGCTAAGTCTGGACACCCCGGTGGTGCTATGGGCGGTGCCGATTTCATCAACACCCTGTACAGTGAGTTCCTGGTTTACGACCCCGAGAATCCCAACTGGGAGGGACGCGACCGTTTCTTCCTTGACCCCGGCCACATGGCTCCCATGCTCTATAGCCAACTGACCCTCATCGGCAAATACACTCTGGAAGACCTGAAGCAGCTCCGCCAGTGGGGCTCGGTCACTCCCGGTCACCCCGAGCGCGAGTTGGCTCGTGGCATCGAGAACACCAGCGGTCCGCTGGGACAAGGCCACACGTTTGCCGTGGGTGCTGCCATTGCCGCCAAATTCTTGAAGGCTCGTCTGGGCGACGTGATGAACCAGACCATCTACGCTTACATCTCTGATGGTGGCGTGCAGGAAGAGATTTCACAGGGTGCCGGACGTATTGCCGGAAACCTTGGCCTCGACAACCTCATCATGTTCTACGACGCCAACGATATTCAGCTTTCCACTCGTACTGAGGTGGTTACCATCGAGGACACCGCCAAGAAATATGAGGCTTGGGGATGGTATGTGCAGAAGATTGACGGAAACGATGTCGACCAGATTCGCGAAGCCATCAAGAAGGCTCAGGCCGAGAAAGAGCGTCCTAGCCTGATTATCGGCCATTGCGTGATGGGTAAGGGTGCCCGCAAGGCTGACGGTTCAAGCTATGAGTCGAACTGCGCCACTCACGGTGCTCCGCTCGGAGGCGACAACTTCGTTCAGACGATGAAGAACCTGGGTGCCGATCCCGAGAATCCTTTCGTGATATTCCCCGAAGTTGAGGAGCTCTATGCAAAGCGTGCTGAGGAACTGAAGAAAATCGTTGCCGAGCGCTATGCAGCCAAAGAGGCTTGGGCAAAGGAGAATCCTGAGAAAGCTGAGCTGTTGAAAGAGTGGTTCAGTGGAAAGGCTCCGAAGGTTGACTGGTCGAAAGTGCAGCAGAAGGCTGGCGCCGCTACTCGTGGTGCTTCTGCAACTGTTCTTTCTGTGCTGGCCGAGGAAGTGCCCAACATGATTTGTGCTTCTGCCGACCTCTCCAACTCTGACAAGACCGACGGTTTCTTGAAGAAGACTCACAACATCGTTCGCGGCGACTTCAGCGGTGCATTCTTCCAGGCTGGTGTGGCTGAGCTGACGATGGCTTGCTGCTGCATCGGTATGGCCCTTCATGGTGGTGTGATTCCCGCTTGCGGAACATTCTTCGTGTTCTCCGACTACATGAAGCCCGCCGTTCGTATGGCTGCCCTGATGGAGCTGCCTGTGAAGTTCATTTGGACTCACGATGCATTCCGCGTAGGCGAAGACGGTCCTACTCACGAGCCTGTTGAGCAAGAGGCACAGATTCGTCTGATGGAGAAGCTGAAGAACCATCACGGCAAGAATTCGATGCTCGTGGTTCGTCCTGCCGATGCCGAAGAGACAACCGTCTGCTGGCGTATGGCTATGGAGAACACAGAGACGCCTACCGCTCTTATCTTCTCTCGCCAGAACATCGACATGCTGCCCGAAGGCAACGACTACAACCAAGCAACCAAGGGTGCATACGTGGTGGCTGGAAGCGATGAGGACTACGACGTTATCCTTTTGGCTAGCGGCTCTGAGGTTTCAACACTTGAGGCTGGTGCTAAACTCCTTCGCGAGGATGGTGTGAAGCTGCGTGTTGTTAGCGTGCCCTCTGAAGGTCTCTTCCGCTCGCAGAGCAAGGAATACCAGCAGAGCGTGCTTCCTGCTGGAAAGAAGAAGTTCGGTCTGACAGCAGGTCTGCCCGTAACACTCGAAGGTCTTGTAGGTGCCGACGGTTGCGTCTGGGGTCTCGAAAGCTTCGGTTTCTCTGCACCTTACAAAGTGCTTGACGAGAAGCTGGGCTACACTGGCCAGAATGTGTACGAGCAAGTGAAGAAACTGCTTTCGTAAGTTTCAGCAGATTACACAAACATTAGTATTCAATACAAATCAGCCGGGTTTTCGAATCCGGCTGATTTTTTGGGTATTTGCAAGCCCGTCAGACTCATGGCACGAGATTGCAGTCATCAATTTAGCTGGCACTGCTACTGGAAGAGCGGCGGCCTCTCTTGTCGGAGTCTTCGGTATTCGACGAGCGGGCATAGGAACTCTTCACGCCCTTCAGCAGCGTTTCTTTAATCATAGCAAGCGTCATGTCGTCGGCCATCTGTGAGGCCACAGGGTCCACACGGAAGTACTCGGGATTCAATTTCTTCATGTCGCGTATAACCTGTTCCGAGATACCAAAGAGCGCGGCCCAAACGATGTAGTCGTTCCACAACGAAACATCCTTCTGCCCGGACTCATCCATCAGCGCAAACTCCGACAGGAACTTACGTAGTCCGAACACCTGCATGGCATCATTGTGCATCGCCTTGAAGTCCTTATGCTTATACTTCGAGCCCATCTCCATCTGGTCTACAAACTTATGGACGGTGTAGTCGTTCTTCTCCGAGTCAAAATAGGCCTTCAACTCCTGTGGCTCCAGCAGACAATCGTCGCCAGCAGCCGCGCGGAACAAGTCGTAGAGCGTGTGCATCATGATGGGGTCGGTGTCGCTAAGGGTAAAATCGTGTATTACGAACCGTTGCGCCCGTTTCCCGTCAGCGTCCTCGTGCCACACTATAGACAAGGCGCCCAATTTTATCAGTTTCAGCACGCTTGCCGAGAGCAAACGCTCGTAACCGCTTTTAGAGAACTGATATTCATTCATCATGTCGTAGGCCGCCTTCAGATTGCCTTCCACGGGGATGTCGTGATACGAGGTCAGTTCTCTGTTGCGCCGTCTGCGTGCCAGAATCGTCTTCACGAATTGCCAAAGGCTGATGAGGAGGCCCAGGAGTATTGAGAGCGCAAAGATGGCCACAATGCCATAGCCTATAATCTTCTCCATTGCCATTATGCCGATTAGCTTTGAGCGGTATTACTTCTTCTTCAGCGTGCTCAGAATCTTTTCGAGCATGGGCTTGTACTTCGTCTCCTCCTTTTCGGGGAAAATCATTTCGCCCTTGAAACAGTCGTCGTCTTTAAAGTTAACCAGGAACCCGTAGGAGCAAATGCCGTCTTTCACGGCACGGAAGTACATGATTTTGCCCTTCACCACCACGTCGCCAGTCTTCCAGCCCGAAGGATTGTCGTTGATGTCGACCTCTTTCTCTCCCTTCATGTACTCGCCATTACTGGCCAAGTCGTCAACAGTAGAAAAATCCTCCTGAATGATAATCTCAAGCGAGTGTTGATCGTCCTTCTTCCAAATGACGACCCCATCCTCATCACTCCAACTAAAAACTACCGGCTCGAAATCTGCCGGATACTGACTTATGGAGTGTGGTCCATCATAGGTCTTCAAATCCTGCGCACTTGCTGTGATACACATGGCTGCGAAAGCCACAAACATAAAAAACTTCTTCATCATGATTTTATCATTTTAAAATGGTTAATATAATTATTTCCGTTAATTCATTTGCAAATATACACAAAAACCAGCAAAACGGATGGCATTTTTATGAAAATGTTGTATCTTTGCAGAAAAGTTTCTTTAAAACAACAAAGAATATGCTACAAGTAAAGACTATAGGCATTGCCAGCGACCACGCAGGCTTTGCGCTTAAGCAGTTTGTGAAGAAGTATCTTGAAGAGAAGGGATACGAGTATAAGGACTACGGCACCTACACGGAGGAGTCGTGCGATTATAGCGACTTCGGCCACGCTTTGGCTCGTGGCATTGAAGCTGAAGAGGTGTATCCCGGCATCGCCATCTGCGGTTCGGGCGAAGGCATCAACATGACGCTGAACAAACACCAGGGCATCCGTGCCGGACTTTGCTGGATTCCCGAAATCGCCCACCTTATCCGCCAGCACAACAATGCCAATGTGCTCGTGATGCCCGGACGTTTCATCGATGAGGAGATGGCTCGGAAAATCATGGACGAGTTCTTCGCTACAGAATTCGAAGGTGGCCGCCATCAAAGACGAATCGACAAGATTCCCTTGTAGGACAAGAATCGCTTGGAACAGAAAAAAAACGAACGATAAACGAAGTGCTTCCCCCTACTGAAAAGGAAGCACTTCTTTCTTTTTACGCCCTTCGAGACCTACTCTTTTATTGACAATTTGAAACCGATGGCTTTCGAAAACTGTTAAATCATGCAAACAAAAATAACAACGTAGTGTAAAATCAATTATATTTGCAGCGTTTTAACTAACATTCCATTAACAATTAAAAAAGAGAGAAAGTATGAAGAAATTTTTCATGATGGCCATAGCTGTAGCTGCTATGACTTTCGCAAGTTGCGGAAACGACGCTAAGAAACCTGTTGAAGCTGCTCCCGTTGACAGCGCTGCTTTGATTACTGAAGAGGCTACTGCCGCTGCTGACGATGCAATCAGCCAGTTGTCAGCCACCCTCGAGTCTAAAGACGCCAGTGCTTTGCAAACAGCTCTTGAGGCCGTGAAAGCCAAAGTTGCTGAGTTCATTGCCAAGAACCCCGCCATTGCTCAGGAATATCTTGCCAAAGTGCAGGGCTTCTTGAAGGAGAATGCTGACGCCGTTAAGGCTATCGTTGGCTCAAACGCCACTATTGCAGGACTTGTTGATGGCATTGCTGCCATTCCTTCTGAGTCTGTTGAGAAGCTCACCGGTGCTACAGATGCTTTGAAGGCTCTGGGTATTGACGCCACAAACCTCGTGAAAGACGCTGCCTCTAACGCTGTTGAGGGAGCCGCTAACGCCGTTGAGGGTGCAAAAGACGCTGCTGCTGGTGCCGTTGAGGGTGCTAAAGACGCTGCTGCCAATACCGTTGAGAGTGCAAAAGACGCTGCTTCTAACGCTGTTGAAGGTGCAAAGAAAGAGGCTGGTAAAGCCGTTGACGATGCTGCCGCAGCTGCCAAGAAGGGTCTGGGCCTCTAAGCTTGCAATTGCATAGAAATTTAAAAGCATAAAAAAAGCAGGTTGCTCCATCTCTACGAGCGACCTGCTTTCTTATTTTGTGTTCAATATAAACGCTTACCTGATGCGATCGGCAGCGCGAACGAGTTTCTCATCTGCTATCACGCCTTTACGAGCCATCACATAGAAAATAAGGCTCACAAACGGCAGACAGGCTGCGAAATCGAAGTGGAACGTAGTTCCTTCAGGCTTAGCCAGATAGCCATAGAAGCCATATAACAGATACCAACCCACAAGCATCAGGATGCAGAACATGCAAAGGCGTGCTTGAAGAATGCGGTTCTTGAACTTGAAGATGACGTAAAGACCAATGGCGCAGGTCACCAGCAACACTCCGAAGAGGGCGGCAACCGAAAGATGGGCAACGCCATCAGCGTCTTTCACCCACAGATTGAAAAGCACCGAATTCACGCCCATCCCTTCGGGCTCGTAATAGCCAATAGGCAAGCACAAGCACACGAAGGCTGCCACTACAGCCAGGAACATGAAAACGGTTTGTTTACGTTGCCACATAATCAAAACTCCTGATTATCCTTCGAAGGGTCGCGGAAATAGACATTACCGTCTATAAACTCCTGCGTAGCCAGCAATGTGGGCTTCGGCAACTTCTCGTAGTAGCGCGAAATCTCAATCTGCTCTCTGTTCTCGAACACTTCCTCCAAAGAATCGTTATAAGAAGCAAACTCAGCGAGTTTCTTCGTCAAGTCCTGCTTAATCTCAACGCTAATCTGATTGGCGCGCTTCGAGATGATGGCCACACTTTCATAAATATTGCCAGTTTCCTCACAAAGTTCCATGATGTTGCGGGTCACGGTGTTTACTGGCGCTTTCGATTTTTTGTAATCCATATTGTGTTTAAAAAATTAATGATTTCCGTCTAATTATAATCGGATGAATTGCTCATCGGATTAATCCAGTTTCACTTCTTCGCTCTTCGTCACCTTCCGGCATTTGGCGATATACTTCTCAGCCGTAGAGCGTTCTTTCGAATCGGGGTACTCATTGATGAATCCGTAGCATTCGTCTTCAGCATCCTGATATCTTTCCAACTGCTTCTCCTCCACACTCTGCTGGGCGAGTTCGAACTTGCTCTTCATAATCAACACGGCAAACTCCTCACGCAGGCTGGTGTAGGGATAATCCTTCAGGGCATTCTGGGCGGTGATGATACAAGCCTCGTAGTTGTTTCCACCATTCAGGCAGTTGCCGAAGTAAGGACCAAGATTGTAATAGAGCTGAGCCGAATAAAGCTCCTTCTGCACCAGTTTGTCCTGCAACTCGAAAAGCCGTTGTTGCGCAGCCTCTTTCATCGAAGCATCAGGATACAAGTCCAGGTATTCCTGGAAAGCCGTGATGGCAGCCACCGTCATGCTTTGGTCAAGTCTGGGCTCAGGTGTGCTCATATAGAGACTTTGTCCGACATAGAACTTTGCCAACTCAGCATAAGTTCCGCGAGGATACGATTGATAGTATTTCCTGAAGTATTCAGATGCCGTCTCATAATCGTAATTGCTATATTCGGCCATCGCCAACATGTAGAGACATTCCTCGCCGTCTTCCTTTCCTTTCTGGATGGTG
>JAFXVN010000044.1 GCA_017524545.1 Bacteroidaceae bacterium
GATGGCTGTCTCCACACAAAAGATTTGGGCTTATAAAGTAATGGTGGAATAAAGGTCGGAGTCGGTCAGGCACGTACTCTCGTTGGTGGTGTCGATGAAGGCATATTGCAAATCACGAGCCATGCCGCTCGGATTTGTTTCGCACGCTGAAACAAGTTGTTTCGCCTGCGAAACAAGGTGTTTCCGCTGTCGAAACAAACTGTTTCGCCATGTTGCGTAATAGCGAACCACACACAAAATAATCTTACACCCTTACTTATCTTTGCGGATAAACATTATATTTTTTTAGCATTGCGCATGTTTTTTGTCACATTTCTTTGCTTGTAATGGATTATTTGCTACCTTTGTAGGCAACATATCAATATTATTTCTTTCACTATGGAAAAGAAAGAATACATACAACCGCAAACGCTTGCAGTCGCGCTGTCGCATGCAAGGACTTTGTTGCAGACATCCTATGACTTGGGAAACGCACGGAATGCCAGTGATAATGGCAATCCGGTAATGGATGCCAAGGAACACAACAGTAACGACGTCAACCTTTGGGACAAGGCCTGGAGCCTGTTCATCGCGTTCCTCCTCCTGCCCCTATGGGCCATGGCTGCCCCCGTTGAGGTGACAACAACCGCAGGCGGCCAGCTTCAAGAAAAACTTGTGGCTCAGAGCATCTCTCCCACCGATGTGGATACGCTGACCGTCACTGGCCCGCTCAACGGCACCGACATCGAGTACCTTCACCGTTACCTGACGAGCATCAAGGCGCTGTACCTCAGCAATGCCCAGATTGTCAACGGCGGCGACAGCTACCACCGCTGGACGGTGTCCGGCAGTACCGCCACGCAGTACGGCAACAGCAGCTTCAACACCGCCCTGAACACCGTGGGCAACTACATGTTCGCCGACCTCCCCAAGCTCACGACCCTTGTGCTGCCCTCGGGTGTGACAGCCATCGGCGACTATGCCCTTGCCGACTGCCCTGCCCTCACCAGCCTTAGCATCCCCAACGGCGTGACCACCATCGGCAAATATGCTTTCAGTTATTACCGTTCCACTTCTTATGTCAATAAGCTGACGACACTGACGCTGCCCTCCAGCCTCACTATGCTGGGCATCTATGCTTTCTCTTACACGAAGAGCCTGAAGCGCATCGAGATACCCGAAAATCTGACCACCATCCCCGAATACTGCTTCTACGAAAGTGGCGTTCAGGAAGTGGTGCTTCCCGATGGGTTGACCACCATTGGCAACTACGCTTTCAGCTATTCAGGTTTGCAGTCCCTCTCCCTGCCCTCCACACTCACCACCTTGGGGGAAAACGCTTTCAGCTCTTGTTCCAGCCTCAGTGGTCCCCTTACTCTTCCTGCCGCATTGACCTCCCTGCCCACCTATGCATTTCAGTCTTGTACGAATCTCAACAATGTCACTTTCAGCGAAGGTTTGCAGACTATTGGCTCCCATGCCTTCTACGACTGTCGGCATTTGACAGCGGTACAACTGCCATCCACGGTAACGACTATCGGCAGTAGGGCCTTCCAGCAGTGCTACCGTTTGGAGACGCTCGCCTTGCCATCTGGCCTGACATCCCTCGGCGTCAGTGCTTTTTACGAGTGTGACTCCCTTGCCTCCTTCACCTTTCCCGAAGCCATCACCACCGTCCCGGACAATATACTTTACAGCTGTGACAAACTCTCCTCCGTGACGCTCGCCTCCGGCACCACCGCTATTGGCTCCTCTGCTTTCGATGGCTGCGCGAAAATCACGGCAATAGACCTCAGTCCCTACACGCAGCTCACGCGAATCAATTCCCAGGCTTTCGCACGTACTGGCCTCGTCAAGGTGGAACTTCCAAACCGCATCAAGTTGCAGGGCCAATACTGTTTCCAAAACTGCAAACAGCTCAAGAGCATCAACATCCCAACGGCAACCACGGAACTGCCGTCATATATCTTCTATGGCTGTTCCGCCCTGACCGATGTCACCCTGCACGATGGTGTCACCGAGATAGGTTACGATGCGTTCTCAAACTGTACATCGTTAGAAAGTATCGCCCTGCCCAGCGGCATCACCGACATCCAAGGTTCAGCCTTCACTAACTGCAGAAAGCTGCAGCTTGCCACCTTCCCTTCGTCGCTCAAAAACATCGGAAACTACGCCTTCCAAAATTGCAAAGCCCTCACACAAGCCAATCTGCCTGCCGGCATTAAGAGCATTGGCACTCAGGCTTTCGATGGAAGCGGTGTGCGCGAAGCCTCCCTGCCCACGGGCATCACTACGCTCAATAGTCACGTTTTCTATAACTGCGATTCGCTGCGCACCGTCACATGGCCTGCCGACCAGACCAGGGTGCCACAGTGTATGTTCCAAAGTTGCGACAGCCTCAAGACCATTGTTCTCCCCGATGCTGTGACGACTATCGATGGCCATGCCTTCTATGGCTGCAAGGGTCTCGGCAACGACTTCCACTTCCCCGCTTCCCTGACCAGCATCGGCGGTTCCGCCTTCTGCAATACAACCGGGCTTACGGACATAGAGCTCCCCGCCTCGTTAACATCCATCGGCAGTAACGCCTTCGAAGGCTCAGGTCTCACGCACATCGAGATTCCCGACAACGTCACCTCTCTCGGCGGGTCTGCCTTTCAGTACTGCGACAGCCTCCGCACTGCCGAGCTCGGGCGTAAAATGAAATATGACGGCAACAGCTACTTCGACTATTTCTATAGTTGTGATAGCCTGAAGCGGCTGCGCATCTTCGCCGGTACGCCACCCACCCTCAACAGCAATAGCTATATCAGCGCCTATTATAAGAAATGCACCCTCGAAGTGCCTGCCGGCGTTGATGATCTCTACCGCGCCGCCAACTACTGGAAGGACTTCAAGGAAATCCGCACCTTCCTCACTGGCGACAAGCTGCATGCCACCGACTACGCCATCCTGCAGGCCCTCTACGAGCAGTGGGACGGTGCCAACTGGACGCACCCCTGGGACCTCACCACAGACGACCGCTTTGTGGACAAGTGGCATGGCGTGACCTTCAACGGGGACCACATCGCCACCCTCAACCTTGAGGGCTGCAACCTGCACGGTTCCCTGACACAGACTGTCTTCGAGCTGCCTGCGCTCACCTCACTCAATCTGGGCAACAACTACCTGACGGGGCAGCTTGATACCATACTGGTCAGCGACTACTCCAACAGCACGCTGACGAGCATAAAGCTCAATGCCAACGAGCTCGAAGGCGACCTGTCGCCCTTTGCCACCAAGTTCAGCGCCCTCACCTATCTCAATGTCGCCCACAACCGGCTGACCGCCATCTCGTCGCCCATCTCCAGGACGACGTTGACAAGTGTAGGCTCCAACCTGTACTACCACCGCCAGTTCTGCGACAACAAGACGAAGCTGCCCTTCGTCAGCGAGGACTACCCTGCCAAACAGGTGCATTTTGGCGAAGACCTTGGCATTACATGGAACTCGTTGCAGACCTATCAGCACAGTGACCAGAACTACAGCCGCAGCATAACTTCGCTCTATCACATCTATTATTATAACAACAGCTTATGGACCTATGAATCCCCCTATTCCTTCTACACATACAGCAACAACAAGTGGGCACCTTCGACGAGCAGAGTACTCTATCCCCTGCGCGACGAACCGATGCTTCTCTCGCCGTCAACCAACACCGATTACCAGACAACCGTCGTCGTCCAGTTCAGTTGGGACGATGGCGACGTGAACGCTGACCTCACCGTCGATGTGCTCGACTTGCAGCATGTGGTCAGCTTTGCCGCTTCGGGCGACAAGCTCAGCGGGAAGGTTTTTAACTTCACGGCAGCCGATGCCGTAACCGACGGGATTATCGACGTGCGCGACATCGTGAAGACCGTCGATGCCATCCTCGACTTCGAGGAAGAGGCTTCGCCTGCAGCCGTGCGCCCATACATATTATATAATAAGCGCGTGCGCGCGAGCGAAGCAGCACAGTCCAACATCGTTGCCATCGAAGGCGACTGCCTGCGCCTGGCCAACACCGATGCGGTGGCTGCCCTGCAGCTGACCATCGCCGGACAGCGTGCCGACGACCTCATGCTGGCACCCGACTTGCGCGGCTTCGCCCTGTCGAAGCGTCAGGTGGGCAGCGACACCCGCGTGGTCATCTATAACCTCAGTGGTCGCACCATAGCGGCTGGCGAGCACGACCTGCTCATGGGCCTCGACGCACAGGCTGTCATTGCCGATGCCCGCCTCACGGACACCGAGGCCAACTACCTCCCTGCCATCGTCTGCGACGATGCAACACCTCTCCAGACCATCGAGGGAGGCTTCACCACCGATGCCGACATCTTCGACCTCAGCGGCCGGCGCATCCCAAGCCTCGAAACCGCCCCCGCCGGCATCTATGTCATCAAGAAAGGGAATAAACAGTTCAAGGTAAGAAAATAAAAACAACAGCCGCTATGAATACGATAAAGAACTATATACTAAGCCTTTTGCTTTTGTTTGGCACGAGTGCTATGGCACAGACCAACGTGTTGCGCATCGGCGATGTGACGTACCCTGCCGGGCGGACAGCTGCCATTCCCATCGCCTTGGAGAACCAGAGCGACATCGTTGGCGTGCAGTTCGAAATCCTTACGCCTTACGAACTGAAAGCCTTTGAGGACGAATCGCTGGTCAGCCTGAACAAGTCACGCGCCATCGACTACCAGGCCAGCGTCACCTCAAAAAGTAATCAGTCGTATCAGGGAAAGACGTATCGGCACTATCGTGTCATCCTCTATTCTCCCACAAACACCACCATCAGCGGCAGCTCTGGCACACTGCTCACCCTGCAGCTCGACCTGCCAGACAATTTGGAGAATGGAACAGAACTGCCCGTTGCCTTCTATGAATATAAAAGTTCGACCTACACTAGTACGCGTGCCGAAGTCATCCTCACAGACCGCAGCGGCAGCAACGTCGTGTCCGGCTTCACGGGCGGCACCATCACCGTAGAGGTTGTGCCGCGCCCCGACCTCGTGCCGACGGATGTAGCTGTCAGTCAGACACTGGCCAGCCCAGGCGACAAACTCGACTTCTCATGGAGCGTCACCAACCAGGGCGACTCTGTCACCGGCGCAGGATGGACAGAGAAAATCTTCCTTGAGAACGAGCAGACGAAGACGCGCGTCTATGTCGGCACCACTGCCTATGAGAGCAAGCTGGCCGTAGATGCTACCGTGTCGCGCAACGTCAGCCTGAACCTCAGCGACTACCCGGGTGTGAGCGGCGCCTGCCGACCTGTGGTGCAAATCATCCCTGCCGCCAATTGCGGAGAAATCCTCGTTGACCAAAGCAACAACACCGCCGCCGCTGCCTCCTACAGCCTAAACGTGCGGAAGTTCTTCACGCTCACAGCCTACAAGAATCCCATCCCCGAGGGCAGCACCCAGGGTTATGCATGTGAGCTGCGACGCACAGGCGACCTCAGCCTTGCGCAGACTTTCAACGTCACCACCCGCGATGCCTCCGACGACACAGACCGCCTGAAGGTCAATGCCGACGGCAGCGGCACGGTTCGCTTCGACCAGAACGTGTCGAAAGTCACCTTCTACATCTATCCCATCGACAACGACGATGTGAACGTGGATTCCCGCGTAGCCATCGTTGTCAACGAGAGTCTGAACAACGGCTACAACTGCATTACCGACACAGTCACTCTGGAGGACGACGACCTCGTGCCTCTGACCTTGGCTCTCGACAAGAGCGAGTACAACGAGGGCGAGGTGATACACGTCACTGCCACCGTGCCCGCGCACTACTATCCGGGCGACATCAGCGTCTATCTCACCATCGAGCAGTCCAAGCGCTTCAAGCTGCCACAGCGCCTCGTCATTCCCGACGGCGAGACCTCCGGCACCGCCAGCATCCTCATTCAGGACGACAACACGCCAGCCAACCCGGAGAGCATCAAGCTCACCGCATCGGCCGACGGCCACCAGAAGGCCGAGAAGGTCTTTATCCTCAACGACGACGATACGCCCGCCATCTCGATGACGCTCTCCCCGACCACCGTCAGCGAGGCGGCAGGCCCGCAGGCCATCATCGGCACCATCACCCGCACAGGTGTTACCAACAACAAGATAACCGTCAAGCTGACCGACGACGGCGATGACGACCTCTACTACACGACCTCCACCATGACTATGCCCGCTGGCACCACCAGCGTGAAGTTTACCCTCGGCGTGCGCGACAATCAGGAGGTGGATGGCGACCGCACCGTCAACGTCAAGGCCGGTGTCTATCTGACCAACTGTAACTGCGATGCCATCGGCGACAAGCAGGCCAATGTGACAGTGCCTGTCACCATCACCGACAACGACGGCCCAGCCCTCAGCGTCACCACCTCGAAGACCACCATCGTCGAGGGCGACGAGACGGGCTGCAACATCACTGTCACCCGCAATACCTCGACGGCACAGGCTCTCAGTGTCATCCTCTCGACCGATGCCGCCGATGTTGAATACACGACCAACGCCACCATCCCGGCAGGGCAGGCGAGTGTTACGGTGCCTTTCCGTGCCCTGTCAAACCTGACGGAGGAGGGCGACCGCACTGTGACCGTCACCGCATCGGCCACCGACTTCAGCAGCGGCGCGGCTTGGCTCCTCATCAGCGACCGCACCCTGCCCGATGCTGTCATCACGGGCATCAGCCTTGCGGACGAGACCATCCTGGCCGGTGGCAGCACGACACTCTCGCTGCAGATTGCCAACCAAGGCGCAGGCACCCTGTCCGCCAAGACCGAGATTAAGGTGATGAAGGGCGAAGAGACTATCACCACCTTCACTCTGGGCAAGGAGCTGGCGCGAGGCGCCACCACAACGGAGACGATTCCGTTCACCGCTACCGACGTGCCGGGCATTTTCGCCATTACCGCCATTGTCAACCCCGAGCGGATGCAGCCCGAACTCCTCTACATCAACAACACCTCGGACGAGGCATCCATAGAGATACAATCGCTCTATAGCTTCACCGCTGCTGCCGACAAGAGCATCTATAATGAGGGCGACACGGTGACAATCACCGGCACCGTCACGAGCAACAGTGGCGGTAGCGTCAGCAATCTGGATGTGGAGCCGTACATCATCTACTATGGCCAACGCATCGACCTCAGCGCACAGACCGATGCGGAAGGTCGTTACTCGGTCAAATACAAATTGCCGTGGGGCTACCGTGGCAACTTCTCCTTCGGAGCCTGCAACCCGCAGGAGGGACAGACCGATGCGGCTGGGACGTTCAAGGTCTATGGCTTCGAGCGTGTCAATCAGGATCGCATCAGGCACCAGCTCTACAAGGACGAAGCCTATGAGGGCACCATAGAGATACAGAACCTGACCAGTCTTGCCCTGCACAACATTCACGCCTCCTTCTCCGGCGCGACAGACCTCTACGATGTCGAAATGAGCACTGTGGAGGAACTGGAAGGTCTCGGTACAGCCACCCTCACCTACCGTATCACGCCAGTTGAGGCCAGCGAGGGCCCGCAGTGGGACAAGCTCACCGTCACCCTGAGTAGTGACGAAGAGGCGCACATAGAGTTTGTGATGTATAACTTTGCTAATGTGCGCTATGCCAACATCAAGCCCGACGTGACCAGCATCAACACCACCGTCACCAAGGGCACCGTGCGCACCTATCCTGTGCAGGTGGTGAACACGGGCATGACGGCTTCGGGCAAACTGGTGGTCGATCTGCCCAAGGCAATGAGCGAGTTCATCAGCCTGGCTACGCCAGTCGAGATGCCATCGTTGGAGCCGGGCGACACGACAACGGTGATGCTGCGCTTCAACCCGGGCGACTTGGACGTGAACATCATTCAGAAGGGTTCCATTGCCGTCAACTGCGAGAACGGCAGCGGCTTCAACGTCTGGTTCAATGTGAAGGTGGTCAGCGAATCGACGGGTTCGCTCCTTGTCCGTGTGCGGGACGAGAACACCATCTACGGCAACAGTAAGGGCGAAAAGCCATACGTGGAAGGTGCCAGCGTGCAGCTGCGCGACTACAACACGGGTGCACTTGTGGCTTCCGGCACCTCGACGCAGGAGGGCATATTGTTCGACGATGTCAACGAGGGCTACTACCAGCTCTATGTCACGGCAGACAAGCACGACTCCTATCGGGCAAATGTGCTCGTCAATCCGGGTGAACAGACCACGCACTTGGCTTTCTGCTCCTATCAGGCCGTGAGCGTCTCATGGGATGTGGTGGAAACCAGCGTCGAGGACGAGTACGAGATTGTCACCAGCCTGACCTATGAGACGCATGTGCCGGTGCCTGTTGTCCGCATGACGGTGTCACCCAAAATCGTTCCGTACGACCTGCTGGAGAACGGGCAATCCACAATGTTCAACGTCGTGCTGCGCAACGACGGTCTTATTGATGCCCTGGATGTGAATGTCTATATGCCAAGCGAAGAGGGCCTTACCTTCACCCCGCTTGTGATGCATCAGGGCTTAACCCTCGGTCCGGAGCAGAGCTATATCGTACCCATCCGCGTCACCCGAACCCAACCAAGTTCCAGCAGTAGGCGACGCTCTGGCAGCAGTAGCTGTTCCATAGCGATGGATGGCGACTATAGCTGGTTCCCTTGCGAATCGGATTTTGGCCTTCAGTCCGCATTTATGATGGATGTCTTCATGGCAGCTGCCAGCGCCTTTGGTGGCAGCAGCTGCGGTGGCGGCGGTGGTGGCGGCAGCTCTTCCAGTGGCGACGGTGGCAGCAGCAGTAGCGGCGGCGGCGGTGGTGGCGGCGGCTCTTCCAGTGGCGGCGGCGGACTTGGTGGCGGCGGCGGTGGCGGCAGCTTATGCCCCTACTTGGATTATGCGCCTGATCCTATTCCCTTCGCCGACTGCGGAAAAACCTTTACAGGTACTGGGTCTACAGGTGATGCCGCCTCATGTGCTTCCCCGATGGCTGAGGGTATTTATAAACATTCAAGGAAAAGTAGAAGAAATAGTATCAGTGCTATAGTAGATTACACTGCTCAGTCGTCACAGCGTAAAGCTTCTGTGATACCTGCTTTGATTCAGAGCTACGCCCAAAAGGCAGAACTCTATTATACTTATCTTAAAACCTTCTTCGACCAGCTTGGCGAATACACGGGTGTGGATTCGATGGCTTTGCACTATAACGATGAAATCAACACGGCACTGAAACTCATTGACGGCCGATTGGAGGAGGAGCACGAGAATGGCACACTCTACGACTGGCAGCTTGCAGCTCTGGCCGACGCACTCGTTCGCTATATGCCGAGTCAACGCCACATCTACTATGACTTCGATCTGACGCAATACGTTGAACGACGGCAGAATTCCTACCGCATCCAAGACGGCTTGGCACCTTCCAACGATAATCACGAACATCAGAACGTGTATGAGACTTTAGCAGATCGTCGCGACTTCTGCACGCAGGAATTGGTGAATATGGGCTTCATCGATTGGAAAGAACTCGTCGCAAGCGCTAATGAGGACATTCTGGAGTTCTATAACGGAGCGTCCAACAACCTCTGCGCTACTGTTCGGTTAGAGATAGAACAGAAACTGGTGCTGACGCGCCAGGCTTTCCGAGGCACGCTTACCATCGAGAACAGCACCTACGAGACACTGGAGGATGTTGACCTCGATGTGACCGTGACCGACCTGCTCGGTCAGGAGGCTACAAGCCATGAGTTCCAGATTAACTTCGAGAGCATCGAAGGCTTCGAGGGCAGTCTGGAAGGCCCCTGGACGCTCGCTCCGAAGAGCAAGGGCGTGGCAACCATCCTCTTTATCCCCACCAAGTATGCCGCCCCGGAAACGCTGACGACCTACAGCTTCGGCGGTTCGCTCTCCTTCTCGAACGACGGCATGGAGCAGCGGCGTATGCTCGCACCTGTCTCGCTGCAGGTGAAGCCCTCGCCCGAACTGGATCTGACCTACTTCGTGCAGCGCGACATCTACGGCGACGACCCGCTGACGGGGGATGTGGTGGAGCCCATCGTCCCGGCTGAGTTCTCCGTGCTCATCCACAACAAGGGCAACGGCGATGCCTCCAATGTGCGCATGATAACAAAACAGCCGAAAATCGTGGAGAACGAGAAGGGCCTGATGGTGGATTTCTCCATCATCAGCTCCAGCCTCAATGGTGGCGAGAAGGTGATGGCTTTGGACGACGACATCGCCACGCAATTCGGAGACATCAAGGCCGGCACATGCAGCTATGCCACATGGGACTTGACAAGCACCCTGCTGGGACACTTCGTGGAATACGATGTGCAGGCTACGCATGTGACCAGCTACGGCAATCCCGACCTCTCGCTGCTCGACCAGGTGACCATCCACGAGCTTATCCATAGCGTGAATGCCACGCTGGGCGATGTGACCTACCGCGCCTGGGTGACAAACAATGTGGAGGACGGGCATGACCAGCCCGACCACATCTACCTTGCCAACGGTACGGACGAGGAGCTGAAGACACTCAGCAACATCACCTCCATCACGGCACTGGGCGACAACAAGTGGCGCGTCACCGTCACCGTGCCGCAGCGGGAGTGGTTCTATACCTCCGTGGCCAACCCGACGGGCGGCATCGCCAAGATTGTCTCGCTGAAGGACGAGGACACCGACGAAGAACTCGACCCGCAGAACTTCTGGACTACACAATACACCATGCAGGACGGCTTCGACCCGCTGCCCGAGAACAAGTTGCACATCGTGGCCTACGCCGACGGGCCTAAGACCTTTCATTTCGTCGTGGAGTTCGAGCCTTCGCCCAATGTGCGGTTGAAGGTCAACGAAATTTTGGGTGCGCCCAATGATGCAAGTGGCGAGCTGGCGACCGAACCCATCGAAAGGCTGACTGTCACCTTCAACAAGGCCATCGATCCGCTTACCTTCACACGCGACGACCTCGTGCTACGCTACGAAAGCAAGCAACAGGACACCGCCCTGCCCATCACGCCGGACGCTAATGACGCGACAAAGTTCTACATCAACACCAGCGGGCTGATTAGCGATGGCTACTATGCTTTGCAGGTGAAGACGGACGACATTCGCGACACCGAGGGCTTCTTGGGCTACGAGGGACGGCAGGTGAAATGGATGCTCTTCCAGGGCGGCAATGTGCCGTTCTATGTAGCAGCCTTCCCCAACGGGGCAGGCACGACCAACGTCAACAGTGACTCACGTATCTTCGGAACGACGCTGACACTGACCGCTACACCCAATCCTGGCTATAAGTTCGCCTACTGGGGCACTACTGAAACGGGAGCCACCGTCATTAACGAAGGCCAAATTTACAGATATTCCTCGGAGCCGGAGCTGACGCTGGAACTGAACCGCCTCGTGAACCTTCGGGCTGTCTTCCGCCGCACGTCGCATTGCGTGCGTGTGGATTGCAACTCCCAAGAGGGCATTTTGGGCATAACGTCAGGCACCTACGAATACGGCACGGAACTCTATTTCAGAGCCGTGCCTGCCGAGGGCTACAGCTTCCTCCGCTACGAGGTGGATGGCACGCCCGTCTGCGATGACCCCGTCTATTACCACACCGTGACTGGCGATGCCACCGTCAAGGCCGTCTTTAAGGACATGTCGCCCAAAGGTGTCATCCTGCGCGAAGATCAGGACTATGTGCCTGAAGCCATCGAGCTGGCCAACGTGAAGCTGATGCGCAAGTTCCGCAAAGGCACATGGAACACCATCGTGCTACCCTTCGACGTGCCTAACCCCGACGAGGTCTTCGGTACAGGCACGCAGTTGGCAAAACTGAGCGGCTTGACAGACAACGTCATGAAGTTCGAGGCTGTAGAAGAGATGGAGGCCAACATCCCGTACCTCATCAAGCCGGGCGGCATCAACAACAGCAGCCTGGTTGCTAACGGAGAAAGCAAGTCCTCTGTCTTCGACATCCTTGAGACTTCCATCGAAGAGCCTGAAGGGAACGGCCCCGTTGACGAGGTGGATGGCATCTCCTTCATCGGAAGCTATGTGTTGGCCTCCGTTCCGAAGAATGACGGCTACTATTACATTAGCAGCGACAAACTCTACTATGTGGATGAAAATGCCAGCGTGTCTTCGGGCCGATTCCGTGGCTACTTCCATACAGAGCAGGGCGACTTTGCCAAACAGTTGACCATCTTCATTGGCGACGAAGAGGATGGCTTCATCGATGTCACAGTGCCTGTCACTGCCGACATCTACCGTCTCGACGGCATGATGGTTCGCAAGGCCGGCACAGACACGCGCGGCCTCGCCCCCGGTCTCTACATCATGAACGGCCAAAAGTTCAGTGTCAAGTGATTTGAACCGTAATACACCGGAGCGTTGTTATACAATGTATTCTCACACAGAAAGCACAGAAATCATAGAAGGGCGAAGCGATGCTTCGCAGGGAAGCACAAGTGCTTCTTTTCCGTGGTTTCCGTGATTTCTGTGTGAAAGGAATACCATGTTTTGTATGATGAAGATTGGAGCGTAATCCAAAAAAGACGCTACTTTTTTGGAACATAATCCAAAAAGGATTGCAAATGTCAGAGATTCATGTTTCAGGAGTTATAATGAGCTTTTCCTCTTCTTAACTCCCGAAACTAAATCAGAATGCTACAGCTGTGCGAGGGCATCGCAGGCTTCGGCGGGATTGGGGGCGGCGAAGATGGCGTTGCCTGCCACAAGGACGTCGGCTCCGGCCTGCTTCAGCTGACGGCCTGTCTCGAGGTTGACGCCGCCATCCACTTCGATGAGGGCCTTGCTGCCTGTGCGGTCGAGCAGCTGACGCAGGGCGGCAACCTTCTTCAGGGTGTGCGGAATGAACTTCTGTCCGCCGAAGCCTGGGTTGACACTCATCAGGAGCACTAAATCGACATCGGCTGCGATGTCCTCCAGGACAGAGACAGGCGTGGCAGGATTGAGCGTCACACCAGCCTTCATGCCGGCTTCGTGAATCTGACCGATGACGCGGTGCAGATGGGGACAAGCTTCGTAGTGCACATTCATCAGGTAAGCTCCGAGTGCCTTCACCTCGTTCACGAACTTCTCGGGCTGCACTATCATCAGGTGTACGTCGAGCGGTTTCTGGCAGATGCGGGCCACATGTTTCAGTACAGGGAAACCGAAGGAAATGTTCGGCACGAACACACCGTCCATGATGTCGATATGGAGCCAGTCGGCAGAACTTTGGTTGAACCACTTCATCTCCGCCTCAAGATTGGCGAAGTTGGCTGAGAGCAGGGAAGGAGAGACCATTTGACAATTTGACGATTTGGCAATTAGATGATTTGACAATATCACAGGCGGCACTCTTAAATTGTCCAATTGTTCAATTGTCCAATTGTCAAGTAACAGGGTTGCGGGCGGAATGTGCGTGCAAACTGGCGTATCTTGGCCAGGACAGCCGTGCTTGGCTGGAAATAGGGTAGAGGTAGAGCTTGTTCCATAGGCGGAGGATGATTGTGATTTGATAGTTCGTATTTGGCGCACTTCTACATTAAAAACGAATGACTGCTTCATTTTATTGTGGGAAACGGGAAGGTTTTTTCGATAACACGCTTTTCTTTCTTATTTAGACTTTCATGAAATAGAAGAGAAGCAGGAAGTTTGTGCTTGCCAAAATAGTAACTCTATAGAATAGCGAAGGTTGCGAATGCATTGCATGAGGCGTGCCCTTTATAGGCGTCAAGCAGAAGCATTTGAAAAACAGAACATTGAATATATGCAAGGGCTTTGCTAAATTTTGCAAGGCTTGTCACAGCGATGTTTGAAATACAAGATGTTATGCAACGGAGCACTTTTGAGGGCGTGCAAAAAAGTTTGGTAGAATTGAGAAAATGTAGTAACTTTGCAGACGATTTCGCAAAAAATAATAAGGCAAGATGGGCGCAGGTTGCCCAGACACGATACACATTATATATAATATGTGTGCGCGTAAGAAAGAGTGATGAATAAGAACGAACAGATATTGTGGCAGCGTTGCTTGGAGATGTTCCGCAGTAACGTGAGCGAACAGCAGTTCCAGACTTGGTTCTCCCCGATGAGGCTCAAGTCGTACGATGCTGCCCAGAAGGAGCTGGCGGTCTATATACCGTCTCAGTTCTTCTTCGAATATCTGGAGGAGCATTTCCGTCGTCTCATTCATGTCACTGTCAGCCGTTTCTTCGGCGAGGATGTGACACTCACTTACGAAGTGGAGGTGGCCGACAATGTGACGGTCAATCAGGAGAGCGACAGCAACATGGTGCCTGAAGCGGCTCCGTCAAGCTTCGCTGCAAACAAATCGCCCATGCTGGCACAGGCTGTAGGCATGGCGGCCGACCTCGACTCGCAGCTCAATGTGCACCAGAGCTTCAGCAACTTCATCGAGGGCAGCAGCAACAAGCTGCCGCGTAGCGTGGGTCAGGCTATTGCCGAGCATCCTGAGCAGCAGACCTTCAACCCCCTCTTCATCTATGGCCCCAGCGGCGTGGGCAAGACGCATCTTGTGAATGCCATCGGCGTGCGCACCAAGGAGCTGCATCCCGAGAAGCGTGTCCTCTACCTGAGCGCACACCTCTTCATGGTGCAGTTCACCGATGCCCGCAAGAACAACGTCTTCAACGATTTCATGCACTTCTACCAGAGCATCGACATGCTTATTGTTGACGATATTCAGGAGTTGGCAGGCATGACGGCTACACAGAACGCCTTCTTCCATATCTTCAACCACCTGCGTCAGAATGGCAAGCAGATTATCATGACCTGCGACCGTCCGCCCGTGTCGCTTCAGGGCATGGAAGACAGGCTCATCACCCGCTTCAAGAGTGGACTGATGGCAGAGATGGAGAAGCCGGAGGAGCAATTGCGCCGCAGCATCCTGCACAGCATCGTGAAGCACGACGGCCTGAGCATCCCCGAGGAAGTGGTGAGCTTCATCTCGCACAATGTCACTGGCAGCGTCCGCGAGCTGGAGGGCATCATCCACAGCCTGCTGGCATACTCCGTGGTCTATGGCAAGGACATCGACTTGGAGTTCGCCCAGCGCATCCTGACGGGGCGCATCAAGGTGGAGAAGAAGGATGTCACTATCGACCAAATTATCACTTGCACCTGCGAGCATTTCAATGTCAAGGAGGAGGAGGTCTTCGGCAAGAGCCGCAAGGCAAACATCGTCACCGTCCGCCAGATGAGCATGTACCTGGCGCACAAGCACACGAAGCTCACCGCCAGCAAGATTGGCATCTACGTCGGCAATCGCGACCACGCCACTGTGCTGCACGGCATCAAGACGATAGACGGACGGCTGAAGGTGGAGAAAGAGCTGCGTCATGACCTCGAGGAGCTGGAAGAAAAACTGATAGGAAAAGCACTATGAACATCAAAGGAAGAAGAACCATCCGCAAATACACTCAGCAGCCCGTCAGCGACGAGCTGCTGAATCGGTTAATAGAAGAAGCGTCGCGCACCCAGACAATGGGCAACCTGTAGCTCTACAGCGTTGTCGTGACGCGCTCGGCGGCCATGAAGGAGCTGCTGGCACCTGCCCACTTCTGCCAGCCGATGGTGACGCAGGCTCCCGTCGTGCTGACCGTCTGTGCCGACTTCCGCCGCACCTCCGACTGGTGTCTGCAGCGTCAGGCTGCTCCGGGCTACGACAATGCCCTGAGCTTCCTCAATGCCGCCACCGATGCCCTGCTCTTCACCCAGACCTTCTGCTGCCTGGCAGAGGAGGAAGGTCTGGGCGTCTGCTTCCTTGGCACGACCATATACCAGCCGCAGACCATCATCGCTGCCCTGGAGTTGCCCGAGCTGGTCTTCCCCGTAGCCACGCTCACTGTAGGCTGGCCGGCAGAGATGCCTCAGCAGACAGACCGCCTGCCCCTCGAAGCCATCGTGCACCAGGAGACCTACGGCACCTTCACGCCCGAACGCATCGATGCCTGCTATGCAGAGCGCGAAGCACTGCCCGAGAACAAGCACTTTGTGGAGATTAACAACAAGGAGACGCTGGCACAGGTCTTCACCGACATCCGCTATACCCGCAAGGACAACGAAGCCATGTCCGAGGGACTCCTTGCGACCCTTGCCCAACAGAAATTCCTGAAAGCGGAGCATTTGCCGGGCATCGTTCCTACCGTCGTGGAGCGCAGACCCGAGGTGCTGGAGTGCGATGTGGTGCGCTTCCAGAACAAAAAGGAGAAGTGGGTGGCTTTCGTTGGACTTCTCGATGGCTCCCCCTACGAGATATTCACTGGTCTGCAAGACGACGAGGAGGGCATAGCCATCCCAAAGAGCGTTTCCAAGGGCTTCATCATCAAGCACTACGACCGCGACGGG
The DNA here is from genome assembly GCA_017524545.1 of Bacteroidaceae bacterium. Classification (GTDB taxonomy): domain Bacteria; phylum Bacteroidota; class Bacteroidia; order Bacteroidales; family Bacteroidaceae; genus Physcousia. Next base: position 16,320 of record JAFXVN010000044.1, read on the forward strand.
CAGAAGCGCTACGACTTCCAGTTTGTCACAGGGCGCGGTTACAAGACCACCATCGAGGGACTGAGCGAACGCTTCAACCCCGAGTACTGGGACTATGCGAAGCTCATCAGCGGTGTGCTCCGCTACCGTATGCCCATCGACCATGTCATTCGCCTTATCACGTCTCTCCAGTTGGAGAACGACACCATCAATTCCTGGACGGCAGGTGTGGCGCGCGTGTTGAAGAAGTATCTACCCGATTCAATCTCTGCGGAGGAGGAAGAGATAGAAAGTGAAAAGTGAACTAACTGTCAACCGCATCAAGGTTTTTGCGCATCATGGCTGTCACCCTCAGGAGCGCATCGTAGGCGGGGATTTCTACGTCACCGTCTCGGCCTTGGTGGATGTGGAGCCTTCTGCCTGGCGTGACGACCAGATGGAGGGCACAGCCGACTACTCCCTTTTTGTCAGCATCACCCGCCGCGAGATGGCCATTCCTTCCAAGCTTCTGGAGCATGTTGCAGCCCGAATCGCCTCTGCCGTGCTCCGGGAATGCCCCTCTGTCCTGAAGGTCAGCGTCACAGTCGAAAAGGAGAACCCTCCTCTCGGTGTACTTTGTCAGGGTGCCAGCGTCAAGATAGAGCAGGCAAGGTAAAGTGAAGAAAACCATAACAATAAAAGCCATGAAAAGAAAAAGCCTCTTAACAGTCCTGTTCCTCCTTGTGGCAAGTCTGCAGATAACTTGGGCACAGAAAGTGGTACTCTACAAGACAAACGGCCAGATGATTGAGTGCGAAGTGTCGGAGCTGGACAGCATCGTATTTGTTGAGGCTGAAGCAGCAGACACTCACGAATGGGTTGACCTTGGCCTGCCGAGTGGCACGCTTTGGGCGACATGCAATGTTGGCGCGAACAGTCCCGAGGAGTACGGCGACTATTTCGCTTGGGGTGAGACACAACCGAAGGACACATACAACTGGAGCACATACATGTGGTGCAACGGATCGGAATATACGATGACGAAGTACTGCGCACAATGCAGCTATGGCTACAACAACTTCAAAGACGAATTGAGGGGGCTGTTGCCTGAGGACGATGCTGCGACCAAGAACTGGGGTTCGCCATGGCATACACCGACGATTGGGCAGATTGAGGAGCTATGCAACAATTGCACGCAAGTGTGGACGCAGCAAGGTGGCGTCAATGGCATCCTTGTGATTGGTCCGAATAACAATACTATCTTCCTTCCTGCCGCAGGCATCCGCTGGTCAGGCGACCTCCACTATGTGGGCAGCATCTGCATCTTTTGGTCCAGTTCGCTCTGCCCGGGCCTAGACAACTGCGCGTACGACCTGTACGACGACTCGGGCGACTCTTGGTATTTGAGCAGAGGTGGCCGTAGCAACGGATCGCCCGTGCGTCCCGTCCGCGCAGCCCCGGAGAAACACGAATGGGTTGACCTTGACCTGCCGAGCGGCACCTTGTGGGCGACATGCAATTTGGGCGCGAACTCTCCCGAGGAGTACGGTGACTACTTCGCTTGGGGTGAGACGGAAGGCTACGACAGCGGCAAGACGACGTTCGGCTGGAACACTTACAAGTGGTGCAACGGATCGGAATACACGTTGACGAAGTACTGCACGGACAGCGTCTATGGCTACAATGGTTTCACAGATGGCTTGACGGAACTTTTGCCTGAGGACGACGCTGCGACCAAGAACTGGGGCAGCGACTGGCAAATGCCGAGCATAACACAGCTGCAAGAGTTGTACAACAGCAGTTACACTACTACGACAAAGACGACACAATTCGGCATTAATGGCACGAAAATAACGAGCAATAGCAACGGGAACTTTATTTTCCTGCCCGCTGCGGGCTACCGTAACTCCACGAGTCTTTGCGACGCGGGTAGCCAAGGCGACTACTGGTCGCGTTCGCATTGGATGGGCGTCAGCAGCTCCGCGTACACCTTTTATTTTAGCTCGGGCAGCATCTTCTGTTTTGGCTGTAGCTTTTTCGTCGGCCAAAGTATCCGCCCCGTCCGGAAACAATAAACGCCCCTAAGGGGCAGCAAGATTTCAGCTCAAGGTATCGCCTTGGGTAGACAACGCAGCAACAAAATGTCGTCCCGAAGGGGTAAAAGAACCAAATAATCCTTATATCCCTTCAGGGCTTTTATTGTCCAATGTCATATGACTCTTGAAAACAAGGTGAAAAAAAGTTTTTGCATGATGTGTTTTGTACTTTGAATTATTTGTCGTACCTTTGCAAACGACCAAACGACTAAATGACTAAACGACAAAATATATGAAGAAAAAAGTAAGATTCAGTCTCGTGTATCGAGACATGTGGCAGAGCAGCGGCAAGTTCCAGCCGCGCAAGGATCAATTGGCACGCATTGCACCCGTCATCATCGAGATGGGTTGCTTCGACCGCGTGGAGACAAACGGCGGAGCATTCGAGCAGGTGAACCTCTTGGCTGGCGAGAACCCGAACGAGGCAGTTCGCGCCTTCTGCAAGCCTTTCAACGAAGTGGGCATCAAAACGCACATGCTCGACCGTGGCCTAAATGCCCTGCGCATGTATCCTGTACCCGATGATGTTCGCCAATTGATGTATAAGGTGAAAGCGAAGCAGGGCACGAATATCACCCGCATCTTCTGCGGCCTGAACGATGTCAGGAACATCATCCCCAGCATCAAGTGGGCAAAGGAAGGCGGCATGATTCCGCAGGCAACGCTCTGCATCACCACCAGCCCCATCCACACGGCAGAATACTATTCGTCGATTGCTGACCAGTTGATAGCAGCAGGTGCTGCCGAGATTTGCCTGAAGGATATGGCCGGTATCGGTCAGCCGGCAATGCTTGGCAAGCTGACGGGCATGATAAAGAAGAACCACCCCGACATCATCATCCAGTATCACGGTCACAGCGGCCCGGGTCTCTCGATGGCAAGCATCCTGGAGGTCTGCAATAACGGTGCCGACATCATCGACACCGCCATCGAGCCTCTCTCCTGGGGCAAGGTGCATCCAGACATCATCTCCGTGCAGTCGATGTTGAAGAACGAGGGCTTCGATGTGCCTGAAATCAACATGAATGCCTACATGAAGGCTCGTTCGCTCACTCAGGAGTTCATCGACGACTGGCTGGGCTATTTCATCAACCCAGGCAACAAGCACATGTCGAGCCTCCTGCTTGGCTGCGGTCTGCCCGGTGGCATGATGGGTTCCATGATGGCCGACTTGGGTGGCATACAGGCTGCCATCAACAGCCTGCGCAAGCAAAAGGGTGAACCTGAATTGAATACCGACGACATGCTCGTTGCCCTCTTCAACGAAGTAGAATATGTATGGCCTATGGTTGGCTATCCTCCATTGGTAACACCTTTCAGCCAATACACCAAGAACATCGCCCTGATGAATCTGCTCACGATGGCACAAGGCAAGGGCCGCTTCGTGATGATGGACGATGCCATGTGGGGTATGATACTGGGCAAGAGCGGCAAGGTGCCTGGCACTATAGCTCCCGAGCTGGTGGCTCTCGCCAAGGAGAAGGGCAAGGAGTTCACCGATACCGACCCGCACACACTCTATCCTAATGCGCTCGACGACTTCCGCAAGGAAATGACGGAGAACGGATGGGACTTCGGACAGGACGACGAAGAGCTGTTCGAACTTGCCATGCACCCCGAACAATACCGCAACTTCAAGAGCGGCCAGGCCAAGAAGAACTTCCTCGCCGACCTCGAGAAGATGAAATTAGAGAAAATGGCAAAGGGGAATGTGAAGATTTCGCCCGAGGAGCTGGCAGCCTTCAAGCACGCCAAGGCCGATGCTGTGGTCAGCCCCGTCGATGGTCAGGTCTTTTACGAGTTCAAGGGCGATGGCGAGGGCATCCCCTGCCTTGAACCCTCAGTCGGCCAGGAGTACAAGGATGGCGACATCCTCTGCTATGTACAGGCAACTTGGGGCGAGTTCATCCCCATTCCTGCTGGCATCGGAGGCCGTCTGGTGGATGTTGCAGCCAAGAAAGCTTCCCACGTCCGCCGAGGCGACACGCTTGCATGGATAGAGAGGGCCGAAAGCTGAAAATTGAAAGTTGAGAGTTGAAAGAATAAGATATTTAGAATAGATAAGACGTGCGCTTCTGATTTCAGGGGCGCACGTCTTTTTTTTAACATATATGTATGCCAATAAAGGCATTTTGGTGTGTTTTTGCCACTTTTTCTTAAATTATATGGTGCAATTTGCTAATAATTCAAAAAAATGTCTTACCTTTGCGGCTCGAATTGTGCTCTTTCGAGTGCCCCTATACATTATTATATATAATATGGGAGTTGCTTCGCACACAAGGTATCCAAGAAGGAGCAGGAAATGAGGTAAAAGAAGAATTAACAAACTAAAAATGTATTCATATCGAAAAGTAAGTTTTGTCTTGGCGGCATTGTTCTTATGCGTAGGAACGGTAATGTCCCAGACAACAATTTCAGGAACAGTGTTCTCTGCCGATGACAATGAACCCCTGATGGGTGTCAACATCTTGGTACAGGGCACGCAGAAGAGAGCCATTACGGACATCGACGGCAAGTTCTCCTTGTCGGATGTTAAGTCGAATGCCGTTTTGGTAGTGTCAATGATAGGTATGCGCACCGAGAAGGTCAAAGCCAAGAATGGTATGCGCATCCTATTGCAGAATGAAGATGTGCAGATGACGGAAGTCGTCGTGAACGGTCAGATGCAGATAGACAAACGACTGTTCACGGGTGCTGCCACGACGGTGGATGCCGAGAAAATCAAGCTTTCCGGCATGGCGGACGTGAGCCGTTCGCTGGAAGGCCGTGTGGCAGGTGTGCAAGTGACCAACGTGAGCGGCACGTTTGGTGCTTCGCCCAAGATTCGTGTGCGCGGTGCCACCTCCATCTATGGCAACTCCAAACCCCTTTGGGTGGTCGATGGTGTCATCTACGAAGACAACGTGGACGTCAGTGCTGATGACTTGGCTTCCGGCGATGCCAAGACTCTGATTTCCTCTGCCGTCGCAGGCTTGAACTCGGACGACATTGAATCCTTCACCATCCTGAAGGACGGTTCCGCCACCTCCATCTATGGTGCCCGCGCCATGGGCGGTGTGATTGTTGTCACCACCAAGAAGGGTTCCAAGGGACGTGCCAGTGTGAACTATACTGGCGAGTTCACGACCCGCTTCAAGCCCAGCTACAGCAACTACAACATCATGAACTCGCAGGAGATGATGGGTGTCTATAAGGAAATGTACGACAAGGGTTGGTTGCAGTTAGACCACATGGTCAATGCTCAGAACACGGGTGTCTATGGCTACATGTTCCAGCAGCTGCGTGCGTACAACCCAGTGACGGGACAATTTGGTTTGCAAAACACCGAGGCTGCCCGCAACGCCTACCTTCAGGCTGCCGAGTTCCGCAACACGGACTGGTTCGACCTCCTGTTCTCCAACAGCGTGCAGCAGAACCACTCCGTCAGCATTTCTTCTGGCACCGACCGTTCGCAGAACTACTTCTCGATGTCTTTGCTGAACGACCCGGGGCAGTTCATCAACCGCAGCAGCGTAAGTCGTTACACTTTCAATGGCAATACCTCTTACGACATTTTGAAGGATGTGAAAGGTTGTCAGTTGCTTAACGTAAAGCTGGCCGCTCAGGGCAGCTATCGTAAGCAGGAGGCTCCCGGCTCGCTGAACCGCACTACGGATGTGGTGACGGGCGAGGTGAAGCGCGACTTCGACATCAACCCCTTCAGCTATGCCCTTAACACCAGCCGCTGCCTCGACCCCAACATCAATTACACCCGCTTCTACACGGGCTTCAACATCTTCGACGAGTTGGAGTACAACTACAACGACGTAACGGTCAAGGAGATGATGTTCCGTGGAGAGCTGGAATACAAGCCTATCAACTCGGTGCGCCTGAACGGACTTATCTCCTCGCGTATGTCGCATACCAAGCGCCAGCACAATGTGATGGACAAGGCAAACCAAGCCAATGCCTACCGTGCAGGAACTGATGAGCAGGACGACAACTCCACCGTCCGCGATGCCAACAGTCTTCTCTATACCGACCCCGACAATGACAAGGCCCTGCCAGAGTCTGTCTTGCCTACAGGCGGTATCAAGTATCAGTTCGACGACAACATGCGCTCCAACACCTTCCGTTTCATGGCCAGTTACAACAATGTGTTCAAAGAATTGCACACGCTCAATGGCATGGCGGGCATTGAATACTCTTCAGTGCGCCGCACAAATACCACATGGACGGGCTGGGGCTACCAGTTCGACAATGGCGGCATCACTTATACTCCGTACACTTGGCTCAAGCAGATGAACGAGGAAAACACCGAATACTTCAGCGAGTCATATACTCTGACCAATACATTGGCATACTATGGTCAGTTGAACTACAACTTCGACCAACGCTATACTGTGAACGGTACGTTCCGCTACGAAGGCACCAACCGCCTCGGCAAGAGCCACCAGAGCCGTTGGCTCCCGACGTGGAACATCTCGGGTTCTTATGACCTCACCAACGAGAAGTTTATGAGAGGAGCCCAATCGTGGCTCTCACAGGTGAAGCTCCGTGGCAGCTACTCTCTGACTGCCGATACAGGACCATCATGGGTGACAAACGCAGAAGCCATCTTCATGACAAAGAACTCCTGGCGTCCTGTCACTTCTGCTGCCGAACCGCAGATTTATATCTCTTCTCTCGGTAACTCCGAGCTGACCTACGAGAAAAAGCACGAATGGAACGTCGGCCTCGACCTGAGCTTCCTGAAAGAGCGAATTGCTCTGACCTTCGATGTCTATGGCCGAAACAACTTCGACCTGATAGGTCCCACTTATACGCAGGGAGCCGGTGGTGAGATTTTCAAATACGCCAACGTGGCCGACATGAAGTCATACGGCGTGGAAGTAGGTCTCTCTACCGTCAATATCGACAAGGCAGGCTTCAAGTGGACTTCCGACTTCATCTTCTCCAAGGCCAGGAACGAGATAACCTCCCTTGAGGTGGCAAGTCGTGCCGTCGATTTGGTGACAGGCATGGGCTATGCCATTGAGGGGTATCCCGTCCGCTCCATCTTCAGCTACAAGTTTGCCGGACTCAACGAAGAAGGTCTGCCGCAAGTCTATAACGAGAGTGGCGAAAAGACCGTTGGCGACGTGAACTTCCAGGAGACGGAGAACCTGAAGGACTTCCTTATCTATGAAGGTCCTTCTGACCCCACCTTCTATGGGTCGTTCAACAACACCTTCAGCTACAAGAGCAAGAAGTGGGGCAGCCTCTCGCTCGATGTCTTCATCACATACGCCGGCGGTAACGTCGTGCGTCTCGACCCCGTCTTCTCTTCTTCCTACAGCGACCTCTCGGCACTGCCCCGCGAGTTCAAGAACCGTTGGATGATACCTGGCGACGAGGCTAAAACGACCATTCCGACGATTGCCTCATTAAACCAGCAGGATCGCTATGGCTCTTACACACTGCGCACGGCATACAATGCCTACAACTACTCCACAGAGCGCATCGCCATCGGCGACTTCATCCGCTTGAAGGAGGTGGCTCTCACATACACGCTGCCCAGCGAATGGCTGAAGAAGACCGTAGTCATCAACAGCGCTTCGCTGAAGTTGGCAGCCACAAACCTCTGCCTGCTCTATGCAGACAAGAAACTGAACGGACAGGATCCCGAGTTCGTCAACTCCGGCGGCGTTGCCACACCAATCAACAAGCAGTTTACGGCAACTGTGCGTCTGGGTTTCTGACATGCGATGAACAATGGGAATAAGTTATGAATTAACAATTATGGATATGAATAAGAATATATACAGTCGTTTACTTGTCTGCCTGCTTTGCATCACAACAGTATGCTCCTGCAAGGACTTGGACGAGGCACCTGACAACCGCACGGTGATAGACACGGTCGATAAGGTGCAGCAGTTGCTGACCTCGGGTTACCCTGCTGCTGTGCCTGCTGTCATTTGCGAACTTAGCGGCGACAATTTGCTGGACAACAATGTGGTGGTGCCTTACACCCACTACGACCCGTTTTATAAGTTCCATGAACAGGCTTACGCATGGGAGGATATTGACAACTACAGCACAGGCGAGGACGATACACCTTATGCTGTCTGGGAATCTTACTATCAGGGCATCGCGGTGGCTAACCATGCCATTCAGGCAATGCGTGAGATGAGCAATGACCCGGCACACGACCCGGAACTGTCCCATTCCTGGGGAGAGGCTCATATATTGCGTGCCTACCTGCATTTTGTGCTCGTGAATGTGTTCGCCGAAGCGTACAAAAATGAGGCAATGAGTTCTGCCGAAACTGGCATCCCATACGTCAGCGAAGCAGAGAATACAGTCAACGTGGATTATGGCGACCCCAAGTACCGCAAGAGTGTGGCAGAGGTCTATCGTCTTATCGAAAAGGACATTCAGGAGGGTATCGACCTTATCAACGACTCCAAGTACAAGGTGCCAGCTTATCACTTCAACCACAATGCTGCCAACGCCTTTGCCGCCCGCTTCTACCTTTTTAAGCGCGACTACGATAAATGCTTGAAGTATGCGAACAATGCCCTGGGCGGCACTCCCACGCTACGCGACTGGAAGTCTATCAACAGGAACACGTTCGATGCTATGAAGAACGACTACAACGACGAGAAGCAGAGCTGGAATTTCCTGTTGCAGGCAACTTATTCTTTGCAATGGCGTATGCTTTTCGGTAATGCCCGCTTTGCCATCAATGAGGGAACCAATCTCAAATATGATGGAAAAGACTGGCACATCCCTTCTACGCTGGATATTACCCTTTGGGGTACTGGTCCCAACTGGTCGCCCATCCTGCCTGCTTTTTCCGGCATGGTTTATGTCAATAGTGCAGGCCAGAAGTACGGTGGATGGCTGTTCCGACTGGATGAGTATTTCGAATACACCGATAAGATTGCCGGCATTGGTTATGTACACCAAATATACCAGCCCTTTACGGCTGATGAGACACTGCTGTGCCGTGCCGAAGCCAAGCTCTATTTGGGTAACCAAGCCGGAGCCATTCAGGACTTGAACTTGTGGACAAGTTCTCATCAGGCCACAGATGAGCTGACGCTTGACAGAATCAAGACGAAGTACAATCGCACGAATCGCAACAATGACTTCGTCAGTGAACTCTTCGATACCATTCCTCTTCCTCCAGGTGATCCTCTAAAGTATGATACAATCTGGTACTCCCAGAAGATGGGATTCGAGAACGTGATGAAGGGTGATAACTTGAGCGTGCTGGACTGCATCCTGCATTTCCGCCGCATCGAGACTATTCACGAAGGACTGCGCTGGTTCGACATCAAGCGCTATGGTATCAAGGTGCGCCATTTCTATCGCGGTGCGAACGAAGACGCAATCCATATTGACTGTCTGGCTTGGGATGACCCCCGCCGTGTGCTCCAGATTCCCCAAAATGTGTTGGATGCTGGATTCCCACGCAATCGCGATAACAACTCTAGTGTTGGTTCGAGTGGCTCCGGTTATCTGATGCCTGAGTTCAAAGGCACCCCTGTCCGTATCGGCGTTAAATCAGAATAATTAGAAAGTGGAGAGACAAATGATGAAAAATATAAAATACATTCTGAGTGTTGCTGCATGTGCCATGATTGTTTGCTCTTGCTCAAACGATGATGACTTCAGCGATTCTATTTTCGACACAAGCATAGAGGCCGTTGACGAGAAATCGACGACAGGCCCCTTCGACCAGTGGCTCTACGACAACTTTGTTGTTCCCTACAACACCGAGATTCAGTACAAGTTCAACATGACAGGCGCGAAGATGGACTACCTGTTGGCTCCTGCCGACTATGAAAAGTCGCAGATGCTGGCACGCTTCATCAAGTACCTTTTCTATGATGTCTATGTCAAACATGCTGGTGATGATTTCATGAAGCGGTATGCTCCCCGCATTATCCATTTTATCGGTTCTGCCGCCTATTCCCCCACAACGGGAACGGAGGAGCTGGGCTATGCTTCTGCGGGTGTGAAGATTACCTTGATAAAGGTCAACGAAATGAAGATGTGGACACCGACGACCCCATACACGGCTGCGGATATGGATAAGCTGAATGAATACCAGTTCCACACCATGCACCATGAGTTCTCCCACATCCTGCACCAGACCAAGTCCTATCCCGTCACGTTCGGACAGATTAACCCGGCGGAATACGACGGACGCAAGTGGCAGGAGCGCGATTCTGTGAAGTCCCATAGTTTGGGCTTTATCACACAATATGGCTCATCCGCCAACTATGAGGATTTTGTGGAGACTTTGTCCTGTACCATCACCAACAACGACTGCCGCTGGATGTACACCATCATCGATGCTTGCGCAAACGGTGGCGTGAAGGACGGCGATAAGGAACGCATCTACGAGCTTATCGATTCTTTGGAAATTGAGGGACTGGATGATCCTGCCAAACCCTGGAACAACTTCAAAATACGGAAAGAGACCGCTGTCAACAAAGAGACGGGTGATGAGACCGAGCGTTTTGTGCCAGACTTCCATGAGACCGATGCCAAAAGGCAGAATGCCACGAATGGTTCCGACTACACTCTGACATACGTGGATGAGGCGTCGTTCACCTCCTTCCGTGACTATCTTGACAATTGGGTCACGATAGACAACAACGCCGAAGCGTGTGGCATGAATGCTATTATGAAGAAGCTTGACATTGCTACCGAGTGGTACACGGAGAAGTGGGGCTTGTATCTTTTCAAACTTCGCAGGGAAGTAAGGGAGAGACAAGCCAAGATAAATGAATATGTCCAGAACGAGGTCGAGATTTTTGAACTTAAATAACCTCAAATGAAGAATATGATGAGGAAAGATATAAGATATTTTATGATGGGTGTGGCACTTGCCGCCGTAGCACTTTCGGGCTGTTCCCAGTTCGAGGAGGAGAACCTGTTCTCTGAGAGTGCAGCCCAGCGTATCGTGCATTACAACGAAGATTTGCAGGCCCGGCTGGTTGAGCAGAGCAGCAATGGGAACAATGGCTGGTTGATACAGTACTATGTGGCTTCTGAATACGAGGGCTTCAACCTCTTCGGACGTTTCAATGAAAACGGTAAGGTGACGCTTGCCAGTGACCATCGCTTCCTGCGTGGAGGCAATGCGGGCAATTACACGGAAGACACCAGTTTCTATGAGATGTTGAGGGAGGAGGGTCCCGTGTTGGCTTTCAACACTTGGAATGATGTCCTGACGGTTTTGGTGGACCCTGTTTCTCCGTCGGACGCTCCTAAGACTATATTGCCAGACGGCGTGGGTTTGCAGGGGGATCAGAATCTCGTGTTCGAGAGCAATGAGGAAGATGGCAGCATCATGTTCCATGGTGAGCGCAATTTGGCAAAGGTGCGTTTCGTCCCCTGCGACCGTCCTTGGGAAACATATATCGACGACACAAAGGATACCAAGAAGGCTATCACAAACACCACCATTACGACCTACTATGTGGTCTGCGGAACCGACACACTTTATTTCAAGAATTTGCACAAGGGTATCATCACCTATTTCGACCGTATCGAAGATCCCATGTTTAGCTCCACTCTAACATGTGTGTTTACTCCGACAGGCTTCCGCCTGCAGTACCCGGACAGCATTGCAGACGCCCAATTCCAGGAGTTTAGCCTTGCATCGGACAAGTCATGTCTGTTGTCCGAGGATGAGAAGGTGAAGGTCATTGCCATGTGGGACTACTATATTGTCAATAGTCGCGGTACTACATGGAACTTCGACCAGGACAAACTTACGGACGAGCAGAAGAGTTTGCTGGCGCTGATTAACGCCGAGTTGAAGAAGGCGTTTGACAATACGTTCAACATTACCAGTGTTGGTCTGGGCAAGGGAAAGACTGTTGCTTCAGCATCGCCAGGGCCTTTGATTGTTTTTGACTATTCATATACAAGTAAAGGAACGAAGAAAAAATCATCAATTGGCATTGCTGTCACAACGTCCATGCCAACATTCGGACAGATGGTAATAAAGGTTAGCCCAGATGATTCAGTTGATTCAAACATGGATAACTTCTTTACAAGGAGTGGTGGAAGTTATGTTGAGTCGTTGGTGCGCCAGTTTGCTGCCACGTTCGATGGCACTTACAGCATTGTCCCCGATGACTATTTCCTCCCAACCGGATGTGAATTGCACGCCATAGGTGGCGGCAACAATTATTCTTTGAAACAACCATAGTATTAATTATAAATTAGACACGTTATGAAGAAACTGTTACTTCTTTGCGTGATGGCTATTGCAGGGTTGAGTGCAAGTGCACAGTTCAATCCCAAGTCATCGGTCGTTCCACAGACCAACAAGAAAATGGTGAACATGCCACAGTCGCAACGCTCTTTCCAGGCTGTCGCTCCGCGTCAGGATTTGACAAAGAGAAGCTATGCTCCTTCCGGCAGCAAGCTTGTTCTTGACCCTGCCAAAGTGAAGCCTGTCACCCGTACACAGCGTTCCTTGATGGCTGTGCAGCCCGCCATTCAGCAGACTAAGGCATTCCAAAAGGGTAAGGTGCAGAACCGCAAGATGGTCAACCTCCAGCCCATGCTGAACCCACAAGTTGCTGCTCAGGCTAAAGCCGCACGCAAGGCACCTGCATTGCATGAAACATACACTGGTGTGGGTTCTGACTATAGTACACAAGAAGATGTGAGCTGGGAAATGACTCCTGCGGCGGTGACTTACGTTAATGAGGAGACAGAAGAAGAAGAGGTGGCCAATGTATTTGTTGATTTAATACCAACTCCTTATTTCCTTTCTGGCCTTTATCCCGAGGGTTTCCCCGTGGAATATACTATTGGGGATGATGGTGTCATGACAATCATACCACAAACCATTGCAAGGTATCAGAATGAGGCTCAGGACACCACGTTCTATATTACCCTCTTCTCTGCTAATAGCGAAGACTTCAACATCTATATCGAGGCTAACGAAAACGGAAAGCTCACTATCACCGAAGGCAACTGGATATGCCTTGGCGAATTTGCCAATGTGGAGTTTGATGAAGAGTTGGGCGATGGTGATGCCTTCTTAGGTTGGGACGAGCTGATTGCCGACGTAAGCTATTATTACCGAAAAGAGACAAAGATAAACAGTGAGTATTACGGTCATGGTGTGGACTACTTTGCTAATGAGGCTGCTGACTGGGTGATGCAGCGCGGCACATTGGCCTTGGACGATGTGGAGTCCCACTTCTTCGTTAACATGACCCCGTTGCTTGATGTTTTCTCTGAGATATATCCCAACGGAATTGATGTCGAGTACGAGCAGGACGGCAGCACTATCACAGTGAAGCCTCAAGTCATTGCCAGCACGAATGGCGACGAGGGTACAGAGTACATTCTGATTTCCAGCGGAACTTCCGACGATGGAAACATCGTGCTTACCGAGGCTCAGGATGGCTCTCTGAAAACCATCGACGGTGAAAGTATCATCATCGGCGCTTGGAGCACTAACAAGTTCGATCCCACTTACGACACCTATTTGGGTGCCTACTCTTACATCGACAACGTGAAGTATCGTCTGCCTGGCGCACCTGCAGATGCACCAACTGATGTGGCTTGCGAACCCAACGAGTTGGTTCTGTTTGCCGGTTTGGGCTATTCCGGTTATAGCTACAATGACAATCTGGCAGTTATGGGTGCTTACGCTCCCACGACATTCCGTAATGCCACCATGGATATTGCAACAAGCTACGACTGGTCGGTTAAGGAAATTGCCGACGACGAAGAAAGCTACATCACCAGCAACAAGAGGAACTTCACTCTCAACACAAAGGGTGGAGCCGTCTATGAGGAGTTCACCCTCACGGCATACAACGAGGACGCTGCTTCCGAACCTTATACCTGGGGAACGGGACACTGCCTGTATGATGAAGCGGTTCGCTATGAAGGCATTCATGTATATGCAGGTGAAGGCGCCAGCTCTTTCGAGTTTACTGATGGCACATACGCTGTGATGACCCGCCAGAATCCGGACTATGACCTGACATTCTATGTCAACTGGGCTACTCCTGACATCGCAGCCAACTATAATGTGGCCAGCATGTCCACCATCTATTCCTATCAGGGCAAGCCTGCCACACCGCTCTATCTGACTGGTGTGACCCTGCCTCTTATCTCATTCGAAGGCAATGAGGACTTCCACCTGCACATCAAGCTCTGCAAGTGCAAGCGCAGCGCAACAGGAACCCTCACGCTGGGCGAGGTGATTGCCGAGGGCGATGCCTCTATGGAAAGCGTAAACAACGAATACGACGCTGGTATCACTGCTGTTGAATTCACCGACCTTTATGTGGAAGATGAGTTCGGTATGAACGAGACAGTCGATTTCCTGTTCATCGATGATGAGTTTGTGATCGTCATCGAAGGTTGGGACAACGGCACCTTCAGCGGTGTGCTTGGCAGCCAACAGTACAACTTCAACGAGATTACATCGACATGGTTCCAGGAGACTGGTGGCACAAGGTTGCGTTCATACAGCGGTGGCTGGCCTCAGCTCTTCATCGGTCTGCTCGATGCTACCTACGGCTATCTCTACACCGACGACGATACAAACGTGATTTTCGATGGTGACGGCGGCACTTCCTCCATCCATGTCAATCCCATGTACTATGGCATAGATGAAGATACCGAGGAGCCTACTGCCAGCCTGTACATCGAAAGTGTCAAGGAAGATGGTGAAGAGGTTGAAGAGCTCCCCGAATGGCTCGACATCGAGATTGCCAACGAGGACTATACCACTGCCACTGCCATTGACGGCGACGGCGATGAATACGAGTATTTCGTCAACGGCATTGACTACGACATGGTATTCACTGTCGATGCACTTCCCGACGGCGTGGAGAACCGCACATGTCAGATTGTGTTCTACCAGATTGGCGCCAAGCTGACTGTCACCGTCACTCAGGATGTTGACCCCGATGGCATCAGCACCGTTGTTGAGAGGACTCCCATTAAGAACAGCCGTGCCTTCAATCTGGCAGGCCAGCCGGTCGGCAACAATGCCAAGGGCATTATCGTGAAGGATGGCAGGAAAGTGATTGTTAAATGAGAAGATTATCATTGACTTTAATGGCGATGCTGTGTGGCATCGCCATTTTCTATGCCCGCCCAGCCTATATGGGGACTACGCGGGTGCTTCAGCCCGACGGCTCCAGCGTCAGCATCCGTCTGGTGGGCGACGAGTATCTCCACTACAACGTCACGGACGACGGCTATTCGCTGGTGCGCCGCGACGATGGTGCATACGTCTATGCCCAGATGAATGACGAGGGTCAGCTCGAAGCCACTGCACTGCTGGCCCATGATGCCGGCCAGCGCACGGCAGAGGAACGCTATTATGTGGAGAAGGTGGGGCGGCTCGTGCCGCAGCCGACAGCGCAGATGGCGCAGATGCGTCGCCACAACCAAGTCCAGCGTGCCCGACAGCTCAGTCAGAACCGTGCTTCCCTCTATGACTACTCGAAGTTTCGCGGACTGGTGATTCTCGTGGAGTATAAGGATTGTTCCTTCCGTTACAGCTCTTATTCCAACATTATGGACGGAATGATTAACAGTGACAATTACACGGGGAACAGTTACACCAACTTCAGCTACTATGGCACGAACTACCGCTGCACTGGCAGCGTGCGCGACTACTATCGCGACAATTCCGATGGCATCTTTGTCCCCACGTTCGATGTGGTGGGGCCTGTGAAGGTGAACCGCAGCCAGTACTATGTCAATAGCACAGAGAATTCCGTTCAGCTGATGGTTGACGCTTGCACGGCTGCCGACTCGCAGGTGAACTTCAGCGACTACGATGTCGATGGCGACGGCACGGTGGATATGATATATTTCATCTTTGCTGGACTGGGTTCCTACATCCAGGGCAACGACAGCCGGTTGCTGTGGCCCCATCAGTTCGACATCCGATACCAGCGCAATGTCCGCAAGGATGGTGTGTATCTGGGGCGGTATGCCTGTTCCAATGAGCTGTTCGGCTGGTCTGACTGGAGCGTGCTCGAAGGCATTGGTACCATGTGCCACGAGTTCACCCATGTGCTCGGTCTGCCTGACCTCTACGATACAGGCAACCAGTATCAGGGCGAGTGCGTGACCCCTGCAACATGGTCGGTAATGGCATCAGGTGCCGATGGCAACTATGGACGCACGCCATGCGGTTTCTCTCTCTTCGAGCGCCATGCCCTGGGCTTTACCACTCCGCAGATTATCACCGAGGCAGGAAATCTCAGCCTCGAAGCACTTAATGTGAGCAATGCGGGCTACCGTCTGAACACGCCTGTGAAGAAGGAGTCCTTCTATATCGAGAACCGCCAGAACACCAAATGGGATGCGGTGCTGCCCGGTCACGGAATGCTCATCTTCCGCGTCGATTCCACAAACACTTCTGCTTGGGGTGAGACGAACACGGTGAACGACAATCCCGCCCATCCCTACTATGAACTGATACGCGCAGGCGGGGTGAAGTCGGACTCATACAATGCGGCAATAGGTGCAGCCAGCGACCCCTTCCCCGGCACCAAGAACATCAGAATCATCAACAATGAGACGACTCCGAACCTGAAGACTTGGGCGGGCAAGCCCAACAGCTTCGGGCTGCGCAATATCAGGGAGAGCAATGGTGTCATCACCTTCGAAGCATACGGCGTGGATGTGCTCTCCTCCATCAGTTTCGAGAGCGACAATTACAGGATGAGTGTGGGGACTCAGATGCAGCTTACCACGATAATTGACCCCGAGTCCGCTCCCTGCGTGCTTCGTTTCGCTTCCGACAACGCGGCGGTGGCAACCGTCGATGGCACCGGCATGGTGACGGCTCTGAGCGAGGGCGTTGCTCACATCACCGTCACTGCCAACGACAAGCTGACGGCCACATGCACTATAACGGTGACAGGACTCATGGAAGTTCCCAACATCGCATCGTTCCGCGCCTTGGACGAGGGCACAGACGCTCTCCTCCATCTGACCAACGCACAGGTGCTCTATGTCTATGACAACGACATCTATCTGCGCGATGCTACCGGCAGTCTGATGCTCAGCGGCACAGACCTTAATGTCAACAAGAACGATGTGCTCAACGGAAGTGTCTATGGACGGCTGGCATATAGCAACCTCATGCCGCAGCTCGTGTCTGCCAATGGCGCAACGGTGGCGCAAGACCTTACCGTCAGCAGCGGAGATGCACCTCTGCCGGCCGAAATCTTTGGCGATAAGCTCACGCCCGACCGCTATTCCGACCTCGTGCTGGTGAGGGGACTGACACTGGTGCGCGACGGCGGTGTCTATGCCGTTGTTGGCGACCGTCGGGTGCGTCTCTGGAACAAGTTCCAAATCAAGTCGCCAAAAATCAGTCTGCCATCAACCATCGCTGGCAAATTCTTCGATGTCACAGCCATCTACGGCACAGACCTCGTCAACGGCGAAGTCATAGACGAACTCTATTTGCTCAGCTCTCCTGTGGAGGGTGAAGATCCGGATGCCATCGGTACAATCCCGATGCACGAGCCTTCCGCCCCTGTCCTGTACAACTTGCAGGGCCAGCGTGTCGGCAGCTATTACAAGGGCATCGTCGTGCGCGACGACGGAAAGAAGTTTCTCCAGAAGTAATTCCCCCTTTTGAACATCTTTGATAAAAGGACATTATCCTATCTTAAAAGACCAGCATTCTTCGAGGATGCTGGTCTTTTTGCTTCATTGACATTCATAATAGCGACAAGGACATTCACGGACTGAATGATAAAATACTTTCCAAATCGCTTGGTGGTTCGGATTATTGTTTATACCTTTTCACCAAAATAATAAGCATCATGCAAATAGCCATAAATCCAGAAGTCTATCGTTCTGCGCAAAATCTCTGCCCAGAGTCAAGGGCTAAATCTCAAATCTGTTATTGAGGATTTCCTCATAAACTTTGCCAGAAAGAAGGAGCAAACAACCGACCATGCTGTCCCAGATGTGGTGCTAAGCCTTCTTGGGGCGGGAGCTTCAGAGTTCCTTGCATCGCAAAGCTAAGTGCTGTGCTGCTGCTCTTACGGAAGTCGCATGATGGAGCTGTCATTTGTGGAGTAAAAGGATGAATGCACCTCGTCGGGTTAAGAAACCGACAAAAGAATTTGGCAGTTCTCTTAACTTTTCGTAACTTTGCAGAGCAAAACATATAAAACTGATACGATTATGAGGAAAATACTGGTATCCTGTGCCCTTTTTGCCTGTGCTCTATGCGCCAAGGCTTACGACATCGCTGCGACGGTGAGCATAGAAGGTGATACGAAATGGTACTTCGACATTGAGCTGGCGAACAACAACATCGACTTCACCGCCTTCCAAATGGATATTACGTTGGACAGCGATTACGAGCTGAAAAGTGAGGACATGCAGCTGGGAAACCTTACGCAGTCGCATCAGCTTCTGCTTGCCAAACCTGGCGGACACTACCGTGTGGTGGTGTATAACCTGCAGAACCAATGCTTTAGTTCCCCCGAGGGCCGTCTGTTCAGCTTTGAACTCGATGGCGACATCAAGGGCATCACCATCAACAAAATTATCTTTGCCCAGCCCGACGGCACCGAGGTGGAAGCGGGCGTCTATAACAGGGCTTTAGACCGCATCAACGACGCGGATGCCATCGGGACGGTTCCCGAAGGCGATGACCAGCAGATTAAAAAGGTTGTTTACGACACGACAGGCAAGCAGGTCTATCGCATCGACCGCCGTGGCATCTACATCCAGAACGGCAAGAAAGTCGCCGTGAAGTGATGTGATGGGCTTTCTCACAGCCATAGAAACCGCGAAGTCCAAGGCTAATAAATCCTAAGAGCAAGCCTACAAACTATTTTCAAGCCTTGAAAATATATTATCAAGGTTTGAAAATATATTATCAAGCCGTGAAAATACATTATCAAGGCTTGAAAATAATTATGTAACGTGCCTCGTAGGGTTTTATTGGCGGTGCTCAACGATTAAGGTCTTTGTGAAATAAGCGCAAGGGACTGCCTGATATACGAAAGAGGGTGTGTCGTATAGTTTGACACACCCTCTTTCGTGTTATGCAATCTACTCTTCGTTTAGTAGAAGATGTAGCGGTTGTCTGTGATGTCGGCCTTCTGGTAGAGTTCGCTGAAGTAGTTGCCGAGGTTGCGTGCCATGCTCTGCTGGAGTGTCTGCTCCTCCTGCTTCTGGTCGAACTTGAGGTCAAGTTTCTTCTGGTCGAGTACCTGATAGGCATAGATTGCAGCCTTGCCCTTGATGCCGGACTTGAAGTCGCCCTTCTTGGCCTTGCTTACGGAGCCGCTCAGAGCGGGTTCGCTGGAGCCAACCTTCGAGATGAAGGCATTGCCAGTGAAGGTGATGTGCTTGACGGTATCGGTGACAGCACCGTCCATCTTGGCAACGTCGGCCACGCTCTTCACACCCTGCATCTTCTCCATCAGGAGGGCAGCCTTCTTGTCCTTCGTCACTTCACCGGTCAGATAAGTGCGAATCTGCTCGTCGTCCCAAGCCAGATAACCTTTCTTGTGGACGCCTGTGAGCATGATGACAAGCAGATGGTCGTTCTCGCCGCATTCATAGAGGGGAGATACGTCGCCCACCTTTGTGTCCTCGTTGAAGAGCCAGCGCATAGCCTCGCGTGTGCTGCGCACATTGGCGATGTTGTGCTCTGTATTGCTCACGCTGTTGCGTGTCTGCACGGTGTAGCCGGCTTGTGCGGCATTGGCCTCGATGTCCTCAGCCTTGGCGTTGCCAGCGAGGAAGCTGCTGAAGTCGTTGAATGCCTTGTTGTAAGTGTCCTTGCTGAAGTCCATGGCGCGCTTGATGACAGCCACGTCGTATTTGGTGACGATATTGCGGCGGTCTGTAATCTGGGTGATGATGACACCCTGTCCGTCGAGCACGATTTTGTTGTTGCTGCCCACAGCTGCGGTGCTGATGGTGCTGAGGAACTTGCGGTTGTTCTCGTCCATGGCCTGACCCTCATACTGGTTGCTTGTAATCCAGGTCTTGGTGGCGGGCTGGTCGTACTTCTTGGCGATGGTGTCGAAGTTAGCACCTGCTGCGAGAGCGTTCATGATGCTGTCTGCTGTCTTCTCGATGGCAGCCATGTCGTTGCCGGGAGCGGCAATCTGGCGAATCTCGATAGAGTCGGGCAGGCTGACTTTGTCAATGAGGCGCACGATGTTGATGGTGTTGTCGTGGTCATGCACGAAGGGACCTACCTGTGTGCCGACGCTCATGGAGTCGAGCTGCTCTGCGATGTCGTGTGGCAGAGTCTTTGCACTGATGGGCAGTGGGCTGTAGGTAACTTGGCTTGCTGCCTCGCGAACGGTCTTGGCGGGGTCTGCACCTTCTGCCAGAGCCTGTGCGTAGCCTTCCATTTCTTTCATAAGGTTGGCCTTGTCTGCATCGCTGGCGGTGACGTTGATGTCGATGTACTTGATGTCGCGTGTCTCCTGGTCGGTGCGGAACAGTTCCTTCATCTCCTCGTACTTGGCCTTGATTTCGCTGTCCTCAACCTTGATGTCGTCGTCCTTCACGCTGGAGAAGGGGAGTGCTGCCATATAGATGTCAGCCTCGTTGCTGCGGCCTTCGAAGCTTGTCTGTGCTGCAACGGGGTTGCTGACCATGAGGCTGTTGAGCAGAGTCTGGTACTTCTGGTTCAGCGTCTGCTGGCGGATGGACTTCTCGACGAACTTCCAGTAGTTGTTCATCTGGACGTACTGCTCCTTGATTTCGCTGCTAATCTCAGCATTGCTCATGACCTCGTTGTACTGGTTCAGGAACTGCTTGAGCGCGTTCACGTCGAAAGTGCCCTGCTGGGTGCGGAAAGGCGTCTGGGCGAGCATGGGGTTGCGGCCGCTGTTGATGATGTCCTGAATCTCGGCGTCGGTGACGGAGATGCCAAGTTTGTCACATTCGCGCTGCATGAGCTTCTCGTTGACGAGGGACTGCCATACCTGGTCGCGAATCATGGAGAGCTGGTCGTCGCTCAGGGTGTTGAGACCCTGGGTGAACTTCACGACATCGGTGTATTCCTCCACCCGTGCGTTGAACTCTTGTACATTGATTTTCTCTCCACAGATTTTGCCGACGCGCTGACGGCTCTCAGTCTGTGTGTAGGAGAGAGAACGCACGAACTCCTCGGCAATGAAGGCAAACAGGGCAAGGCCTACTGTGGCGATGAGAATCTTGCCTCTGTTGCGGATTTTTTGTAATGTTGCCATTGTTTGTTTATGTTTTGTTTTGTTATTTTTCGCTTAAAGCGCACAAAGGTACGCATTTTTTTTCATATAACAGACATTTACATGAAGAAAAAGTGTGTTCATGTGCTTTTTCTGCATTCAGTCCTCCAAAAGTTGTTTCAGGAAGGCGTCGAGGTCTTCCTCCAAGCCGTCGAGCAGGGTGCTGTCGAGCATCACTGTCTCTTCGCTGTCGATGATGACCAGGTCTTGCAATGTCTCATGGTCTTCGTCGATGAGGACGAAACTGAAGGGCTGCATGACGCTCATCTTCTCGATGCTCGGGCGCATACTCTCGATGCAGCTGCGCAGGATGGGCACGATGTCCTCATAGAATGCTTCGTCGGAGCTTTTTATCCATTCCTCCACGACGCAGCGGTCGAGTTCTTCGTCATCGTCGTTGTAAGAGCGTATCTCGCCCGTGTAGTTGCTCACCAGTAGGTGGATGTCTGTCATGACAGGCTCTGCCTCGGCGGGGAACTTGGCGATGACCTTGCGCAGAGTGCGCTCAATCTGCTGGATTGTCTGTTTGCTTGCTTCCATAATGTTATAGGTTTCTTCCGTGACACTGTTTGAACTTCTTGCCGCTGCCGCATGGACAGGGGTCGTTGCGTCCGGGCAGGTTCTCGCGGCGGATGGGCTGCATGGGCTGGCGTTCGCGGGTGTCGCGTGCGGCGGCCTGCTGCTGTCCGGCATCGGCCAGTTCTCCACGTGACTCCTGCAGACGGGGACGGTCGCGGCGAGGTGCTTCCTGCTGCTGCGGTGCCTCCTGAATCTGCAGCTCGGGTATCATGGCTCGCATGATAATGCCTACCGTGCGGTCGTTGATTTGGTTTATCATGTCGTCGAAAAGCTTGGCGCTCTCTAACTTGAAGATGAGCAGGGGATCCTTTTGCTCGTAGCTGGCGTTGTGTACGCTGTGTTTCAGCTCGTCGAGCAGTCGCAGGTTCTCCTTCCAGGCATCGTCGATGATGTGCAGGATGATGGCTTTGTGGAAAGCGGTCACGACGCTGCGCGAACCGCTCTCGTAGGCTTCCTTGAGGTTCGAGGGGATGTTGTACTGGCGGTTGCCTGCGAGGACGGGCACCATGAGGTTCTCGTACATCGAACCCTGCGGACTCTCGTAGATGTGTGTCACCACCTTGTTGGCGTTGTGCATCATGATTTCCGTCTTCTGTTGGAAGCGTTCCAGCACCTTCTGGTAAGCCAGCTCTGCCACGTCGTCGAGCTTCATGGTCTCAAATTGCTCGGCAGTGAAGGGCACTTCCATTGCCATGATTTCGAGGAAGCGCAGACGGCAGCCTTCGTACTTGTTGTTCTCCAGGATGTTGCAGACACGGTCCCAAATCATGTTGCTGATGTCCATGCCGAGGCGTTCGCCAATGAGGGCATGGCGGCGCTTCTCGTAGATGACTGTGCGCTGCTTGTTCATCACATCGTCGTACTCCAACAGGTTCTTGCGGACACCGAAGTGATTCTCCTCGACCTTCTTCTGTGCATTCTCAATGCTGCGGGTAATCATGCTGTGCTCAATCATCTCGCCATCCTTGAAGCCGAGGCTGTCCATTACTTTGGCAATGCGCTCGCTGGCGAAGAGGCGCATCAGCTTGTCCTCGATGCTGACGAAGAAGATGCTGCTGCCCGGGTCGCCCTGACGACCGGAACGTCCGCGCAACTGACGGTCAACGCGGCGGCTCTCATGGCGTTCCGTGCCGATGATGGCCAGGCCGCCCGCAGCCTTCACCTCGGGCGACAGCTTGATGTCCGTACCACGGCCGGCCATGTTGGTGGCGATGGTGACTGTACCCAGCATACGCTCGTCGGTCTTTATGAGTCCGGCAGCATCGCGTGGCTCGCGTTTCTCCTTCTTGGCTGTTTCGGCTTCGATGCGTGTCTGATAGTTGACGGCGGCACTCTTCTCGTTGAAGGCACGTCCGTCGGTAGCCACATAGACGGTGCCCATAGCACTCTGACCGGCCAGTGCCACGATGTCGGCCTCCTTCTGGTGCAGCTTGGCGTTCAGCACCTGATGGGGTATCTTGCGCATCTGTAGCATCTTGGAGAGCATCTCGGAAATCTCGACGCTCGTCGTTCCCACCAGTACGGGGCGGCCGCTGGTGCGCATCAGTTCTACTTCCTCGATGACAGCCTTGTACTTCTCGCGCTGTGTGCGATAGACGCGGTCGTTCATGTCTTTGCGGACTACGGGACGGTTGGTCGGCACCTCCACCACGTCGAGCTTGTAGATGTCCCAGAATTCGCCAGCCTCGGTGACGGCAGTACCCGTCATGCCTGCCAGCTTGTGGTACATGCGGAAGTAGTTCTGGAGGGTGATGGTGGCGTAGGTCTGTGTGGCAGCCTGCACCTGAACATGTTCCTTTGCCTCGACAGCCTGATGCAGTCCGTCGCTCCATCGGCGGCCTTCCATGATACGGCCTGTCTGCTCATCCACAATCTTGATTTCTCCATCGACGATGACGTACTCGTCGTTGAGGTTGAACATCGTGTATGCCTTCAGAAGCTGCTGGATGGTGTGTACACGTTCGCTCTTGGTGGCATAGTCGTTGAAGATGCGGTCCTTCTCCTCAATTTTCTCTTCGTCTGTCTTGCTTGACGCATCGATTTGCGACAGGATGGTGGTGATGTCGGGCAGAACGAAGAGCTCGGGGTCGTTGACTTGCGATGCCAGCCACTCGTTGCCCTTGTCGGTCAGCTCCACGCTGTTCATCTTCTCTTCGACCACGAAATAGAGCGGGTTGGTGGCTTCGGGCATTCGGCGGTTGTTGTTCTCCATGTAAATCTCTTCGGTTGAGAGCATACCGGCCTTGATGCCAGGTTCGGAGAGGAACTTGATGAGGGGCTTGTTCTTCGGCAGTGCTTTGTGGCTGCGGAAGAGGGCAAGGAAACCCTCGGCGGTCTTCTGTTTGTCGCCAGCCTCTGTGCCTTCTGCAATCAGCTTCTTGGCTTCTGCCAGATATTGTGTGGCGAGCTGCCTCTGCACGCCGACGAGACGCTCCACGAGGGGCTGGTACTGCTCGAACTGCTGGTCGTCGCCCTTCGGCACGGGGCCGGAGATGATGAGCGGCGTACGGGCGTCGTCGATGAGCACGGAATCGACCTCATCTACGATGGCATAGTTGTGGGCACGCTGCACGAGGTCCTTCGGGTCTTGTGCCATGTTGTCGCGCAGGTAGTCGAAGCCGAACTCGTTGTTTGTGCCGAAGGTGATGTCGGCGAGATAGGCTTTGCGGCGTGCCTCGCTGTTGGGCTGGTGCTTGTCGATGCAATCCACGCTCAGACCGTGGAACATATAGATGGGACCCATCCACTCCGAGTCACGCTTTGCCAGATAGTCATTGACAGTGACGACGTGAACGCCGTTGCCTGTCAGGGCATTCAGGAAGACGGGAAGTGTTGCGGTGAGCGTTTTACCTTCACCCGTGAACATCTCGGCTATCTTGCCTTGATGGAGCACGGTGCCGCCGAAGAGCTGCACGTCGAAGTGCACCATGTCCCACTTCAGGTCGTTGCCGCCTGCCACCCAGTGGTTGTGGTAGATGGCCTTGTCACCTTCGATATCGACAAAGTCGTGGGAGGCAGCGAGGTCGCGGTCAAAATCGTTGGCCGTGACTTCCACTGTCTCGTTCTTCGCAAGACGCTCTGCCGTGCTCTTGACGATGGCGAACACCTCGGCACGTTCCTTGTCGAGAGCTTTTTCAAAGGTTTCGAGCACTTCCTTCTCCAGCTTGTCAATTTGTGCGAAGATGGGGGCACGGTCTTGAATGTCGGTGGAAGGAATCTTGTCTTTCAATGTCTGTATCTGCTGACGCAAATCGGCAACGGAATCCTGTATGCGTTGCTTGATTTGCTGCGAGCGGGCGCGGAGCTGGTCGTTCGACAGGGCTTGAATCTCGGGATAAATCTTGAGCACCGCATCCACCATGGGGCGGTAGGCTTTCAGGTCGCGGCTTTTCTTGTCGCCGAATATCCTTACCAGAAATTTGGAAATGTCCATATATTATATAATGTATATGTGAAGCCCCCTCTGACTCCCCCTTTGGGGGAGGAAACGGAAGCTGGTTAATTATGTTTTGTTCTCTTATTCTCTATTCTTTAGTTTACGATTCTATCTAAGGCACTCCCCCAAGGGGGGAGCGGGGAGGGGGCTTTAATAGTTAAGCGGAGCCTGCGGGCAGGCATTCGGTGCCCGTATGCGCAGGGTTTGTGCTATGGTGGGGGCCACCTGGTCGATGGTCACAGGAATGCGTACCTTCTCCGGCACGATGCCTGCGCCCATGAAGAAGAGCGGGAAGCTCAGGTAAGACTCGCGGCAGAGCGACTGCTCGTGTGTGTCCTCGTTGTTGAGGAGCCATCCGGGAGAGACCTGTATGAGGATGTCGCCCGAGCACTTCGGGTTGTAGGCGTTGCGGAGCTTGCTGATGCCCGGTGTCCAGGCACCCAAAGCGAGACGTTGGCTGGTATAGACATCCTTCACGCCGCTCAACTGGATGAGGAAGGCGCTGCAGCGGTCGAGCACCTCTGCCAGATTGAGGCTGCGGTTCTCGATGAGCTTGAGATTGAGGTATATCTGGTTGTCTATGGCTGTCTCCACATAGTCGCCGGGGCCATAGACTGCGATGAGGTACATGTTGAGCAGCAGCTGCGCCTTGGTGATAGAGAAGATGCCTGTGGGGATGCGGTACTTGCTCAGGTCCATCATTTCTTCCGAGTCGAAGTAGCCTGTGCTGGTGATAATGAACAGCGCCTTGTCCGCGCCCACTTTCTGCTCCACGAAATTGAAGAGCTCCTCGAGTTGCCGGTCAAGACGGGCGTAGGTGTCCTGCATCTCCATGCCGTACTTCATGGCAGACTGGTGGTCGTAGGCACCCGCATAGTAAGTCAGCGTCAGCATGTCGGTCACGGCATCTGTACCAAGCCCTGCTTTCTCGATGGCATCCTTGGCGAAGCGGTTAACCTCATCGTTGACACATGCCGTGGCTTTGAACTCACGGAACTTGCGGTTGCTGTTGAACTTGTGGCTGAAGGGCTTGACTCTTGTCCCGCCCGATGACACGAAGTACTGGAAGCTCGCCACTTGGTCGTTGAGCGGCTCCCAATGTATGTCCTCAATGCGGCTTGCAAGCGAGGAGCGGACATCGTATTCTGTAGCCCAGTCGGGGTAGTCGTCATAGTAGCAGGATGCCGCCCAGTTGCCTGTCCAGTCGTCTAACCAAAACGCTTCGTTCCCGGCATGTCCGGCTCCGATGATGGCGGCCTCGCGTGTCGGTGCGATGGAATAGACGATGCTCTTCCCTTCGGAAGATATTTTCAGTTCGTCGCTTATGGTGGAGACGGCGAGTGCCCGGGGCGAGGACTTCTCGCTTGTGTGGATGCCGGGATAGGTGTTATCATCAACGCAGAAGACGGGCAGGAGTGTCTGCCTGTCGAGCCAATGTGTGCCGACAATGCCGTTGACGTAGGGGCTTGTGCCAGTCATCAGACAAGCCATTGCCGAAGCGCGGTCCGGCGAACTGAACGGGTATTCTGCCTGTGAATAGAAGCGTCCCTGCTCCTTGAGCCGCAGGAAACCTCCCTGGCCGTAAAGTGGGGCAAAGGCTTCCAGATAGTCGTTGCGCAACTGGTCGATGACGATGTTCACCACTAACGACGGCACCTTGGGTGCATCCTGAGCCATTGACCATTGACCATTGACCATTGACCATTGGACAAGAACCAGAAGAGAGTATAGGAAGCGTTGGCTCATTTAACTTTCAATTTTCAATTTTCTTTTTTTTACCTTTTCACTTTTTCACCTTTACTATGTAGTAGCTTATCGGCCTTGTGAGCAAACACAGTGCCAAAGGTACGGTTATTTTCGCGAACACCTGCGGTATCCAGGGAGAAAATAACAAGAACAGTGCCAAAACCGCAAATTGGAAGGCATACCAGAGTGTTGTTTCGTGTTTGACAGCTGCTTTTATGACAAGGGGGATGCCTATCAGGGCAGTAGGATTCAAGAGCCATACTTGCCAGTTGGAGTCCACGGCAGGGTGTCCCGAGAAAAGAAGCATGAAGGTGAGCAAGGAGCCTGCCGCTCCTTGCAGGAGCAGGAGCAGTACGTCCCAAAGCCAGAAGACGCGCTTTGTCCACACCTCGAGCAGCACAATGAGAAGGCAGATGGCACCGAATGCCAGCAGTGCCTGCCAGGGAAGAAGCGGGAACTCGGGTTCGACGATTTGCGGCCTTGCCTCCAAAAGTACTGATTTGCTTTTCACGAGCGGCCGCATGTCGCCTTTTGGGGTGCGGATGAATGCTCCGTCGAAGGCTCGCATCAGATTCTCCGGCAAGAACATGGCGGCGTGTGCAGACGGGATGGTGTCCACTTCGGCACCGAGTAGAAGGTCGTTGCCCTCCTGTGCCCAGGGATGTTCTGCTGTGTAGTGGTGCAGTGTCTCGCGGAACGTCTGGTGGGGCAGGGTGTCGGGGTATTGGATGTGGCCGATGATGGTTTGCTCCACAATGTCGCGCACCATCGTCGTGCAGTTCTTGTAGAGGAAGCTGTAGCGGTATTCGCAGTTCTCGGGGCGGCTGTTCAAGATGAGGAAGGTTAGCAGTTTCCGTGCTTCCTGTGGCGTCAGGTTCAGTTCCTGCTCGGTGATGCTCGACCCGCGCTTTTCATAGTCTATGATGAAGAATCTCCAAGGGATGGGTTGCACCATGTAGTCGGTCTCGCCGAGCACGAAATGCCATGCGAAATGTGGCTTATTCATGTCGAATACGCCATAGTTGAAGACTACGTCTAAAGACCCTTCCGGCTGCTGGCAGCGGATAGCTGTGTGCCCATACAGCTCATAGACCTCCTGACCCGGCGAGCAGGTGATGAGCGACACTCGTATGCTATCCTCAGAGTCCATCGTGTATTGGACATTGAACATAGCGGCTTCCGCCTGCGCTTTAACGAGGAAGAAAAGGCACAAAAATATGGTCAGTTTCTTAAACACGGGCGCAAAGGTACAAAATAAAGTTGAAAGTTGAAAGTTGAAGGTTGAAAGTTTTCCTTAAACGTGCAAGAATATGATAGTTTCATACATCTTTATGAAACTTTAACTTGATGAAATTGGCCATCGATTATGAATTGTGAATTAAATGTCGTACCTTTGCACCCGTGAAACTGATAATAGACATAGGGAACACCGTTGTCAAGATGGTTGCTTTCCGGGGAGACGAACCTGTCGATGAAGTAAAGGCGGCGGGTGGCGAACTCGCTTGCCTGGATGCTTTTGTGGGTAAACACAACTTCCGATGCGGCATTGTGGGTGCTGTACGCAACCTCACCACGAGAGAGGAAGAAGCACTTGCGCGACTGCCCTTCCCCATGCTGCGTTTCTCGCCCGACACACCTGTTCCCATCACAAACCGCTACCGCTCGCCCGAGACGCTGGGTAGCGACCGCCTGGCGGCTGTCATAGGCGCCAGTTCGCTTCGTCCGGGAAAAGACCTGCTCATTATCGATGCAGGCACCTGCATCACATACGAGGTCATCGATGCGCGTGGCAACTACTGGGGCGGCAACATCGCCCCCGGTATGCAGATGCGGTTGAGAGCCTTGCATGAGTTCACTGCACGTCTGCCACTCGTGGAGGCCGAAGGTGAGGTGCCGGGCATGGGCTACGACACCGAGACCGCCATCCGCAGCGGTGTCCTGCGCGGTATGAAGTATGAGATAGAGGGCTACATTAAGTCCATGAGGGCGAAGTTCCCGAACCTGGAGGTCTTCCTGACAGGTGGCAATCGCATCAATTTCGACACAAACATCATAAATCTGATATTCACTGACAAGTACATTGTCCCCAGAGGGCTCAACAAGATACTTGATTACAACAACAAAAAAGGGGGCAAGTAAAAGTGAAAAGCAAGTAATTTGCTACCGCGCGAACAACAATAAAATGAATATGTGTATGATATCCAACTATAATAGTAAAAAGGAAAAGGGAACCTCTTTCTTTAAGAGCGCAATAGTAACTCTGATTTTTCACTTTTCACTTTTCACTTTTCACTCCTTCGCTCAGGTCAGCAGCACACTTTCCTCGTATTCCCGTTTCGGGCTTGGATTGCTCCACGACCAGTCGCAAGGCTTCAACAAGTCTATGGGTGGCGTGGGGCTTGGCGTGCGCATTGGCAATCGTATCAACACTATCAACCCTGCTTCCTATTCTGCCATTGACTCTTTGAGTCTCATCTTCGATGTCGGCATGAACGCCTCCTTCGGACAGATGAAGCAGGGAACGGCAAGCGTGAATGTCAGGAATGCATCGTTCGACTATGTCCATGTCGGTATGCGCCTTGCCAGAAAGCTTGGCCTCGCGGCTGGCTTCGTGCCTTACACGAACATTGGCTATGACTACACTTCGCCCGACAAAGCTGTTGCCAACGATGCCCTCACCACACAGGCCATCACCAACAGCAACACCTACAGCGGTAGCGGCGGACTGAACAGAGCGTACGTCGGCGTGGGCTGGAAGGTCTATCGTGACCTGTCCATCGGAGCCAACGTCAGCTTCCTCTGGGGCAACTACGACCATCTCGTTGTGCCTCTGTACAAAGAGGGAGGCGTGAGCAGCGACTACTACGACGGCACACTCAAGACCTACACGGCATCGTTGAAGACCTACATGATTGACTTTGGCGCACAATACCCCGTCCGCCTCACAAAGCAGGACTGGCTGAACATCGGAGCGACTTTCGGAATTGGGCACAAGATTGCACAGGATGCCACACTCTTGCTCGTTGACACATTATTTACTGCCTCTTCGCCTTTCGACCTTCCCTATACTTTTGGCATCGGTGGCGCATGGCAGCACAAGAACACCCTTCTTGTGGCAGCAGATTTGCACCAGGAGTTTTGGAGCAATTGCCGAGTTCCTGCTGATGCGAAGGTTGGCGACGAGTTCAGATACATTCCCCAAAAGGGCTTTTACAGCAATCGCACAAAG
Organism: Bacteroidaceae bacterium; assembly: GCA_017524545.1. Classification (GTDB taxonomy): domain Bacteria; phylum Bacteroidota; class Bacteroidia; order Bacteroidales; family Bacteroidaceae; genus Physcousia. Next base: position 46,611 of record JAFXVN010000044.1, read on the forward strand.
GTTGCTGCGGGTGTGCAGTGGACGCCAGACCCCTTCGACAAGCGCTATTGGAAGCGCATCCAGTACCGTGCAGGTGTCAACTACTCTACGCCATTCCTCAAAGTGGACGAGAACAGTGGCCCAAGAGAGATAAGCCTGACGGTTGGCGCAGGCCTGCCCATCATGAACAATATAAACAATCGTTCTGTGGTCAACTTCGGCTTGCAGTGGCTGAGGCGTTCGTCCAGCGCAGCCAACTCGATAACAGAAGACTATCTGCTCATCAACGTTGGCGTGACGTTCAACGAACGTTGGTTCCAGAAGTATAAGATTGAATAAAAAAGGTGAAATAGTAAAAAAGGGTGAAAAAAGCTCAAGCATATAAAAGTAAAGAAAAGATATGAAACGCAAAACAATCCTATTTGTCCTTTGCCTTTTCACCTTTTCACTTTCTCAACTTTTAATATGTGCCTGCACTGGCGAGGTGGAACACATCGCAGAACCTGTTGACAAGAAGGATTCCCTTCTCTTTGTTCACTCCAAAGGTATCAACACGTTCATCAGCGACAGCGGTGTGATGCGCTACCACATGGTTGTCGAAGAGTGGGACATCTACAATGGCGTCGGAGGCGAGCCGGCAACGTGGAAGTTTATGAAGGGCTTGCTCATGGAACGCTTCGACGAGAAATTCCATGTAGATCTCTTCGTGCAGTCCGACACTGCTTATCTGCATCGGCAGCAGCTTTGGGAACTGCGCGGCAGAGTCGTGGTGCGCAACGTCAACGGCGATGTCTTCCATACGGAGGAACTCTTCTGGAACTTGGACACCCATGAAATGTGGAACCACCAATACATATACATCACGACCCCTGAACGTGAGCTGGAAGGCACAGAGTTCCGTAGCAACGAACAGATGACGTGCTATTCCGTGCTCAACTCCATAGGAACCTTCCCCGTCAAGGAGACAGAGACGCCCGCCCCTCAAGCAACACCTGACGACCAGAGTGGTAGTCAACCTCCCAAAAAGGAAGCAGAAACAACTGTGAACACTGAACAATGAGCTCAGAACTGATATTTGCCACCGCCGCTATTCTCCTGCTCTCGGGCTTCTTCTCGGGAATGGAGATTGCCTTCGTCTCGAGCAGCAAGCTGCGCTTCGAGATGGACAGGGAGGAGCAGGGCTTCTCGGCACGCCTCATAGACACCTTCTACCGCCATCCCAACAGCTTCATCTCCACCCTTCTTGTCGGGAACAATATCGCGCTGGTTGTCTATGGCATCTTGATGGCAAAGATAGTAAACGCTGTTCTGCTTGAACCACTTAATATAAGCAACGATGCCCTCTGCCTGTTCCTGCAGACCATCATCGCCACTCTCATCGTGCTTGTCGCAGGCGAGTTCCTGCCCAAGACGCTCTTCCGCATCAACCCGAACCGCATGATGCGCATCTTCGCTCTGCCCGCATACATCTTCTATATATTGTTGTGGCCCATCAGCAAGTTCACCAGTTCGCTTGGCAAGCTCCTGCTGTGGATGATGGGCGAGAAGGTGAAGAAGGCAAAGCAGGAGAAGACCTTTACCCGCGAAGACCTCGACTACCTCATCCAAAGCAATATGGAAAAGGCTGCCGATGATGAGGACATCGAGGACGAAGTGAAGATATTCCAGAATGCCCTCGACTTCAGTTCGGTCAAGGTGCGCGACTGCATCGTGCCGCGCACGGAGATAACAGCCGTATCGGTCGAGACATCATTGCAGGAGCTGAGGACGCAGTTCGTGGAGAGCGGACACAGCAAGATAATCGTCTATAAGGAGGATATTGACGACATTGTGGGCTACATCCATACCGTCGAGATGTTCCGCCTCAAGGGAGGCGAGGACTGGACCAAGCACATCCGTGAGGTGTCTATCGTGCCAGAAACGATGAACGCGCAGAAGCTGCTTGGCATCTTCATCAGCCAGAAGCGTTCTATGGCAGTTATCGTTGATGAGTTTGGCGGCACAAGCGGCATTGTGACGATGGAGGACTTGGTGGAAGAGATATTCGGAGAGATAGAAGACGAACATGACAGTAAGAACTATGTTGCAAAGCAGACAGCTCCTGGCGAGTATCAGCTATCGGGCAGACTGGAGATAGCGCAGGCCAACGAACTGCTCGACCTCGACTTGCCTGAAAGCGACGAGTACTTAACCGTGGGCGGACTCATCCTGCACGAGTTCCAGAACTTCCCAAAACTCAATGAGCCGATACGCTTCGGGCATTGGGAATTCAAGGTCACGAAGAAGACAACCACAAAGATAGAACTCGTTCAGCTGCGTGTGCTCGACGAATAATGCGGAATATGCAGGCCAAATGGTATAGTATGCAACAAATTGCAGGTATCGGTGCATAATATGCACGAAACATTGCGGCCGTTTGCATAAAATGTTGTACCTTTGTGGCGCAAAACAGAATAGTGAATAATGTTTAGGGTTAGAAGATTATGGAGAAAGTGGACAAAAAGGCAAGGCTGCAAACCATTCGCAGGATTGTCAGTATGAACAGCATGGAGAGTCAGGAAGAGTTGCTCGCAGCACTTAAGGCGGAGGGATTCGTCAGTACGCAGACTACGCTGAGTCGTGACCTCAAGCAATTGCGCATCAGCAAAGTGCGTTCGCGCAGTGGTCACAGCATTTATGCGTTGCCTCGCGAAGGACAGTTCGAACCGCTTCCTACGTTGGAGGAGATTAACCAAACGAAATGGCGTCTGAACTTCTCGGGCAACCTCATGGTGGTGCACACGCCTCCCGGACATGCAAGCATGGTGGCCTACGATGTGGATAACGTCAGGCATCCCTTCTTCCTCGGCACCTTGGCAGGCGACGACACCGTTATCGTGGTGCTGGCAGAAGGCGTTGACAGAGAGGCGGCAGGCAAAGCTCTGCGTGACATTGTTCCCAAATTGAACTGATAAACTTACATACATTATATATAATATAAGGAGATTTCATAGAAATGGAAGAGATTAAGAGTGAAGACATACGAGTGCTCGTAGCAGATGCCGAGCACGAGAAATATGTTGACACCATACTTGACACCATTCGCGATGCTGCGCGTAAGCGTGGCACAGGCATAGCAGAAAGAACCCATGAATATGTGGCGACAAAGATGCGCGAGGGCAAGGCAGTGCTGGCACTGCATGGCGACAGGTTTGTTGGCTTCAGCTATATTGAAACTTGGGGAAACAAGCATTATGTCACAACTTCCGGTCTTATCGTGCATCCCGACTATCAAGGACTTGGCGTTGCGAAACGTATCAAGGACTACACCTTCACGCTGGCCCGACTGCGCTGGCCTCATGCCAAGATATTCAGCCTGACGAGCGGCGATGCCGTGATGAAGATGAACACGGCCCTGGGCTATGTGCCCGTGAGCTTCAACCAGTTGACCGACGACGATGCCTTCTGGCACGGTTGTCAGGGTTGCATCAACCACGACATCCTCGAAGCCAAAGACCGTAAGTTCTGCGTCTGTACAGGTATGCTTTGGGACCCGGAGAAGCATCATGGCGAACCCACATCGCTCGAGGTCATCAAGGACGTGATGCGGACGCTGGTGCTGAGGGGGATTGAGTAAAAAGCCCCCTCCCCGCTCCCCCTTTGGGGGAGTGCTTTTAAGCGCCCTGAGAGGGAAGAGTTGAAAAGTTGAAAAGTTGAAAAAGTGAAAAATTTGCTACCGCACTTGAGATTTGAGGCGGGGAGCTAATTATGAATTATGAATTATAAATTATGAATTCTAAAAAGGTTGTTGTCGCCTTTAGTGGCGGTTTGGATACCAGTTACACAGTGATGTATCTGGCAAAGGAGAAAGGTTATGAGGTCTATGCGGCTTGTGCCAATACGGGTGGTTTCAGTCCCGAGCAGCTCAAGGCTAACGAAGAGAATGCCTACAAGCTGGGCGCAAAGAAGTATGTCACCTTGGATGTGACAAAGGAGTACTACGAGAAGTCCCTCAAGTATATGGTGTTCGGCAATGTGCTGCGCAACAATTGCTATCCTATCTCGGTTAGCAGCGAGCGCATCTTCCAGGCTTTGGCTATTGCCCGTTATGCCAAGGAGATTGGAGCCACGGCGATTGCTCACGGCTCCACTGGCGCAGGCAACGACCAGATACGCTTCGACATGACGTTCCTCGTGATGTGTCCGGGTGTGGAGATTATCACCCTGACCCGCGATGGCAACCTCTCTCGTCAGGAGGAAGTGGATTACCTTAACAAGAACGGATACTTTGCCGATTTCACCAAGCTCAAATACAGCTACAACGTGGGTCTTTGGGGGACAAGCATCTGTGGCGGCGAGATTCTCGATTCTAAGCAGGGCTTGCCAGAGAGTGCCTACTTGAAGCATCCGACCGAAGAAGGCCCCGAACTGCTGAAGATAGGCTTCGAGAAGGGTGAGATATGCACCGTCAACGGCGAGCATTTCGATGACAAGATAAAGGCCATACAGAAGGTAGAGGAGATAGGTGCCCGCTACGGCATTGGCCGTGACTGTCATGTGGGCGACACCATCATAGGCATCAAGGGTCGCGTCGGCTTCGAAGCTGCTGCTCCTATGCTCATCATCGGTGCACATCGCTATTTGGAGAAGTTCACGCTCTCCAAGTGGCAGCAGTACTGGAAGGAGCAGGTGGCGAATTGGTATGGCATGTTCCTGCACGAGAGCCAGTATCTCGAACCCGTCATGCCGGACATCGAAGCGATGCTCCTGAGCAGCCAGCGTAACGTAACGGGCGAAGTGACACTCGAACTGCGTCCGCTCTGCTTTCAGACCGTCGGCGTGGACAGCCCCAACGACCTCGTCAAGAACAAGCTCGGCGAATATGGCGAGACAGCAAAGGCTTGGACAAGCGAGGACGCCAAGGGCTTTATCAAAGTGACATCAACGGCATTGAGAGCTTACTATTTGGCACACCCAGGTGAGAGGGAATAAGCCTACCCCCAACCCCTCCCAAAGGGAGGGGAGAATAAAAGATGCCTATGGTAGATAAAACTTCTTTCGGTTATGAAATGGCAGATCCAATGACATATTCTCTTCTGAAAGGATATGCAAATGAAAATAGGAGAAAGCCGACAGAAGCGGAAAGTGTTTTATGGGGCTATCTTAAAGGGAATCAGTGTGGTGCTCATTTTAGGAGGCAGCATATCATAGGGCAGTTCATCGCAGACACAGACAACGTCTTAAATAGTATAAAGGATTACATAATAACAAATGGACCAAAACTCTAACAACACAATGGAGGCCGTCTTTTCTCCCCTCCCTTTGGGAGGGGTTGGGGGTAGGCTTCGAGTTGGAATACTCGGTGCTGCGGGTTACACAGGAGGTGAACTTATTCGTGTGTTGCTTGGGCATCCTGAGGTGGAGATTGTTTTCGCAAATAGTGAATCGAATGCCGGCAATCCTGTCAGCGAAGTGCACGAAGGCCTTCTCGGCGACTGTGAGTTGAGGTTCACCCTCAACTCTCCCTTCGACAAGGTGGATGTGGTCTTTTTCTGCTTCGGCCACGGCAAGAGCGAGCAGTTCCTGAAGGAGCATGACATACCTGCAAATGTCAAGATAATCGACCTTGCTCAGGACTTTCGCATTGCAGGCGAACATGATTTCATCTATGGCCTTCCAGAGACGCATCGCGAGCAAACGCGCACGGCTCAACACCTCGCCAATCCTGGCTGTTTTGCCACCTGCATACAGCTCGCTATGCTGCCCGCTTTGAAGGCTGGCATCATCAGCGGCGATATTCATGTGAATGGCATTACGGGCAGCACCGGGGCTGGTCAGAAGCCTGGTGCAACGACGCATTTCTCTTGGCGCAACGACAACATCTCCGTCTATAAGACTTTCACGCACCAGCATCTCTTGGAGATAAACCAGACGGTGCAGGAGCTTTGTCCTGGTTATGACGGCCGTGTGCTCTTCATCCCCCAGCGCGGCTGCTTCACGCGCGGCATCTTCGTGACGGCATACGCCAAATGCGACTTGCCGCTAGAAGAGGTACAGCGCATCTATGCCGATTATTACAAGGACGCTGCTTTCACGCACTTTGTTACCAAAAGCCCCGACATGAAGCAGGTGGTGAACACCAACAAGGCTCTCGTTTATGTGGAGAAATACGAGGACCAGCTTTTGATGGTGAGCTGCATCGACAACCTGCTGAAGGGCGCCGTCGGGCAGGCAGTGCAGAACATGAACCTCATGTTCGGCCTCGATGAGACAGAAGGCCTGCGATTGAAAGCGTCAGCCTTCTGATTCGTCATAACGATATGACGTTATAACGCAATAACGAAAAGCAAAAAAGTGAAATGGAACTATTTGATGTATATCCCCTGATGGATGTGACTATTGCCCGTGGCAAAGGTTGCACCGTGTGGGACACGGAAGGTCAGGAGTACCTTGACCTCTACGGCGGTCATGCCGTCATTAGCGTGGGACACTGCCATCCGCATTATGTGGAGGCAATAACGGGGCAGTTGCAAAAGCTGGGCTTCTACAGCAACTCCGTGCAGAACTCTTTGCAGAAGGAGCTTGCGCGACGCCTTGGCAAGGTCTGCGGCTACGATGACTACAGCCTCTTCCTCATCAACTCTGGTGCCGAAGCCAACGAGAATGCCTTGAAATTGGCATCTTTCTATAATGGACGTACCCGTGTGCTTTCCTTGGAGAAGGCTTTTCATGGCAGAACTTCATTGGCTGTCGAGGCAACCAACAACCCCAAGATTATCGCTCCCATCAATGCGAACGGACACGTCACCTATCTGCCCCTCAACGACATTAGGGCATGGGAACAGGAGATAGAGAAGGGCGATGTGTGTGCTTGTATCTTGGAGTGCATTCAGGGCGTGGGCGGCATCCGCATGGTCGAGGCTGGCTTCTTGCAGGCTCTTCGCAAGTTGTGCGATGAGCACAATACGGTGCTCATCTGCGACGAGATACAATGCGGCTACGGACGCAGCGGCAAGTTCTTCGCCCATCAGCACCTCGGCGTGAAGCCCGACATCATCACGGTGGCTAAGGGCATCTGCAACGGCTTCCCGATGGGCGCAGTGCTCATTTCCCCGAAGTTCACCCCCGTCTATGGTCAGCTTGGCACAACCTTCGGCGGCAACCATCTGGCTTGTGCTGGTGCCCTTGCCGTGCTCGACATCATCGAGAGCGAACGGCTCGTGGAGAATGCCGCAGAGGTGGGCGAGTACCTGATACAGACTATTCGCGACGCACAGCTGCCTCATGTAGTGGAGGTGCGTGGACGAGGCTTGATGATAGGCATAGAGCTTGACATCCCCTACAAGGAACCCCGCCAGCGCCTCGTCTGCGAACAGCATTGCTTCACTGGCTGCTCAGGCACAAACGTGCTCCGTCTGTTGCCGCCTCTCTGTTTGACAAAGGCCGAAGCAGACAGTTTCGTGGAAAGATTAAAAGCAGTATTATAAGAATGAAGGTAACAGTTATTGGAGCAGGTAACATGGGCGGTGCCCTTGTGAAGGGCTGGGCAAAGGCTGGCATGGCGACGTGCCTCACTGTCACTGCCCGAACGCAGCAGACACTCGACCGCCTCAAGGAAATCTGCCCTGGCATTACAGCCATGCTTGATAATAAAAAGGCTGTTCAGGGTGCAGATGTCGTGGTGCTTGCCGTCAAACCTTGGCTTGTGGAGCAAGTCATTGCGGAGATAACCCCTGAGTTGAGGGATAAACTGCTTATCTCCGTTGCAGCAGGTGTCCGCCATGAAAGAATTGATGTCTATGCCATGCCCAACATCGCTGCTGAGTTTGGCGAGAGTATGACCTTCGTCGAGGAGGCAGAGCAAGCAGAGACGGCAGCAGAACTTTTCGGCAGAGTGGGATTGTGCAAGGTCGTTCCCCAGCGACAGATGGCTGCCGGCATGATGATGGCAGGCTGCGGCATTGCCTACGTCGTGCGCTTCCTGCGTGCCATGATGGAAGGCGGCGTAGAAATGGGCTTCTATCCCGACGAAGCAAAGGAGATAGCCATGCAGACCATGCAGGGAGCCGTCACGATGCTTCGGGAAACGGGACTTCACCCGGAGGCAGCTATCGACAAGGTGACAACTCCTGGCGGCATCACCATCAAAGGATTGAACGAACTGGATCATGCCGCTTTCAACTCGGCAGTAATACGCTGCCTTAAGGCAGGACTGAAGTGAAAAGGTGAAAAGTTAAAAGGGTGAAAAGGTAAAAAAGAGAAAAGGTAAAAAGGTGAAAAAGTGAAAAGAAGAATCGTTGTGAAGGTGGGCAGCAATGTGCTCACCACGGACAAAGGCAAGCTCGACATCACCCGCATGTCGTCGCTTGTTGACCAGATTGCCTGGCTGCGCTGGCACAACTATGACGTTGTGCTTGTCACAAGCGGTGCAGTGGCTTGCGGTCGCAATGAGTTGCAGGTTGACCATCTGCTGGATTCTGTCGAGCAGCGTCAGCTCTTTTCGGCAATGGGGCAGGTGAAACTCATCAACCTCTACTACGACCTCTTCCGCGAGTACAACATCCATATAGGGCAAGTCCTCACCACGAAGGAGAACTTTCAAAGCGAACGCTCCTATCAGAACCAAAGGGCTTGCATGGAGGTGATGCTGGAGAATGGCGTGCTGCCCATTGTCAATGAGAACGACACGGTAAGCATCGAGGAACTGATGTTCACGGACAACGACGAGCTGTCCGGCCTGATTGCCAAGATGGTTGGGGCGCAGACGCTTGTGCTGCTCACAGGCGTTGATGGCCTCTACAACGGCAATCCCTCGGAACCTGGCAGCGAGGTCATCCGCACCATCAAGCCGGACGATGACTTGTCCCGCTACATTCAGTCGGAAAAGAGCACGGCCGGTCGTGGCGGAATGGCCTCCAAGTATAAGACAGCCTGCAGTGTGGCAGCCACAGGCATAAAGGTGATTGTTGCCAACGGAAACAGGAACAACATATTGATAGATTTGGCAGAAAAGCCAGAGGAAACAATACATACGGAATGGACTTCGAACCGATAAAACAGGCAAGCCGGGAGCTGATGCTCCTGACGGACGAGCAGCGAAACGATGTGCTTCGGCGCATTGCCGACTGTGCCGAAGCAGCCACGGCACAGCTGCTTGCTGCCAATGCCATAGACTTGCAGAAGCTCGAACCAAGCGACCCTCTCTACGACCGCTTGCTGCTTACGCCAGAACGTATCGCCGGAATTGCTGCAGACCTGTGCAACGTGGCCAGGCTGCCGTCGCCTCTTGGCATCGCCAGCAAGGAGCGGATTCTTGCCAATGGCCTTTATCTGCGGCGTATCAGTGTTCCTTTCGGTGTCATTGGCATTATCTTCGAGGCACGTCCCAACGTCTGCTTCGATGTCTTTTCCCTTTGCTTCAAGAGCGGGAATGCCTGCATTCTGAAGGGAAGCCGCAGTGCAGAGGAAAGCAACCGTGCCATCGTGTCGCTCATCCACGATGTGCTTCGCGAGGCAGGCATTTGCCCTGATGTGGTGACGCTGATGCCGCCCACTCATGAGGCTACAGCGGAACTGCTTGGCGCTGTAGGCAGTGTTGACCTCGTCATCCCGCGAGGCGGCAGGAAGCTCATCGACTTTGTGCGCGACAATGCCCGTGTGCCGGTCATCGAGACAGGCGCAGGCGTGGTACATGCCTATTTCGACAAGGATGGCGACCTGGAGAAAGGGCGTCGCATCATCTGCAATGCCAAGATGCGGCGTGTGAGCGTCTGCAACGCGCTCGACTGTCTGCTGGTTCATCGCGACCGCGCGGCCGACATCCCCGCCTTGCTTGCCCCGATGGAGGGACGTGTGGAAATTGTTACGGACGAGGCGGCAATGGGTACGGAGTGGATGGACTACAAGCTGTCGCTCCGGGTGGTTGACAGCCTCGACGAAGCATTGGCACACATTGCCCGCTACGGCTCTGGGCATAGCGAATGCATCATCACGGAGAACGGTCAGACGGCTTCCCGCTTCCAGCAGATGGTGGATGCCGCCTGCGTCTATGTCAATGCGCCCACCAGCTTCACCGACGGTGCACAGTTCGGCTTGGGTGCAGAGATTGGCATCTCGACACAGAAGCTCGGCCCTCGCGGTCCTATGGCGCTCGAAGAGATGACCACCTACAAGTGGCTCATCAATGGAAATGGACAGGTGAGAAGTTAGCCCCTTCCCCAACCCTCCCCCGAGGAGGAGGGAGGATTTAGCTACCAGCTGCCGTCCTGAAATGGTAAATGATTAAATGATTAAATGGTAAATGATAAGATGTTAGAGAAGTTCCTAAAGCAGACGCAGTTCAAGGACTATGCCGACTTCATGGCAAACTTCAAGGTGGTGGTGCCCGAGGACTTTAACTTCGGGTACGACGTCGTGGATGCCTACGCTGAGGCAGAACCCGAGAAGGAAGCCATCCTCTGGACTAACGACAGAGGCGACGTGAAGCATATCAACTATTCCGAGTACAAGCGTCTTTCAGACAATGTGGCATCCTACTTCCTCACGTTGGGCATAGGGAGGGGCGACAGTGTGATGCTCATCCTGAAGCGCAGGGTAGAGTGGTGGCTTACGATGGTGGCACTGCACAAGATAGGGGCAGTCGTTATCCCTGCCACACATCTTCTTACCGACAAGGACATCATCTACCGTTGCCATCAGGCCGACATCAAGGCTATTGTGGCTGTGGGCGATGTCGTGGTGCTCAGGAATGTCATCCGCGCACGTGCCTACTGTCCGTCGTTGAAGCACTGCATATCCATAGGCCCTGCCGTTCCGCAGAACTGGGACAACTACTGGCAGGGCGTGATGATGGCACCCAAGTTCAGGAGCCAGAAGGGGCAGAACAAAGTGACAGACGACTTCCTGCTCTACTTCACCAGCGGCACCAGCGGCGAACCCAAGATGGTGATGCACGACCATTCCTACCCCCTCGCCCACATCTTGACTGCCAAGTATTGGCACAATGTGGATGAGACTTCCCTGCACCTCACCGTTGCCGATACGGGTTGGGGCAAGGCTGTCTGGGGGAAACTCTATGGGCAGATGATTTGCGGGGCGACGGTCTTTATCTATGACTTCGAGGGACATTTCGACGCAGAAAAGATGCTGACGGTGATGCAAGACTTCAAGGTGACATCCTTCTGTGCGCCGCCTACGGTCTATCGCTTTATGATTCGCAAAGACCTCACCAAATACGACCTTTCCAACCTTCGCTACTGCACCACCGCAGGTGAAGCCCTCAACCCGAAGGTCTTCATGGAGTGGAAGAAGAAGACTGGCATTATGATATATGAGGCCTACGGACAGACAGAGACCACTCTGGTGCTGGGCACCTATCCGTTCGTCGAGCCTAAGCCTGGCTCTATGGGCCTGCCCAATCCGCAGTTCCCCGTGAGTGTGATAGATAATGAGGGCAATCCCTGCAAGCCAGGCGAGCACGGACAGCTCGTCATCCATGCTGAAGAAGGCAAGCCTTTGGGACTCTTCAAGGAGTACCACCGCCAGCAGGAACTAACGGAGAAGAGCTATCATGGCGGAGTCTATTATACCAAGGATGTGGTCTATTACGACGAGGACGGCTACTTTTGGTTCGTCTCGCGCAGCGACGATGTCATCAAGAGCAGCGGCTACCGCATAGGCCCCTTCGAGGTGGAGAGTGCGCTGATGACGCACCCTGCCGTTGTGGAATGTGCCATCACAGGAGCACCCGACGAGGTCCGGGGCATCGTGGTGAAGGCCACCATCGTACTCGCCGATTCCTATCGGGGCAAGGAAGGCCCCGAACTGATAAAGGAACTACAGACACACGTCAAGCAGGAGACGGCTCCCTACAAGTATCCCCGCATCATCGAGTTCGTGGATGAACTGCCCAAGACCATCAGCGGCAAGATTCGCCGCGTAGAGATAAGGGAAAGAAGCCTCGCCTCCAGCCCCTCACCGAAGAGAGAAGAATAATAAATAGTAAATAGTAAATCGTCAAATAGTAAATTGTGAAGAGTTTTCTTAATGTACAGGATTTGGGCGACTTGAAGCAAGCGCTTGCAGAAGCCCAAGAGATAAAGGCAGACCGCTACAAGTATGATACTTTGGGCAAGAACAAGACTCTGCTCATGGTGTTCTTCAACAACAGCTTGCGCACGCGCCTCAGCACGCAGAAAGCAGCCATGAACCTCGGCATGAACGTCATTGTGCTTGATGTCAATGCGGGAGCTTGGAAGCTGGAGACGGAGCGCGGTGTCATCATGGATGGCGACAAGAGCGAGCATCTGCTGGAAGCCATCCCCGTTATGGGCAGCTACTGCGATGTCATCGGCATCCGTTCCTTCGCTGGCCTCACCGACCGTGACTACGACTATGCCGAAACCGTTTACAACCAGTTCGTGCAGTACAGCGGCAAGCCCGTCTTCGCCATGGAGACCGCCACCGTGCACCCCCTGCAGGCCTTTGCCGACTTGATAACAATTGAGGAGAACAGCCCCCTCCCAACCTCCCCCAAGGGGGAGGGGACTCGACTGGGTACTCCCTCCCTGGGGGGAGATAGAGGGGGGCTTCCCAAGGTCGTCCTCACTTGGGCGCCGCATCCCAAGTCCCTGCCGCAGGCTGTTCCCAACAGCTTTGCCCAGTGGATGCTGGCTGCTGATGTCGATTTTGTCATCACCCACCCCGAAGGCTACGAGCTTGACCCACGCTTCGTGGCGGGCGCACATGTGGAATACGACCAGCGGAAAGCCTTCGAGGGCGCGGACTTCATCTATGCCAAGAATTGGAGCTGCCCGGGCGTGACCCGTCCCGAAGACTACGGAAAGATACTGCACGACTACCATCAGATGATGCATTGGACGGTCGATGCCGAGCACATGAGCTGGACCAACAACGCCAAGTTCATGCACTGCCTGCCCGTGCGTCGCGGCATGATAGTCACTGACGATGTCATTGAGGCTCCCACCTCCCTCGTCATTCCCGAGGCCGCCAACCGCGAAATCTCCGCCACTGTCGTCCTCAAGAGAATCCTGCAAGGTTAACTATGAATTATGCACTATGCACTATGAATTATGAATTGATTTCTTTGGTTCGCAGCCGCTACAGCTGCCGCGCTTATCTCGACAAGCCCGTCGAGGAAGAGAAGTTGGAGTATATCAAGGAATGTGTGCGTCTGGCGCCTTCCGCAGTCAACAAGCAGCCTTGGAAGTTCCGCATCGTCCGCAGCGCGGAGGGTAGGGAGAAGCTTCAGTCCTGCTATGCACGCCCTTGGTTCAACGAGGCTCCGCTATACATCCTGGCCTCCGTGCTGCACGAGCAGGAATGGGTGCGGGCAGATGGCAAGCATCATGGCGACATCGATGTGGCCATTGCTGTGGAGCACCTTTGTCTGGCAGCCACAGAGCAAGGGCTTGGCACCTGCTGGGTTTGCAATTTCGATGCCCAACGCTGCCACCAGCTCTTCCAGATGCCAGAGACGGAAGAACCCGTCGTCATCATCCCCATCGGCTATCCCGCCGCCACAGAAGTACCCACCAAGACGCGCAAGGCACAGGAAGACATCTTCTTCGAGGCATAGTTTGTGTTGTTGACATATCCCGAATCCATAAGGGCACGTATCTGACCCTTTAGAACAAGAGAAAAGCATCCGCGTGGATGCTTTTTTTTTGTTTCCAGCAAATTTCTTTTGTATTTCTTTGCTGTTTCCTTAATTATTCATACCTTTGCATCACCGCACTTAGCCCACAAGTGGGTGAGCGGGCGGTCTTATATATAAGAAACAACAGGAAGGTGAGGTGAATATGCCAGAGTTTGAACATAACAGAGAAGAACGAATAGATGCAGTTATCAAGAGTATTCTGTCATCTAAGGAGAACGCTATCAAGTGGATGCATGAGGCGGGACTTGCCGATGCAAAAGGACGTCTTAATCCTATGTTTAGATGAAAAGAGGACTATATGCCAATCGCCCTAATCTGACTATAGGTTTTCATGGCTGCGACCAATCTGTTGTTGATAAAGTAATTGCTGGAAAGGAGAATCTTCTTGCTAGTACTAATGATTATGATTGGCTTGGCAGCGGAATCTATTTTTGGGAGAACAACGAAGAACGGGCATTGGAGTGGGCTGAGGCCTTATCTAAACGGCCAAACTCAGGTGTCAAGAATCCTGCCGTTATTGGCGCTGTCATTGATTTGGGTTACTGCTTTGACCTCACAGACACAGCTTATTTACGTGAACTGAAGAAATCCTATGAACTGGCCGTTGAGTACTGTCGAATCTCCGGCGAGAAGCTTCCGGAGAATAAGCCAATAGGTGGTTCAGAAGATTTATTACTAAGGAAACTCGATTGCTATGTGATAGAGATGATGCACAGGGTAAATCGTGAAGCCAACAAGCGTGCATACGACTCTGTGCGTGGTGTTTTCTGGGAAGGTAGGCCGTTGTACCCCAATGCAGGCTTTGCGGAGAAAAATCACATACAGATTTGTGTATGTAATCCTAATTGTATCAAAGGCTATTTCCTTCCAAGAGGCATTGATAAAGAATACCCGAATCCATAGGGGCACGTATCTGGCCCTTTAGAACAAGAAAAAAGCATCCGTGTGGATGCTTTTTTTGTTTTTCCACCAATTTTCTTTTGCATTTCTTTGCTAATCCCTTAATAATTCATATATTTGCAACGGATTTGTGCCACACAGCGGTCTGGCACGAACACTTATCGATAATAAACGAAGCGTTATGCTCGTCTTGCACTGTGAAACCTGAGAAATTTCTAGTACAGCAAGAGGACATGATGGCTTCCATGCGTAAGCGTGGACTACCAGCCACATCTCTTGTACAAGGTTTTCTCAGGACCACACAGTGGAGAAGTGGATACAGTTCCACGCTTCACACATCTAATAACTGCTCTTGGAGGAACTGAAAGGGCAAGGAAAAACTTACTATCTATGAAACTAAAACCTTTCCTTTTCGCGCTCCTCGCGCAACTCTTTTCCTTAACGGCAATGGCATACGATGCCGAGATTGATGGAATCTATTACGATTTTTGGGGGACACAGGCAATTGTCGCTAAGTGTTATAAATCAGGTTCTGTAATTATTCCGCAAAGTGTTACTTACAATGAAAAGAATTATGAGGTAGTAGCTATCCGCAATTATGCCTTTTACGATTGTTCAGGTCTAACATCTATCACCCTTTCTAAGGGCTTAACAACAATTGGTGAGAGGGCTTTTTGGGGGTGTAGTCGCCTAACATCGATCACTATTCCCGAAACTGTTACCAACATTTCCAATGGCGCATTCGATTATTGCAGTGCCCTTACATCTATAGAAGTGGAAGAAGGAAACACGGTATATGATTCTCGAAATGGGTGCAACGCGATTATAGAAACAGCCTCTAACACCCTAATTGAAGGGTGTATGAATACAATAATACCAGAAGGGGTTATTACTGTTCGAGGTTTCGCGGGATGTACCGGACTTATTTCTATTACTATTCCTAATAGTGTAACGATAATTCTAGAGGCATTCAATGATTGTTACGGCCTTACAACAATCACGATTCCTAATAGTGTAACGAGCGTTTCTGGATTCAAAAATTGTCGTAGCCTTACAGCAATCACTATTCCTGAAAGTGTTTCATACATTCACCCTGGCACATTTGAAGGATGCAGTGCTTTGGCATCTATTGTGGTAGATGAAGGTAATACAATTTATGACTCTCGCAATGGTTGTAATGCAATTATTGAAACCGCCTCCAATACGCTAATTAAAGGTTGTGAGAATACTGTCATTCCTGAGGATGTTACAAGCATCAGTAGGTGGGCCTTTTCTGGTTGTAGTGGTCAAGGTTCCCTCATTATACCACAGAGTGTTACCAACTTTGATGCTTACGCATTTTCTGGATGTAACATGTTGACTTCTGTAAACATCCCCAACACGATGACCTCTATCGGTGATAGGACATTCGCTGGTTGTGGAAGGTTGGCTTCTGTCAACATCCCCAACAGTATTACCAGCATAGATTATGGAGCATTCATGGGCTGTGAGGCTCTGACGACCATTACAATTCCTGCGAGCGTTACCTCCATCGGTTCAGACGCCTTTCGACAGTGTTATAATCTAATATCCGTAACTTTACCTGATAGCATTACATACATAGGATATCAGGCTTTTCTTATGTGCCAAAAACTAAACTCCATTAAGATTCCTAATGGTGTCACGAAGATTGAGGATGGCCTATTCGACGGCTGTATGAGCTTAACCTCTGTAACCATTCCCAAAACAGTAACATCCATAGGTCGTTATGCGTTTTCTTGCTGCCCCCTCTCAACAATAATAATGGGAGCGGATATTCCCATGGCAGTTACTCCAGATGTGTTTTCGGGGATGGATTATTCTAATGTTTCTCTATATGTACCCAGAGGAAGCAAGGTTTTATATAAAGCAGCAGATGTTTGGAAAGATTTTGGGGAAATCATCGAATACAATTGTGTAGATGTGAAAGACCAAATGATTGCTGTTGGTGGCTCAACGATGATGGAGATAGAAGTGAGCAATTCAGATACGGATATTGTGGCTTTCCAGATGGATTTGACACTACCCGAAGGTGTTAGTCTTGACAAGACGGGTTGTTCACTATCCTCCCGCATTACCGATGAGGAGCAGGAACTAACTATAGGTAAGTTGGAGAACGGTGCTTATCGTTTGACATCTTCCTCCCTTTCGCTCACGCCCATAAGTGGTAACAACGGCACCCTGATTACCCTGAAGCTTACGACAACAGAGGATAGCGATGACGGTCAGGCTACAATTAGTAACATCCGTTTCTCTACAGCCGACTCCAAGAGAATTGAGATGGACGATGTTTCATTCAACATAGATATAGTGCGTGAGTTCAAACTGACATACACGGTTGATGATGAGGTCTATAAAACTTATACTGTGGAATATGGCACCGCTCTTACAGCAGAGGAAGAACCTACGAAGGAAGGCTACACCTTCTCTGGTTGGAGCGAACTACCCGAAACCATGCCTGCACATGATGTTGTGGTGACAGGTAGTTTCTCTGTAAATTCATACACCTTAACCTATATAGTGGATGGTGAAGTTTATAAGACCGATACAGTGGAATATGGCACAACTCTGAGTGCAGAAGAACCCACAAAGGAAGGCTTTACATTTGGTGGCTGGAGTGAGATTCCTGAAACGATGCCTGCACAGGATGTAGTTGTGACTGGCTCGTTCACCATCAACAGCTATAACTTGACATACATTGTTGACGGTGAGGTCTTTAAGACTTCTTCTGTGGTATATGGTACAGAACTGACACCCGAGGCCGAACCTACGAAGGATGGATATACCTTTGGAGGTTGGAGCGAACTGGCGGAGACGATGCCTGCATACGATGTGGTGGTGACAGGTGGGTTCTATCTGTATGGCGACGTGAACACGGATGATGAAGTGGATGTGGTAGATGTTGTGGATATAGCCCGCTTCGTGGTGGCAACACCATCGGTGAAGTTCCGCGAGAAACTGGCAGACCTGAATTTTGATAACCTGCTAAACATCGGTGATGCTGTGACATTGGTTAACTACATTGCCGGCGACCAGAACTTTGTGAAGGAGATGCTTGCTCCAGAACAGAACGTAGTTGCCGATGCCCTGAGTCTGACGAAGGACGGCAAGACAGTCGCTCTGAACCTGACCAACGGACGTGCTTACACAGCCTTCCAGTTCGACCTCTATGTGCCGGAAGGTGCCAATATCGCCAAGATGATGCTTAACAGTCAGCGCAAGCAGAAGCACCAGTTATTATATAATAAGGTGGAAGACGGACACTACCGTGTGGCTGCTTTGTCCATCTCGAACAACACATTCCAGGGTACGGAAGGTGAGCTGCTTTCCTTCGTCTTGGAAGAGGAAATTAATGTAGAAGTCGAAATCAGCGATGTCCATTTCTTCGATACCAGAGGCAATGACTATACGCTTGATGTTATCGGCATCGACCAGGAGACGGGTGTCATGTCCATGCAAGAAACAGAAACCAGCGGTGCAATCTACGACCTGCAAGGTCGCAAACTCTCTAAGATGCAACGCGGCGTGAACATCGTTGATGGTAAGAAAGTTATCATGAAATGATGAAAAGACTATTATCCATCTTTGCTGCTCTGTGCGGAGTCCTTGTGGCTCCCGCAGAGCAGCTCAGTGTGGAGGCTCCCGTTCTCGTGGCAAGCAGTTCTGCGGCCATAGAGATTGCCCTCAGCAATGAACATGCTGACCTTGTGGCCTTCCAAATGGACTTGACACTGCCAGAGGGTGTCGGTATTGACAAAGCTGGCTGTGCGCTCTCATCGCGCATTATGGACGAAGAACAAGTGCTAACGATTGGACGAATAGAGTCCAATACTTACCGCGTGACCTCCACGTCATTCTCGCTCACTCCCATTAGCGGTACGGGTGGTACGTTGGTAACGCTGAAACTCGCTTCGACGGCAGACTTCGTTAGCGGACAGGCAACTATCAGCAACATCCTTTTCTCCACAGCTTCCTCTCAGGCTGTTAAACTTTCTGATGTATCGTTCGCCATCAACACATTGTACACATTGACGTATCTGGTTGATGGTAAGATTTACAAGACATCATCTGTGGCTTATGGAACGGCCATTACACCCGAGGCGGCTCCGACGAAAGATGGCTACATCTTCTCTGGTTGGAGTGAGATTCCTGAAACGATGCCTGCTCATGATGTTGTGGTGACAGGTCGTTTCTATTTGTATGGCGATGTGAACGGCAATGACGGCGTGGACATCGGCGATGCCGTGAGCATCGTGAACTATTTAGTGGGCAAAGAGTCGTCGAGCTTCGTGGAGAAAACCGCCGACACGAATCATAACGGACAGATTGACATCGGCGACGCTGTGACCATTGTCAACTTCCTGGTAGGCAAGACGGACAGCCTCTCACCTCAAGCAGTAAAGGCATGGGACGAGAAAGAACCGCAATAAACAAATAAGAAACAAATGAAAAAAGGAATAAGAATATGAAAGGGACTCTTTTACTTATTTGTACCATGCTCGCCTTTGCGGGCAGCACATTCGCTGACGACACGTTCAGCGTTGATAATATCATGCTGCCTCAGAACGGAGAAGCTGATGTTGTGGTGAGATTCTCCTTGGACGAGGGCAGTACCTGCTCGGGCTACACCTTCTGGCTGCAAGTACCAGAGGAACTGGCCTTTGTAACTTACGAGAAGAATGGAAAGACGAACATCACCTTCACCGCAGGCGACTGCTACGACGATACACCGACCATCACACCCAACATCGATGGCGGCTACCTGAAGGTGGGATGTCTGACAGCCAATAGCAATCCCATCAACGGGCCGACGGGCATACTGGTGACGTTCCGTCTGAAGGTGGTTGGTGCAGTGGAAGTCGGCGAAGTACTGGAAGGGAAACTACTGAACGGCATTATCTCCGCAGAGAACGGCACGATACATGACGTGGCTGACGCAACCTTTACAGTCACCATCGACGAGCCAGACGACGGGCGCATCAAGTTCGACGAGAACAGCACGACACTGCCCACATACACGGCAGGCGATAAAGCCGACATCCGCATGACGCGCACCATCAATGCCAATCAGTGGAGCACCATCGTCCTGCCTTTCACTCTTACCAAGGCAAAGGCAGAAGCAGTGTTCGGCAGTGATGTTCAGTTGGCGGAGTTCAGCGGCTTTGAAGTGGAATATGAGGACGAAGAGGATGTCACCCCTGATGCCATCACCATCAACTTCACGACCTACACAATGTCTGCCCGCAAACCCATGACAGGCGGCAAACCGTTCCTCATCAAGACATCACAGGATATTACCAGCTTCGAAGTAGATGATTGCACATTGGTTGAAGCTGTGACAGATGTCAACAAGAGCGATGAGTATGAAACACCGGGCGCTTTCACGGGCACCTTCGTAAAGACCAAAGTACCTGAAGATGGCTTGTTCATCAGCAGTGAGAAGTTCTACTATTCGACAGGAAAGACCAATATCAAGGCTTTCCGTGGTTGGTTTGAACTGGGTGCGGTGCTCGATAAAGAAACAGATTTCGGTGTGAAGATGTTCATTGACGACATTGAGACGGACATATCTGAAATTGAAAATGGAAAGTTGAAAGATGATAGTTCTATCTACAACCTCGCAGGTCAGCGCATCGGCAAGATGCAGAAAGGCGTGAACATCGTGAATGGCCGCAAGGTGTTGTTCTAATTCTTAACTCTTCTTTCTTAATTTTTAATTTGATTAGGCAATGAAAAAGACATATATCATCCCTTGCCTGAACATCATGCAGGCTCAAGCAGAACAGATACTTGCTTCCAGCGTCACAAGCGGCAGTGATGGCATCAACATTGGCTATGGCGGCGTTGACGAAGATGGTGAAGTTGACCCCGACGCAAAGGAAAGCGCCTGGTCTATTTGGGAATAACACAAAGAACTCTTTGTGATTGCTGGCAGGTGGCGACACCTGCAATAATGAGGCTGTGTCATTATAAACGACAACGGATTTCACGGATTATACGGATTATTTGCTGAATACTAACAGCACTGAAATCCGTTTAATCCGTGAAATCCGTTGTTCTATAATGCTAACTGTATCTTGACGCAGCCCTGTAATCAGACAGTCGTTTAGTCCTCGCTGAGTTTGGCCAGGCCGCCTTCGGAGGTTTCCTTGTAGAGGGAGGGCAGGTCTTTGCCGGTCTGCTTCATGACGCGCACGACGCGGTCGAAGCTGACGCGGTGCTGGCCGTCGGACAGCGAGGCGTAGAAGTTGGCGTCGAGGGCGCGGGCGGCGGCGAAGGCGTTGCGCTCGATGCAGGGAATCTGCACAAGACCGCAGACGGGGTCGCACGTCATGCCGAGGTGATGCTCCAAACCCATCTCCGCTGCATACTCAATCTGTGCCACACTGCCGCCGAAGAGCTGACAGGCGGCAGCCGATGCCATCGAGCTGGCTACGCCCACCTCTCCCTGGCAACCCACATCGGCACCCGAGATGCTGGCGTTCTCCTTGACGAGATTGCCGATGAGTCCGGCGGTGGCAAGGGCGTGGAGAATGCGCTCCTCGGAGAAGGTGTGGTTGTGCCCCAGATGGTAGAGGACAGCGGGAAGGACACCGCACGAGCCGCAGGTGGGAGCCGTGACGATGAGTCCGCCGGAGGCATTCTCTTCGCTGACGGCAAGGGCGTAGGCATAGACAAGGCCGGAGCTTTGCAGGTTGGCCTTATAGCCTTTGGCTTTGGTGTAGTAGATGGGAGCCTTGCGCTGCAGACCGAGTGGGCCTGGGAGAACGCCTTCGTGGTCGATACCGCGCTCTACGGCTTCCTGCATGACGCGCCAAACCTCACGCAGATAGTCCCAGATTTCCGGCCCTTCGCACTGCTCCACATATTCCCAGAAAGCGTGTCCCGTCTCTTGGCACCACGCCATGATTGCCTTCATGGTAGTCAGCGGGTATTTCTCCCCTCCTTTTGGGAGGGATAGGGGGGAGGCTTCTTCCCCTTCCGAGAGTGCTCCGCCGCCGACGCTATATACTGTCCATTCGTCGAAGAGCGAGCCGTCCGGCTGACGCACGGCAAACTTCATCCCATTGGGATGGAAAGGCAGGAAGACGGTTGGCTCCCAGTGCAGGGTGACACTCCCCTTGGGTTCGAGGACACGGAGAATGGCGACATCGGTCATGTGGCCTTTGCCCGTGGCGGCGAGGGAACCGTAGAGCGTGACATCGAATGCTGTGGCCTCGGGATGACGCTCAAGGTACTGGATGGCTGCGGCTTGCGGCCCCATCGTGTGACTGCTCGACGGGCCGATGCCAATGCGGTAAAGTTCTCTTAAGGAATGCATGGTGAAATTTATTTAAGTTTCGGGAGTTATAAAATGAAGTTAAGCACTATGTGCTGGAAGTTAAGCCAGCCAAGCTGGCTGGACGATAGCTTTTACTACTGCACGTACTTGCTCGGGGTCGGTGTGGCCGCTGCTGCGCAGGGAACCGTGTATCTCGCGGGCACCGGTTTCGGAGAGGATGCGATAGGCGTTCTGAGGGTTGACGCCTGCACCTGGCATGATGCTGATGCGTCCTGCTGCCTGCTCTACGAGTTTTCGGAGGAAGGGGATGCCTTGCTCGGCTGTGGGGGCTTGCCCAGAGGTGAGCAGACGATGGCAGCCCAAAGCGATAATCTGCTCCAAAGCCTCCAAAGGCTGCGCACAGACATCGAAGGCACGATGGAAGGTGATGCTAAGGCCTTCGGCTTCAGAGACAAGGCGGCGAACTGTCTCGCTGTCGATGCTGCCGTCGGGCTTTAAGGCTCCAATCACAACGCCGTGCACGCCCAGCCGCTTGGCATGGCGTATGTCGCGCTGCATACAGAGCACTTCGTCCTCGTCGTAAACGAAGTCGCCTTCTCGGGGGCGTATGAGCACTTGGACAGGGATGCCCATTCCGACAGCCGTCTCAATCATGCCCGCCGATGGTGTCAGTCCGTCCAAACCAAGCGCCTGGCACAGCTCTACACGATGTGCACCGCCCTCTATGGCAGCGCGGACGCTATGCAAGTCAGCACAGCAAACCTCGAGTGTCAGTTTGTAGTCCATAGTTCATAGTTCATAGTTCATAGTTCATAGTCCATAGTCTAAAGCTCATGGTTTTATAAAGAAAGAAGAGAGTGGCTTCACAGCTGCTCTCTTCCCATTGGTATTAGCTTTTGTTTAAGGTAAAAAGATTGTTTTCAGGATAACGGTTGCAAAGGTATGGCATTTTTATGCATGTTGCAAGCCTTTCCCTTATGTTGTTTAGCATGTTTCAGCGTTTTCTGCAAGATAGTACAATGTTCAGCGTTCGCAAAGATGATATTGTACAATGCTTTCAATGGGGCGGCGCAGGATTCGGCCTATTTGCATGTCTTCTGCGGCGGCTGCCTCACGAATCTCTTCGGTGAACTGTTGCGCGATGCCTCCCACGCAGTTTACAGGCATTTCCCGGTGCTGATAAACGGTGATGTTACGCTCGAAGAACAGGCGAAAAGCACTGATCAGCATGTCATGGATGGCAGGATGTGCGCGATGCTCAACAATGAATGGCACAAGCGAAGCTAGGAACGTGTTGGCGGCAGGCTGGCGATAGACATGCTGGATGATGTCGGGCAGCGTCATGTCGTATTTGTCGCAGAACGCCTGTTTAAGCTCTTGGGGCAGCAATCCCTTGAAGAGTCCGTTCAGCAGTGTCTTGCCCAGCATGGAGCCGCTGCCTTCGTCGCCCAGAATGTAGCCTAATGGCGGCGTGTGCATCACGATGTCCTTGCCATCGTAGAGGCAGCTGTTGGAGCCTGTGCCAAGGATGCAGGCAATGCCGGGGTCATGTCCGCAAAGGGCGCGGGCTGCTCCCAGCAGGTCGCTCTCCACCTGGACCGAGCATCCTGGCAGCAGTTCACTGATGACGCTCTGCACCGTCTGGCTGAAGGGTGCGATGCATCCTGCACCGTAGAAGAAAATGGACCCACCCCAGCCCTCCCTTAAAGGGAGGGAGTCATTGTTCTCTCCCTTTAAGGGAGAGTTAGAGAGGGTCTCTGTCAGCAGTTGGCGGACTACATTATATATATATACGCGCGTGTCGCGCGCGGGATTGATGCCGTCGGTGTGCAGTTCGGTCTCTGTCCCGTCGGGGGCGACGTATATCCAGTCCGTCTTTGTCGAACCACTGTCAGCTATGAGAAGTGCGTTGTTCATAAACAAAAAAGCCTCCCCTCTTTGGGACAGGGGAGGTTTGAATGTGTTTTTTGCAAGATTACTCTGCTGGTGCTTCTGCGGGAGCTTCAGTAGCTGCGGGCTGTTCCATAGCGGGCACATTGCCGGGATTGGTGGCTGCCTGCTCTATGGCCTGCTGCATGATGACAGAGTCGTTGTGGTTTGCACCGGGCAGACATGCTACGCTGATGACGCTGAGGAAAATCATTGTGCCGGCGAGGAACCATGTTGCCTTTTCGATGAAGTTGGTTGTCTTGGGTGCACCCAGAATCTGGTTGTTGTTGGAGTAGTCGGCAGCCAGACCGCCGCCTTTGGATTCCTGAATCAGTACGATGAGGCACATGAGGATGGAGGCCAGTACAATCAGGATAACGATAGATGTGTACATGTGTTATTTGTGTTTATTATTTATTATTAGTTTCTCTAAGAAGCGAATTTGGTCTGCAAAGTAACGATTTTTTTTTGGATATTTCAAGGAAAGTTGCCGGATAATTTTCACTGCGTTCTCATATTTGCCTTGTTTGATGTAAATTCCGGCCATTATTTCAGTCAGAATTTCGTTATTATTGTCGTTTTGCGGCTTTTTGCTCTCGTTTGCCTGAGGCTCTTCGGGGGCGTTTTCTGTGCTGTCGTCGAGAACGATTCTCCCAGGCTCTTGCTCCAGAAAGTCCTCGACGATGCCGCCGCCGTTGAGGGGAAGCGACTCCTGCCTCTTCTGCCCCTGTTGGCTTTCGCGTTGCAGCAGATAGCCGATGTAGTCCTGCGCGGCATCGATGGGATGGCTGACGGGTGTGGCAGGTGTCTGTGTCTCGAGGAAGTTGTTGATGAGGTTCACGGTGCGCGACCCGTCGGCATCGTCGGCATCGTCGTAGCGTTTGCGCTCCTCGGCGTGTGTGTAGTGGGGCTCTTCGGTGAGGCGGAAGAGCGCCTCCCTGTTTGGCACGAGGATGGCGGTGTGGCGCAGCGTCTCGTCGTAGCTCGGTGCATGCATCTTGTAGAGTGCCTGCAAGAGCAGTATGCGGGCCACATGGAAGTAGGGATGTTCCTGCGTGACGGCCTGCAGCTGGGCGATGGCATCGTTGTCGATGACGTCGGGGCGTCGGATGTAGTCTATGAGAGGCCTATTCATTTACCATTTACTATTTACCATTTACCATTTATTTACCAGTTCGCCACTGTCGCGTTGAAGATTTGGTCGGCAATGTCCTTTACCATCTGTGTGACGAGTTCCTCCTGTACGGCATTGAGCGGTTGCGAAGCCTCGTATTCGGAGGTGGCGGTGAACTGTCGTTCGAAGTCGTCGGTGTGCTTCTTGTTGTTGACGAAGCGGACGTTGACTGTCATCTTGAGCTGCACCTGATTGCTGTAGCCGTCGCTAGATATGCCTTTGTTGAACTGGTCGAAGGCGACAATCTCGCCTGCGAGCTGCAGGTCGCCGTTCTTTTTGACCTGCCGCAGCTTTGTCTGGTTGGTGTAGATTTCCGTAATCCTGTTCTGGAAGATGCTCTGCATCGGTGCCCAGACGTATGCGCTTCGGATTGGGAAGTTGTCTATCTGTATCGTCTTCGTTGTCGTGTAGTCGATGCTGGCGCCATTGAAGCTGTAGCTGACGGTACATGCCGAAACAAGGAGGGCGAGCAGGGGCAATATGGTGAGGTGTATTCTATTCATCTATTCCGTAGGCTTTTATCTTGCGGTAGAGCGTGCGTTCGCTGATGCCGAGTTCGTCGGCGGCGAGCTTGCGTTTGTAGTGGTTGCGCTGGAGGGCAAGCAGGATGTTGCGTTTCTCCATGTCGCCGATGTTGAGCGTGTCGTCATCGACAATCTCTTCGGCAGTGGGGATGTCCAGTTCCATCGGTTGGGAGTGCTGGGTCCTCTTTTGTGCTGAGATGGGAACGGGCATTGTCGTGTTAGCCGGAGTCTCATGCCAGGTGTTTTGGCCTTGCAGCTTCTCTTTGATTTTCTGTACCTCCGAGCGCAGCTCAAAGACGGCATGGGCCAGTATCTTGATTTCCTGCTCGTAGTCGTGCTGTGTGCTGGAACTGCCTTTGCTTCCGATGGTGGCAATGCCTGTGTCTGTCTCCGAGTTTGGCGTGATGCCGTGCTTGGCAAGCACTTCCGGCGTGATGTTCCGGCTCTCGGATAGGATGCTGAGTTGCTCTGTGATGTTGCGCAGCTGGCGGATGTTGCCAGGCCATTTGTAGGAATTGACCACTGCCTCTGCCTCCGGCGTGAGTCGGATGGGTTCGGGGATGTTGTAGCGTTCGGCCGTGTCCATCGCGAACTTCTTGAAGAGCAGCACGGCATCGCCCTGGCGTTTGCGCAGAGGCGGTATCTTGATGTTGATGGTGCAGAGGCGGTAGTAGAGGTCTTCGCGGAAGCGTCCCTGCTTGATGGCGTTGGGGATATCGACGTTGGTGGCAGCCACGATGCGGACATTTGTCTTGCGCGGCGTACTGCTGCCCACTCGCATGTACTCGCCAGTCTCCAGAACGCGCAGCAGCCTTGCCTGTGTGCTCATGGGCAGCTCGCCCACCTCGTCGAGGAAGAGCGTGCCGCCGTCGGCAGCACCGAAGTAGCCCTCGTGCTCGCCGATGGCGCTGGTGAAGGCACCCTTCTCGTGTCCGAAGAGTTCGCTGTCGATGGTGCCCTCGGGGATGGAGCCGCAGTTGATGGCGATGTATGTCTTGCCACGGCGTTTGCTGTGGTCGTGTATGATGCGCGGTATGACTTCCTTGCCCACACCGCTTTCGCCCTGAATGAGCACAGAGAGGTCGGTCGGAGCCACCAGAACGGCAGTGGCGAGTGCTTCGCGCAAAGCTTCGTCGCGCCCCACTATGCCATAGCGGTTCATCAGCGTCTGCATATCACGGTTCATTTCAGACTTCATGGTTAACTTTTGGTCGGATTATTCAGACTGGTCGGACTGGTCGGACTTGTCGGACTTGTCGGACAGGTCAGACTTGTCTGATTTGTCAGACTTTTCAGACTTTTCAGACTTTTCTGCTTTGCGGTCTTCGCGCCTGTCGTGGAAGAGCTTGGGCAGCGGATTCTGCCGTGCCTCGTCGTAGAAGGCGCGGTTGCGGATGATGTCGATGGCTGCGTAGATGGGATGCGTCAGCTCGGCAACCTCTGCCAGCTCATTCTCTGCTGTGTCTATGCGAAGGGGGCTATAGACGGCTGTGACGACGGACTCCCTTCCTGCGAAGAAGCGGGCAGGGGCTTCCTGTGTAAGCTCTGCGACAATGCGCCGGGCCGCTTCCGTGCCGCCTGCGACGATGATGCCGTCGAAGTGGCACGCAATGTCTTCTGCCAGAATCTGCTCTGCCGTGTAGGGGCCGTAGGTGTTGATGCCTTGCTCTGTCGTGGCTTGTGTCGCGAGGTCGGGGTTTTGCATACCGCTTTCCTGCACGATGGCAATGCGCGGGGAGCGGATGTCGAAGTCGCGTTCCAAAATGTCGCGAAGCTTTGTGATGTCTTCGATAGTCGGCTCCTTTGTGAGCGGCATGAAGCTTGCCTTGTCTGTCACGATAACCTCGATGGCATCGGCCGGGCAGTGTATGGGTTGGCTTGCGCCGGGCGTTGCCCCTGCTGCGGGAACGAGAACCAGGGCATCTGCATCAGCTTCTGCTTCTGCCGTGTCCGAAAAGACGGGTGTGCAGAGTTCGAGCAGGGCTGTGTCTTCGCAGGCGCGGAGGATGAGTTCCTTGCTTGTGCTGTCCGTGCCGGTTAGGGTGATGGCTATCTTTAGTTTTTCCATTAAATCATTTTCCATTAAATCATTTACCATTTACCATTTGTCAGTTCTTCCCTTGGGGTGATTTGGTGGGGGCTTCTGTCTTTTCTTCCTCCACTTCCGGGTCGATGAGGGAATACTGCTCTTCGGGAAGCTGCAATGTGTAGAGCGAGCCTTCCAGTCGGCGGATGAGGCCGCGCTTCATCTTCTCCGGGGCATAGACAAAGCCTTCGGCCACGACCACGCGGTTCGTCTCAGTATCTACGCGGGAGTGGCTGACGAAGGGGCCGCCCATGCAGTCGTGCTCCATGTACCAGAGGCCGCGAAGTTCCATGGCATAGCGATTGTGCACCACGATGGGCTTAATCATCGTGCAGAGCGAGTCGGTCTTCATGTACATGCCGGGCTTCTCGCCGGGCAGGTTCGCTTTCATCACGGAGTCGCGCTTGGCCACCATGTATTCCA
This sequence comes from Bacteroidaceae bacterium, assembly GCA_017524545.1. Classification (GTDB taxonomy): domain Bacteria; phylum Bacteroidota; class Bacteroidia; order Bacteroidales; family Bacteroidaceae; genus Physcousia. The sequence goes on from JAFXVN010000044.1 coordinate 74,583, forward strand.
GATTGAACGTCTCGGGACCTTCGTAGGGGTAGCTGTATATGCAGATGTTCTCCAGACCGCTCGACGTGTTGTTGCTCGTCCAGAGGAAGTGGTCGCCTTTCTTGAAGGATGTCAGCTCCTTGGGGGCGTAGAAGCGGCAGGCAAAGATTTGCCATGCGAAGTCGTAGGTTACTTTCGAGTACTTTTTCTCCAGTTCCTTGATGAGGCGGTTCATCTCGGTGCGCGTCAGGAAGTCAATCACATCCTGCTTGTGGTCGATGCAGAACTGGCGGAAGTCCTCCAGACTGGGACTGTTGATGGTGAGCACAATCTGGTCCATCGCGAATTTGTTGCGCATGAAGCGCATTCCGGTGCGCGAAAACTTCGTCTTGTCGATGTTGACCTGGATGATGTTACGGAAGATGCTGAATGTCTGGTCGAAGTCCTTCGGCTCAATCTGCATCATGCGGAACGAGCGTTCGCTTTGTGGCAGACAGGGTACGTCGGTGTCGAGGATGTCGAACAGGGCACGTCCGGCAGGCGCGTTCCAAGTATTGTTGTCGAGGACGACAAGCACTTCGTAAGGTCGTCCGCTGGCCTGCGGGAAGAGGTGTTCCTTCGTACAACTGGTCATGAGTAGCAGGCTTACTAACAAAAATAATAAGTTTTTCATAAGTCGTTTCCCTTTCTGTTTTATAAGTGTTTGACATCGAAAGACACGAAAAGCACTGATGTTCTTCTGGTGTCTGTTATCTCCTCTCGTGTTTTTAGCTGTTCAATGTTTTGCTGTGCAGCAGTCCGCAGGCGGCGAAGATGTCCTGCCCTCGGCTGGCGCGTATGGTGGTTGTCACGCCGTGGCGTGTCAGGTAGTCGCGCAGCCAGACCATCCGTTCCTCCGAAGCTCCCTTGTAGGGGCTATCGGGTATTTGGTGGAAGCGAATCAGGTTGACGCGGCATTCTATGGGCGAGAGCAGGCGCACCAGTTCCCGAGCGTGTCGCTCCGTGTCATTGAGGCAACCGAAGACGATGTACTCGAAGCTGAGTCTGCGCTGGTGGCTCCAGTCCTGCTTCTTGAGCAATGCCATCAGCTCCTCTATGCCGTATGCCTTCTCTGCGGGCATCATTTGGAGGCGTTCCTCGTGGAATGGGTTGTGCAGGCTGATGGCGAGGTGGCAGTCGCTCTCTCTGAGGAAGCGTTCCACACCCTTCCGCACGCCGACCGTCGAGACGGTGATGCGCTTGGGGCTCCATGCCCAGCCGTTAGCATCTGTAAGCAGTTCGGTGGCCCGCAGCACAGCATCGAGGTTGTCCATTGGCTCGCCTTGCCCCATGAAGACAATGTTCGTGAGCCGTTCGCTCCCTGGCACCGAATAGACCTGGTTCAGGATGTCGGTTACAGAGAGATTGCCCCCGAAGCCCTGCCTGCCTGTCATGCAGAAGCGGCATCCCATGCGGCACCCCACTTGGCTACTCACGCAAAGCGTCGCTCTGTCCTCGTCGGGGATGAAGACGCACTCCACCTTCTGTCCACTCTCTGTCGAGAAGAGATATTTGGCCGTGCCGTCCACGCTCTGCTGCACATCGCAAGGCTCTTTGCAGCCTATCTCGTACTGTTCCGCGAGCGCAGCTCTTCCTTTGAGCGAGAGGTTGGTCATTTCATCGATGCTCCCAACGTGCTTGCCGTAAATCCACTCGGCCATCTGCTTTGCAGCAAATGCAGGCAGCCCCACCTCCGTGGCGACAGCCTTCAGCTCATCGAGCGTCATGCCAAGCAGTTTCTTCCTCTCCATATCGTGCCTTTTACCTTGCAAAGGTACATTATATTATATTAAAAGCAGGTATGAAAAGGGAAAAAGTTGTCTTTTTTCACTTCTTTTTCATGAAAAGCACACAACTTTAGGAAACTTTTACTATCTTTGTGCCGCAAATACACCAAAACTAATAAAACTATGAACATCAAACATCTTTCGCTTGCCCTTCTTTCGGCAGTATTCCTCAGTGTCACCTCTATGGCACAAAGCCTCAGTCCCAGCACCAAGACGCATTGGGACAAGGGGACCCTCGTCGTTGAAACTCCTGCACGTCCATTCGGACAGCAGCACGTTCTGGGACTGACAGCTCCCAAGCTGGAAACCGTGCGCGTGGCCTTCGTGGGTCTTGGTATGCGCGGCCCCGGTGCTGTGGCACGTTTCACCTACATCCCTGGCGTGCAGATTGTTGCGCTTTGCGACTATGAAGAGGCTCGTGCCGAAAAGTGCCAAAAGTACCTGCGCGATGCTGGCCTGCCCCCTGCTGATATCTATAGCGGCGAGAAAGGCTACGAGGAAATCTGCAAGCGTCCCGACGTTGACCTCGTCTATGTGGCTACCGACTGGGACCACCATTTCCCTGTTGCCAAGTGCGCTCTGGAGAATGGCAAGCACACAGCTATCGAGGTGCCCAGCGCCATGAACTTGGAACAGTGCTGGGAGCTCATCGAACTCTCCGAGAAGACACGCCTCCACTGCATGATTCTGGAGAACTGCTGCTACGACTGGTACGAGCTCAATACACTCAACATGGCACAGAACGGTGTCTTCGGCGAGGTACTGCGCGGCGAGGGTGCCTACATCCACAACCTCGACGATTTCTGGACTTACTACTGGAAGAACCCCGAGGGCGGCGACATCCAGAACCTGCATTGGCGACTGAAATATAACAAGGAAAACCGTGGTGATGTCTATGCCACCCACGGACTTGGCCCCGTTGCCCTTGCTATGGATATCCATCGCGGCGACCGCTTCACGACATTGGTTGCTATGGACACCAAGAGCGCTCACGGAAAGGCGTTGGTGGAGAAGGCAACAGGCCGTCCCTGCACCGAGTTCCGCAACGGCGACCAGACCACGACATTGATGCGTACGAACAACGGAAAGGTCGTGGAGATTCAGCACAACGTGATGAACCCGCAGCCCTACAACCGCCTGTACAAGCTGACCGGCACCAAAGGCTATGCCACCAAGTACCCCGAGCAGCACTATGCACTCGACAAGAGCCAGCTTGCTGCCAGCGGTGTCGCTCCGAAGGTGGACGACCTCAGCAGTCACGGCTTCCTGCCCCAGGCAGAGCAAGACGCCCTTGTAGCCAAGTACCAGCACCCCATCATCAAGAAGTATGGCGAAATGGCTAAGAAGGTGGGCGGTCACGGCGGCATGGACTTCTTCATGGACGCACGTCTCGTCTATTGCCTCCAGAACGGTCTGCCTCTCGACATGGATGTCTATGACTTGGCCGAATGGTGCTGCCTGGCCGAGCTTGGCACGCTCTCGATGGACAACAACTGCTGCGCTGTAGCCTTCCCCGACTTCACCCGTGGCTATTGGGACGTGGTGCCTGGCTTCCAGTTCGCATGGGCAAGCCCTGAGGATGAGGCTGCTGCCGAAGCCGCTGCAAAGGCCAGCACCGACGCTCAGAAGGAACGCTGCGCCAAGGAGAAGCTGTGGGAGAAGTACGACGCGGCTAAGGAAAAGCCTGCAAAGAAAAAGAAATGAAGACGAGGAAATGAGGAGAAGTTAAATCGGGAGTTATAATTGGGAGTTATGATGAGGAGTTGGCTCTTTATAACTCCCCATCATAACTTCTATTTATAACTCCTCTTTATAACTCCCCCAAAATGACTAAGGACTCCCTGCGCCGCTACGTCAGGGCGCAGAAAAGACAATACACCGCCGAACAGTTGGCGGCGATGTCGGAAGGAATTTGTAGCAGGGTGCTTGCTTCTGCCGAGTGGCAGGAGGCAGGCACTCTGCTTTTGTATTACCCCCTTGCCGACGAGGTGGATGTCCGCCCGCTGATTGAGGATGCCTTCGAGAACGGGAAGCGTGTGTTGCTGCCCGTCTGCAAGGGCGATGAGCTGGAGCTGCGCCTCTACGAAGGAGCGGCATCTCTGACGGAAGGTGCTTTCGGCATCATGGAGCCGACGGGATTGCTTTTTGCTCCCGAAGACTATCCCGACATTCAGCTTGCCCTCGTTCCAGGCATGGCGTTCGACAGCATGGGGCACCGCCTCGGTCGCGGCAAAGGCTATTACGACCGCCTCCTGCCCAAACTGACGGAAACCCGTCTGCTGGGCATCTGCTTCCCCTTCCAGCTCCTCGACGAGGTCCCCGCTGAGGCGCACGACATCAATGTTCAGGTAGTTGTTGCCTGAAATGTGCCATAAAACCTCACGGAGCGTGCCATAAAACCTCACGGAGCGTGCTTACAAATTATTTTCAAGCTTTGAAAATCTATTTTCAAGGCTTGATAATATATTTCCAAGGCTTGAAAATATATTTTCACGCCTTGAAAATAATTATATAACGAGCCTAAAAGACTTTTATGACGTGTTATGGGGAGGTTTATATCGTGCTTTTCGAGCGTTTATCGCAGAATCTTCTTGCCGTTTAGGATGTAAATACCCCGAGGCAATTTACTATTTGACAATTTACTATTTACTATTTGGCCTGCGAGATTGTAGATTGCCCCTTCTTCTTTTGGGAGGGCAGGGGCGAGGCTGATGGATGCTGCCGTGTCGGGTCCCGCATATTGCCCGATGAAGAAGATGACGCCTGTACTCTGCTCGCTGATGATGTAGAGGAACGGGCGGTCGGCATGGAAGGTGACATAGCGAGGCATACCGGTGCTTGTCGCTCCACCCACTGTGACGGCGGCAGCCTCCGTGCCTTCTTCGTCAAGGTCGATGGCGGCTTTCTGGAACATGTCGCTGATATACACGTTTTGATTGCAGAAGTATGGGAACTCGGCGCTTGTTTCATCAAAGGCGGCAGGCATTCCCATTTCCTTCATTACCTCCACGAGCGGAAGATTCGTGCCTGTCTTGATGCGCGGCAGCTTCAAATCGACGTCGTAAGTCCGATACTGCTCGGATTTCCAGCTCGCGCCGTTAACCGTGGCAAGCACATCGTTGATGGTCTTGTCTTCGCGCGGTAGGAAGATGGTCATCTGGTATGCCTCATTGCCGTAAGGCAGGCGAACCGTTTGGTAGAGGTTGTTTTCCGTGTATTGATAAGACTCCCATTGTTGCATCATAGGCACAGTTGCACCGCCATTGAAGGGTTCTTCGCGCGTGTATGTCGCGTCGAATTTGTTCGTCCATGCACCCTTGAAGTAGAGAGCGTTCAACAGGTAGCTGACGGCATATTCCCGGAAAGAATTTTCGTCGAGTACTTCAGGAATCACTCCGTGCGTATGGTCGTTTGCCCACTGGTTGATGGTGTTCAGAGTCTGCTCCTTTTCGCGGAAGTTGAGTGCCTGCGGCTCGGCGTCGTAGAAGGCGTTGGCTTTGTCGATGAAGCCCTGTTGCAGTTCATAGCCGTCGCCGCTGTTCACAAAGATGGTGTTGGCAATCTCGGCAGCGGTCGTCTTGTCGAGCGTCGGTGCTTCTGTGAGCAGCTTCCGGCAGAACTGGTTGATGGCATCAGCTCCAGCATCGCCAAAGCCCAGCACCTCGTTGATTTCCTGCTGCGTCTGCCCTGCGGCTCCGTTGTTTATCATGCCGAGGGCGAAGGTGATGCTCAGGGGCGAGACGATGAAAGACTCCTCCTTTGAGGCGTTGGAGATGGTCTGGAAAAGGTTGAAAGCGAAGTTGTTGTTGCTCTCCACGAGCTGCCTCTCCTCGCCAGAGAGTTCGATTTCCTTGCGCGGGTTTGCCGGCTCCTCGCCCATGTACTGCCCGATGAAGAAGATGGCACCTGTGCTCTGCTCGCTGATGATGTAGAGGAACGGACGGTCGGCAACGAACTCGGCATAGTCCGGGGCATCATACTTGCGGGTTTCGATGACCGTCACCGCAGATGCTTCTGTGCCTTCCTCGTCGAGCTTTATCCTGGCTGCCTGCTTCATCATGCCGATATAGGCATTCATGTTGCAGAACTGGTTGAAGCCGTAGCCGCCCCCGAAGGCGTTGGGCATACCCAGGGACTTCATGATGTCCTCGAGGCGTATGTCGGTCGCGGTCTCGAACTTGGGCATGTAGAGATCTACATGGCAAGCCCCATAGTCTTCTTTGCTCCATCCCTTGCTTTTCAGGTAGGCCAGCACATCACCGATGGTCTTGCCCCATCGGGGCAGGAAGACCGTCATCTGGTAAGCCTTGTTGCCGTAGGGCAGGATGACAGACTGATAGACGTTGTTCGCGGCATACGAGAAATCGCTGTGTTGGTACATTATCTGTGCCTCCTTGCGCCCTTCGTCGAACTGGCAGCGTTGTGTCTCCCCAGCATTGAACTTGTGCGTCCACTCGCCCTTGAAGTAGAGGGCATTCAGCAGGTAGCTCACGGCCTCGGGGTAGAACTCGTCCTCCCTGATGGCTTCCTCTATCATGCCTTCCGTGTGGTCGCTGCCCCACTGGTTCATGACGTCGCGCGTCACGCCGTCGCCGAAGTCGCGGCTCTCGGGCGTGGCATCGTAATACTGCTGGGCCGTTTCCACGAAGGCGGGCAGCAGATAGCAGCCCGATGCGGAGTTGACGTAGATGTTGTTGGCGATGGCAATGCGCGTTGTCTCGTCGAGCGTGGCGCTTTCTGTAAGAAGTTTGCGGCAGAAGGCATTGATGGCATCTGCACCGCCCACGCCTTCGCTGCCCAGCACGGCATCAATCTCCTCGCGGGTGATGCCGTCGGCGCCATTGTTCAGCATTCCCAGGTCGAAGGTAATGCCCAGAGGGGAGAGCAGCAGGCTCTCGTCGGCTCGCGCCTTTTGGAAGAGGTTCAGGGCAAACCGGTTGTTATTGTTCACAAACTGCCGCTCCTCGTCGGTCAACTGGATGCTCTTTGGCGTGACCTCGTCGGCAAAAACAGAGAGGGAAACTGCAAGTACAGTCAGAAGGAAGAATAATCGTTTCATGGTGTTGGTGTTTTATGTTTTGTTGCAAAGATACGACTAAATGCGACACGGCCAAAGCTTTTTGGGAAAAAGTTACAGCTTTTCCAACAGTTTCTCCAAAAGGCGGGGGAGTGCATAGCGGTCGAGGTCGGACTCTTTAATCCATTTACCATTTGACCATTTACCATTTACCATTTCATCATCGGCATGGGGAAGGGTGAGGCAGTAGAAGTCGGCATGGAGGCGTTGGTGGGTGAGCTGGTGGCGGACGTCGCGGGCGATGAGCGAAAGACCCTCTAAATCTCCCTTAAAGGGAGACTTTTTATTCTCCCCCTTTAAGGGCAATTGCCTGTTAGAAGCAGAGCAATTGGGGAGCGTAAGCGACGGAGGGCAAAAGTTAGAGAGGGTCTTCTCCACTTCCTCCATCGTCAATGGTCTGTCCGACTCTATCAGCGGGAACTCGAAGAGGCCTTGCCAGATGTCGCCGCTGCCGCGACGGCGGAGGAGCGTCTGCCCGTCTTTCGTGCGCGTGTAAATATAGGTGAGGTAGCGGTCGCGGACGGCTGTGCGCTTCGACTTGATGGGCAGCTTATCGGTGAGATGCTCTTTCAATGCCTGGCAGGTGCCGGAGAGCGGACAGGTGTCGCAAAGCGGCGAAGTGGGTTTGCAGAGCAAGGCCCCAAAGTCCATGATGGCCTGGTTGTAGAGGGCAGGATGCTGGCGGTCGAGCATTTCGTCGGCAAGGGCGCGGAGCAGCTTCTTGCCCTGCCCCGTATCGACGGGTTCGCAGATGCCGAAGTGACGGGCAAGGACGCGCTGCACATTGCCGTCGAGCACAGCGTACGGTTCGCCGAAGGCAAGGCTCATGATGGCTGCCGCCGTGTAGTCGCCCACACCTGGCAACGCCCTAACGAAGCTGTAATCCTTTGGAAAACAGCCAGCCGCCGCAATCTGCTTTGCCGCCGCATGGAGGTGACGCGCACGGCTGTAATACCCCAACCCCTGCCAGAGCCGCATCACTTCCTCCTCGCTTGCCTCTGCCAGACTCTCAGCCGTGGGGAAGCGTTCGGCAAAGCGGAGGTAGTAGTCCGTGCCTTGAGAGATTTGTGTCTGTTGGAGGATAAACTCCGAGAGCATGATGAGGTAGGGGTCGCCTGTCCTGCGCCAAGGCAAGTCGCGGCCGTGCAACTCGTACCACTGCTCTAAATGAGTGCTGAACATTGAACATTGAACATTTTCCCTACAAAAGTAAGGCTTTTTGCCTTGAGACAAGCCAACAGACTACTTTTTTCAGCAATAAAAGGATAATTGTTCACTTTTCACTTTTCACTTTTCACTTTTTGTTGTACCTTTGCAGTCCAAAAGGTGTAAAATCATACAATAGTACTAACCATAAATACCCAAAATTATGCCAAACGGAAAGAAACATAAGAGACACAAGATGTCAACGCACAAGCGTAAGAAGAGACTGAGAAAGAATAGACATAAGAGCAAGTAAGGTACTTCTCAGAGGAAAAGTTAAGAGGTGAAAAGGTAAAAAGGTGAAGAAGTGAAAGGGGCAGACCTTTTCCACTTGGCTTTTTTACCTTTTCACCTTTTCAATTTCTCACCTTTTCGAAGAAGGAAATGGACGTAACGAGCGAACTGTACATCGACGTACAGCCGAAGAAAATCGCCATCGCTCTGACAGAGGACAAGCGGCTGGCAGAGTACCAGGAGGAGGAGCAGAGTGTCTCCTACTCCGTGGGCAACGTGTACCTTGCCAAGGTGCGCAAGCTCATGCCGGGACTCAATGCCAGCTTCGTCAATGTCGGTCACGAGCGCGATGCCTTCCTGCACTACCTCGACCTCGGCACGCAGTTCTCTTCCTACGCCAAATACCTCAAGCAGGTGCAGAGCGACCGCAAGAACCTCTACCCCTTCGAGAAAGCCACCATGCTGCCCGACCTGCCCAAGGACGGCAGCGTGCAGACCTTCCTCGCGCAGGGGCAGGAGGTGCTGGTGCAAATCGTCAAGGAACCCATCAGCACCAAGGGACCCCGCCTGACCTGCGACCTCTCTTTCCCCGGACGTTTCCTCGTCTTTGAGCCGTTCGGCGACAAGGTTTCCGTTTCGACGAAGATTAAGAGTAGTGCCGAACGTGCCCGCTTGAAGCAGATTGTCGAGAGCCTCAAACCCAAGAACTGCGGCATCATCGTCCGTACCGTTGCCGAGGGCAAGCGGGCAGGCGAACTGGATGCCGAGATGAAGATGCTTGTGGCACGCTGGGAAGAGATATTGCACAGGGTGCAGCAGGCAAAGGAACTGCCTACGCTCGTCTATGAGGAGACGAGCCGAACGGTAGGCATGTTGCGCGACCTCTTCAACCCTGGCTACGAGAACATCTATGTCAACGACGCGGATGTCTTTAAGGAGGTGCACGACTATGTCAACCTCATTGCCCCCGACCGCGTCGGCGTGGTGAAGCTCTACAAAGGCAGTTTGCCCATCTTCGACAACTTCGACGTCACCCGTCAGATTAAGTCCAGCTTCGGCAGGATTGTGTCATACAAGCACGGTGCCTACCTCATCATCGAGCATACCGAGGCGTTGCATGTGGTGGATGTCAACAGCGGCAACCGCACGAGCAACAAGGAAAGCCAGGAGGCCAATGCCCTTGAAGTCAATCTCGGGGCTGCCGATGAACTGGCTCGCCAGCTTCGCCTGCGGGACATGGGCGGCATCATCGTGGTCGATTTCATCGACATGAAGTCTGCCGAAGACCGCCAGCAGCTCTACGAACACATGTGCGAGCTGATGAAGCGCGACCGTGCCCGCCACAACATTCTGCCTCTGAGCAAGTTCTGCCTGATGCAGATTACCCGCCAAAGGGTGCGCCCCGTCATGGATGTGGCTGTCGAGGAGGCTTGTCCTACTTGTCAGGGGACGGGCAAAATCAAGAGCAGCTTCCTCTTCCACAAAGTCCTGGAGGGCAAGATAAAGTTCCTCTATTACAGGCTTGGCATCAAGCGTTTCACCCTTCATGTGCATCCATACGTCGCCGCCTACCTGAATCAGGGCATCCTGAGCCTGCGACGTAAGTGGCAATTCAGGTACGGCCTTGGCGTAAAGGTCATCCCCAGCCAAAAGCTTGCCTTCCTTCAGTACGAGTTCTACGACAAGGACGGGCAGGAAATCGACGTGAAAGAAGAGGTTGAAATCCGATGAAAAGAAATCTTTTTTTGTTGCTGGCGGCATTGTTCGCTGTGACTTTTGCCGCGTCTCTGCAAGCCAAAAAGGTGCGCACAGTGCGCCTGACGTCCTATAACATACAGCACGGCGCAGGCATCGACGGCAAGATTGACCACAAGCGGCAGGCACGCATCCTTCGCAAAGCACATACTGATGTGGCTGCCATACAGGAAATTGACAGCGTGACACGTCGCAATGGCGGTCTTTATTCGCTCGAAGAGATAGGACGGGAGGCAAAGATGTTTGCAACCTTTGCGCCCACCATCAAGTATCAGGGAGGCAAGTACGGCATCGGCATCCTCAGCAAGAAGAAGCCGATGAGTGTGCATCGCATCCCTCTCCCGGGCCGCGAAGAGCCCCGAATGCTCCTTGTGGCAGAGTTCAAGCACTATGTCGTGGCCTGCACACACCTCAGCCTGACCGATGAGGACCGCATGGCAAGCCTCCCTGTCATCGTGGCAGAGGCGCAGAAGTGGGCGAAGCCCTTCTTCATTATGGGCGACCTGAACGATGAGCCGGGAATGCCTTTCTATCAGGAGATGCAGAAGCATTTCCTCTTCCTCAACCCTCCGTACGACAAGACTTTCCCCGCCAACAAACCCAACATCTGTATCGACCATGTGGCACTCTTCAAGCCCACAGCCACATCCGGGTCAACCCTTTCCTTCTACAACACCTGGGTAGGCGAGGAACCCTATTCCGACCATCGCCCCCTTCATGCAAAAGTGGGGTTGTTTCTCGAATGAGCAAACCGCTCTTATCTCACTCAAAAAACAATCAACAATTTGATCTGATGACGACACAAGCCATGACCCAAACTATCGCTGAATACTTCAAGACGCAGCCCGTCCTGAAGGCTTGGCTTTTCGGCTCCTATTCGCGCGGCGAAGAGCGTCCTGACAGCGATGTGGACATACTGGTCTCATTAGATTACTCCAAGCCCATCGGCCTAAAGTTCTTCGGAATGTATGAAGACCTTCAAACCTTATTGGGAAGGAAAGTCGATTTGGTGTCCGAGCGTACTCTTGCCGCCTTTGCAAGGAAAAGCGTTGACAAAGATAAAGTGCTTGTATATGAGAGAACCTCTTAGAGATAAAGAAAGGTTGGAACACATTCTTTCTGCAATTAAAAGAATCCAGCGTTATACCATCGGCAAAACCTATCAAGACCTGACCTCCGATGATATGATGTATTATGCTGTCGTTGGGATTGTTGTTTAGGCATTCAAGTACACAAGAATTTTGCCTTTGGCTGTAATTATATTTTCAGTACAGCAGGAGGAAGCAGATTCCTTGGAGTTAAACTCTCTTGTCTTTTCTAAACAACGGATTTATGCCGAGCATGACGCGACCATCGAAAGGAACAGCTCGTGGATACGGGTGTCGGTGGTCTGTTATGGATGGCAGGCTTTGACGATTCTGCCGATGGCTTCGTTCACGACGGAACGGGGGCTGCCGACGTTCAGGCGCATGAAGCCGATGCCGCCCTTGCCGAACATGGCTCCGCTGTTCATACCGACCTTGGCGTCGAAGGCAAAGAAATGCTCCAGCTCGCCTTGAGTCTTGAAGTCCAAGGCCGTGCAGTCAAGGAAGACGAGGAAGCTGGCGTCGGGTACAATGGGGCGAATCTGCGGACATTCCTCTGCGAAACGCTTCACGACGAGGTCGATGTTGCCCTGCACATAGTCGAGCATCTGCTGCTTCCACTCGCGGCCCTCGTCGCTGTAACAAGCCATCACACAATCGCAGGCAAAGACGTTGCCGAGGTCTTGGTCTGTGCCCCAAATGTAGTTGAAGTACTGCTCGCGAAGCTTCTTGTCATAGACAATCGCCTGACTTGCCACGATGCCCGGCATGTTGAACGTCTTGGTGGGAGCCTGAAGAGTGACGCTGATGCGGCGTGCCTCCTCGCTCACGCTGGCAAAGGGGATGTGCTTGCGTCCACGGAAGACCATGTCGCAATGTATCTCGTCGCTCACCACAACGACACCTTCCTCTGCACAGATGCGGGCGACTTGCTGCAAGTCCTCCTTTTTCCAGCAGATGCCAGCAGGGTTGTGAGGGTTGCAGAGAATCATCATCTTGCAGCCTTTGATGTCTTGGCGCAATCGGTCGAAGTCCATCGCGAAGGACGTTTCGGTGCGGCGCAAAGAGGACTGCACGACCTGTCGCTTGCATGCTTCCGGCACAAAGCAGAAGGGATGATAGACAGGTTCCTGAATGAGGATGCGGTCGCCCTTTTCCGTGAAAGCCTGCACAGCGAGGAAGATGCCGCTCACCACGCCAGGCACATAGCAAATCATCTCGCGCGTCACGTCCATTCCGTGCTGCTCCTTGTTCCAGCGGATGATGCTCTCGTAGTAAGGAGGGTTCTGGCAGGTGTAGCCAAGGATGCCTTGCTCAAGGCGTTTGCGGATGGCCCGCTCTATGAAAGGCGGCGTTCGGAAGTCCATGTCGGCCACCCACATCGGGATGAGGTCGTCGCTGCCGCACTCATCTTTCACTCTGTCAATCTTAATCGCGTCTGTCCCCACGCGGGGAATTATCTCGTCGAAGTTGTATTTCATTTCGCTATACATTATTATATTATCTGTAGAACTTGGGGAGAATACGGAATGCATCTTCTATATGCTCGATTCTGCTTGCTTCGTCATTATAAATGATGCAAACGACATCGAAGCGGCAATGGAAGTCTATGCGATGGGTCTTCAAATAGGAATCCGCAGCGAGAATGATGCGGCGTTGCTTCCTCGCATCCACAGCAGAGACCGGCGTTGTTGCAGAACCAACCTTGCGCGTCTTGACCTCCACAAAGACAACGACATCATCCTTCGTGGCAATGATGTCAATCTCCTTGCGACCTTTGTTGGTCCAGTTGCGCTCAAGGACACAATAGCCCTGTTGCTGCAGATACTCCGCCGCCATGTCCTCGCCCTTGTGTCCTATGTAGTTGTGTGCCGCCATATTGCTTATCTTTCCTTATAGATGCTTATCTCCCCGCTGCCATAGCAGACCGTCGCGTCGGCATCGTAGATGCAGCCGAACTGACCGGGGGCGATGCCTTGGATGGGAGCATCGGAATGGACGTGATAGCCTTCGTCGTCGAGGGTGATTGTGCCAGGCATGAAGTGGTCAACGTGGCGGACTTTGAACATGATAGGAAAGCCTCCTCCCCGCTCCCCCTTTGGGGGAGTGCTTTGGAGCGGCGAGTCTGCGGGAATGTGGCACTCCCCCAAAGGGGGAGCGGGGAGGGGGCTGATTGGCTCCGTAATATAGTGGAAGTCCGCCAGCCGGAAGTCGTGTCCGTACTGCAACTGCGTGTCCCAGCCATGCGCTACGAAGATGATGTTCTTCTTCGCGTTCTTCTTTACGACGAACCACGGGCCGCCGCTCAAACCGAGGCCTTTCCTCTGTCCGATGGTGTGGAACCAGAAGCCTTTGTGCTTGCCGACGACCTTGCCCGTCTCGATGTCGATAATCTTTCCCTCCTGTTCGCCCATGAAGCGACGGATGAAGTCGTTGTAGTTTATCTTGCCGAGAAAGCAGATGCCCTGACTGTCCTTGCGTTTGGCACTCGGAAGCTTTGCATCGAGCGCAATCTGTCGTACTTCCTCTTTCATTAGATGACCGATGGGGAAGAGCGTATGACTGAGTTGTTCGTAGCTGAGCTGTGCGAGGAAGTCCGTTTGGTCCTTGACGGGATCCTTTGCTGTGCCGAGCCACATTTTGCCGTCTCGCACGACATTCGTGGCATAGTGCCCTGTGGCGATGTAGTCATAATGGCAGCCCACCTTCTGCTCGAAAGCGCCGAACTTAATGAGACGGTTGCACATCACATCGGGATTGGGTGTCAAACCTTTCTTCACGCGCTCGATGGTATAGCCCACGACTTGCTCCCAGTACTCCTTCTGAAGGTCTGTCACCTCCAGTTTCAATCCGTATTTCCGAGCCGTTGCCTGTGAAAGCTCGATGTCCTCCTCTGCCGTACACGACGAGTCTTCCCCGTCCATACCTATTTTAATATAGTGCAGGTCAGGCTTCAACCCCGCCTCGCAAAGCAGATGCACAACAACTGCGCTATCCACCCCGCCAGAAATGAGCACGGCAACGGAGCCCTTTATTAGTTCATAGTTCATAGTTCATAATTCATAGTTATCACCCAATGACCTTCTTTGCGTCCACCTTCACGAATAAGAATCCCTAATGATTGGAGTTTGTTTGTTATCTTTGCTATAGAACGGCGGATTAGGCACGGTTAGTTGGGCAATTAGGCGTGCCTAATTGGACGATTAGGCAAGGTTAGTTGAATCTCTAAGGCTTTTTGAAGGCCCAGACCCTGTCGCCTTTGAAAGTGGCGATGTGCAGGGCGATGGAGTCGCCTGAGGGGACAGTCTTGAGGCTATCCACATGAAGGCTGGCATAGACGGTCTGTGTATAGGAGAGCGGGTCGCCGTTCTGCCGGTGGTGGAGGCTGATGTGTGTGGTGCGGCTGCGAACGCTGTCGCATCGGTAGCCCCAGTATTGTGTGCCGCCTTGCGTGAGCGGCGAGAGCTGCATGTTGATGAAACGGCCAGACAACCAAACGCTTGTGACCTTGATGGCATCGGGTTCGTAAGCCAGCTCCGTTGAGTCGCGCAGCAAGTAGGCTCCTGTGGCATTATAGAGCGTGGCTGTTTGTCCGTCGGGCACATAGCCACAGACGGCACGGTAGCGGACATTCTTGTCGTATCCTTCCTGCGGGTTGGCGATGGTATATGTGCGGTTGTCGTCGGTCGTGAACGCTGTCATCCTGCCGGCATCGTCGGTTCGTATCATGGCGAACTCTGTGATGACGTTGGGATAGAAGTCCGAAGCGTCGTCGTCATCACTGCTGCAAGAGGCAAGACACACGGCGAACAACAGGAGATACTTGAATTTCATAGACCTTTTACTTGTATTTCTTTTAACCACGAATTCTCTTTTTCGTGTCTTTCGATGTTTAATGTTCAAGGCTTTTCTGTTTGTTGATGACGGGATTGGCGTACATCGTGAGGATGCGTTCGCGCAGGAAGACCTCGTCCTTGTCCGCTATCTTCACCATGTCGATGCGGCTCTGGAGGTAGGTCTCAAAGGTCTGCTTTTCCTCGGAACTGTACTTGTCGGCAAAGGCCGAAGTGCCAGAGAGCATGTCGGCAGCCACATAGTTGCCTGGGAAGAGCTGGTAGCCGCTGTGTATCTGCTGGTCGATGCGGCGGGCCACTTCGCCGAAGACCTCTGTGCGGGGCAGCTCCGAGAGTTCGTCGAGCCAGGTGTTGATGCAGGGCAGAGCTTCGTAGTGGATGCGGCCTTTCTGCCCGAAGATGCCGGTCTTCATGTTGTCAAGGTCGTCCTGCTTGCTCTTCTTGAACGCCGGGTTGTCGCGCTTCATCTGGAACTCCTGCGCCTTGAGGTAGTCGCAGGGGTCGTACTCATAGCTGATGCTGAGCGGCACGATGCAAAGCTCCTTGAGGCGGTCGATGACGCTCCCCTCTCCAGCCATCGCGAACATCTTCAAGAGGGACTCTTGCGTCTGGTCGCTGCTGTCCTTGGCACGCCCTTCGCGCTGCGCAATCCAGATGTTCTCGTGCTTCTCCTGAATGGCATAATGCATGTAGCGGCTCATGCGCTGGCTGCTCTCCAGCAATTCTCGGGGGCTGAGGCCTCGCTTCACCGTGAAGGCTTTGTTGAGCTTGACGAGCGTCTTAATCCACGGATAGATGAGGAGGTTGTCGCCTATCGCTATCTCGCAGGTCGTGGGGAAGCCGTGCTCGAAAAGAAGTAGGTCGAGAATGGCGCTGTCGAGCACGATGTCACGATGGTTGCTGATGAAGGTGTATCGCTCCGACCCTGGGGCGATGCCGCTGTAGGAGAAGCTGTAGCCCGTGCTGCACTTGCGCAAGATGCGCTTCAAGACAGGTTTGATGAAGCGCAACTGGAACTGCAAAGGTGTGTTGACGCCAATGAAAGCCAAGCGTATCAATCCATTGCGCATCCACGCGGGCATCCAAGGCACAAAGCCCTTCAGCATCCGCGAGAACTGCCTGTCGGCAAGCAGACTCTCGACCGCCTGCTTCACCTCGCCCTCCGCAAAGGGGCGAATCTCTTCAAATTCACAATTCATAATTCATAATTCACTTTTCATAATTCATAATTCTCAATTCATAATTCATAGTTAGGCTACGCCCAGATTCTTCGCGAAAATAATTATGAATTGAGAATTATGAATTATGAATTGAACACAGCCTGTCCTCTATGATGTCCGTCATCACGTCCTTGATGTCCAAGCCTGCGGCGCGTACCTGCTGCGGGATGAAGCTAGTCTTTGTCATGCCGGGCGTGGTGTTGATTTCAAGGAGGTTTATCTTGTCGCCTGCCGTGATGATGTAGTCAATGCGGATGATGCCGTGGCAGCCAAGCAGGTCGTAGAGCATCGAGGTCAGCTTGCTGACGCGCTCCGCAAGCCTGTCGCTGATGCGGGCGGGCGTGATTTCGTCGCTCTCGTTGTTGTACTTGGCGGCATAGTCGAAGAACTCGTTCTTTGAGACAACTTCCGTGATGGGGAACACGACGCTCTTCTGCTTTGTCTTGTAGCAGCCGCAGGTCAGCTCTGTGCCGCCCATGAAGGCCTCCACCATCACGTCCTCGCCTTCCTTGAGCGCAAGGTCGATGGCAGGACGCAGTGCCTCGATGGTCTTCACCTTTGTTGTGCCGAAGGAGGAGCCGCCTCTGCAAGGCTTCACGAAGCAAGGAAGTCCGATGCGAGACACAATCTCCTCGTCCGTCACTTCTTTGTCATGACCTATCTTGACGAGCAGGCTGTCTGCCACCGACACGCCGAATGCCCGCATGTAGTTGTTGAGCACGAACTTGTCGTAGGTCATTGCCTCGACGAGCACGCCGCAGGTGGAGTAGGGCATCCCGATAAGGTCGAAGTAGCCTTGCAACAGGCCGTTCTCGCCCGGTGCACCGTGAATGGTGATGTAGGCGAAGTCGGGTCGCACCTTCTTGCCATCGGCCTCGAAGCTGAAGTCATCCTTGTTGACCTTCGAGCGGTTGCCGTCGGGAAGCAGAGCCTCCCACTTGCCGGCATGAATCTCCACCTTATATGTAATATAACGCGCGGGGTCGATGAACGAGGCGATGCCCTCCGCACTTCGCATACTTACGTCATGCTCCGCGCTGTCGCCCCCACAAACTATTGCTACTGTCTTCTTCATTATTTCATTTACAATTTAACCATTTGCCATTAATTGAACAACGGATTACACGGATTGCACGGATTAGTTCATTCCTTTTAAGGGCGTAGCCCATCCGTGAAATCCGTGTAATCCGTTGTTATAATAAAACATATTGTGTACATCTTTAATTTTTATTTCTTAGTTGTGAGGTGCTATAAGTCCTCCACTTGTTCAGCAGTGCTTCGAAGTCTTCGGGCAGTTCGGATGAGAAGAACATCTCTTTGCCTGTCGTGGGGTGCTTGAAGCCGAGGGTCTTTGCGTGAAGTGCCTGACGGGGGCAGAGGGCGAGGCAGTTGTGGATGAAAGCCTTATAGGATGCTGTCTGCTCGCCTCGCAGGATTTGGCAGCCGCCATAGCGTTCGTCGGCAAAGAGGGGATGCCCAATGTGCCGCATGTGAGCTCGAATCTGATGTGTGCGGCCTGTCTCAAGATGACATTCCACAAGCGTTACGGGGCCGAAGCGCTCCAGCACCTTGTAGTGCGTGATGGCAGGCTTCCCTATATCGCCGTCCATCGGATAGACATCCATCTGGAGGCGGTCTTTCGCGTGACGGCCGATGTTGCCTGTGATGGTGCCCTCATCGTCTGCGAACGGTCCCCACACGAGGGCATTGTACTCGCGTCGGGTCGTGTGGTAGAAGAACTGCTTGCACAGGCTTGTCTTTGCGTCTGCCGTCTTTGCAATGACCAACAAGCCGCTTGTGTCTTTATCGATGCGATGCACAAGGCCGACTGTCGGGTCGTTCGGGTCGAAGCCTTTGTCGTCGCGCAAGTGCCAGGCGAGGGCGTTGACGAGCGTACCGCTGTAGTTGCCGCATCCCGGATGCACGACAAGTCCCGCCGGCTTGTTAATGACAAGCAGCACTTCGTCTTCATAGACGACATCGAGGGGCAAATCCTCTGGAATGATTTCCCAGTCGCGTTTGGGATGGTCGAGGACAAGCGTGATGATGTCGCCAGCCTTGACCTTGTAGTTGCTCTTGATGGGCTTGTCGTTGGCACGGATGCTGCCTGCCTCGGCTGCCTTCTGGATGCGGTTGCGGCTGGTGCCGGGCATGTGGTCCATCAGGAACTTATCGACGCGGACGGAGCTTTGCCCCTTGTCCACCTCAATGCGCCAATGCTCGTAGCCCTCATCCGATTGTTCCTCCAAAAGCGCGTCGTCAAGTTCGTCATCAAGCAGTATGTCTTCCAACTTTTTAATGTTTTAACCTTTTAACTTTTCAACTTTCTTAGAGTCCCTCTTCGTAGCCCTCCATTCCATCGTCGGTTGCCTCATCGTCCAGCGTCCACTCTTTGTCTTCTTCGCCTTCTCCGTCATCGGATTCCTTGTTGCTGTTTCCGATGACAAGAACCACAGGTGCATCGCAAGGCACACGCTCGCCGCTATAGACCTCCCGGCCGTTCACCTTGAGGGCAATCACCCAGTCGGGGTCGCCAGGCACGAACTCCATCGGGCCTATCTTGAAGCCAAGTGCACGCAGACGGGCCTCCGCTTCACGGCGCGAGCAGTTGCCGGCGATGTCGGGAATCGTATTGGTGGGTGTCTGCTTTTGGTTGACAGTCAGGTAAATCTCACGGCCCGACTTGACACGGCTGCCGGAGCCTGGTGTCTGCTCCAGCACGATGCCGGCCGGCTGCTCGCGGACATAGGCGGAATCCACGACGACCGTCACCAGTTCGAGCTTGTCCAAGGCATACTTGGCATCATTGATGGTCATTCCCTTCACATCGGGAACATCTACCCCCTCTCCGTGCATGGTGTACTGCAGCATCCACACCCAAACGCCGATGCAGAGCGCAATGCCGACAACCACCATCGCTATCAGGTTCCAATAGACGACAGGGCCGAATAGCTTCTTGCTGAATGATTCCTGAGCCATAATTGTTCTTGTTTTGTTTGCAAAGGTACATAAAAATCTCCGATAAAAAGCCAGTCCGACAAAGAAATTCATAAAAGTGCACGGAATTGGCTTAAAAGGCAAACGAAAGAGCCATAGCAAACGATTATCATATTTATGATTATCAAACTTATGATAATTATCCCTTTGATAATTGAATAAAAAGTCGTACCTTTGCGGCATGATAGTGACAAAGGAAAGAGTATGGTAAATCCGTTCGTAACTAAAGGCTATGCCGGAGCGGCGTATTTTTGCGACCGCGAAAAGGAAACCAAAGACTTGGTGGGGCTTCTCACAAACGAGAACAATATGGCTCTTATTTCCCCTCGTCGTTTGGGAAAGACAGACTTGATACACCACTGCTTCTCCCAGCCAGAAATTGTGGGGAAGTATTACACCTTCATCATCGATATCTATGCCACGAGTTCACTTGCAGACTTTGTTGATGTGCTTGGCCAGGCTATCTTCGAGGAATTGAAACCATTGGGACGAAAGGTGTGGGAACACTTCTATCAAAGCCTGCATTCGGTGCAACAGCAGATTTCATTCGACATCAATGGCAATCCCGTCTGGGGCATCGGCTTGGGAGCGTATGTTAACCCTTCCACAACGCTCGAAGAGATATTCAGCTATCTTTCCACTGCCGATAAGCCCTGTCTTGTGGCTATCGATGAATTCCAAAAGGTGATAGACTATCCCAACGCTCAAAATATAGAAGCTGCATTGCGAACCCACATCCAGCGTTGTCCCAATGCGACATTCCTCTTCTCTGGTTCCAAGCGCCATCTAATGAGCGAGATATTCATGTCGCCGTCGCGCCCTTTCTATCAGTCGGTCATTACAATGGGACTGAGTCCAATTCCCGAGAAAAAGTATGCAGCGTTTGCCGAACGGCTGTTCGCCGAAGGCTGGAAGTCGCTTGCTCCAGATGTTGTGCATGAAGTCTATTCGCGTTTCGATGGAATCACCTTCTGTCTGCAAAGGGTTATGAATGTCTTGTATATGACCACGGAAAGAGGAGGACTGTGCAGCTCGGACATGATAGAGGGTGCCGTCAATTATATTCTCGATTTGAGTTCCGAACATTACGAGATGCTCTACAGTCAGATGTCAGAGAAGCAGCGCAGCGTATTTCTGGCCATTGCCACAGAGCGCAGAGTAAAAGGCATTGCGACTGGCAAGTTCATGCACAAGTATCGGCTGCCATCTGTGAGCAGTGTCGTTTCGGCAGTGAAAGGATTGTTGGAGAAAGACCTTATCACGAAAGAGAACGAAGAGTATTTTGTCTATGACCACTTTTTCCAATTGTGGCTATATCGGCAGAAATATGTGAAGTGACGTTCAAAATACAAAAGAGGGTATGCCTGTTATGACATACCCTCCTCCTGTTTCTTGAAATTTGTGTTTACTTGCCGTGCCTCTCGTCCGAAACGGTGAGTTTCTTGCGGCCTTTAGCGCGGCGGGATGCCAGTACGCGGCGGCCATTAGCTGTTGTCATTCTCTGACGGAAACCGTGCTTGTTGTTGCGGCGACGGTTGTGGGGCTGAAATGTTCTTTTCATATCTTTTTATTGTTTGGTTGTTTGGTCGTTCTGTCGTTTAGTCGTTTGGGGAAGTTAGTGATGGCTGCAGGTAAAGTCCCTAAACGACCAAACGACCAATCTCCTAAACAACTAATTTCACGATTCGGGGTGCAAAATTAAGCCTTTTTTTTCATTTACACAAGTATTGGGCAACTTTTTATTCCTTAATCTTTAATCTTTAATCTTTTTTTCTTACCTTTGCGCCACAAATCAATAATCTATAACCAATAAACAATAACCATTTTATGATTAACTCACAGGACATCAAGAAGGGCACCTGCATCCGCATGGACGGCAAGCTCTATTTCTGCATCGACTTCCTTCACCGCAAACCCGGCAAGGGCAACACCATCATGAACGTCACTTTGAAGGACGTTGTGAACGGCGGTGTGATTGAGAAGCGTTTCAACATCGGCGAGCGCCTCGAAGACGTGCGCGTGGAGCGTCGTCCCTACCAGTATCTCTACAAGGACGGCGACGACCTGGTGTTTATGAACAACGAGACCTACGAACAGATTACCATTGCTCCCGACCAGGTGAACGGCGTGAAGTTCCTCAAGGAGAGCGAGAACGTGGAGGTTGTCGTTGACGCCAGCACAGAAACCGTGCTCTATGCCGACGTTCCCGTCAAGGTGCATCTGAAGATTGTCTGGACAGAGCCCGGCTTGAAGGGCGACACCGCCACCAACACCCTGAAGCCCGCCCGCGTGGAGACCGGCGCAGAGATTCGCGTGCCTCTCTTCATCGAGGAAGGCGAGACCGTTGAGGTTGACAGCCGCGACGGCAGCTACCTCGGCCGCGTGAAGTAAAGACCCCCTCTAACTCCCCCATAAAGGGGAGAAACAATAAGGGCTTCTGAGTTGTTCAGAAGCCCTTTCTTATTTTCATATTCTCTTATTATCTTATTTTCCCATTATCTTCTTGCCGTCCTTGATGCTGATGCCCCGAGGCAACTTGCCCTTTGACGATGTGCCAATTGCGATTTTCCTGCCGGCAAGGTCGTAAGTGGCATCTTCACTCTTCACTCTTAACTCTTCACTCTTAACTTTGTCAAGGCTGGTCGCATCGTCCGTTATCAGCACGCTGCCCGTCACGCCGACACAGTAAAATGCCGTTGCCTCGCTGTCCACCAGGAGCGACTCGCCGACGGTCTCGACCGTGCACTCTCCCCTTGGTGCATTTGCCTCTGCCTGCACGCAGAAACTCAGTAGAGGCCCGTCGTCCCCTTCTATCAGGCTTCCTTCGATGGAGCTGACGAGAAGTTTGATGTTGCCGTTGTCGAGGACATTGGTTGTGACTTCGTGCTTCGCACTGCGGTTGCGGTAGAGCGTCACGGCGGGACTGCCCGCCTCGTCGCACACCACGCTGAGGCCTGCAGGCAGCTGAATCTCTGCCTCAAGGCAGGTCAGGTCGGTTGCCTCGTTCCTCATGCACAGCTCGATGCTCGTCGTCTCGCCAGGCACAACTGCGGCATCGGTGAAGTAGAAGGTGTTGTTGTCTTCTGCCCGGGTAGTGCCCCAAACAAGGGCTGCAAGCAAGAGAATATCGCGTTTTTTCATACAGAAGTTGTCATGTTATTAGTGTCTCGCGCTGCAAAGATACGAAGAAATTAAGGATTAAGAGTGAAGGATATAGAATTATTTTTTCTTCCAGCCATGTTAATACTCCGAATTACATGATAATTATATGGGCGATGATACGGCAATTATATGTTAATGACACGAAATACCATGAATAGGCGAATTATCCATGAATATACTGTTCTATCTTTTCTATTAACTGCTTTGTCGGCTTTATGTATGGAGCTATCTTTTCTTCTGTTGCTTCGAAAAAAAGGTTGTAATCTGCGTTGTCGCGCATAATGACAAGGTCGGATAGTAACGAACCGTCTTCGCGAGAGAATACTCCAGTTCGGACATAGTGCTGTCCAAATTGTGAGAGGGTGCCACGATGACTTTTCACGTTATGTCCTCCACTGATGAGCAGGGCAGAGACAGCATGGAACAGTGCATAATAAAGTCTGTTGGCAGTTGCCTCCCACCTTTGTTTGTTGGCACAGAACTCCATGTCGGCAAATGTCCTGTGCGCCTTCTCCATTTCCATGCTTACGATGGTCTGTCTTTCCTGATCACTTAAACTCATACAGCACCTCTTTATCTTCTTCTACATTATAGTAAAACATGGCATGGGGACCATTGAACCATTCATGCTTTGTATAGGCATGTGGGCGGATGTCCTCGCCGATGTCCCACCCCATCTCTACGAACGGATAAGAGTACTTGTCAAAGTCTTCGCGCTCAAGGCATGGCTTGTCAAGCAATACAAGTAAATCCCAGTCAGAGCCTTTATGCCAGTCGCCACGTGCACGAGAACCATACAGGTATATCGTGCTACCTTGCGGCAATACCTGGGAAGCAACTCGTTTAATGTTGTCTATGACTTGATTTCTGTCCATGTTGTTCTTTTGTTTCCTGCTGCAAAATTACAACCTTTTTCCGAAACCGCAAAACTTTCCAACAGAAAAAATCAGCAGAGGCAAGGGTGCTTCCCTGCCTCTGCTGCGTGTTTGTTCCCTCTCTCTCGGAGAGGGTTAGGGTGAGGCTTTTACCATTCCTTGTCCCAGACGGACTTGATACTTGAAGTCAGGGCTTATGCTCGTTGAACATGTTGATTTCGCTTTCGAAATACTGGAGCACTTGGTTGATGCCATCAATGTCGAGTCTATTCATCGACTACTGCCATTCTATATTATAGTATCCCGACTGGGCTGCTTCCTGCTGGCGTCGACGACGCTCCGCCAACCACTCTTCGCCCTCTTTCAGGCGACGGGCCTTAATCATACGTCCACGTTCCAGTAATGCAAGAAATTCTTCATGCATCCTGGTGGGCATAACTGTGGCTTTTCTTAAATCTTTTGTTTCCATTGTAACCCATATACTTTCGTTTCCGTCTGCAAAGATACAAAGAAATTAACAAGGCTGCGATTAAGTGAGAGAAAAATCAAGTTAACTTGCATGTTTCCGAACAAAAGCAGGCTCGACGAAGTCAATTAAGAGTTAAGGATTAAGAATTATTTCCCCTTTCCTGAATGTTATTTCAGCTCGTAATGAAAATGCAAATGCTCTCCTTCAGGGTCAAGAGAAAACAGTCCTTGTTTGATAATGTCCAAACCTATAATGACAGGCGTGTCATTGGTTGGTAGGATAAGAACATCCTGCTCAAAGAGTTCTCCTGAAGGCAGTTGTAATTGACAATTTGCGACTTTGACCGACACCGTTTCAGATGCAGACTGCATATACATGCCTTCATCTCGTGCTTCAAGCTGAAGCCAAGTGGCTAAATCTATACAGATTCCCGACATCTCGGCTCCAGTATCCCAGAGGGCGAGTTTAGTGTAGGTTGCTTTCCCAGCAGGGGTATTGCGCAAAAGCACAGGGAGTTGAAGCAGTGCTTTCTCCCTCGGAAAATTTAAGTCTAACATCGTGTGAACCTTTTATACGGCTCACCTTTACCCTGTGGACATAGCTTTCTGGGATAACAATAGAATATCCGCCCATGTGAACCTTTTTCATGACACATATCATTTAACTTGCCGCAAAGTTACCACTTTTTCTCGAAACAGCAAAATTTTCTAGCTGAATCATTACTTGTGAAACATGAATTACATGAAAATTATATGGGCAATTATATGGCAATGATATGTTATAGACACGAATTGCCATGAATAGGTCACGAATTATCCATGAATAATTACATCCCCCTTTTTGCCAGTCCTTCATTCAGTCCCACCATGGTCGGACTAAAAACAGGAAAAGGCCTCAAAAAACTGTTTCGCGTGCGGAAATACTTTGTTTCACGGGCGAAACAACTTGTTTCGGCACGCGAAACAGAATTGAACTGCCCGTTATGTTAGCAGACAAAAGCAGCAGAGGCAAGGGTGCTTCCCTGTATCAACAAGAGCATTAGCTACATCGGCTAACGCAGTCATATCCATGTTGAACATAAAGGGGTCGATAACCATCTCAAAGGAATCACCCAAATCGCGTTTTCGCAAATTAACTATGAAGTTCGGCATATGCTTTACGTGCTTGTTCCAACATACGTTGCTCCTCTTCTGGCGAATGCCAACGGATAAAAGACCGTACACCACGGCCTACAACAGAAATTGGCGTTCCAATACGATTTAATGTCTTCTCCATATTTTACTTGTTGTCGTTGTTCTTTGTTTTCTGCTGCAAAATTACAACCTTTTTCCGAAACGGCAAAACTTTCCACGAGAAAAAGCTCAGAGGCGAACGCGGTGTTTACAGTAATGACTGAATGTCATTGCGACCGCGCAGAGGGGAGCAAGTCCCTCACTTGCGACGGAGGTTGAGGTGCTTCCCTGCCTCTGCTGCGTATCGTAGATTGGGGGCAATAGTGTCACCCCCTAATCTTTAATCCTCGCCTACGAGAATCGTGGCGACAATTACCACTCCTTGTCCCAGAGGACTTGTCAGCGACAAGACTCGAGAAACTCTTTGGGCGAAAGAACAGGAACTGTTGCAAGGCCAAAACCCTTCGGGTCTCGGGTTATTACACAACTGGCGCCAATGCTCTTGGCAGAAAGACTCTGAATCATGTCCTCCGTATCAGGAGCTCCAGATGAATAGGACTCAGCAATCATTGACTCTGTAATAGGCGAGACTCTGACGTACTCCAGCAACCTCATAATACTGGCATCAATCTCTTCGTTACGATAATTGTATTTCCTTGCGATGTACTTTACATTGACCATCGTCAAGGCACTTACATATAATTGGATTTCCCTTCTCACGGCCATGCCAACAATCTGTATTGCATCATGAGCAAAGCCTTGACGATTGCACATAAAATCAAGCAGGACATTCGTGTCCATAAAAACCCGTTTCATGCGGAATATTTGAAATAGGCCACAGCACCCTTGCCGTCTTCTTCGGCTGGAACGGGATTGCCATGTTGTAACTGCATACTTTTCACAATAGAATCTACGTCCAACGCGTCAGAGTGAACGGCCTTACTAAGTATGCTCATTATATAATTGTCTATGCCCACACCTATCTTCTCAGCCGTAGCCCTAAGTTTGGCAGACATACCATCCTCTATTTGAATAGTTAATGAAGTCATATTACTATCTATTATTATGTTTCACGCCGCAAATATACGAAAAAATGAAAAAGGAAAAGTGAAAAATGAAAAATTATTTTTGCTTTCGCACAGAAAATGCCGCAGAGACAGGGGTACATCCCTGTCTCTGCGGCGATTGTGGATTGAGGATTGTGGATTTAAGCTCTTGAACCTTTCAACCCTTAAAACCCTATAACTATCTATAAACTTTAAACTCTCAACTTTAAACTTTATAGATTCACCACTCCTTGTCCCAGATGGACTTGCTGCCGGTGTTCCAGCTGCCACCTGTTTGTTCCTTCACGAGGACGTCTTCTTCTTTATCGATCTCTCCATCTACATGATTCATAGAGAAGGCAATCATACTCCTTAATGTGAGTTTTATTACTAATGCCTCGGGAACTATATATGTCTTTTTCTTCATCTTAATTTAGTATTTGATTATTTACAATTTCTTTGATCCTTTAGGACAAAGGCGCGATTGTAGTCGCGGAGTCCTATTTATTTACAATTTGCTAATTTCTCTCCCCTTGGGCACTCCCCCAAAGGGGGGGAGCGGGGAGGAGCTTTTACTTCAGAACTTTCTTTCCGTTCACAATGTTAATACCCTTTTGCATTTTATTCAGCTTCTGACCAGCGAGGTTATAGATGAACGTCACTTCATCTGTTTCTCCGAAGGTAGAAGTAATTGCGTCTTGGTTATCATCAAAGTCGAAGAAAAGTGCCTTCACGAGGTTTTCGGGATTTTCGTCTGCAACAAACAGATATGCTTTACCCTTAGCAAGATTAGTGCCAATGTATCTATAAAGACCGATATTCACTGTGTCGTCAGAATCGTCTTTACTCTTTTTGCCAAGCACATAGGTTGTACCTGTGCCAAGGCTTGCACGAGTGGTTGTTGTAACGGTTCCTCCAAAACCAGAGTAGGGTGTCGTGGAATTGCTACCTGCTCCTTCTGCTGGAGACAGATAAATTGTCTCATTAGTGGTTTGCCCATCCTTCCTCAGAATAGCAGCGGTATTTGCCGGCAGTATTCCATTAGACACAATCGACTCCAAGTGAGCAGTTACTCCGTTCTGACTTGTCACGGCATAAGCTGTAATACCATCAGGAATAGTCACAGAGAAAGGTAGATAGAGAGAAGCATAAGCATCGGATCCGTCACTGATAAGTCTCACCTTATTATAATAGTCATCACGCGCAACAATCTGATAGACTGTGGATAAACCATTTTTGAGATAGGCTCCACTACAGTTATCATATGTTCCGTCAGCCCCCTTGATAATAAAATCAGTTGTGTATGATCTATTTGCGCCTTTTTGTGTTTCCATCCACACGCGACCAAAAGCAAATGTCGCGTTTGTTTGTTCCACGTTGCCTGAATTTACAGCTGGAAATTTATAAAATGTGACATCCTGTTTTTCCGAATTGTAAGAAGTAGCTAATGCCGCAGCACCATCGCCTTTTGATGCGCCTTGCATATACCTGCCATTCTTAGAAACAAAGACATATCTATCGCCATCTGTTACGTGGCAAACAAATTCTGCTGATTCTGGAAGAACTGTTACACCCTCTGTGTAGGCTGTTGGAGTTAAAGTCCCATCATTATCATTCAAATAGAACATTGTAGTTCCACCAGCTTGAACATTGACGAAGGAATATACTTTACCGTCAATGGGCTTTTGTATATCTGTCGCTGCTATATATGCATCATAGTATGAAGACAGGTTGGTATAATCGCTCTTTGTGTATGTATGGCCACCAATAAATGTTGATATTAGTCCATAAAGGTTTGTATAAGCTGTAGATTCAGTTCTTGGATATCCAACTTTGCCAGCTTTCATCACGTTACTTGACCTTGCACTCGTATAATACATTTCTATTTGCTTTTCCCACGTTATGAGTGATGCGTGAGCAAATTCATAATTCTTTGTGGCCAGGTCATAGAAGCCAAGAATGCCTGCTGTTTGATTATAAACAGAAATGGCTGTATTTGTGTTCGACTTTGGACGGATGTAATATGAGCCCAGCCCTACGCTGGTTCCTCCATCATCAATAGTCCACTGGAAAATTGTCTTCCCCTCATCATCCCCGGGCAAATCATCCACGCCCAAGGCTGCCACATTAGTTGTTGTATTTCTGTTACCTTCAGCCCATGTCAAAGTATCCTTGGCATAAACATACTTGTTGGTAGAGGTCTCCTTGATATAATATGCTCGAAGCTCAGAATTATATTCAAATGTGAATCCTGCAGCCGTCGAAGGAGCTAGATCAAAGGTTGACGAAACCTGATTAGCACTCCGTACACCTTCGGCATCATCCTTCATATAGGTCATGTATCTACTAGCCCCCGTTGCAATATGCTTGTATCCGATAGTAGCAGTAGTGTTATTTGCAACAGGTGGTGTGTAACTTACCGTTGCAGTAGGTTTCAGCGTTACGGATAAGGTTACACTGGAAAGGTTACCCTTTGTAGAGTTTGCTCCAGAGAGTGTAAAGCTTGTGGTCTTAAGGTCTAAGTCTGTTACACTGAGTGTTCCTGAATTACCGCTTGTAATGGTGAGTTTTTTTCGGATTCGTGGAGAAATGGTAATGTCAGTACTATTGGCGGTACCTGTGACAGAGTATCCAGTAATGACATAACCTGTAGCAGCAGTTAGGGTGTAGCGCATAGCTGCGCCATCATTTCCCGTATAGATATCCGCATTTTTGGAATTCATACCTGTGCTTGTAGTCAGAGTCAACAGATTATTGGCACCAATAGTACGTGTTGACTTCCAAGTCGGTCCCCAAAAACCAGACTCTGCCGTAGGATCGATGGCAGCGCCACCTTCGGTATAGTATGTACCAGTTGTTTTATTTATAACAATTGTCGGCTCGGCTTCCTCTACAATAAATGTTGAGCCATCAGCTGTTGCGCCCCGACTGTCATTCCAATACTTCATAGAGCCTTGCCCTTGGTAATCATTAATATAATTATAATCTGACACATGAAGCGTGAAGTTTCCACCATTTTCACCTATAGTCCAAGAAGTCGGTGTTGTAGTCATGCTGGGCTGAGTAGCAGTTGCTTGCAAATATTTCCCATCACCAGCAGCTTTATTTATGACTTTTATACCAGTATATGGATTACCTATGAAAGCCCACATGCCATTTGCCGTCAAATTCTGCGTGGTGTTAAGGGCATAGGGAGCAGACTCACTATAAATGGCGTATTTCGTTCGATTCATCTTTACATAATACCATTGGGCTGTTGCATAGTCCGTGCTCGCAGTGAATGGCATGTTGAATGTAATATTAGCCACAAATTCATTTTCACCAGCTACTGTAGTCAAGGAGGCTACTGGATAAGTATAATTAGTGAAGACTCGCTGTAAATCTGCTGGCAATGCCGTAATCGTTGCTCCCACAGTTGTACCTCTTGAACTTCTAAGAAACTCAACATCATTCTCTTTAAGAATATAGGTAATGGCATCAACCTCAGTTACATTCCACCATGTTGCAGTTTCATCGGTACTCCATCCTACGACATTATAACTCTGGGATGCTGCACAATGTAAGTAAGCACGATTATTACCGGATGTATAGTGGAAAGCATAACCCTTAACATCATCATATTCGATAACATATTTGGCTGGTGAATCAACGGCTGCTGCTTGTGCACTTTGAGATGTGGAACCTACGTATTTTTGGTTCTTTCCTCCAAATATAGCAACACTACCGTCAGACATGAAACGGAACTGCACAAGAGCATCCTCAGCCGTTTCTATAGTGGTGACACCAGTTCCCGTAACATAAAGATATTTAGTTGTCAGTGAATAATTCTTTAATTTGAAGAATTTCCCTTCCACTTCTTCCAAAGCATCATTGTATGCTTCATAAATTGCCGTGAAACCAGACGCAGCATCAATGCCAGAGGAAGTAATTCCACCTAAGCCATGATAGGCATCAATACGATCTTTATAATATTGTTTGAGGGAACCTCCTTCTACAATGGCATAATAATTTCCTGCATCGCCATGAGTTAGATTTGCGGTGTTGACGCCATAAGTAGTTTGATAATTTGACGTTCTCAGGTACTTTGTACCAATCTTCAAATACGTGGGATATTTATCGCTGGACTTACCCGTAGTATTGATTTCAATAGCAGCGGAAGGTGAGTCTGCCAAGGCTCCAGATTCGCTGACATATTTATTATCCTCCAAACTGTACAGATAATAATTGTCTCCACTTTGCAAAAAGGCAAACGGCTTCATAGTATATGAATCATTTTTGAATGTCGAAGCCAATTGGCCATCGTTAGTTGATAAACCGCCACGAGGACAGGCAATATAGTAGTACTTATTGACATCAATGTCCGAATTGCTATTTAGGAGATTCAGTTCCACGGTCATTTGGAAACTGGATGGATTCAAACGCAACTCACCATCTACCGTCCCAGCTAAAGTAAAGGTTGCTGTATTTTCAGACAACCCTGTAACAGTAACGGTCTGTGATCCATTATTATCTTGCGTCCAAGTCACTGCATCACCACCAGCTGAGGGGGTGATGGTTTTCGTAAATTCCGCCAAATTATGTCCATTGTCAGCAACTGCAGTTAGAGTATAGCCCGTGACAATACCCGTTCCCAAAGCATGGATTGTAAATACACTAGAGGCAGAACTAGCATTATATATTTTGCTATTATATGCGCTTATACAATATCCATCAGAAGAAATAAATATTCCTGGAATATTCTCTGGGAATGTAGATAGAGCATTGTTCCCCCGAACCTCCCAACGGTTGCACCACAAATTGGTATTTGCTGTATTGTCCTGATAATACTTAGAGTATGTTCTTCCTGACGAAACTAATTCATAAGTCACAGTGTAGGACTGTGTGTCCGTATCCGCCCACGCCCCCACACTTGTGAAGAGGGCGATTAGTAATAAAGTTAGTTTTTGTTTCATGATTGTTTGATTTTAATTAGTTTTTATTTGGTTGTTTAGTTGATAATTCAGTTAAGAGTTGTTTTTCAGTTAAGAGCTGTTTTTTAGTTAAGAGTTGTTTTTCAGTTAAGAGTTAAGAATTAAGAGTTAAGAAAGATAGTTTGCTAACGCTCCCATTCGTTCCAGTCAGTATTGTCGAGGAGATACTCGGCTTGGTCTCGGTAACGGGGAAGGTCATTTATTGTGGTATCATATAGGGTTTGCCTATCTATTTGCTCATATCCATGTACGAGGACGTGACGTAGACCTTGGATGAGAGGCCATGGTATGTCCGGGTGCTCGGCTTTGAAGTCCTTGGTGAGCATATAGGTTGCCTCACCTACGATTTCCACACATTTCATGACAGCAAAATAGATAGTTATATCATTCACGAATGTGTCGAAGGAATGTCCCTCAATCATCTTCAATGCTTTGTCGGCATAGTCAACAATGTCATACAGCCTTCCTTTATCCCTTGCTCTTTCTCTCATAAATCAGTATTTTGTCGCGTTCCACATTATCTACTGCGTATGGTCGGAGGGAGCCATCCTCTACGAGGTCAACCTCTCTGCCAAGGAGTTGGCGCAAATCCATATACATCCCGCCCATCGTGAACAGGGTGAATGGCTTCTTGCTGCGATCCGGAACAAAGAGGATATCTATATCGCTCTTCTCGTTCTCTTCTCCACGTGCCACAGAACCAAAAAGCCATGCTCTCAGCACGGGTTGGGACCTGAAATAGTCCGCAATCTTGTTTGATACTGTTTCTCTGTATGACATTGGTTGTTTGGTCGTTTGGTCGTTTAGTTGTTTGGTCGTTTAGTTGTTATGGTTGAATTATTCTGTTGCATATTTGTTGAGGAACTCTTCGGGATTGAGTATTGGAATAATGTCTGCCTGCCCAATATTTTTCTTTGCGACATACATGCAGTTGGCAAAGGTTAATGAAGTTGTGAACATTTGTATCCAAGAATACTTTCATCTTCAGTTGTATTTTGAGGTGAGGTATTCATCTCTGGCTTTCTCTCCATTCAGGTCGTCATCGTCTGA
>JAFXVN010000045.1 GCA_017524545.1 Bacteroidaceae bacterium
ACAAGATTAGATCTCCTCATGAGGGTCGTCCGAGACGAGGACGTTGATAGGGTGCAGGTGTAAAGGCGGCGACGCCAAAGCCGAGCACTACTAATTGCCCGAAGCTTTCGGAGCCTCCCCCGACCCCTCCCGAAGGAGGGGGGAACGGAAGAAGGGAGGAAGCACGAGAGTGGTTATACTTGCAGCAGAAAGAGAAGAGATACGCGATACATTTGCTTTTGCTTGCTATGTCAACCCTAAAGTCATCCCCTGGAGGACGCAGGTCGTTCTCCCCTCCTTTGGAGGGGCCGGGGGAGGCTGTTGATATTTCAGGTGGTTATAGTGGCGGGGTTCCACCTCTTCCCATTCCGAACAGAGAAGTTAAGCCCGCCCGCGCCGATGGTACTGCACACCCGTGGGAGAGTAGGTAGCCGCCGTTTTTAGGAGAGAAGCCCTTCGAGAGAAATCTCGGAGGGCTTCTTGTGTTTGTGGCCGTGGGTGCCATTGTTGCGATGCTATCGCAACAAACGGGACATTTGGGGGAGTAAGTCTGGCTATTATAATACAACGGATTGCACGGGTTTTACGGATTTATGCGATTGGGAATCAGCATGTAAGATAATCCGTATAATCCGTGCAATCCGTTGTAGGTAAATTACTTAATTCACGTTTAGTTACTCTACGAAGCTTTCAAGCAGCTTGGCGCCTTCGTCGGGGATGATGGTGACTTCTGTCATGCAGGCGGGGACGACGAGGGCTTCGCCCTGGTGGAGGAAGATGCCTTGTCCGTCGGGGCTGAGGAAACAGCATTGCCCGTAAAGGCACATATAGACGCGGAAGCTGTCGATGCCGGTATAGCTGCGCTTGAAGGGCTTGGTCAGCTTCAGCTCGTTGGTTGTGAAGAAGGGACACTCCACGAGGTTGACAACGGCGTCGCGACTCTCGGTGTAGCATATCTTCGGGTCGGTGGTGATGTCCTGGAAGTTGATGGCTTCGAGGGCAAGTTCTGTGTGCAGCTCGCGCAGGTTGCCATCGCGGTCGCGGCGCAGGTAGTCGTAGATGCGGTAGGTGACATCGCTGGTCTGCTGAATCTCGGCAATCACCATGCCTGCGCCGATGCCGTGCACGCGGCCTGCGGGGATGTAGAAGCAGTCGCCCTCGCTGACGTTCACCTTGTTGAGGTCGTCCTCGATGCTGCCGTCTGCCACCTTCTGTGCGTAGTCGCTGGTCTCTATCTTCTGGCGGAAGCCGGCAATGAGCTGGCTGCCACGGTCGGCATCCACGACGTACCACATTTCGTTCTTGCCCATCTTGCCGTGACGCTTGGCGCTGAGGGCGTCGTCGGGGTGAACCTGAATGGAGAGGTCCTGACGTGCGTCGATGAACTTGATGAGCAGGGGGAAGTCTGTGCCGAACTTCTCGGTGTTCTTCTTTCCGAGGAAGTCTGCGCCGTAGCGTTCCACAATCTCGGGGAGCGTCAGACCTTTGTCTTCGCCATTGGTGGCAATGGATTCCGAACCTTTCACGGCGGAAACGACCCATGACTCAGAACCCCACAGCGTGGGCTTGAAGATGGGGCTAAACTTTAGTATTTGCATAATTTTATTAGTTAAGAAGTTATAATAAGGAATTATAATATGAAGTTAATTCGCTTTTTGCTCATGGAAGTTAACTCGCTTCGCTCGTGGACGATACCTTTTTTTGCCTGAAATTGTATTGTCCTGCACGAAGTGCTTAATTTCCGCTTTAACTTCTATTTTAACTTCCCATTTAACTTCTGATTATTGAATTCCATTCATTCTAAACACGACTCTTGCCAGGCGGATTTCCTCTTCCTGGTAGATGTCGCCGTATTCTTCCATTGCCGCATTCAGGTCGTCGGACTTGGCATTCTGGAAGTAGTCGAGCAGTTCGTCCATGCATTCCTGTCCGAGCACTTCGTCGGTGAAGTAGGTGATGTCGAGCCGCCGCTTCTGCTCTGCAAGCATTTCCAGGTCGTCCAGCACCTCGTCCAGTCCCAGACCTTCGCTCTCGGCAAAGGAGTCGAGTGCGATGTGGCGGTCAATGGCGGTGATGAGCTTTATCTGCTGTTTGGCATGTGGCGATGCGATTTGCACGGCGGCGGAGCGGTCGTGCTGCGCCTGCTCCAGCAGAGAGTCTATTTCGGGGTCGTCGGACTCGGTTTCTGTAATCGACTCGTCGTCGGGGATGGTGAACGAAGAGGGTTTCTTGGCGAACTTCTTGCCTGCGGGGGTTGGTGTCAGTTCGTTGTTCTGCGTGGCTATCTGTTTGAGCAGTCCGCCCTCGTATGCGGCGTCGATGATTGTGGACCAGAAGTCCTCGTCGTGTGTCTCGCCTATGCCGAATGTCTCATAGTCGGACAGCTTGTATTCTTCGATTTGGCGGCTCCTTCTGCCCATCATATAGTCTATGAGCAGCAGTCGCGGCGCAGGCCTTTCTATCTCTAACAGTGCCTTTATGAGCTTTACTATCGATTCTTTTGCTTCCATATATATAATTAAGAGTGAAGAACTGAGAGTGAAGTATTTGCTACCGCCCTCAACTATTCATTCTTCTCTTTTCTTTTCATGATGCTTTTCGGGGTGCAAATATAGAACAATTATCCAATGCGGCAAAGGATTTTATGTTTTTTTTCAAGTTAAGTTGCGATTTAATTCTTATCTCACACGGAAAGCACAGAAATCAGAAAGTCGAAGCAAGCTTCGCAGTAAATCTTTCCGTGTTTTACGTGATTTCTGTGTGAATTGATAACCCTGTTTCGTGTGATAAAGAATAAGTCTTCGTTGTAAAAGTTCTTGCGATTGGGTGCAAAACCTTGAGGAGCGAGCCTGATAATTATTTTCAAGGCGTGAAAATATATTTTCAAGGCTTGATAATATATTTCCAAAGCTTGAAAATAGATTTTCAAAGCTTGAAAATAATTATGTGGCACGCCTGATAGACTTTTATATCGAGGTTCGAGGGATTATGGAACCTTTTGCATGACATTTTAGAGCCAAGTGTATGGAACTCTGTGAAAGCGCATGTTGTGCAATAGCACACGAACATGGGTTTTCATGGAAATAAAGCTTTATGTTTCACAATACTTCTGAAAATCGACTAACAAATCGTGCAAAATGGCTTTATTTTCGGTGTTTTAACACATTTTAACAGCGATTGTTCGTTTCATAACTTTTATATGTATATCTTTGCATACAATTAAGCATAGATTACACTCTGTTGACATAATTACAAACATTAAATAACCTTTTTATTAACAACAACAAAAAAAAGTATGAGAAGAACAAAACTCCTCAGTGCAGCCCTGCTCGCAGCAGCATGGCTCGCAGGCGGCTCCGCCCAAGCATGGGACCAGCCCGCACAGGTGGATGGTGTCTATCAGATTGGCACGGCATCCGAACTCGAATGGTTTGCAGAAGCTGTAAACGCAGCTGATGCAAACAACAAGACAATGCTTTCTGCTCAGGCTGTCCTGACGGCCGACATCGACATGACGGGCATCGACCATGCTCCCATCGGTGCAAGCACTACCTACAAGTTCGAAGGTAAGTTCGACGGCCAGTTCCACACTATCAGCAATCTGGTCATTGACCGTCCCGATGCCGAGGCTCTTGGTCTCTTCGGTGTAGTTCGCGGCAATGCTAAGATTAAGAACATCATCATGGATGCCACTTGCTCTATTAGTGGTAAGAACCGTGTCGGCTCTATCATCGGTCTCATTCAGACTAACACAGGTGCAAGCGACGGCCTTGAGATTCTCAACTGCGTCAGCTATGCAACCCTCACGACAAACTCTGGTGCAGCAGGTATGATTGGCGCTGGTGCCGACCAGTATCCCTACTTCGACATGGAGAACTGCGTGAATGCCGGTCGTGTTGATGCAGTCAACAGAGGTACTGCATTCTGCGGATGGAACAAGTCTGCCGGTGGCAACGCCAAGATGTGGAACTGCTTAAATACTGCTGAGATTAGTGTTTTGGACGGCGGTAATCAGCTCTTCCGCGGCCAGAACCGTTCTATTGCCAACTGCTACGACACTTTCCACAGTGCAAGCAATTTCCAGGGCGAGCATCCCACCTATCAAACAGCAGACCCCTTGCACAGCGGTGAGATTTGCTATCTGCTGAACACAGCTCTGCGTAGCGACTTGGCTGAACAGGCTAATCCCAATGCTCACCCCTTTACTCAGGACCTTTCTGACCCCAACTCCATTCCTCTGCCCGTTCCCGGCAAGGCTGTTTATCAGGTTGCAGCCCTCGATTGTGCAGGCAATCCCAAGGGCGGTGTTGCTTACAGCAACGAAGAAGGTGGTAGCACCAGAGACGACCACAACTTCGACCCGGCTACAGGTCTTTGCACAGTCTGCTCTGCTCCCCAAGAGGATTGGATGAGTGCAGAAGAGGACGGCTTCTTCTATCTTGGCACACCTGCTCAGGTAGAGTGGTTCTCAGAAATGGTTAGAGCCGGCTACGGCGCAATGAATGCCAAGCTGACTGCCGATATTGACTACGAAGGTGTGCCCGATGCTCACCGTCCTATCGGCACAAGCGGCAAGAAGTACTTCGGTCACTTCGACGGCCAGGGTCATCGCATCAAGGGTATGGTGCTGACCACAGCCAGCAAACTTGACAATCGTGGCTATGACGGCAATGGCTTCTTC
The DNA here is from genome assembly GCA_017524545.1 of Bacteroidaceae bacterium. Lineage (GTDB taxonomy): Bacteria > Bacteroidota > Bacteroidia > Bacteroidales > Bacteroidaceae > Physcousia. The sequence continues at coordinate 4,661 of JAFXVN010000045.1, forward strand.
GGCTCTGTCCGTGGCGGTGGCACATCTGTTGATAACATCGTTACCAATGAGGTTATTATTGAGAACCTCATCATTGATGCAACCTGTTCCATTCAGCATGATAACAACTTTGCAGCAGGCGTTGTGGCTCACATCAACAGCCGCAACAACGAGCAGTCGAATATCATCATCCGCAACTGCGGTAACGAGGCAAACGTATCATCTACGGGCAAGAACGTAGCAGGTATTCTCGGTTGTGTAGAAGCTACTAACGTAGGCCTGAAGCTCTACAACCTTTGGAACAAGGGTAAAATCGTAGGTCAGGGTGGCGAAAGTGCTGCCATCTGCGCATGGACCGGTCAGCGCAATGTCGATGGCGAAGTTGACGTTGAAGGCTGCTGGAACATTGGTGAAGTAACTGGCGTTGACGGCAATGGCTACAACATGATTCGTCGCAACACGAACATCCGTCCCCGTAACATCGTTGACCTCTGCACCACAAATGCAGGTAATCAGGGCAAGGTTGCTGTCCTCAATACAGAGAACCCCATCGAGAGCGGCGAGCTTTGCTACCTCTTGAACGGTGACCAGGAAACTATCGTTTACACCCAGACCCTCGGCACAGACGAGATGCCTGTCTATGGCACAACATCCGCTCAGGTTTATCAGGCTGGAACAGTCGATTGCTTAGGCGCAGCTGTAGGTGGTATCAATTATAATAATGTAAGCGGCGAGACACAGCAGCTCGGCCACCAAATCTCCGAAGAGATGGGTATGTGCTCTGTCTGCCACACGCAGTTCCAGGAGCCAGCACTTGTTGACGGCTACTATGAACTCAAGAGTGCTGGTAATGTGGAATGGTTCAGCGCACAAGTTGCTGCCGGCAACCTCACCATCAATGGTAAGATGATGAACGACATTGACTTCTACAGCATCGAGAACCTGCACAGCCCCATCGGTCCCAATACAGCCAACAAGTTCAACGGCACTTTTGACGGTCAGGGCTTCCGCATCAAGAACCTGATTATCGAGCGTCCCTCTGACAGCAACATCGGCTTCTTCGGCTTCCTCCGTGGTAACAACGCCAATACAACTGTCAAGAACCTCATCATGGACGCTACTTGCACCATTCACGGTTACAATCGTGTGGGTGCTATCACTGGTAGCTGCCAGAACAACGGTACACTCATCACTCTGGAGAACATCATCAACGAGGCTACTGTGATTGCAGAGCATCAGGATGCAGCTGGTATCATCGGCGGTCAGGAAGGCAACGGCCCGAAGTGGCTCATCCGCAACGTCCTGAACCTTGGTACGATTACAGCCAAGAATGAGCATCCCTATGCAGGTGCACTCTGCTGCTACCTCGGCGGCAACGGCGAGAGCGTCATTGAGAACTTCGTTAACCTCGGCACAATCAACGGTCACGAGGGTGGCAACATCGGACGTATCGCAGGCACTTACACCAACATTATCGACCTCTCCGACACCAATCCCGAAGGCAGCACAGCAAGCGGCAACATCGGCTTCGACAGCGGTCTCACAAAGGCTGACATCGCAGGCGGTAAGCTGGCTTACACCGTAGGCTGGTGGCAGGAGATTGGCGTAGATGCTTATCCCACACCATTCGAGAAGGAAGGTGCCGTTGTTTATAGGACAGGTGAAGAGCGTTGCGACGGCGCAGACTCTGAGGGCACAGTTTACTCCAACACCGATAGCGGCATTGTTACAGGCTCTCACGACTACAACGCAACAACAGGCTTCTGCGACCTTTGCAATCAGCCCAATCCAGACTTCAAGTCTCTGGTGGATGGTGCATACGAACTGGGTAGCGTCACTGACGTAAAGTGGTTCGAGGCTATGGTTAACTATGGCAGTCCTGCCATCAACGCTAAGATGACAGTTGATGCTCTTGACTTTGAAGGTGGAAGCTGCCGCATCGGTAATGATGCCAACTCTTATCGTGGTACGTTCCAAGGCAATGGTGTCGTTGTTTCTAACTTCGTGATTGACAACAACCTGATTGCTCAAGGCTTCTTCGGATGGGTTACTGGTGGTGCAGACATCTCCGGCATTGTATTCGACAATACTTGCTCCATCAGTTGTAATGAAAGAGCTGGTATCATCGGTGCAGCAAAGGACGGCGGCACAGTGAAGATTACTCGTCTTGGCAACGAAGGTAATGTGACAACAACAAGCAGGAATGCAGGCGGTATCATCGGTACAGACCTGAGTGGTGCTTGTACCCTCCTTATCGACCAGTGTTACAGCACAGGTGCCATCAAGGGTGGTTATGAAAGTGCTCAGATTGCAGGCTGGACAGGCAGCACCTCTAAGATTACCAATAGCTGGTCTTGCGCTACAGTAGAAGGTATTCAGGAAGGTCGTCCGTTCTCCCGTTACGGTGGCGACAACCATGATGCACAGTTCGAGAACTGCTTCTCCACAATGACAGAGAACAATGCTGGTCTGACCTTTGATGTTCCCGCAGAGAAGTTCGTATCTGGTGAAGTGGCTTACGCTCTCAACACAGCAGCTGGCAAGCAGTGCTTCGCTCAGTTCCTCGGCATTGACGAACATCCTGTATTCGATGGTCCCGAAGTTTCCTACATGGGCGAAGCTGGTTATGCAACTCTCTACGACACCACTACCGGTTATGTGCTGAATGGTGATGTTAAGGCATACGTTGCTGTACTCAATAATACTTGGCTTGACCTTACAGAGATTGGGAATGTTCCTGTCGGCACTCCTGTTATCCTGAAGGGTGGCTACTACAACAAGATTGCTTATGATGTGCCTGCCATCAACATTGCCAACGACCTTAAGGGAGCCGCAGCTGATACAGAAGCCGACGGCACAATGTATATCCTCGCTAAGGTTGAAGACAAGGTTGGCTTCTACAAGGCCAACGAAGGTACCACCATCAAGGCTGGCAAGGCTTACTATCAGAGCGGAAGCGATGTGAAGGCATTCTTCTTTGGTGGCGACGATGCAACAGGCATTGAGACCCTCTCTAACTCTCCCTTAAAGGGCGAGAACATCTACAATGTTGCAGGCCAGAAGCTGACTAAGATGCAGAAGGGCATCAACATCGTGAATGGAAAGAAGATGTTGGTAAAATAAGAAAAGTAGAAATTATGAAGAAGTATATTTGTCCTGCCTTGCAGGTAGAAGAGGCACAAGCTGCCAATATGCTGGCAGAGAGCCTTGCCATCAATAGCGACAAAAAAGTCAATGGCAGCGAGGCTCTGACCAAGGAAGATTACGCTTGGGACATCTGGAACGAAGGAGAAGAATAACCTCCCCACTTATTCCCAACAACAAATAAAAAGAGAGGGCGTGTCAGCATAAACGGACACGCCCTCTTATATTCTAACCACGAATTGCACGAATTACACAAATTGTTTAATTGCAGATTTCAGTTAATAATAAATTCGTGTAATTCGTGCAATTCGTGGTTGAAAGTTACTATTCCTGCATCATGTTAGGTACGATGAGGCGGTAGCCTCTGCCGTGTACGTTGTTGATTTCGATGTCGGAGTCGCCCTTGAGGAGCTTGCGCAGCTTTGTAATATAGACATCCATGCTGCGGGCGTTGAAGTAGTTGTCGTCCATCCAGATGGTCTTGAGCGCGAGGTCGCGTTCCAGCACATCGTTGACATGGATGCAGAGCAGAGTGAGCAGTTCGCTTTCCTTTGTGGTGAGCTTTGTCTGCTCGTCGCCGAGGATGAGCACCTGGCGCTGCGTGTCGAAGGTGAACTTACCGAGCTGGAAGCGTGTGATGTTCTTCTGCTCCTTGCTCTTCACACGTCGCAGGATGGCTTCCATGCGATAGACAAGCTCGTCCATAGAGAAGGGTTTCGTCAGGTAGTCGTCGGCTCCGAGCTTGAAGCCCTCCAGAATGTCCTCCTTCAGGTTCTTTGCCGTGAGGAAGATGATAGGCACGTCGGCATTGACCAGACGTATTTCCTTCGCCAGAGCGAAGCCGTCCATCTTGGGCATCATCACATCGAGCAGACACATGTCGAACTTTCTTTTCATAAAGGCACGGTAGCCAGCCTCGCCGTCGAGGAAGAGTTCAGCGTCGTAACCTTTTGCTTCAAGGTACTCGCGTACAAGCATACCGAGGCTCTCTTCGTCCTCGCATAGCAGAATGTGCAGTTTCTGTTCCATAATCGAATTTACAATTTAACGATTTACTATTTACGATTTATTTACGATTTAGCTATTTGGCTATTTACTGCGGTAGCAAATTCTTAACTCTTAATTATTAACTCTTAACTATAATGAAAGCGGCAGCGTTATTGTGAATTTTGTTCCTTTGCCGAGTTCGCTTGTCACCTTGATGGTGCCGTGGTGCAGTTCCACCATCTTCTGCACGTAGGCCAGGCCGAGACCGAAGCCCTTGACGTTGTGCTTGTCGCCGGTGTGCACGCGGTAGAACTTGTCGAAGATGCGCTTCAGGTTGTCCTTTGCAATGCCAATGCCGTTGTCGGAGATGCTAATGCAGAAGTGCGTCTCGTTCTGGTTGTAGGTATGCACCTTTATGGCAAGCGGCTTGTCCTCGCGGCGGTACTTGAAGGCGTTGTCCAACAGGTTGAAGATGATGTTGGTGAAGTGCATCTCGTCGGCATTGATAAAGGGATTGTATGCCTCGACCTTCATGTCGAGTGTGCCGCCGCTTTGCGTCACTTTGAGCGAGAAGGTATCGACCACGTTCCCGATAATCTCGTTCGCATCGAGCTCCTGAATCTTCAGGGCGATGTTGTTGTTGTCGAAGAGGCTCATCTGCAAGACCTTTTCCACCTGATAGCGCAGTCGCCGCGTCTCGCTTGTGATGACACCGCCCAGACGCTCGTAGGTCGCTTCGCTCTTGTTCACGCTCTTGTCGGCAAGCATCTGCGCCGCGATGGAGATGGTGGAGATGGGTGTCTTGAACTCGTGCGTCATGTTGTGTATGAAGTCCTTCTTCATTTCGCTGATGCGCTTCTGGCGCACCACGAGATAGATGGTGATGAGGAAGGTGATGAGCAGAATGACGGTGAAGCCCATTGCCGGTGCCACATAGTTGGCGACGCCACGGATGTAGCGTGCCTGGTCCGGGAAGTGTATGGTCACAGTGCCCATCTGTCCCGTCGGGTCGCTGCGGAAGAGTGTCTGCTGGTAGTTCGGGTCGTTGCCTTCCTCTGTATAGTCCTCGCAGCGATAGACCTCGCGGCCGTCGCTTGTATAGACGATGAAGTGGAAGGGTAGGGTGATGCCGTTGGCTTGCAGTGCATTGCGCAGGCAAGCGTCCAGGACAGCAGGGTTGAGACGGTCTTGCAGACGCTGCTCGCTGGCGGTGTACATGACGGCATAAATCACTTCGTCGAGCACATCCTGTTCGTAGATGAATGCTTCGCGAACATGTTTCTGCAATTTGCTGATGGTCTCTGCCACCCGATTGTAGCGGTTCGCTGTGAGTGTTCCCAGCGACATGTTGCTTTTGTAGGGAATCATGGTGTCGAGCGGCATCAGATGGTCGGAAACGCGGAAGCTGTCTCTCAGGTTCGCGCCCCATTTCCTCGTGTCGTGCTGACTGAGGATATTCTGCAGGTAGCGGTAGGTCTCTGCTTTCTCCAAATCACGCGATGCCTGGTCCAGGCTGCGCAAGACATTCTCGTCGAACTGCTCGCTGCGCATCCTTACCATTTCCTTGGCATAGCTCCCCTGCAAGTAAAGCAGGGAGATGAATGCGATGCATACGAAAAGGCAAATGAGCCAAATGTAACTTCTTTTCATACTGCAAAGTTATCACATTATGTTAATAGAAATAGAAAAACGCCAGCACTTTCGCACTGGCGTTTAACTTATTTAAGAGTTTATGCACTGTTTAGTTCTCTTTTCGAGAACTAAGAGTTTTTGAAGTTAAGGAAATTAACTTCACACTGTGGATTTAGTCTTCCTTCAGCGTTGCCTGATACTCTGCCACGAGCTTCTGCTGTACGTCGGCAGGAACGAGTTCGTAGCTTGCAAACTTGGTGTTGAAGCTTGCACGGCCACCAGTGAGGCTGCTCAGGGCGGTACTGTAGCTTGACATCTCCTTCAGAGGAGCCTTTGCTGTGAGCTTCTCGTAGCCGCTTTCGCTGCTCATGCCCATAATCATGGCACGGCGTCCCTGCAGGTCGCTCATCACGTCGCCCATCTTGTCGCTCGGAACGAGAACCTCCACGTCGTAGATTGGTTCCAGAATCTTCGGACCTGCCTCCTTAAAGGCCTGTGCGAATGCCTGACGGCCAGCGAGCATGAAGGACAATTCGTTGGAGTCAACGGGGTGCATCTTGCCGTCATAGACGATAACGCGGACGTCGCGGGCATAGCAACCCGTCAGAGGACCCTGCTCCATGCGCTGCATCACGCCCTTCAGAATGGCAGGCATGAAGCGTGCGTCGATGGCACCGCCCACAACGCTGTTGATGAAGACGAGCTTGCCGCCCCATTCCAGGTCGATGGTTTCCTCGCTCTTGGCGTTGATGCGGAACTCCTGATTGCCGAAGCGATAAACTTCCTGTGTGGGAGTACCTTCTACGTATGGCTCTACGATGAGATGCACCTCACCGAACTGGCCAGCACCACCAGACTGCTTCTTGTGACGATAGTCGGCACGTGCAGCCTTTGTGATGGTCTCGCGATAAGGAATCTTCGGTTCGTCGAAGGCAATCTGAATCTTCTCGTTATTCTCCATGCGCCACTTGAGGGTGCGGAGGTGGAACTCGCCCTGACCGTGTACAAGAATCTGACGAAGCTCCTTGCTCTGCTCAATCTGCCATGTGGGGTCTTCCTCACGCATCTTCTGCAGGGCGTTCATCATCTTTTCCGTCTCGCTCTCGTTGACGGCACGGATGGCGCGAGAGTACTTGGCGTTGGGGTACTTGATGAAGTTGAAGCGGTTGTCGCAATCCTTACCATTGAGGGTGTTGCCTGTCTTGACATCCTTGAGCTTGACGCTGCAACCGATGTCGCCGGCTGTAAGTTCCTCTACCTTGATACGGTTGGAGCCTGCGCAGACGAACATCTGGGCGATGCGCTCCTTGCTGCCACGGTCGGCATTGGTGAGGTCGTCACCCTCCTTCACGGTTCCGCTCATTACCTTGAAGTACTGCACTTCGCCGATGTGCGGTTCCATAGCGGTCTTGAAGAAGAAGAGGCTGGTGGGGCCTGCAGAGTCGGGAACGATTTCCTCGCCACGGGTGTTGAACACCTTCGGCATCTCGTCAACGAAGGGAACGACGTTGCCAAGGAACTCCATGAGGCGGCGTACGCCCATGTCCTTCACTGCATCGACGCAGAAGACGGGGAACATGCCACGGCTGATGAGACCCTTGCGGATGCCTTCGCGCATTTCGTCCTCTGTCAGGTCTTCGCTCTCGAAGAACTTCTCCATGAGAGACTCGTCGTGCTCTGCGGCAGCCTCGATGAGTGCCTTGTGCATCTCCATTGCCTTGTCCATCTGGTCGGCAGGAATCTCTTCGATGGTGGGAGCACCACCTTCGGGACCCCAGCTGTACTTCTTCATCACGAGCACGTCGATGAGGGAGTTGAAGTTAGGACCGGTTTCAACAGGGTATTGAATGGGCACTACCTTGGAGCCATAGACGCCAATCAGTTGTTCCAGGAGCTGGTCGAAGTCGCAGTTCTCGTCGTCGAGCTGGTTGACAAGGAAGATGACGGGCTTGCCGAGCTTCTCTGTGTAGCGGAAGTGGTTCTGTGTGCCAACCTCGATACCAGCGGCTCCCTTGATCAGGAGGATGGCTGTGTCGGTGACATTGAGTGCCGTGAGTGCAGCACCGACGAAGTCGTCACTGCCCGGGCAGTCGATGAAGTTAATCTTCTTGCCGTTCCACTCCACATGGCAAACAGTGGAGAAAACGGAATAGCCATATTCATGCTCTACGGGGAAATAGTCGCTGACAGTGGTGTGCTGACTTACTCTGCCGCGACGCTTGATGATGCCAGCCTCGTAGAGCATGGCTTCAGTCAGGGTTGTCTTGCCTGCTCCGTCATTGCCAAGAAGGGCAATGTTTTTGATTTCATTTGTCTTGTAATTCTTCATGAAAGTTATTTTTTTGTTGGTTAATACGTAATTTCGGGCGTAAAGATACAACAAATAGTTGAAAGATGAAAGTTGAGAGTTGAAAATTATTTGTTTGCTTGCCCTTTTTGTTCTTTTTCCTGAAACTATCAACTTTTAACTTTCACTTTTCAACTTTCATAAGCTCGCTGATGATGTCGTTGGAGGTGAATATGCCTTCTTTCGTAAGGCATAGGTGCTCGTCCTTGATGTAAAGAAGGTGTTTCCGAAGGTATGGTTCGGCCAAAGACAGACAATAACGACGGTCTGCGGCAGAGAGTTCGGCTAAAGGAATGCCACCCGAGGTGCGCAGGCGCGTCATAACAAATTCGTTGTACAAATTCTCTGCGGTAAGCACCTCTGTCTCGTGCGGCACATCGTCTGTGGCATTGATATATGACTTGATGTCTGGCAGGTTGGCACGACGGGAGCGATGTCCGTCGTAGGAGTGTGCACCTGCCCCAAGTCCCAGATAAGGCACGCCCTGCCAGTAGCTGCTGTTGTGGCGGGAATGATAACCGGGCAGGGCAAAGTTGGAAATCTCGTAGTGAAGGAAACCTGCTTGCTCTGTGGCGGACATCAGATGGTTGTACATCTTGCGGGACAGTTCCTCGTAACAGACCCCCTCTAACTCCCTCGTAATGGGGGAGGACGCAAGCGGCGTGTCTGGTTCGATGGAAAGAGCGTAGGCGCTGAGGTGCTTGATGCCAAGGTTCAGGGTACATTCCACATCGCTTTGCCAGTCGTTCATCGTCTGTCCGGGCAGCCCATAGATGAGGTCGAGACTGATGTTCGTGATGCCAGCTTCCTTGCAGGCCCCAACTGCATCTACCGTCTGACGGGCATTGTGGCGACGGCCGAGGAACTTCAAAAGCTTGTCGTTGAACGTCTGCGCTCCCATGCTGATGCGGTTGACGGGGGTGCCGACCAGCTCTCCCAACCATTCTGGCGTGACATCATCAGGATTGGCTTCGATGGTAACTTCCGCATCCCCGTCGATTATGAAATTATGGCTGATGGCATCAAAGATTCTTTTCAGTGCCTCGGCGGGCAGAAGGCTGGGCGTACCGCCTCCTATATATATAGTATGTACGCGCGTACCATATATATAATTCTTGCGCCGGGACATCTCGCGCTCCAAGGCATGGACGTACAGTGTCATTGTGTCGCGCCCAAGCGTGGTGGAGTAGAAGTCACAGTAGATGCAACGTGACCGACAAAAAGGAATATGAAAATACAGCCCCCCTCTATCTCTTTGCCCTCCGTCGCTAACGCTCCCCAATCGCTCCGCTACCAACGGGCGATTGCCCTTGGGGGGAGTACTCGTCTCCTCCCCCAAGGGGGAGGATGGGAGGGGGCTTTTAGTCCCGCATCTTCTGGAAGGTGATTTCATAGAAGCAGGGATAGACATTGCTCGTAGCATTGGCATGGCCCTCGCTGTGCGGCACGATGAGTCGCACCTGTGCAATGCCTTCATCAGGGCTGTCCTGCCTGCCTATACGGATATAGGTGAAGGGAATGAGCCATCCGCTGGGCACGCTGGTGCTGCCATACTGAAGATACATGGCCCCGCCTCCGTTGATTTCCGTGTCGAAATTGGCTGTGAAGCTGCCATAATTGTTGGAAATCTTCATGATGTCGGGGTTTGTATGCCAGTAGTTGACATCACTGCGCAGCTGTATGCTGTCGCCCATGATGTTGAACTCAATGAAGCGGCAGATGACACGTGCTGTCTTGCCTATTTCCAGTTTCTCGCCTGTGCCTTTGCGCCTTATCTGCATATAGACACCAGAGTTGCCGAAGAGGACATACTGGTTTCTGCTCAGGTCGGTGGTGGAGTCCTGGGCGATGAACTGTTCCTCGGTTATGGTTTCTATCTTGCCCACTTCGCAGACAACATTACCTTGGGCATCGCGCACGACAATGTCGCGATCCAGAAATGAGGAGATGGCTTTGCTCTCCTTTTCTTTCTGCTCGGCGTATGTCTCGCCACTGCTGCAAGAGGTCAGAAGCAGTAAGTCGGAAGCGAGCAGAAGCAATGCGAGAAGTATAATTGGTGTTTTCTTCATGTCAAAGTCTTTTGCAATTCGCCTGCAAAGGTACGAAAAAGAATTAAGATTTATGAATTAAGGCTCAAGAATTTTTGTGTGCGTGCGATGTGTGAGCTTATTCCCGTTTTATTTTTGGTCGGTCAGTTTGATTTTCTTTGCCATAATGTGCAGAAGGCATGTCGGCATCAAGGGACAGAGCATGATGACCAGACGGTCGGAAAGGCATGGGATGAGCTTGGACTTGTGCTTGAACATGGCTTTCAGGGCAAGCCGGGTTGCCTTTTCTGGCGAAATCATGAAACCCAGACGCAAAAGAAGCTTGCGGAATCGCATAAAGGGCAGGTTGCCAAGGAGTGGCGTGTCAACGGCTCCGAAGATTGCTGTGGTAACGCTAACCGGTGTCCCAAGACACTCTGTGCGCAAAGCCCGCGAATAGCCCTTCACGAAGCGTTTGGTACAGCCGTAGATGCCGATGACTGGCCAATCCATCCATGCTGTGATGGAAGAGACATTCAGGATGTAGCCTCTGCCTGCCTCTTTCATTTGTGGAACCAACAGCCGGCAAAGCAGCAAGGGAGTGGTGCAGTGCAGGGCAACGATGCGCTGAAGCTTGTCGGGGGCTGTCTCTTCAATGGGTGTGGTGATAAGCATTCCCGCATTGTTGATGAGAATCTCCACACACCAGCCTTTTTCCTTGCACAGACCTGAAATCTGCTCCGCAGCCTGTGGCAAGGTGAGGTCGATGCATAGGACTGGAGCAGGAACACCATATTGGCTGGTCAGCTGGAGAGACAGTTCTTCTATAGCATTTCCATTGATGTCAACAAGCAGAACGCCATATCCCCTCTCTGCCAGTTGGAGAGTATAGCACCGGCCCATTCCAGAGCCGGCGCCTGTTACTATTGCATATTTGTTGTTGAATTGCATCACTTCTTTATTTAACAATCAGCTTTTTGCCATTGACGATATAGATGCCCTTCGTCAATTCTGACACAAGCGGAGTTCCGTTTGCGATTCGTCTGCCACTGAGGTCATAGTAGATGTTGTTTGTTGGATTATGATTTACAATTTGCGGCTGGCTGATGCCTGTCGGGTCTTCTCTATCGATGTTGAGGAGCTGGAGTTCGCCTATCTGAATCTGGTCGGCACCGTTGACGGCTGTGACCGTGAGGCGGTAGATGCTATAGGGCTCTGAAGCCTCTGCCGTATAGAATTGTGTGGTGTAGCGGTGGGAGAAGCTTTGACCGTCGCGGCTGTCGAGCAATGCCCATGTCGTGCCGTCGTTGCTGCCTTCGAGTGTCCAGCCGGCGGGGTCGCGCTTGGGCTCATTCTTGCTGGCTGTGATGCCGTATGTGTTGATGCCGACAGGTTGGTCGTAGGTGAAAGTGATGCCGACGGGTTCCGAGAAAGTAGCGTGATAGCATGTCGTACGGCTACAATCACTGATGCGTCCGATGAGTTCAGAGCTGGTGAGTCCGACGGCTGTGGCATCGACGCTGGCCGGGGCGAAGAATCCTGGGTCTCCCATCTCGGCGATGGCTGCCCCATAGAGTTCGAAGTCAGCAAGGCGAATGCTTGTTTCGGCTGCTTCATTAGCCATAAGCCTGAAACGCTTGAAAAGCTTTGTCGTGGAAGTGATGAATGAGAGACGCGAACCTCTTGCCTCGAAATTCAATGTCTTGCTGGCGAGCTGTGTCTGCGCACCGTCTTCGTCATAGCCATAGAGCGTGATGGCTTGTGGGTCAAACTCTTCCTTGTCCGCACTGAGGAGCGAGAAGCCGAGCACTTTGACTGGCACTGGTGTGTAGATGTCCCAGAAAGGAGCCTCGCCTCTGACGGTGGAATAGGTTGTGCCGTTGTCGTCGATGAGGGCTGTCGCCTCGCTGTCGTCGGAAGCGATGACGGATGCTATGCTTGTCACATCGGCATAGAATGTGCCATAGTCGGGTTTCCCGAAGAGTTGCCATTGGCAGAGCTGTGACTCTTCGTCGTTGACGGTGAGGCGATAATAAAGATAGGACGTTTCGGGATTGACACGGCAGACGCAAGTGTAGTCGTCGTAGGGGAAGAGTGCCTCGGTCTGCTGGTCGATAAGCTTCCATGTGGTGCCGTTTGCCGAGCCTTCAAGCTTCCATGCCGTTGGTGCCTTGGCAGCTGCATCAATGGTGATGCTGTAGGCGGTGAGCATGTAGTTGCCCGCCGGACGATAGACGGCTGTGACGGGTGCTGTGAAGATGGTTGTGCCGACGTGGTCGATGAGTGCTTCGCATCCTTCGGTGATGGTGCCGCCGTCGGCTGTCAGGTCGAAGTCGTCGATGCAACGACCCAAGAGTTGCCATTCGGAGATGGAGAGCTTCGTCTGTGTGTCGTAGCAGTTGAAAAGCAGACGATAGTGGGTGTAGGCATTCGAGGTCTGAATGTCGGCAACATAGCGTTCGCCGCGAACAGCAAATGTGGTGTCGGGTTCAGAATGGATGGTTTCCCAGTTCATGCCGTCGTTTGAGGCTTGAAGATACCAACCTTTGGGGTCGCCAGCATTGATATTGCCAGAGAAAAGCTGGTAGCCGTGGAGACGCATGGGCGATGGACTTATGTACTGAATCCATGTCTCTGTGCCTGTCTCGATGTTGGCAGTGAGGGCTGTCGTGATGTCGTCGTCTGTGAGGGCAGAAGCGTCTTCTGCTACAAAAGATGCCGTAAGTTTCCCGCCGCCGTTGGTGAGGTCGGCATAGACAGGATTGAGGCTTTGGAACTGCCACCAGTTGATGTTGGTTTGTCCTGTGCCTGTAGAGACGAAGTAGATGTCGTGTGTGCCGGTGACAGGCTGGTTTATCATCTTGCTTATAGTGTCCCATGTCTTCAGGGCAGATAGTTCGTTGCCCTTGATGGAGCAAAGCAGAGTGCATTTCTTCGAGTCTGGATAATCAAGGAAGACATTGATGCCAGTAGAACCTAAGGTGATGTTGGCGCGGAGGTCAATGTGGGAAGCCGGCTTGTCGCCGAAGTCCACACGGCGGTAACCGATGTAGTAGTTGTTCTTCATGGGACCAACCATGCCGCCTCCGCCCTCGTCGGTGCAAGCATCGTAGGTGACGGGAGCATTACGGACGAAGTTGAAGTCCTCGGCTTCGTTCTTGGTATATGCATCGTGGCTGTCAACAACACCCAAGTGACAATTGAAGGCTGCCGAGACGCAGGTCATGTTGCCGTCGTGGGCAAAGTCCTTCAGCTTGTCGCCCTCCTGGTGCTTGAAGTCCTCTTCTGCCTTGGTGAGCCAAGCGGAAGAGGTGATGCCTGCAGAATTGCGGTTGTTCCATGCGTGGTAGGCGTTCTTGGCTATCCAAGCATAATGCGATGGCGCGTTGAATGACTCTGCATACATGCGAAGGTAGCGGAGCATAATGCCTTTGAAGTTGGTGAGGTCGCCCTGAACCGTCTGGCAGACATGAATGATGCCCTTTGAGTTGGCAAGGTTCGCCTCGCTCCATTTGATGATGGCATCCGCGTCGTCCTTGAACATCTGCTCGCCGTAGTGGTTGTAAAGCATAATGGCAGCGCCGAGATTAGTGCCTTGATTGTAAGTGGAGCACCATTTGTTGTAGTTACCTGTGCCTTGGTCGTAGCTGTCCCAGACAGCTCCCGTCGGCTTGCCGTTCGACATCTCGAAGAGTTTGCCGCGCTCTGCCATATAGGTCTTGCGGGCTTTCTGATAGTAACTTGTATCTGCCTGAGCAATGGCAAGATAGCAGGCGCAGACGGCGGCAGGGCCGTTGATGCAGGAGTTGGTGCCCTGCCCGCTGTTGTGTTTCCATTGCAGAAGGTCGTTGCCATAGCAGTCGGCACGTGCAAACATACCGTCGAAATTCTTCTTCGCCGTAGTGCGGTATTTCGTGACACCAGTGAGGAGATAGGCCCGGACGCAGGCAATGCACATCCAGGCAATGTCGTCGTTGTACTCATTGTAACCGCTGACGCCTTGCTGATACCAGGTGTCCTTGTTGCGGGCAATGAAGTTCGTGTAGAGATTCTCGAACATGGTGGCATACTGCTGGTCGCCAGTCGTCTCAAGGGCATCAAGGACTATCTCGAACATCTCCGCGTCGCCCCACCAACCGCCGCCGCCGATGACATAGCCTGTGCTGGCTTTCTTATAGGCACGAGCTTTCCATTTCTCCATCATGTCGTCGCGCTTGTCCTTTGTGAACGCTTGTTCCATAGGTTCTACGACCTCGACTGTCCAAGCGATACGCGCCGGGTCGAGGTTCGTAGCCGTTGCCGTGTTGACAAGGGTCAGTTTGCCTCCGTCAGTGGTTTCCGTGGGAGCGGCAAGGGCATATTTGCGCGATGTGCCTTGATAGATGTAGTATAGGTTGTCGGAATCCTCAACGGGAACAAATTCCCATGAGCCGCGCGAATTGGCGGTTGTCTTGCTCATCTGCCCGACGTTGCCCGATGTGCCGGAAGTGAGGCCTGCGAGGAAGAAGCCTGTGTAGTCGTTTGATAGGAGGAACGTGCCGTTGGTCTTGCCGGTGAGCGTCCAGCGCTGGGCGTTGACGTTGGTTTCCGTCCAAAGTACGGCATTCTTGTTCTCTTCGAGCGAAGAGTTCTCCACGAAGACTGATTTCCCACTGTTTACAAGCCTGACGGTTTGTCCTGTCTCAAAGGCTTGGGCGAGGAATGATACTGAAAGCAATACAAAAGTGAATAGAAGTCGAGTCAGCTTTTCCATATTTTTTTACTTACATTATTATATTGTTGCAATGTGATGACAAAGTTACGCTTTTTTGATGTAATTAAAAAGGGATAGGCATGAATTTATGTGTTTTCTGCTCCGCAATACGGACATTTGCCAAGCTGCTTGAGCCTCTTTCCGCATGAACCGCATAAAAATCGTGCTCTGGAATTGCGGAAATAGCGCAGCAGGAGGACAAGGATGAAAAGCGCATAAAGTATGTAGCTGACACCTGGGCTGAGGGCTGCCAGCGTGAAAAGCAGATAGCAGAGGATGCAGCATCCGAGCAGGGACATCAGATAGAGTATGCCTTCTCCCGGGGGCAGTTGGCGTCGTACTTCATCGACCGTCGCAATCGCCAGTACCAGAAGAATCCAGACAGAACACAGGAAGAGGCTCAGGATGAGCGGCAGTCCGAATGGGTTAAGCGTGGGATGATAATAGTAGAGAACCCACGTCTCTGGCACATAGTGCTGGATGCCTGCATATAGAAGTGCCGAGGCGGAAAGGGTGATGAGCAAGAAAGTGGGGTAGGGAGAGAGAATGTCTCGAAGAAAGAAGACGTGGGGCTGCCTGTGGCTGAACACTTGCCAAAGCAGGATAATCAGAGAAAGGGCAAAGACAATGGCAAAGATGCCCAAGTGACGGATGCTGAAGAGGTGAATGAACTGAGATATAGGGTCGTCCGGCACAACGCTTTCAAGAAAGTCGCATTGATGTGTCCAACCCATCGTGAATTGGTCGCGAGCCAACTTCACCCATACACTATCTATAGAGTCTTCGGGGATGACGAGCATTTCAGCTACAACCAAAGGGTCGCCCATGTGGATGCTCAACTGCTCGCAAGCCGTATCGACAGGCATGTTGTGAAGGGGCTGACTGCTTTGAAGCATCAAGCTATCGACGGAGAGCTCGAAGTTGTCTCCAACGACATAGAGTGTTGCATCCTCCTGGCTGTAGTAGCAAGAGGAAAAAAGAAGCGCGAACAGAAGCAGGCAAAAAACTCTCATAACTATGCACTATGAACTAAAAAGATTCATCTCGCACTTCTTGCAGTCAAACTCAAGACGGAAGCGACGCCCGTCTCCCAGCACAAGATATAGCGGGTCCTTCCATTTTTCACTTTTCACTTTTATCTTTTCACTTTCTCTATGGCATTGCCCCCAAGCGTGACGAAGGCAGAAGCGGCAAGACATTAAGGGAGATTGAAGATTGAAGATTGAGGATTGAAAAGTGGCACGTTTATATAAGACGGGATTATCTAAAGGTTTAGAAGAATTTTCACTTTTCACTTTTAACTTTTCAATTAGACTTCTTCTCCACTCCGCCAATGTGCTTCTGGGAATGAACCAAGGTTGCGAAAAGCGCACTTCAACATCCGTGCAAACATAGACTGTGTCGCCAAGCTTGCTTAGCACTTCGCGGATGGAAGCCGACTGGTCTGTTCGGGCAAGTTGGTGCTCCAAGGCAAATTCCTCGCTGTGTTGCAAGCCGCTTTCTGCTGTAAAGGTCAAACGGACCCCCTGTTCTGTCTCTTCGAGCAAGAAGCGTGCCGGAATGCGTCGCTCTGCAGTCTGTCCGCTCATCAAGCGTTCCCATTGCTGGTCAAAGCTTCGCCAAAGCCGACTGCCTTTCTTGAGGCTCCCGATAACGGAGGATGTTTGGTGAGGGTCTGAGGCAGGGTAGAGGTGATTGCCGACGGCTCTGTTCACCCGGAAGCCTTGCAGCCGGCCCTCTTCATTGAAGAAGCAAAGCCCGTCGCCGTTAGAAAAAGACTCTGTCGAGGAAACGACTATACAATAACCATTTCCTATTATCTCCTTGACTTGTCCCACCTCGCGACCTCGGCTCTTTGGCGTGTCGGGCGAAGCGAGGTCGTTTGTCCTGCCAAAGAGGAAATAATCCGTGCTGCCACGAGAGAAGCTACGCGAAAGGTCGGGCTGGAAAGTGTAGGTGGAAATGCCGTAAGAGGAACGTGTGAACTCTGGCCTCCGTTTCATGATTGCATCAAGAGCCTGACGATAGGCGGCAGTCACGTTCTTGACGTAGGCAACATCTTTCAGCCGACCTTCTATTTTGAAGCTTCTTGCGCCTGCATCCATCAATGCTTCAAGGTGTTGCAAGCGGTTCATGTCCCTGAGCGAGAGCAGGTATTTGTCCTTGATGAGTGTGTTTCCTTCTGCGTCTTGCAGCGAAAAGGGCAGTCGGCAGAACTGTGCACACTCTCCACGATTGGCAGAGCGACCGAAACAATACTCCGAAGCATAGCACCTTCCGCTGTAGGAAACACAAAGCGCACCATGAACGAAGACCTCGAGATTGACATCAGGAACGGCGTTGTGGATACTTCTAATCTGTTCAAGCGAAAGTTCGCGTGCAAGTACTATTTGGTTGAATCCAAGTTCTTTAAGCTTTGCGACGTCTTCCTTTGTTCGATTATCCATCTGTGTGCTTGCGTGAAGAGGAATAGGGGGAAGTTCCATCTCGCGAATGGCCATGTCCTGCACAATAAGCGCATCTGCTCCTGCCCGATACAAATCCCAAATCAGTAGGCGAGCTTCTTCTCGTTCTTCTTCGTGGAGAAGCGTGTTGATGGCCACATCGACCTTGGCTCCGAAGCGGTGGGCATAGTCGCAGAGTTTCTGGATGTCTTCGGTGGAATTGCCTGCCGCAGCTCTCGCTCCGAAACGCGAGGCACCGATATAGACGGCATCTGCCCCGTGGTCGATGGCAGCGAGGCCGCAATCGAGGTTCCGGGCGGGGGAGAGAAGTTCAATGTGGTCCATTTAGAATTTACGAATCAAATTGTACATTGCTGAATTGTACATTTAATTGATTTCATTGATGTTGTACGGCGTTTCCTGATAAACGTAGTAGTTAAGCCAATTCTGGAAAAGCAGGTTGCCATGCCCTCGCCATGTGACAAGCGGCCCTTTTTCGGGGTCATCGTCGCGATAGTAGTTGTAGGGCTTTTGTATGGGCAGACCTTTTCCGAGATCACGTCTATACTCGGTGTCGAGCGTCATGGGCGAGTATTCGGAGTGGCCTGTGATGAATATCTCGCGTCCTTCACGCGCCATCACCATCGAGACACCGCTCTGCGGTCCCTCGGCAATGATTGTTAATTCTTCATTCACCTTCAGAATGTCTTCCTTTCGGATTTCCGTATGGCGACTATGTGGCATGTAGAAGACATCGTCGAAGCCTCGGAAGATAGGCAGTCGTGGCAAAAGGGGTATTTGCGGGAAAATGCCGAACATTTTCTCTTGCAAAGGATATTTTGGCACGCCATAGTGGTAGTAGAGTCCCGCCTGTGCAGCCCAACAGATGTACAGGGTGCTGGTGACGTGTGTCCGTGCCCAGGCGAAGATGTCGGTCATTTCATCCCAATAGTTTACATCCTTGAAGTCGAGGTGTTCCACGGGTGCGCCAGTGATTATCATGCCGTCGAACTTCTCATGCCGCATCTCTTCGAAGTCGCGGTAGAAGGCCCTCATGTGCTCAATAGGCGTGTTCTTGCTTGTATGCGCCTTGACCTTCATCAGATGTATGTCAAGCTGGAGGGGCGTGTTGGAGAGTAGGCGTATGAGGTCAGTTTCGGTGGTGATTTTTAAGGGCATCAGATTGAGAATAGCAATACGCAGTGGACGTATGTCTTGAGCGTTTGCACGTGTGTCACCCAGTACGAAGATGTTTTCTTCTCTAAGGAAATTTATGGCAGGCAACCTGTCGGGAAGTCTTAATGGCATTGAGGGAATTTGCTATTTGACGTGTGATGATTTACTATTTTCGCTGCAAAGTTACGAATAAGCGAGCGAAAAGACAAATTTTAATCCTTAATCCTTAATCTTTAATCTTTTTTTACTATCTTTGCGCCCGAAATCTGTAGTATGAAACTCAAAAGTACACGATAATGGATAAGAAACAGAAGTACACACTTGCCGCAGTTGCTGCCGTTGCAGTCCTCGTTATAGGATTCCTTCTCTATGTGATGAACAAGCAGAGAGTCGAAAGCCAGCAGATGTTGGAGTTGGCGGAGATGGACAAGCGCGAGATGGAGAACGAGTACGAACAGTTCGCCATGCAGTACAACGAGATGATGACGCAAATCAACAACGACTCGCTTATTGCCCAACTCGAAGCAGAGCAAAAGCGCACGGAGGAATTGCTTGAGGAGCTGAGGCGCGTGAAGAGCAGCGATGCTGCCGAAATTATGCGATTGAAGAAGGAGCTTGCCACGTTGCGAGAGGTCTTGAGAAGCTATGTCCTGCAGATAGACTCGCTGAACCGCATGAACGAAGCCTTGACACAGGAAAACAACAATCTGAAGACGCAAAACGCCCAGGCGCAACAGCATATCTCCAACCTTGCGGTAGAGAACGAGACGCTTTCAGACAAGGTGGCCATCGCCAGCCAGCTCGACGCAACGGGTATCTATGCAGAGGGTCGCAACAAGAAGGGCAAGGCCGCAAAGAAGATTAAGGACGTGAAGAAGTTCGTCATTGGCTTCAACATCGCCCGCAACGTCACCACCTCCACCGGCATCCGCAGCATCTACGTCCGTATCACAACACCAACAGGCGATGTGCTCTCCAAGGGCGGCACCTTTGCATACGAGAACCGCCAGCTGGAATACAGCATCCGCAAGGACATCGAATACACAGGCGAAGAGCAGAGTGTGACGGTCTATTGGGACGTGGCCGAGGCATTGAGTGCTGGCAACTATCGGGTTGACATCTTTGCCGACGGGCAGAACATAGGAACCACCAACTTCTCTTTTGAAAAGTAATGGGCAAAGGAAAGCTGGCAAAGTTCGCGGAAATGGCGCAGAACCCGCTTGTGGTGGAGTGTCCTATGGCTGCGGTAATGCAGGACGAGTTTCCTTTGCGTGGCCGCTGGCATGAGGATTTCTTCCACAACGAGAACCCGATTGTGTTGGAGTTGGGATGCGGTCGCGGCGAATATACCGTAGGACTTGGCAAGCAGATGCCTGAGAAGAACTTCATCGGCGTCGATATAAAAGGTGCCCGCATGTGGACAGGTGCCAAGGAAGCTTTGCAGAGCGGCATGAAAAACGTCGGTTTCCTGCGTACCAACATCGAGTTCATCCAGCGCTTCTTCGCACCTGATGAAGTCAGTGAGATATGGCTCACCTTCTCAGACCCTCAGATGAAGAAGGTCACAAAACGACTCACCAGCACATACTTCCTGGAACGTTACCGCCAGTTCCTTCAAGAAGGCGGACTCGTCCACCTCAAAACCGACTCTAACTTCCTCTTCA
The DNA here is from genome assembly GCA_017524545.1 of Bacteroidaceae bacterium. Classification (GTDB taxonomy): domain Bacteria; phylum Bacteroidota; class Bacteroidia; order Bacteroidales; family Bacteroidaceae; genus Physcousia. Next base: position 24,814 of record JAFXVN010000045.1, read on the forward strand.
CCTATACCGAGGAGATGCTTAACGCGAATGGCATCGAGGCTGTCTATAAGACGCGCAATCTCTATTGCCCCTCCTCTGGGGACGAAATGGGGGAGAGGGCTTCCTCCATCCAGACCTACTACGAAAGCATGTGGCGTGCTCGCGGCATCGACATCAAGTATCTTTGCTTTCACCTGCCGAAGGATGGAACGCTCGTGGAGCCTGAAGTGGAGATACCCCTTGATGAATACCGCTCCTACAGCCGCGAGAAACGTAGCGGAAGCGAAAAGCACGTTTGAGAAATTGAAAGTTGATAATTGAAAGTTGATAAATGAACATCTAATTTATGCAAAGCATCAGGAACATAGCCATCATCGCGCATGTCGATCACGGCAAGACAACCCTCGTTGATAAAATGCTACTGGCTGGCAACCTCTTCCGCGAGAACCAGCAGACAGGTGAACTCATGCTCGACAACAATGAGTTGGAGCGGGAGCGCGGCATCACCATTCTCTCAAAGAATGTCAGCATCAACTACAAGGGTACAAAGATAAATATCATTGACACACCGGGACACAGTGACTTCGGAGGCGAGGTGGAGCGCGTGCTCAACATGGCAGACGGATGCCTGCTGCTTGTCGATGCCTTCGAGGGGCCGATGCCTCAGACGCGCTTCGTCCTGCAAAAGGCTTTGCAGATTGGCTTGAAGCCTGTTGTGGTCATCAATAAGGTGGATAAGCCCAACTGCCGCCCCGAGGAGGTCTATGAGATGGTGTTCGACTTGATGTGCGACCTCGACGCCACAGAAGAACAGCTCGACTTCCCTGTTATCTATGGTTCTGCCAAGCAGGGCTGGATGGCAGAGGATTGGCAGACACCCACGGAGGACATCACCTATCTGCTCGACTGCATCCTCAAATACATCCCTGGGCCAGAAATGTTGGAAGGCACGCCTCAGATGCTCATTACGAGTCTCGACTACAGCAATTATACTGGTCGCATCGCTGTGGGGCGCGTCCATCGCGGCACATTGCGCGAAGGCATGAACATCACGATAGCTCATCGCAATGGAGAGAAGGAGAAGACACGCATCAAGGAACTACATACCTTTACGGGCATGGGGCGGCAGAAAACCACCGAGGTCAGTTCGGGCGACATCTGTGCCATCGTCGGTTTGGAGCATTTCGAGATAGGCGACACGCTTTGCGACTTCGAGAACCCAGAACCGCTGCCACCCATCAGCATCGACGAGCCTACGATGTCCATGCTCTTCACCATCAACGACTCACCTTTCTTTGGCAAGGAAGGCAAGTATTGCACCAGCCGTCACATTGGAGAACGCTTGGAGCGCGAGCTTGAGAAGAACCTTGCCCTTCGCGTCGAGGTGCCGGAAGGTTATACCGACCGTTGGATTGTTTCGGGTCGTGGCGTGTTGCATCTGTCCGTCCTCATCGAAACAATACGTCGCGAAGGCTACGAACTGCAGGTCGGCCAGCCGCAGGTTATCTATAAGAAAATCGACGGCGTGAAGTGCGAACCCATCGAGGAAATGACCATCAATGTGCCTGAGGAGTTCGCATCGAAGATGATAGACATGGTGACACGTCGGAAAGGCGAGATGACAAGCATGGAGAGTCAGGGCGAGCGCGTTAACATCGAGTTCTTGATTCCCTCTCGTGGCATTATTGGTTTGCGCACAAACATGCTTACTGCAAGTCAGGGCGAAGCCATCATTGCACACCGTTTCAAGGAATATCAGCCTTATAAGGGCGACATCAACCGTCGCGTCAATGGTTCGCTTATCGCTTTGGAGAGCGGTAATGCATACGCATACGCCATCGACCACCTTCAGGACAGAGGCCGCTTCTTCATCGAGCCGCAAGACCAGGTCTATGCTGGTCAAGTTGTGGGCGAGCATGTGCATGAGAACGACATTGTCATCAATGTTTGCAAGGCAAAGCAGCTCACCAATGTCCGGGCAAGCGGCACAGACGAAAAGGCTCACATCATCCCTGCCACCATTTTCTCGCTCGAAGAAGCCCTTGAGTACATCAAAGCAGATGAATACGTTGAAGTTACGCCCAAGAGTATGCGAATGCGCAAGGTCATCCTCGACCACTTGGAGAGGAAGAGGGCGAATAAAGAATAAGTAGCCTCCCCCGTCCCCTCCGAAGGAGGGGGGAACGGAAGATGCCATACATTGCGCTGTTATGAAAGCACTGTCATATCGACTTATATCATTATACATGCTTGCTTCGTCCGTTCTCCCCTCCTTTGGAGGGGACGGGGGAGGCTTCGGGGGGTCTCTTGTTGCCTTCGATGCTCTTGGCCGTGCTCTTCCCACTTCCGTGGAATGCCCCCTCAAAACCGATGGCAAGCCGCGAACCGTCGGCATCTTCTATATCACTTGGCACACACCCGACCATCACGACGGACAGCCCTATACCTACGACGTGACGAGGCGCGTAGAGGCAGATTCCATGTGTACGCGAGGCAATCCGGATTTCCCTTACGCAACCTACCATTGGGGCGAGCCTGAGTACGGCTACTTCCTGAGTAAAGACAAGTATGTCATCTTCCACGACCTCTCGATGCTTGCTGATGCAGGTGTCGATGTTCTCATCATGGACGTGACCAATGCCGTATGCTACTGGGAAGAGTGGGAGGTTCTTTTTCAAACGATGCAGGAGATGAAAGCCCAGGGCAACCAAGTGCCAAAGTTCTGCTTCTGGGCGTTCAACGGCAATGTCATTGATGTGGTGCAGAGTCTTTACGAACGCTTCTACAAGACACCACGCTACGAGGATTGTTGGTTCTATTGGGATGGCAAACCGTTGCTGCTTTACAACGCCACTCCAAGCGTTGATGCCAATCCTAACGGCGGGCAGAAAGGCAAGCAGGACTATAGCGACGAGGTGAAGCAGTTCTTCACGCTTCGCAACATGTGGTGGGGCTATCACTCTTGGGCAGGCGCACCATACGTTGGAGGCGAAGACAAGTGGAGCTTTGGCTATGAGCTTAATGACAAGAATGTGGCTGCTCTCACTCCCAAGGAACTTTGCTCCAAGCATCAGGGCCGCCTCGAGGAGATGGCTGTCACACCTGCACAGCATCCCATCAGCATTACAGGCAAGAGTTGGCGCAGGGAGACTTTGGAGCCAACCCTTGATGGAAAAGACATGCCACGACGTACGTTTGTGCCTTGGCTTGGGGAGGAACGCGACACTCCCACACAGTATGGCATCTATTTCCAAGACCGTTGGGACGAAGCCTTACAGGTTGACCCCGACTTCATCTACCTCAATGACTGGAACGAATGGACGGCAGGCAAGTACCGCAACGGCAAAGACCCGTCGGGGCAGGCGGACATGCACATCGATTACCTTGGCAGGAAGGACAATCCTTTTTACTTCGTTGACCAGTACAATGCCGAGTTCAACCGCACCATTGCACCCATGAAAGGCGGATGGACGGACAACTACTATATGCAGATGGTGCAGAATATCCGTCGCTACAAAGGTGTGGCTCCTGTGCCAGTCCATCATGGCTATCAGCAGATTAAGCTCGACGGAAAGCTCGACGAGTGGCAGCCCGACAGCAGCTTCCTCGACACTCGAGGGGATGTCATTCACCGTGACCACGATGGCTATGGCGACCATCACTACACCGACAATAGCGGCCGCAACGATATAATACGTTGCCTTGTTGCAGTTGATAAGAAGAACATTTACTTTGCTGCAGAGACAGCAGCCCCCCTTACACCCAGCACAGACCAGAATTGGATGCTGCTCTACATCGACACAGACGAGGACGGCGAGTACGAGTACTTAATTCAAAATGCAAAATTTATAAATTCAAAAGGCGAGGACTTCGACATCAGTCAGGCTGTTGGAGAGAAGAGCCTCGAAATCGCCATCCCACGCAAGTTGCTCGGCATGACAGGAAAGAAGTTCAGTTACCGCTTCAAATGGGCCGACAATCCTTCCGACCCAGACGACATCATCAGCATTTCAACCACAGGCGACACTGCCCCCAACCGTCGTTTCGCCTATCGTTTCGTTTGGGAGAGGTAGTATTCTTCACATTACTTTATAACATTACAGGCGGATTTGCTATTGTAAGGCAAATGCGATGCCTGTTTTTTTGCTTGTTAGGATAATTATTTGTACTTTTGCACGCGCAAAGTAAATGTTAAAATGATAAAGAGTTAAAAAGGTAAACATTCAATGGATAAGCTTTTTATATTCGACACGACTTTGAGGGACGGCGAGCAGGTGCCCGGATGCCAACTCAACACAGTCGAGAAGATACAGGTCGCCAAGCAGCTTGAGGCACTTGGCGTGGATGTTATCGAGGCTGGTTTCCCCATCAGCAGCCCGGGCGACTTCAACAGTGTAATCGAAATCAGTAAGGCGGTGACTTGGCCCACTATCTGTGCCTTGACACGTGCCGTGGAGAAGGACATCGACTGCGCTGCAGAGGCTCTGAAGTATGCCAAGCACAAGCGCATACATACGGGTATCGGCACAAGCGAAAGCCATATCCGCTACAAGTTCAACTCTACGCCAGAGGAAATCATCGAGCGTGCTGTGGCGGCTGTGAAGTATGCCAAAAGGTATGTCGAGGATGTGGAGTTCTATGCCGAAGACGCGGGTCGCACGGACAACGAGTATCTGGCTCGCGTCATCGATGCGGTCACGAAGGCAGGTGCTACGGTCTGCAACATCCCCGATACGACAGGCTTCCGCACGCCATACGAGTACGGCGAGAAGATTAAGTACCTCTACGAGCATGTCGATGCCTTTGCTGCTGGCAAGAGCATCCTCTCCACCCATTGCCACAACGACCTCGGTATGGCAACCGCCAACACGGTGGCTGGTGTGCTGAACGGGGCGCGTCAGGCTGAGGTGACGATTAACGGCATCGGCGAGCGTGCTGGCAACACTTCCCTCGAAGAGATTGCCATGATATTCAAGACGCATCCCGACCTCGGCATCGAGACGAACATCAACACGACGAAGATTTATCCGTCGAGCCGCATGGTCAGCTCCCTGATGAACATGCCCGTGCAGCCCAACAAAGCCGTTGTGGGCAGGAACGCCTTCGCCCACAGCAGCGGCATCCATCAGGACGGTGTCTTGAAGAACGCCTCCACATACGAGATTATGGATCCGAAGGATGTGGGCATCGACGACAACGCTATCGTTCTGACAGCTCGCAGCGGTCGTGCGGCACTGAAGCATCGCCTCAGCGTGAATGGTGTGGAGATTGACGGCGAACGTCTCGACAAGATTTACGAGGAGTTCCTGAAGCTGGCCGACAAAAAGAAGGAGATTACCGACGACGATATCCTTGTCCTTGCTGGTGCAGACCGTTCTGCAACCCACAACATCAAGCTCGACTACCTGCAGGTTACGACGGGCAAGGGTGTTCGCAGCGTTGCCAGCATCGGTCTCATCATTGCCAACGAGAAGTTCGAGAGTGCAGCCTCCGGCAATGGCCCTGTGGATGCAGCCATCAAAGCCCTCAAGACCATCATCAAGCGACAGATGACGCTCCGCGAGTTCACCATCCAGGCCATCTCGAAGGGTTCCGACGACATGGGCAAGGTGCACATGCAGGTGGAATACGACGGCAAGATTTACTACGGCTTCGGTGCCAATACCGACATCGTCACGGCCTCCGTCGAAGCATATATTGACTGTATTAACAAGTTTAAGAGTTGAAAGTTGAAAATTGAAAGCTATGAAGACGCTCTTTGATAAAATATGGGATAAACATGTCGTGCAGAATGTAGAGGATGGCCCTACACAACTTTATATTGACCGCTTGTATGCACACGAGGTGACAAGTCCGCAGGCTTTCGATACATTGCGCGACAAAGGCATCAAGCCTTTCCGTCCCGACCATATCGTCGCTATGCCCGACCACAACACACCGAGCGACCAGCAGGAACGTATCGACGACCCTGTAGGGCGCAAGCAGGTGGAGACACTGGCCGCCAATTGCAAGGAGTTTGGCATCCGCCACTTCGCGATGGGCACGAAGGACAACGGCATCATCCATGTCGTAGGGCCGGAGAAGGGACTTTCCCTGCCGGGCATGACGATTGTCTGCGGCGACTCCCACACCAGCACGCACGGTGCAGTAGGAGCCATCGCAATGGGTATCGGCACGAGCGAGGTGGCTCAGGTGCTGGCTTCTCAGTGCATCCTCCAGCAGAAGCCCAAGACGATGCGAATCAACATCGAGGGCGAGCTTCAGCCTGGCGTTACCGCTAAGGACGTTGCTCTCTACATCATGGCACAGATGACCACCAGCGGAGCAACTGGCTATGCCGTGGAATATGCAGGCAGCACGATTCGTAACATGTCGATGGAAGGCCGCCTCACGCTCTCCAATCTCTCCATTGAGATGGGTAGCCGTGCCGGCATCATTGCTCCCGACGAGACCACCTTTGCCTACCTGAAAGGTCGTGAGTATGCGCCGAAGGGTGAGGCATGGGACAAGGCAGTGGAGGAATGGAAGAAGCTTAAGAGCGACGATGACGCCGTTTTTGATAAGGAAGTGACCTATCGTGCCGAGGACATCAAGCCTCGCATCACCTACGGCACAAACCCGGGTGCAGGCATTGCCATCGACGAGTGCATTCCTAACCTCGAAAGCATCCCCGAAGCCGACCGCGCCCAGTTCCTTGCCCAGCTCGACTATATGCAATTCAAGCCTGGACAAATGCTTGAAGGAACGCCTGTAGATTATTGTTTTTTAGGGGCTTGTACCAATGGCCGCATCGAGGACTTCCGCGCCTTTGCCTCAGTTGTGAAGGGCAAGAAGAAGGCCGATAGCGTGGTAGCATGGCTTGTGCCTGGCAGTTGGCTTGTGCGTCAGCAGATTATTGACGAGGGCATCGACAAAGTTCTCGAAGAGGCAGGCTTTGAACTGCGCTTGCCCAGCTGCTCTGCTTGCTTGGCAATGAATCCCGATAAGGTTCCCGCAGGCAAGCTTGCCATCTCTACCAGCAACCGCAACTTCGTCGGCCGTCAAGGTCCCGGCGCAAGGACTGTCCTTGCCTCGCCGTTGGTCGTAGCGGCAAGTGCAATCACAGGTGTAATTACTGACCCAAGAAAAATCGATGAGGTTCAATAACCTATAACCAATAACCTATAACCATTATGTCTAAGCAGAAATTCGACATCATACAGTCAACATGCTTGCCTATTGAGATAGACAATTGCAACACAGACCTCATCATTCCTGCACGTTACTTGGCAAGTACGACGCGCGACCCGAAGTTCTTTGGCGATGCTTTCATGCACGACCTTCGCTACGGTGCCGATGGCAAGCCCGTAGAGGACTTCGTGATGAACCAGCCTGACTATAGCGAGGCTCCGAAGCACGGCATTCACGAAATCATCATCGGCGGACAGAACTGGGGCTCTGGCTCCAGCCGCGAACATGCAGCATGGGCAATTGCAGGCTATGGGGTTCGTGTGGTCATCAGCAGCAGCTTTGCTGACATCCATCGCAACAACCTCCTGAACTGCTTCGTGCTGCCTGTCGTGGTAAGCCGCGAGTTCCAGCAAGAGCTTTTCCAGACAGTCAAGGACAACCCTAAGGCCGAAGTCAAAGTGGACGTTCCCAACCAGACCGTCACCAACCTCACAACAGGTCACAGCGAGCAGTTCCCCATCAACAGTTACAAGAAATACTGTCTGATGAATGCCTACGATGACATTGATTTCCTGCTGGCAAATACATCTAAAATAGAAGAATGGGAAAGACGATAGAGATAATGGACACTACGCTGCGCGACGGCGAGCAGACGAGCGGCGTAAGCTTCATGCCTCACGAGAAGCTGATGATAGCCCGTGCCTTGCTGCAAGACCTCAATGTGGACCGCATCGAGGTGGCAAGTGCGCGTGTGTCGGAGGGCGAGATGGAGGCTGTGAAGAGCATTTCGCGTTGGGCAAGTCAGAACGGCAAGCTTGATAGGGTAGAGGTGCTTGGCTTCGTTGATGGCACGAAGAGCGTGGATTGGATTGTGGAAAGCGGCTGCCAGTGCATGAACCTTCTGTGCAAGGGCAGCAGAAAGCATTGCGAGGGTCAGTTGCACAAGACCGTCGAGGAACACATTGCCGACATCCGTCGCACAATCGCATACGCTCAGGAGAAAGGCGTTCGCGTCAATGTCTATCTCGAAGACTGGAGCAATGGCATGAAGGACAGCCCCGACTATGTCTTTGCCCTCATGGATGGACTCGCAGACATGCCCATCGAGCGATACATGCTGCCCGACACACTTGGCGTCCTCAATCCGATGGAAGTGGAAAAGTTTATCAAGCAAATGAAAGACCTACCCAAACCCTCCCTTAAAGGGAGGGCTTCCTGTGCTGTGGACTCCCTCCCTTTAAGGGAGGGCAGGGGTGGGTCTTTGGTCTCCTTCGACTTCCACGCTCACAACGACTATGACCTTGCCGTCAGCAATGTCCTCGCCGCTGTCACGGCAGGCTGTCAGGGCATCCATACCAGCGTCAATGGCTTAGGAGAGCGTGCAGGCAATGCACCGCTTGCCAGCGTGCAGGCTGTGCTGAAAGACCATCTTCACGTTCAAACCAATATCAATGAAAGTCGTCTGGGCGAAGTGTCGCGCCTCGTGGAAAGCTATAGCGGCATCGCCATTCCACCTAATAAGCCCATCACGGGCGAGAGTGTCTTCACGCAGGTTGCTGGTGTTCATGCCGACGGCGACAACAAGGCCGGACTCTACCAGAACGCCCTCTTGCCCGAACGCTTCGGTCGCAAGCGCGAGTATGCCCTTGGCAAGAACTCGGGCAAAGCGAATATCCTCCGCAACCTTGAAGAGCTTGGCCTCGAACTATCGCCCGAACAGACGAAACGTGTCACGGAACGCATCATCGAGCTGGGCGACAAGAAGGAACTCGTCACACAGGAAGACCTTCCCTATATCGTTAGCGACGTCCTGAAGCACGGCGCACCCGAAGAGCACGTCAAACTGCTTTCGTATGTGGTGACGACGGCTTACGGCCTCAAACCCCTTGCCAGTGTTCGCCTTGAAGTGAACGGCGAGACCTACGAAGAGAGCGCGAAGGGCGATGGTCAGTTCGATGCCTTCGTGCGTGCCATCCGCCATATCTACAAGAACCGCCTCGGTCGCTCGTTCCCCTGGCTCACCAACTACACCGTCAGCATCCCGCCAGGCGGCCGTACCGATGCCCTCGTGCAGACCGTCATCACCTGGAACTGGAACGACCGCGTCCTCCGCACCCGTGGCCTCGATGCCGACCAGACCGAAGCCGCCATCAAGAGCACCATCAAGATGCTCAATCTCCTGGAAGACGAATCGAAAGGGGCTGGAAATTAGGGTCAACTGCCATATACATGTACCGACACTCCCTGGGCGCTTGGAAGGTACTTGATGCCCCACCAGCACATTTGTAGAAGTGCGAAAGCAACGACGAGCATCCATAAGGCCATACGCTCGTCGTGGCGAGGCAGGTGTCGGTAGTGAATGTATATGAGGTAGGCGAGCCAGGTGATGGCCGCCCATGTCTCTTTTGGATCCCATGACCAGTAGTGCCCCCATGCCTCTTTTGCCCAAAGTGCACCAAAGAGCATACCAATAGTCAGGAAGGCAAGTCCCACGGAAACGAGGTTGTCCGTGATGTCGAACTCATCGTCTGCGATTCCGCCCTTTTTGAAGAAAAGCAGATAGCCGGCCATAACCACAGCTGCGCCAAGCACAGCGTATGCGAACATATAGACGATGACGTGCGGCGCAAACCAAGGACTTTGCAGGGCGGGCATGAGCGTCTTGTCGTGTATCTCCGGCTTGAACAGGTTCACGCAGATGAACACAAGGGAAAGAACTGTGGAGAACGACAGAATCCACTTGTACCTCCAGCGCGAATAGACAATCAGGCCTGTCAATGGCAGGAAGAACGAATACCAGAGTCGTGTCTCACCCATCGTGCGCAGTGGCGGACGTTCCAGAGAAATCCACATCGAGACGATAAAGCTGAAAAACACCAGCAGTCCGAAGACTGTGGCTGTATAGGCCAGGCTTCTCTTGTTACGCCAGGCTGCGTATGCTCCCGCTGCCCAAAGCAGCACGGAAGCGACTGCAAAATATATAAAGTTGTCCCAACTCATTCGTGTCTCGATTATGCTACAGGCTTCATTCGTTTTAGCGTGTTTCCTTTTGCAAAGTAACTAAAAAAAACTCACACTCCCAAGCAAAAGCACGTTATTAGGATAAAAGAAAAGCTTTTTTATCTTAAAAAAGTTCATTGGTATGTCTTTTTTCATTACCTTTGCAAAGGATAACAACAAAAACATAGTGTAAACAATGAAAAAGAACATCTTTATTTATGCAGCAGCCCTCTCTGTGCTGTTGGGCGTGAGCAGTTGTGACAGTCAGTCGGACAAGAAAGGAAAGCAGAAAACGGTTGCTGTCGAGAAATCAGAGGCGGCAGAAGCTTCTGGCGACATCTTCTTTTACACAAGCAAGCATCGTGCCGACAAGTATAAGCCGACAGAAGAGAGGATAGGATTCGGCTCTCAAATTATGAGTGTTAATCAAGGTGAGTTCCAGGATAACAAGAACATTCGTGAAGTGTGGATTGCCCCGCAGATACAGCATATTACCCAAAATGCTTTCTCCGGCTGCACTTCGCTCGAGAAGGTACACTTCCAGGGTGAGGTGGCGGTTATCAACGACGAAGCGTTCAAGGACTGCTCTGCCCTGAAGAACCTGCGCGTGGATGTCTATACCATAGGTCTCGACGCATTCCGGGGCTGCACATCGCTCGAAACGGCACGCTTCGGCGAGCATATCTGGTGGATTCGCGACGGAGCCTTCGGCAACTGCCGCAAGCTCAAGAGTGTGCTAATGGGCATCACGATGCAAAAGATTGAGGACGGAGCCTTCGAAGGTTGCACCGGCATTGAAGAGTTCTCCATCCCCAACGATTTCAAGAATCGCATGTTCGGCATCGTCCCCTCTGCATCGAAGTGGAAGAGGATTTACCTCCTCAGCACGGAATACTATGCGATGCCGAAGAACTGCACTCCCCAGAAGGGTTGCACACTTTATGTCCCCGACGCCTTCCTTGCAAAGTTCCGGGCAGATGCCGACTGGATGCAGTTCGGCAGCATCGAGCCTCTCAGCAAGAGCAAATACTTCACGGCCGAAGGCTTCTGGAAATAACACTCCGATTCCTCCCGGCTTAGACACAGAAGAAGAGGCTGTGTCATATATAACGACAACGGATTTCACGGATTTTACGGATTATCTTATTTGCTGATTACCAACAGCACTTAAATCCGTAAAATCCGTGAAATCCGTTGTTGTATAGTTCCTTATTCCTTTGTCTCGACCAGCTTCCAGAGTCCGGCAGCAACGAGTGCGCCAACGAAGGGGCCTACGATGAAAATCCAAAGGTTAGCAAGAGCTTCGCCACCAACGAAGAGAGCGGGACCAATGGAACGGGCGGGGTTCACGCTTGTGCCGGTGAAGTAGATGCCAACCAGATGGATGAGAATCAGCGACAGACCGATAGCCAGACCAGCGAAGTTGCCTGTTGCACCGTTTGTCTTGTGGGTGGCTCCCAATACAACCAGTACGAAGAGGGCTGTGAGGATAATCTCGACGGCCAATGCTGTGCACCAGCAGCCGTTGCAACCGGCACCGATGCCGTTCGTGCCGATGCCTGTCTCAGCACCATAGATGGCAGCCAGAGCCGCACCTGCGATGATGGCGCCTATCACCTGTCCTACAATGTAACCGATGCTGTCCTTGCAGCTGATGCGGCCAGTAACGAGGCAGCCAAGCGTGATGGCTGGGTTAATGTGGCAGCCGGAAACGCCGCCGATGGTATAGGCCATGGCAACAACAGCAAGACCGAAAGCGATGGCTGTTCCCACAACGGAAGCAGCATCAGTTCCACAACTCAGACTGACGGCTGCACCGCAGCCGAGGAACGTCAGCACAAATGTGCCGATACATTCTGCAATGTACTTTTTCATAGATGATTTATTGTTTTAATGGTTAAACTTAGGTTAACTTAGTTTTATCGTAATGCAAAGTTATCATTTAATTCTTACACAGCCAAGCATTTCCCGAAAAACTTTTAAGATAACTGCCAGATAGCCCCAAATGCAGCCCTCATAATGCCTGAAACGGCATCTCTCCCTTAACAAAAACCCACAAGAAAAGGGAGCATACTTCCGTATGACCCGATATAAAACCCCACGAGGCACGCTACATAATTATTTTCAAGGCTTGATAATATATTTTCAAACCATGATAATATATTTTCAAAGCTTGATAATATATTTTCAAGGCTTGAAAATAGTTTGTAGGCTCGCTGCGCAGGGTTTTATACCTTGGCACACAGGGTTATGGTCGCAGTCATTCCACCGTTACACTCTTGGCGAGGTTCCTTGGGCGGTCAACGTCTTTGCCCTTGCAGACCGCGATGTGGTAGGCCAGGAGCTGCAAGGGAATCGAGGCGATGAGAGGCTGGAAGCACTCGAGGGTGTCGGGCAGGGTGATGATGTGGTCGGCGAACTTCTGGATTTGCGTGTCGCCTTCGGTGACAAGAGCCGTGACACGTCCGCCACGGGCACGCACCTCCTGGATATTCGAGATGACCTTCTCGTAGAGGCGGTCGCGGGTGGCAATGACGAAGACAGGCATCTCGCTGTCGATGAGGGCGATGGGGCCGTGCTTCATCTCTGCGGCTGGATAGCCCTCGGCATGGATGTAGGAGATTTCCTTCAACTTCAAGGCTCCTTCGAGAGCCAGAGGATAGTTGTAGCCGCGACCCAGATAGAGGCAGTTCTTGGCGTAGGTGAAGATGGGTGCCAGGCGCTCAATCTGCTCATTGGTCTTCAAGGCCTGCTCCAATTTGTCGGGGATTAGCGTCAGCTCCTTCACCATTTGTTGGTAAAGCTCCTCAGAGACGGTCTTCCGCTCTGCTGCCAGACAGAGTGCCAGCATCGAGAGTACCGTCACCTGACCGGTAAAGGCTTTGGTGGAAGCGACACCAATCTCTGGGCCTACATGAATGTAGGTGCCAGTGTCTGTGGCGCGTGGGATGCTGGAGCCGATGGCGTTGCAGATGCCGTAGATGAAGGCTCCCTGCTCCTTTGCCAACTGAATGGCGGCCAGCGTGTCGGCTGTCTCACCGCTCTGCGAAATAGCGATTACCACATCATCCTTTGTCACGACAGGGTTGCGATAGCGGAACTCCGAAGCGTACTCCACCTCGCAAGGAATGCGGCAGAGGCTCTCGAAGAGCTGCTTGCCGATGAGTCCGGCGTGCCACGAAGTGCCGCAAGCCACAATCACGATACGCTTGGCACTCAGCAACTGCTCGCGATAGTCAATCATGGACGACAGAGTGACGTTGTTGCCCTCCACATTGATGCGCCCTCGCATACAGTTCATCAGGCACTCTGGCTGCTCGAAGATTTCCTTCAGCATGAAGTGTTCGTAGCCGCCCTTCTCTATCTGTCCGAGGTCGATATCAACCGTCTTCACCTGCAATTCCTGTTCCTTGCCCAGAATGCTCATCACTTTCAGCTCCTCGCCCAAGCGAATGACGGCTATGTTGCCGTCCTCAAGATAGACCACCTTGTCGGTGTAATCGATGATTGGGCTGGCATCGGAACCCAGGAAGAACTCGTCCTCGCCTATGCCCACCACAAGCGGACTCTGCTTGCGGGCAGCAATAATCTGACGCGGGTCGCGCTTGTCGAGGATGGCAATGGCATAGGCACCAATCACCTGATGCAGCGCCACCTGCACAGCTTCGAGCAGCGGCAGGTTCTTCTTCACCATGATATACTCCACAAGCTGCACCAGTACCTCCGTGTCTGTATCGCTCTGGAACTCCACGCCCTTCGCCTGAAGCTGCGTCTTGATGTCGGCATAGTTCTCGATGATGCCGTTATGGATGATGGCCAGATTGCGGGTGCTCGAATAGTGGGGATGGGCATTGCGTGCCGAAGGCTCGCCATGAGTGGCCCATCGCGTATGGGCGATGCCCACACAGCCGGACACATCCTTGTCGCTGCAATACTCCGTCAGGTTGTCAACCTTGCCTTTGGCCTTGTACACATTCAGTTTGCCGTTGTCGCTAATCATGGCCACGCCAGCGCTGTCGTAGCCGCGATATTCCAATCTTTTTAGTCCCTTAATCAAAATAGGATAGGCTTTCTTCGTGCCTATGTAACCTACAATTCCACACATAAACTTAATTTACGATTTGACGATTTACTATTTACAATTTGTTATCCTGTTGTCTCGTTATTACGTTATCCCGTTATTACGATTATAAATATGACATGTAAAGGTAGTTCGTTTGGGCTGGGTATTCAGCGGCGAGGGTGTCAATCTGGTTGACAGTAGGCATGATGCCCAGCTCCTTGCGCCACTTGCGGACAGTCAAGCCAGCCTGTTCCATATTCGTGTCTGCTCCAAGGCCGATGGCGCGGGCTATCTGGAAGTCGGAGAAGCCATAGACCTTCGCCTCTCGAAACAGACCCGAGAACTCCGGCTCTTCGAGGGCTTCGAGCAACTCGGAATAATCGGAGTACTCGGAATACTCTGACAGCCAGACAAACTCGCGCAGCCGCTCGTCGATGTTGATGATGTGCCTGAGCTTCTCGAGGAACCAGCGGTCTATCTTGGTCCACCGATGTATTTGCTCCACAGAGTAGCCCATCAGCATAGCTTTGGCAAGTACGAAGATGCGCATGTCGGTAGCGTGTTGCAGGGTTCCTGGGATGTCTTCGACTTTGAGCGCTTTATTGTCCACAAAGCCATGCATTCCCTGTCCTATCATGCGCAAGCCTTTCTGAATGGCTTCCTCGAAGGTGCGACCGATTGCCATCACTTCGCCCACGCTCTTCATGCTGGAGCCGAGCTGATGACTCACACCGTGGAACTTAGAGAGGTCCCAGCGCGGAATCTTGCACACCACATAGTCGAGGGCAGGCTCGAAGAAAGCGCTTGTGGTCTTGGTGACGGTATTCTTCAGTTCAAAGAGGCCATAGCCGAGGCCAAGCTTGGCTGCGACGAAAGCCAAGGGATAGCCCGTCGCCTTGCTCGCCAAAGCAGAAGAACGACTCAAGCGAGCATTGACCTCAATCACGCGATAGTCCTCCGAATTGGGGTCGAGGGCATACTGCACATTGCACTCGCCCACGATGCCGATGTGACGGATTATCTTGATAGCCAGCTCGCGCAGCTTGTGGTACTCGCTGTTGGTGAGCGTCTGACTTGGTGCCACCACAATCGACTCGCCTGTATGGATGCCCAGCGGGTCGAAGTTCTCCATGTTGCAGACCGTGATGCAGTTGTCGTAACGGTCGCGCACCACTTCGTATTCAATCTCCTTCCAACCTTTCAACGACTTCTCCACCAAGACTTGCGAAGAGAAGGAGAAGGCTTCATCAGCTTGTTTAATAAGTTCCTCATCGTTATCACAGAAACCCGAACCGAGTCCGCCGAGGGCGTATGCTGCACGAAGTATCACAGGGAAACCCAACTCATGGGCTGCCTTCTGTACTTCCTCGACGCTGCTGCAAGCCTCGCTCTTGATGGTCTTCACGCCAATCTCGTCCAATCGCTTGACAAACAGGTCGCGGTCTTCCGTGTCGATAATGGCTTGCACAGGTGTGCCAAGAACCTTCACACCATATTTCTCGAAGACACCTTTCTTGTAAAGCTCCACGCCGCAGTTCAAAGCCGTCTGTCCGCCAAAGGAGAGCAGGATGCCGTCTGGCCTTTCCTTTTCGATAACCCGCTCCACGAACTCAGGTGTCACGGGTTGGAAATAGACTGTGTCCGCCACATCCTTCGAGGTCTGCACCGTCGCGATATTGGGATTGATGAGGATTGACTTCACGCCCTCTTCCTTCAGCGCCTTCAACGCCTGCGCCCCGCTATAGTCGAACTCACCAGCCTGACCAATCTTGAGAGCGCCAGAGCCGAGGAGCAACACAGAGCGCACAGAGGAGACAGAGGGCACAGAGTCTTTTTTATTAGAGGTGAAAACTGTTTCTTTCTCTGTGTCCTCTGTCTTCTCTGTGTCCTCTGTGCTATGCGTTAGCATAGAAACGAATTCGTCAAACATCCACTCCGTATCTGTCGGCCCGGAGCAGGCTTCGGGATGGAACTGAGCCGAGAACCAGGGGTTCATCTTGTGGCGGATGCCTTCGTTCGAGCCATCGTTCATGTTCATGAAGAGCGGCTCCCAATCAGCAGGCAATGTCGAGGCATCAACAGCATAGCCATGATTCTGCGAAGTGATGAAGCACTTGTTCGTCCCTACCATCTGCACAGGTTGGTTGTGCGAACGATGACCATACTTCAGCTTATAGGTCTTTGCGCCAGCAGCACGAGCCAGAAGCTGATTGCCAAGGCAAATGCCCATGAGGGGCTTAATTTCATTATTATTTAAAAACGTGCGGATATGCTCAACGGTCTTGCTGCATTGTTCAGGGTCACCGGGACCATTGGCAAGGAAAAGACCGTCGAAGTCCAACTGATTGAAGTCATAATCCCACGGCACACGGATGACCTCTACGCCTCTGCGCAACAGGCAGCGGATGATGTTTGCCTTAACGCCGCAATCCACTAAAACCACCTTTGGTGGCACAGAGAACACAGAGGAGACAGAGGACACAGAGTCTTTTTCATCGAAAGAAGGCTTGTAAGTTATAATGTCTTTGCATGAAACCTTCTCCACCCAATTCACAGAGCCATAATCCTCTGTGTCCTCTGTCTTCTCTGTCTTCTCTGTGTCCTCTGTGCCGATTAGTATGCAGCCCTTCATTACGCCGTGCTCTCTCAGCAACTTTGTCAGCCTTCTC
This sequence comes from Bacteroidaceae bacterium, assembly GCA_017524545.1. Classification (GTDB taxonomy): domain Bacteria; phylum Bacteroidota; class Bacteroidia; order Bacteroidales; family Bacteroidaceae; genus Physcousia. The sequence continues at coordinate 41,695 of JAFXVN010000045.1, forward strand.
GTGTCGATGCCTGTGATGGCAGGAATCTTCTCGCGCTTCAGCCACTCAGAAAGCGATTCTTTGGCGTTCCAATGCGAATACTTCTCGCTATAGTCTGCCACGATGAGACCTTTCACATGAATGCGCTCGCTCTCCATGAACTTAGGCAAAGGCTCGCCTCCAGTAGCGGGGACTCCGTAGTTTCCAATCAAAGGATAAGTCGTCACAAGTATCTGCCCTGCATAGCTTGGGTCGGTCAGGCTCTCGGGATAGCCTGTCATGGCTGTATTGAACACCACTTCGCCCACGGCATCTGCCTCGTAGCCGAACGACCAGCCGCAGAACTCTGTGCCATCATCAAGAATCAGCCTTGCTTCTCGCATTATGAACTATGAATTGTGAATTATGAATTAAATATATGCTTGCTCGTGCACCCCTTTCACAGCTCGGCCGCTGGGGTCGTTCATGTTCTTGAAGGCTGCATCCCATTCGAGGGCGATGGCTGTGGAGCAGGCCACACTTGCCTCCTGGTTCACGCTACGGGCGGCGGAGTCGCTTGGGAAGTGCTCTGCGAAGATGCTGCGGTAGTAGTATTCCTCCTTGTTGAGTGGCGGATTGATGGGGAAACGCTCGGCAGCATGTGCCATTTGTTCGTCACTGACAGCCTCGGAGGTTATCTTCTTCAAGGTGTCAATCCACGAATAGCCCACGCCGTCGCTGAACTGTTCCTTCTGTCGCCAAGCAATCTCTTCGGGCAACATATCTGCAAAGGCTTCGCGGACAATCTTCTTCTCAATGGTAGAGCCTGGACACATTTTGGCCTCTGGATTCGTCCGCATCGCTACATCAAGGAACTCCTTATCGAGGAAAGGCACACGCCCTTCCACTCCCCATGCCGAGAGACTCTTGTTGGCGCGGAGGCAGTCGTAGTAGTGCAGCTTCGAGAGCTTGCGGACGGTCTCCTCATGGAAAGCCCTTGCATTGGGTGCTTTGTGGAAGTAGAGGTAGCCGCCAAATATCTCGTCGGCACCTTCGCCGCTGAGCACCATCTTAATGCCCATTGATTTGATGACACGTGCCAAAAGATACATCGGTGTAGAGGCTCGGACGGTCGTCACATCGTAGGTCTCGATGAAATAAATCACGTCGCGAATAGCATCAAGTCCTTCCTGAATGGTGTAGTTGATTTCATGGTGAACGGTGCCGATGTGGTCAGCCACAAGCTTTGCCTTTGCCAAGTCGGGAGCACCCTTCAAGCCCACCGCAAAGCTGTGCAAGCGCGGCCAGTAGGCACGTGTCTGAGAGTCGTCTTCTATGCGGTGCTCGCTGAACTTCTCGGCAATGGCAGAGATGACAGAGGAGTCCAATCCGCCCGAGAGCAGCACGCCGTAAGGCACATCGCTCATCAGCTGTTGCTTCACAGCCGCCGTAAGAGCATCATGTATCTCCGAAACCGAAGCCGGATTGTTCTTCACAGCATCATAGTCGAACCAGTCGCGCTTGTAGTAGCGCTTCATGCCAGGCTCCTTGCTCCAATAATAATGGCCGGGAAGGAAAGGCTCGTAGCGTTCGCATTGCCCTTCGAGTGCCTTAAGCTCCGAAGCCACATAGACCGTGCCGTCGCTGTCGTAACCTATATATAAAGGTATAACGCCGATGGGGTCGCGGGCAATGAGGAACGCATCCCGCTCCTCGTCATAGAGCGCAAAGGCGAAGATACCACTGAGGTCTTCCAAGAAGTCAATACCTTTGTCGCGATAGAGCGCCAGAATCACCTCGCAGTCGCTTCCCGTCTGGAACTCGTACTGCCCCGCATAGCGGCGGCGAATCTCCTGATGGTTATATATCTCGCCATTGACTGCCAGAACCTGCTTCCTGTCGGGCGAATACAACGGCTGCCCGCCGCTCTCGGGGTCAACGATGGAAAGCCTTTCATGGACGAGGATGGCCGAGCCGCCACAATAGATTCCACTCCAGTCCGGTCCGCGATGACGAATTTTCTGACTCATACGCAGTGCCTTTTCACGCAACTCATGCGTCTGCTGCTTGATGTTGAAGATTGATACTATACCACACATGATGACATTTGCTATTTGACGATTTACTATTTACATGCATCTTGAATTGCACGGCAAAGTTAATGCATTTTGTCATCATGCGCAATAATTATAAGACAAAATGTTACAATTATGCTTCGTTTTATTGATTTATGTCATTTGTTGCGTCTAAACTCTTGCAGGACGAAGACAAAAAAAGGATGTGCCTGTCTTGACACATCCTTTGTCTTCTGTAATTATGAATTATTGCAATTTGAACTTCACTTTGCAGGTGAGGCGGTCGCTGGCATCGCCTACCCAAGCAATGAACTCGCCAGGTTCTGCTTTCCAGTTATCGGTCTGCTCGTCCCAGAAGGAGAGCGCACGCTTGTCGGTTGTCAGCGTGACGGTCTGCGTCTCGCCGGGCTTTAGGGTGACTTTCTGGAAAGCTTTCAACTCCTTGACGGGACGCTCCACGCTGCATTTCACGTCCGTGATGTAGAGCTGCACGACATCACACCCCGGGCGACTGCCTGTGTTGGTGACATCTACCTTGAAGGTCATGTTGCCGTCGGCGGTCTCATCAAACTCAGACCTGAGGTTGCTCACCTTGAAGGTGGTGTAGCTCAGTCCGTGACCAAAGGCAAAGGTGGGTTTCAGCTTCTGCTTGTCCGTCCAGCGATAACCAACGAAGATGCCTTCCTTGTACTCCTCGTCGATAATCTTCTTCTCGCCGCCTCGCCAGATGCCGGGGAAGGCTGCTTCGCCGAAGGAGTGGGCACCTACCTGCTCCAGGCTCTCATGCCAAGTGAATGGCAGCTTGCCACATGGATTGGCGTCACCCGTCAGTATGTCAGCCAGTGCTGTGCCTGCTTCGCTGCCGAGGAACCAACCCTGTACGATGGCGGGAACTTGCTTCTTCCAAGGCATGGAGACGGCATTGCCGCTGATGTTGACGTAGATAGTGTTTTTGTTGGCGGTAGCCAGAGCTTTGATGAGGTTGTCCTGCCCGTAAGGAAGATCCATCGTCTTGCGGTCGTGACCTTCGCTGTCCTGATAGTCGCTCTTGTTCAGTCCTCCGAAAATGATGACGTAGTCGGCAGTCTTGGCTTTCTCGACGGCCTCGGCAATAAGTTCTTCGGGAGAGCGGTCGTCCTTCAGGTTTTGTCCTGTCGTCACGCCATTGTAGTTGCCGCTTGTGTCGCCCACATAACCGCGTGCATATTCAATCTGGCAATCCGTATTCTTCAGACGTTCCTGCAGACCTTGCAGGGGACTGATTTCGTGCTGCACCTTGAGGGAGCTGGAGCCGCCGCCAACGGTCATCATCTTGATGGCATTCTCGCCCACAACAAGAATCTTCTTGCCCTGAGGCTCGATGGGCAGCACATCGCCCTCGTTCTGCAGGAGCACGATGCCCTGCTGGGCCACCAGACGTGCTGTCTGATAGTGCTCTTCGCTACAGAGGAAACCGTAGGGCTTCTGCTTGTTCATCGTGGTGCGGAAGAATGTCCGCAACACGCGGCGCACCTTTTCGTCAAGTTCCTTGGTCGTGTATTTGCCTTCAAGGATGGCCTTCTGGTACTGCTTGGAGAGGTAGTACATGTCGTAGGCATTCGATGCGCCTTCAGAAAGGCCATTCGTCCAAGTACCGAACTCCATATCGAGACCATTCTTAACCGCTTGGTCGAGGTCGTGCGCACCGCCCCAGTCGCTAACCACCACGCCATCGAAGCCCCAATCCTGCTTCAGTATCTTGTTGAGGGTGTATTGGTTATGGCAGTTATGCTCGTCTTTGTAGAGGTTGTAGGCACCCATCACGCCCCAAGCCTTGCCTTCCTTGACGGCAGCCTCGAAACCAGGCAGGTAGATTTCGTGAAGGGCCCGGTCGCTCACGATGACATTCACCTTATGGCGGTATTCCTCCTCGTTGTTCAGGCAATAGTGCTTCACACAGCTTGCCACGCCCACGCTCTGCAAGCCCTGTACGTATGGCACCACCATGCGGGAGGTGAGGTAGGGGTCTTCGCCCATGTACTCGAAGTTGCGGCCTCCGAGTGGGGTGCGATATATGTTGATGCCAGGCCCCAGAATCATGCTCTTGCCACGATAGAGAGCCTCTTCGCCCAGAGCATGGCCATATTCGGCTGAGAGCATAGGATTCCATGTCGCTGCAAGACACGTCAGGGCAGGGAAGGCCACGCACGAGTCGTTGGTCTGGCCGGCCTGCTCCCATTCGTCCCATAGCACATCAGGACGCACGCCGTGAGGTCCGTCGTCTGTCCAGAAGTCGGGCAAGCCAAGTCGCTTCACACCGGCACTTGAGAACTTACTTTGGGCGTGAATCACATCTATTTTCTCTGCAAGCGTCATGCGCGCGAGGGCATCCTCCACACGGGCCTCAATGTCCTTCGTCTGGTCAAGATAAACGGGGACTTGGGCAAGAGAGTGAAAAGTGAATAGTGAAAAGTGAAAAATGGCAAACAGCAGTAGGAAGGCGAGTCGGTGTTTCATCTTCGTCTTAATTTTGAATTTATTAACTTTGAATTACTTCTATCTTTGTGCCGCGAAGCAGGTCGGCTATTGGCATACGTTTCTTGCCAGCAAGCTGCACTTCATCCAATGACAGATAGCCGCCAGGCAGCGCAAGCCTCAACCCAGACCCCGCCACCTCGCCGTTCCCCCCTCCTTCGGAGGGGACGGGGGAGGCTTTGAATATCTTCATCTCCGTCTCTTTCCCGTTGGCAATGACTGGCGTCCAAGCGGCAGGGTAGGGGCTGAGGCCCCGGATGAAATTGTAGGCACTCTCGAGTGTATGCTCTTGCCAATGGATTTGGCAGGTGTCTTTGAATATCTTTGGAGCGGGACGCAGAGGCTCGTCGGTCATAAACTGGCTTTGGTCGGTGGCTGTGGCCTGACCGCTTTCGATGAGGCGAACTGTCTTGATGACCAATTCGGCTCCCTGCATCATGAGCTTGTCGTGGACGTCCTCGGCACAATCGTCGGGAGCAATGGGGGTGCGCTCCTGCAGGATGATGCGGCCCGTATCTATCTGTTCGTCGAGGAAGAAGGTGGTGATGCCCGTCTCTTTGTCGCCGTTGATGATGGCCCAGTTGATAGGGGCGGCACCACGATACTGAGGCAGCAGGGCGGCGTGGAGGTTGAAGGTGCCGAGAGGCGGCAAAGCCCACACAACTTGCGGCAACATGCGGAAAGCAACGACAATCTGCAAGTCGGGCTTTAGGGCTTTGAGTTCGGAGAGGAATGCCTCGTCGCGCAGCTTTTCTGGTTGCAGGACGGGGATGCCTTTCTCTATGGCTAACTTCTTGACAGGGCTTGACTGCAAGACATCGTGATGACGGCCGATAGGTTTGTCGGGCATCGTGACTACGCCCACCACATTATAGCCCTCCTCGATGAGCCGTCGGAGCGACTGCACAGCGAAGTCTGGCGTACCCATGAATACGATACGAATGCTTTTATTTCCTGACATAGTGAAGAGTAAAAAAGGATGGCGTGTTATAATTAAAAACAACGGATTTCACGGATTATACGGATTATCTTATTAGCTGGTTATCAATACCGCTTCAATCCGTTTAATCCGTGAAATCCGTTGTTTTATAATAATAACTGTTTTTTGATACAGTCCCTTAGGGCTTTATTCTTCGCAAAGTTCGGTCAGGATGCCGCAAGTGCTCTTCGGATGGAGGAATGCAATGTGCAGACCGTCGGCACCACCACGTGGAGCCTTGTCGATGAGGCGGATACCTTTTTCGTCGCACATGGCGAGAGCTTCGCTCACACCATCCTCTACCTTGAAAGCAACATGGTGGATGCCCTTGCCGCCGTTGTCGAGGAATTTCTGTACGGTGCTTTCGGGGCAAGTGGGCTCCAACAGCTCCAACTTCACCTCGCCGACCTTCAAGAAGGCGGTTTTTACTTTCTGGTCTTCTACAACTTCTGTCTTGTAAACCTCCAGACCGAGAACGTCCTGGAAGAAGGGCAGCACTGCGTCGATACTCTGCACTGCAATGCCCAGGTGCTCAATGCGTGAAATCTTCATAGATGTTATAATTAAATTAGGTTAATTATGATTTGCACCGCAAAATTACATATTTTTCTGCGAACAACAAAACAATATGTTTTATTTTTCTGTGTTGAATCCCCTTATTTACATCATTTCACAATAAGGATTTGCGGCTCTCATAAAATTTTCGTAACTTTGCACGCGAAATTAAACAAACAACAGGTTTAGCATATTGCAAACTATAATTCAATGGAAGATCAAGAAAGAATAATCAAAGTTGACATTCAGCAGGAGATGAAGAAGAGCTACATCGACTACTCGATGTCTGTCATCGTGGCTCGCGCCTTGCCTGATGTGAGGGACGGCTTCAAACCCGTCCACCGCCGTATTCTCTATGGTATGCGTGAACTGCGCAATTTCCACAACAGCCCCTACAAGAAGTGCGCCCGTATCGTGGGTGAGGTGCTCGGTAAGTATCACCCGCACGGCGACAGCTCAGTATATATGGCCCTCGTCCGCATGGCTCAGGAATGGGCAATGCGCTACACGCTGGTCGATAAGCAGGGTAACTTCGGCTCCATCGATGGTGACAGCCCTGCCGCCATGCGTTACACGGAGGCACGACTCAGCCTCATGGGTGAGTCGATGATGGACGACCTGGAGAAGGAAACGGTCGATATGACCACAAACTTCGACGACACCCTGTTCGAGCCCACCGTGATGCCAACGCGCATCCCCAACCTACTCGTCAACGGAGCCACCGGCATTGCCGTCGGTATGGCAACCAACATACCTACCCACAACCTTAGCGAGGTCATCGATGCCTGTGTGGCATACGTTGATAACGAGGACCTTACCATCAGCGACTTGATGCAATACGTTAAGGGTCCCGACTTCCCAACGGGTGCCTACATCATGGGTATGCAGGGCATCCGCGATGCCTACGAGACCGGTAGGGGACGTATCGTCATCCGTGCCAAGGCAGAGATTGAAAGCGGCGACACACACGACAAGATTGTTGTCAGCGAGATACCTTACGGTGTCAACAAGCAGCAGCTCATCGAGTACATTGCCCAGCTCGTTGGCGACAAGAAGATAGACGGCATCAGCAACGTCAACGACGAGAGCGACAGCGAAGGTATGCGCATCGTGGTTGACCTGAAGCGTGATGCCAACGCCCGTGTCGTTCTGAACAAGCTCTTCAAGATGACACCGCTGCAGACCAGCTTCAGCGTGAACAGCATCGCTCTGGTCAAAGGCCGTCCGCAACTCCTCACCTTGAAGGACTTCATCAGCAACTTCATCGCCCATCGTCACGATGTCACCATCCGCCGCACGAAGTACGACCTCCGCAAGGCAGAAGAGCGGGCGCACATCCTGAAAGGTCTCATCATCGCCAGCGACAACATCGACGAGGTGGTGCAGATTATCAAGAAGAGCAAGACACCAGCCGATGCCCAGCGTGCATTGGAGGCTCGTTTCGGCCTCGATGAATTGCAGAGCAAGGCCATTGTAGAAATGCGTCTCGGCCAGCTCACGGGTCTCAACCAGGAAAAGCTTCATGCCGAGTTCGACGAGCTGATGGAGAAGATTAAGTACTACAACCAAATCCTCACCGACGACCAGCTCTGCCGAAAAGTGATGAAAGACGAGCTGCTGGAAATCAAGCAGCAGTACGGCGACGAGCGCCGCACAGAGATTCTGCCCAGCGCAGAAGAGTTCAATGCCGAAGACTTCTATGCCGATGATGAAGTGGTCATCACCATGAGTCACATGGGCTACATCAAGCGCATCCCTCTGGCAGAGTTCAAGGCACAAGGTCGCGGCGGCATCGGTGTGAAAGCAAGTTCGACACGCGACAACGACTTCATCGAGAAGATATATTCCGCCACGATGCACAACACGATGCTCTTCTTCACCGACCGTGGACGCTGCTACTGGCTCAAGGTCTATGACATCCCCGACGGCAACAAGCAGGGCAAGGGGCGTGCTATCCAGAACATGCTCAACATCGAACCGGGCGATGCCGTACGCGCCTGCCTCTGCATCCGCAAGCTGGGCGACCCGGAATTCTGCCAGAGCCACTTTGTTGTCTTCTGCACCAAGAACGGTATCATCAAGAAGACCTGCCTGACAGAGTACAGCCGCGTCCGCGCCAATGGTGTCAATGCCATCACAATCCGTGAAGACGACCAGGTTATCGGCGTAGAGCTGACCAATGGCAAGAACGAAATCATCATTGCCAATGCGGAAGGCCGTGCCGTCCGCTTCGACGAGGATCAGGTTCGCCCGATGGGTCGCACAGCAACAGGTGTGCAGAGCATTATCCTCGACGATGACCCGCGCGATGAAGTTGTAGGCATGTGCATCATCAACGATGCCGCGACGGAGAGCATTATGGTGCTCAGCGAAAACGGCTTCGGCAAACGTACAGATGTAGAAGAATACCGCAAGACAAGCCGCCACGCGAAGGGTGTCAAGACACTTGCCGTCACAGAGAAGACGGGCTATCTCGTTGCAATCACGGTTGTGAAGGACGACGATGACTTGATGATTATCAACAAGAGCGGCACAACCATCCGCCTGCACGCCGACGTCATCAAGGAAACCAAGAACCGCGTCACCCAGGGCACGAAGGTCATCGAAGTCAAAAAGCGCAACGATGTCATCAGCCACCTGAGCGTTGTTCCCCGTGCCGACGAAGTGCCGGAAGCTGCCGCAGAGAATGAAACAGAAGAATAATTAACACATTATATATAATGTATAACAACACTATGAAAAAGATTATTATTTCGATGGCATTGCTCCTGAGTGTGGGCACCATCATGGGACAAGTGGACAAAGCAGCACTCAAAGCTGCCCAGAAAGAAGCAAAGGCACAGATGGAAGAGGCAAAGAAGATAGATGCAGCCATCACCGAAAAGATAAATGCTAAGACAGCTACAGATGAAGAAATCCTGTCCGAATGCAAAAAGGGACAGGCTCTCATCCGCAAGGCTATCAAGAGTGGCGCAATCGACGACAACAAGCTTGGCGAAGCCTATAAAACCTATGCTGACCTGGCACAATTCCCCAACAACACCTTGCTGGCCTATTCACAGAACAAGCAAGCCTTTGACACGCTGTTTTTCTTTACCAACCTCAAGGCACTGACCAATGCTTTGCAAGGTGAACTTAAATACACAAAAGTCACTAAAGGTGAAACGGGCAATGAGAACTACCTCAAAAGCAAAAAGTCAAATCTGGCTCTCAGTGCCAACTTCTACCTCTATGCAGCTCAGCTCTGCAGCGATTGCGGAAAGTACGACAAGGCTCTCGATGCATTCGAGACTGCCATGAACTACACCAAAATCTATCCCGAAGTTGCCGACCTCGTGAAGTTCCAGATTCCCGAAGTGCAGATTCCCTATTTCGCCTTCCACACCGCTCACGAGGGCAAGATGTACGACAAGATGGAAGCCCTTTTCGACCAGGCCATGCTGTTCACCGACAATGCAGAAGCCACAAAGAATGTGATGATTGAATCCTACCGCGAACGCGGCGACACCGTTGCATGGGCAAACTACGTTCGCCAGCTGACCGTCAAGGACCCCAAGTCGAACGAGAGCTACATTCAAATGCTCATTGGCTATTACATCAAGAAAGAAAAGGAAGCTGGAGGCGACACCAACCTTGTTCTGCCCTATGTCGAAGAGATTACCGCCAACGACCCCAACATTCTGATGGCACAGTACGGCAAGGCATATAAGTTCTTCGAGAGCGAAAAGTACGACGAGGCATTCGATGCCTACCTCAAATGCACAGAGATAAAAAGCGACTACTATGACGCTTGGTATCAGTGCGGCCTTTGCAAGTTCCGCAAGGCATTAGCCCTGAATGCAACTGTCAGCACAATCAAGAACCAGGTGGAAGCCAAGAAGGCGCTCGAAAAGACAAAAGGTCTTATGGCCGAGGCGATTCCATTCTTTGAGAAGGCACGCGAGTGCGCTCCCGACGAACCTCAGAAATGGGCTTATGAGCTGCGCCAGTGCTACAACGCAACTGACCAAAAGGAAAAGGCCGCAGAGATGGACAAGCTGCTTTGACCCTTCCTTCCCTAAGAAAGAACAGGGGCAATTCAAAAAATGAATAGGTTCACAATTCATAATATCACAAACAAGTCCCTTCCCCTAAGTGGAGTGGGGAAGGGACTTGTTCTACTATGTCTGCTTCTTGTCTCTTACCCCACATTTGCCAAAGAAAAGAAAGAGAAGAAGCCGAAGCTTGAAAAGCTCTCCACACTTCTAAAGAACGCAAAGACGGCAATCAAAGAACAAAAAGACCAGGATGCTGCCCGAAAAGCCTTGCTTGAAGCATTAAGCCGTCCCGACCTCAAGACAAAGCAGAAAGCTGACATCTATTTTACTACTGCCCTGCTTGATGAGTCGCTCAACAGTGTTGAGAATCAAAAGGCCTACCTGAAGCAGCCTTACGACACAGCCAAGTTCTTCAACAAGCTATGCGACATGTTCGGACAGCTGAGATTGTGCGACAGCACCGACCTTATCCCCGACGCGAAAGGGCGGGTACATGCCCGTTTTCAGCAGAAGACACAAGACCTGAGATTGAAGCATCGTCGCAACATATATGGTGGCGGCAAGTTTTATCTTGCCAAGAAGGACTATGCTACGGCATATACCTACTTCGACCTCTATTGCACCTACAAGGGGAAAAGGACGAAGAACAAGGGTAAAGAAGAGGCAGATGAGTTCTTCCCGCATTCCGCGCTATGGGCAACGCTTTCTGCCTTTGAGGTTGACAATTTCCCTGGCACCATCAAACATGCGGATGCGGCCATCTTTTATGCAGATTCAGCCACTGCCGCCATTTTGCAGGAATACAAAGTGCGTTCCTTTGCCAAGCTGAATAACGACAGCGCATGGGTCGCTTCTCTTAAACAAGGCGTTCTGGATTATCCCGAGCACGACTACTTCTTTGTCCAATTGGCAGATTGGTATCATGGGCAGCGCAACTTCGCAGAGGAAGAGCATCTGGCTGACACGCTCATTGCCATTACTGGCGGCAAGGCTATCCACTATTATGCGAAATCAAAATGCTATCTCTCGGAAGAAAAGTACGAAGCGTGCATTGCTTGTTCAGACAGCACAATTGCGCTTCAGGAGGATTTTGCAGACGCATACTACAACAAAGGTATTGCCTATCTCAATATGGCAGTCATTTCACACGAATTGAGCGAAAAGGATGTCAAGAGTCCTCAATATGCCATAGACAAGCAAAAGACACAAGAGCTTTATAGAAAGGCGCGTCCATGCATGGAAATGGTTCGCCGCCTGCAGCCAGAGAAACAAGACCGCTGGGCATCGCCTCTTTATCGCATTTATCTTAATCTCAACCTCGGTGATGAGTTCGTTGAGATTGACCGCCTCCTCAATACCAGACCAAGCAAATAAGTAAGAGTTTTATTTCAGTGCTTTCTGTGCGAGAAAACATTGTGTAAGATAATTTTGCGTGGTTACTTAATATACAGAATGCGGTCGGATTTCAAGTCCGACCGCATTCTTTGCTTGGAATGTTTTGTCTCTTAGCTTAATCTTCCAGTGCGCCCTGATGAATCTCGAAAAACTATTGTCCCAGAAACTCTGATGCCAAACGGTTAATTTCATCAATGTCCATCGGTTCAAGCACAATTTCTTCTGGTTGCAAGTTCAACAGGAACTGCATATAGCTGGGGAGAGTTAGCAACTTCCCTTCCCTTCCTATATTGTAATCACCGAACTTTATAATCTGTTTGACATGATACTTCTCTGGGTGGTTCAAAACAGTTCTTGCACTTTTAGCCTTGCTTGACTTTGCCTTGACTTCCAGTGGAACACACTCTCCGTTCATTCGCACAAGAAAATCCAATTCCAATCCTGAATCCTTTTGGAAATAGTAAAGGTTCTGCGTTTTCTTGTGAAGTGTGTCGGCCATCAGATTCTCGTATATGGCACCCTTGAAACCACCAAGATTGCCTTGAAGAATGTCTGCGCGTGTTCCCTCTCCAAGCATCTCTACGAGCAAGCCAATATCGGACATATAGACTTTGAAAACATTGTCCTTGGCATTGCCTTCCATCGGAAGC
>JAFXVN010000046.1 GCA_017524545.1 Bacteroidaceae bacterium
TCAGTACAAAGACCAGGGACTCTCTCTGCCCGACCTCATCAACGAGGGTAATGTGGGCTTGATTAGAGCTGCCGAGAAGTTCGACGAGACACGCGGCTTCAAATTCATATCCTATGCCGTCTGGTGGATTCGCGAGCGGATTATTCACGCCCTTGCCGAGGAACAAAAACACAACTCGCGCCAGCTCTCAGGCGAACTCCCTTCTCCTGACAATCTTATTGCTCCTTCAGGATTGTCTGATGAGACAGCCTCTGCTGAAACAAATCGAGCACTCAATATGCTCGGAGAACGTGAGAGGCTCATAATAGAATGTACCTTCGGCATCAATGGCCAGCCGGAAATGACACTCGACGAAATGGGCGAAAGGATGGGACTAAGCCGACAGCGCGTCCGCCAAATCAGAGAAAAATCCATCCGAAAACTTCGAACAATAGGAATCCAGTTTTAATAACAAATATAGAAAAACATGATAACAACAGTACTTGCAAGCGACAAGACGGAATTTCAAAAGTACATCGAACAGCTCAAGGTAAAAGGCAAACGCATCTTCAGCCCGGATGAAGTAGAGTATCTGGCTAATTGCGATGGCTTCGAAGCCGTTGAACTTAAACAAGAAGACGAGACAGACGAGGAGTTCCTCACTCTCTTCTCCACCTGGCTCCACGAGCGTCCTCAACAATCAGGCCACACAGATTATTACATCCTTTTCTATCTTCGCACGGGCGAGCAGCTTACCTCCGAACAATTCGAATATATGGAACGGAATGTTGCAGAGTGCTTCGAAACGAATCATGGATGGCTCTATGAACTGAACGACCGCCTGCGCTTCCGCCTTCGAATCAGGATGATTTGCAGCTACAAAAAGTCTTTCCGCCGACTTGTTCGGAAAGACTGGAGAAAAGGAATGGATATTAACGAACAATAATAAAAGAACAAAATGGAAAGAACACATACAGATATCCTAAAGGGACTTGTTAGCGCAGGAAAAAGGTGGCGCTATGGCGAAAAGGCTGACAATCTGGTGACGCGAAGAATTGTATGGGAGCTGAAGCACATTATTGACGCAGGCTTCGTGGATTACTATGTGATGGCCTTCTGGATATTCAAGCATTCGAAGCAAGACATAAATTATTGGGCTCGTGGAGCGATGCCTTCATCTGTGGTCTGTTATTGCCTGGGACTTACGGAAGTTGACCCCATTAAGTACGGCCTGCACTCAGCCCGGTTTGTGAACGAAGAACCGCCGAAGTTTCAATTCGACATCGAGGCTTCGCGCTTCGACGAGTTCATGAAGAGAGCGGAGGATATGCTACAAGCCAATGCAGAGGACTTTGACATCCCCGCCATCAGAGAATGCCTGTTCAAGGACATGAAGCCGTCGTCTTATTTGAACAAGAAGAAGGAAAGACCTTTGCCTGATGACCTCGATGATGAGTTTGCACGTTATGCTCTCTATTTCCCCCAGACGATGGATTTGTTTGCTGCTTATGTTAATAGTTCTCCCAAGTGTGGCCTCTTAATCTATCAGGAGCAGATGTTGGACATCCTAAAGGAAGTTTTTCATGCGGGCGGCACTAAGGCCAACCAAATCCGTATAAGCATTCAACGAGGCGAAACGGAGCAAATAGAGGCTTACAGGCAGGAACTTTTTTCCTCTTCAGACCTTCCTGACGAAGAGAAGGAAAAGGCTTGGCAACGTCTCACCAGCAACCCTCGTGCCTTCCTGAAAGCTCACGCCGTCAGCCGAGTCCTGGCAAAGTATAAGTATGAAATGAAATAAACAACAAATAAAGATTAAGAATTATGAGTTCAAGAATGTATCGAGTAGAGTATGGTTTTATTGCAGGAAGGTTGTGTACGTTAGTTTACACGTCGGTAGCAATAATCACCATGCATAGTGCAAGCGAAACGGAAGCTTTGGCAAGAGTTCGGCAACTGGTCGGCGACAAGCCCAAACGTTACGGCAAAGACACACAAATCATTATCCGAAAGATTGAACCGTTTTGATACTTAAACACAAAAGTTTGCACCAAATAAGATTAATTTGTAAATTTGCAGCGTGAAACCAACAAAAACATAATAATGATGGAAAAGCTTAAGAAAAGATTGCAAGATGGTCATGCCGTTGACGAGAAAGGTTATTTTGAATCATATAGGGGGAATATCTTCCGAGGGCGAATGAGCATAGAGTTTCAAGATATGTTTAACGCGGGCTCAGGAGATGAATTACGTACCAAAGCAGAAGCGGTTCATTCTTCTTCTATGCTATCATACAACTTCTTCCATTGGATAGATGTGAAGCATCCGTTTATGTGGAAAGGTGTTAAATACACCAAGGTTCTTTTTGAAGTGAAGATGAAAACTATACAAAAAAGTAATGCACCAGCCAATATGGATGTTGTTTTGATAAGTAAGGATAAAAAGCACCTATTGTTTATCGAATCAAAATTCTTAGAATATACGGTAAAGGAGGCATTTAGTCTAAGCAAAGGCTATGAGGACGAAAACAGGTGGTATAACCATGCGGTTGATTGGATAATGTTAGTTAAAAGTGTTCCCAAAGAAGATTGCAAGTACATGGGGGGTATTAAACAACTTATTACACATCTCTTTGGAATTTATGGTTTGATGTGCAAGGATGGAGAGACAATAGATTATGCAACAAAGCATTGTAAAGCACTAAAGGACATTACAGATTTAGCTGCAGCAAAAAAGGAGTTTGTCACTGTAGTTTTTAATCCACAAGAACGATATGACGAGAGCAAAGATTACAAAGATTACGAAAGATTGTTTGGGAAATTCAGAGATGTAATCAAGGACGTAAAAGGTTTAGAAAGAGTCCAACCCCAATGGTTAACTTATTCCGATATGTGGAAAGAAATGAAAGAACAGATTAAGCCAAAGGAGTTAAGAGCATTCTTGTGGGAACGTTATATGCGTTTTGCCGAGGGGACAGAAGAATAAAGATTACAACACTCTTAAGGACTTTAAATCGTATGCAGAGGCGTTGGCAAACACAATGTGTGGTATTGCGACACAAATCTAACAAGCCCTACAAACAGACATTTGTAGGGCTTATTCCTCTCTTTTCTCGTTTGAATTTGTCGGAAATCATTCCTTTTCAAGGAATTTCTTGTTTGAAGTTATGTTTTCTCTTCTTTTTTTTGTACTTTTGCAGCAATCAAAACAAAACGAGTATGAAGACTGAGCATTTGGATTTTATCACTTTCTGCGTGGGCAGCCTGTCGGACTCGCTTCATAAAAGCGCTTCGCAAGTCTATGGGGCCTTGCGCTCATCGGGTGTGCTGAGCGACTATATCCTGCCATGTTATAATGTGTTACATACGTTCAGCAAAGAATATCTGGTTGAGGAACTGACGGAAGTATTAAAGGAGAGAGGGGCATTGGCATGACCAAACTATATCACGCATCGACACTACCCATAGAGAAGCCGGATGTTCTGCATTCGAGAGACAAACTTGACTTCGGACGGGGCTTCTATCTTACCTCCATTTATGAGCAGGCAGTTCGCTATGCCGAACGTTTCACGCGAAGGGGCAAAGATGCTTATATCAACGAGTATGAACTGGACGAGGAAACGCCAGGCTTTGTCATAAAGGTTTTTCCTCATTACGATGAGGATTGGCTCGACTATGTGTCTCTTTGTCGCAAAGGCGAGCAAACGTTTCCGACATACGATGCTGTTTCAGGCGGAGTGGCCAACGATAAGGTTTTCAATACTGTTGACCTATATTTTTCAGGCATCATTACGAAAGAGGAGGCTCTTGGTCGATTGAAATATGAGACCCCAAATCATCAGCTTTGCATTCTTAACGGACAGATGCTTGACCGGCATCTTCATTTTATTAAGGCAATTAAATTATAATTATGGAGGCAAACAAGACGATACTCCAGATGAAATATGCAAGGATAGTTGCTATCTTTGCGAAAGAGTCAGGCATGAATTTGGAGGATGCCTTGTCTTTCTTTTATGAATCCGACACATACAACCTAATCAGCGAAGGCATTGCCGATATGCATTGCCGAAGTGATGAGTATTTGGCTGATGAGTTGATGATTGAATACAAGGAAAGGGGGGCAAAACAGGAAAAAACTTAACGCTTTTAGAAGAAAAACTTGTATGAAGTTAAGGATAAAAAGAAATTCTTATTTCTTATTTATTCTTTCTTCATTTTTTTTTATAACTTTGTGGCGCGAAAAGAAGAATAGAGAACTATGGACTCAACTGTAACAAGAAGACGTCGGACACGCGAAGAGATTCTTGCTTGGCTGGATGCAGCCCGCCAGCGCCAAGCAGCTTGGGAGAAAAGGATGCAAGCCGAATTTGCAGAGGAGAAACGTCTGCGCAATCAAAACAGCGATGTTCAATAATATGAAGTTATGTACAATGCGGCGCTTTTACGTTACAACAAGATGCGAATAAAACAAGAACAGCAATAAAACATTTAAACTTTTTAACGCTATAACATTTTCACATTATCAATAATCCCAGATATGGCAAAAGTAATTAAGTTACGCAAAGGCCTCGACATCAATCTCAAGGGCAAAGCCACGAAGGAGACAGCGACCGTGAAGTGTCCGGGCGAGTATGCACTCGTGCCTGATGACTTCCACGGCGTGAAACCTAAAGTGGTGGTCAAGGAGGGCGATGCCGTGAAGGCTGGGGATGCCTTGTTTGTTGACAAGCTGCATCCCGAAGTGAAGTTCGTGAGCCCTGTCAGCGGAACTGTAAGCTTGGTGGAGCGCGGCGACCGCCGCAAGCTGCTGAGCATCCGTGTAGCCTCCCCCAGCCCCTCCAAAGGAGGGGAGAACGGCGAAGAGGCGCGGCAGTTCACAGTTCCCTCAAAGGAGACGGGGGAGGCTGTCAAGGCCCTCATGTTGGAGAGCGGTTTGTTTGCTTTCCTGCGTCAGCGTCCCTACGACGTTGTGGCGAATCCCGAGGACAAGCCCAAGGCTATCTTCGTGAGTGCTTTCAACAGTATGCCTCTGAGCCAGGACTTCGAGTACGTCCTGCAAGGTCAGGAGGCTGAGTTCCAGGCTGGCCTTTCCGCTTTGGCAAAGATGGCGAAGGTTTATCTTGGCGTGAGTGCCAAGCAGACTGTCAAGGCTCTGACAGAGGCGAAGGACTGCGAGGTGAACATCTTCGACGGTCCCGCTCCTGCAGGCAATGTCGGTGTTCAAATCAATCACGTCAGCCCCGTCAATAAAGGCGAAGTGGTTTGGACGATGGGTGCAGAGGAAGTCATCTTCCTTGGCCGCCTCGTGAAGACTGGCAAGGTTGATTTCACCCGTACCATCGCGCTTGCTGGTAGCGAGGTGAAGGCTCCCAAGTACTACAAAGTGAAGGTCGGCCAGAAGTTGACGACGCTTTTAAGTGAAAAGTTAAAAGAGAATAGTGAAAAATCTGGGGAGGCTGGTTCTGTCCGCATCATCAACGGCAACGTGATGACAGGCCTCAAGACCACAGCCGATGGTTTCCTTGGCGCTCATGCAACCGAGGTGAACGTCATTCCCGAAGGCGACCATGCCGACGAGATGCTGGGCTGGATTATGCCACGCTTCAACACCTTCTCTACCCATCGCAGCTACTTCTCTTGGCTCTTTGGCAAGAAGAAGGAGTACGTCTTCGATGCCCGCATCAAAGGCGGCGAACGTCACATGATTATGAGCGGAGAGTACGACAAAGTGTTCCCGATGGACATCTACGCAGGCTACCTCGTGAAGGCCATCATCGCTGGAGACATCGACCGTCAGGAAGCGCTCGGCATCTACGAGGTTGCTCCCGAGGACTTCGCCATCGCAGAGTTCGTTGACTCTTCGAAGCTCGAGTTGCAGCGCATCGTTCGCGAAGGGTTGGATATCCTCAGAAAGGAAAACGCATAAAAGTAATTTACGATTTTACAATTTACAATTTACAATTTATTTTTCGATTTAGTTATTTAGCAATTTAGTTATCTCAAGGGACAATGAATAATTCAATAATCAAATAGTCAATAAATAGTAAATCGTAAATAGTCAAATCGTAAATCTCACACACATTATTTATATATTATGAATCCAATAAAGAAACTATTCGATAACATTCATCCCTACGTTGAGGAAGGTGGCAAGTTCCATGCCTTCCGCTCGCTCGTCGATGGTTTCGAGACGTTTGCTTTCGTCCCGAACACAACGAGTCGCGTAGGTAGCGTGAACATCCACGATGCTATCGACAGCAAGCGCATCATGAGCTTCGTCGTGATTGCCCTGATTCCTGCCTTGCTCTTCGGTATGTACAATGTGGGTTATCAGAACGCTTTGGCAACAGGTCACTTGGCCGATGCCACGTTCTGGGGCATGTTCTGGTACGGCTTCCTGGCCGTCCTGCCTAAGATTATTGTCAGCTACGTTGTCGGTCTCGGCATCGAGTTCGTGGTTGCACAGTGGAAGAATGAAGAGATTCAGGAGGGCTTCCTCGTATCGGGTATCTTGATTCCCATGATTGTGCCCGTCACTTGTCCGCTCTGGATGCTCGCCATTGCCGTTGCCTTCAGCGTTATCCTTGCGAAGGAAATCTTCGGCGGCACAGGTATGAACATCTTCAACCCTGCTCTCATCACCCGCGCTTTCCTGTTCTTCAGCTATCCCTCTGCTATGACGGGCGACGCAACTGTTTGGGTGGCTCAGGACACCATCTTCGGTCTTGGCTACCAGGCAACCGATGCCTACACCGCCGCCACACCTCTTGGCGAGGCAGCCCAAGCCGGTTTCTCAGGGTTCGCCCCTGAAACCATCGAGAATGCCATCACAGGTCTCATTCCTGGTTGTATTGGCGAGACCAGCGTGATTGCCATCGCTCTTGGCGGCTTGCTGCTGCTTTGGACTGGCGTTGCCAGCTGGAAGACCATGCTGAGCGTCTTCGTTGGCGGTGCTGCAACAGGTTATCTCATGCAGGCTCTCGACCTGACACAGATTCAGTGGTACGAGCATCTCGTGCTTGGTGGCTTCGCTTTCGGTGCTGTCTTCATGGCAACCGACCCCGTGACAAGCTGTCGTACAGAATGCGGCAAGTACGTCTATGGTCTGCTCATCGGCTTTATCGCAGTCCTGGTTCGCGTCCTCAATCCGGGTTATCCCGAGGGCATGATGCTTGCCATCCTGTTGATGAACCTCTTTGCAAGCCTCATCGACTACTGCTTCGTACAGAGCAACATTAACATGCGTGCTAAACGCGTATCTAATAAATAGGAAACAGATATGGCAAAGAAATTTATATGCGAACAATGCGGCCAGACATTCGAGGCTTCATCAAAGCCCGATAAGTGCCCTATCTGCGGCGCCGACGCTTCCAAGATAAAGGAAGTAAAGTCGAAGGGCGTTAATACGAACGGAAATGTCTATACCTTCTGCTATGCAGCAGTAATGGTTATCATCGTTGCCTTCTTGCTGGCTTTCGTGGCTTCTGCCTTGAAGGAGACTCAGGAAGCTAACGTGGCAAACGATACGAAGGGACAGATTCTCTCTGCTCTCGGCTACGACAAAGCTACCATCGATGTGGCTAAGGTCTATGAAGAGAAGGTGAAGGACAACCTCTTCGAAGCAGGCGAACTGAAGCCTTACGAGGATAAGTTCAACACGACTTACGGCTCTCTCATCAAGGAAGGCAAGCTCCACGTCTTCACAGCCACAACAGCCAACGGCGAACCCGCTTATGTGCTGCCCGTTGTAGGTCGCGGCCTTTGGGGTGGCCTTTGGGGTTATATCGCTGTGAACGAAGCGAAGGACAAAGTGCTTGGCACTTACTTCTACCACGAAAGCGAGACTGCTGGCCTCGGTGCCCGCATCGGCGAGAAGTGGTTCCAAGACCAGTTCATCGGCAAGCCCATCTTCGGTGAGGACGGCAATGTCGCTCTCACAGTCACAAAGGCAGGTGCTGCTCAAAGTGAGTTCGAAGTC
Source organism: Bacteroidaceae bacterium (assembly GCA_017524545.1). Classification (GTDB taxonomy): domain Bacteria; phylum Bacteroidota; class Bacteroidia; order Bacteroidales; family Bacteroidaceae; genus Physcousia. The sequence continues at coordinate 7,957 of JAFXVN010000046.1, forward strand.
GATGGCGTGACCGGTGCAACCCTTACCAGCAACGGCGTTGCCGCAATGGTCAAGGACGGTCTGACTGCTTACAAGGAATTCCTTGGTGGTGCTGCCACATGCGAACCTGTAGAGGTAGAAGAGGCCGAGTGTATTATTTGCGAAGAGGATGTTAAACAATAAGAAAGAAGGAGGAAAAGAATATGAGTAAATTGTTTTCTGACGAGAATAAAGCCGCATTCACAGGCCCCCTTAACGTGAACAACCCCGTCGCTGTTCAGGTGCTCGGTATCTGTTCGGCATTGGCTGTCACCAGTCAGCTGAAGCCCGCTATCGTGATGGGACTCAGCGTGACGGTCATCACGGCATTCTCGAATGTGATTATATCCCTGTTGCGCAAGACTATTCCCAATCGCATCCGCATCATCGTGCAGCTTGTGGTTGTGGCAGCTCTTGTGACAATCGTGAGCCAGCTGCTCAAGGCATACGTCTATGACGTGAGCGTGCAGCTGAGCGTCTATGTAGGCTTGATCATCACCAACTGTATCCTGATGGGTCGTCTCGAAGCTTTCGCTATGCAGAACGGTCCTTGGCCTTCGTTCCTCGACGGCATCGGCAACGGCCTCGGCTATGCTGCCATCCTCGTCATCGTAGGCTTCGTTCGCGAGCTCTTCGGCTTCGGCACACTCTTCGGCTACAACGTCATCCCGCAGTTCATGTACGACGCAGGTTATCAGAACAACGGCATGATGGTGATGCCCGCCATGAGTTTGATTATCGTAGGTTTAGTAATCTGGGGCCATCGTGCCTATAACAAAGAGGAGGTAAAGTAATATGGAGCATATGTTAAGTTTGTTTGTCCGCAGCATCTTTGTGGACAACATGATATTCGCCTTCTTCTTGGGTATGTGCTCTTACCTTGCAGTATCCAAGAATGTGAAGACAGCTCTTGGCCTTGGTGTTGCAGTGACCTTCGTCCTGCTCGTCACAGTGCCAGTCGATTATGCTTTGCAGACCTACGTCCTTGGTCCTGATGCGATTGTAGCAGGCGTTGACTTGACGTTCCTCGCCTTCATCCTGTTCATCGCCGTCATTGCCGGCATGGTGCAGTTGGTGGAGATGATTGTGGAACGCTTCAGTCCGTCGCTCTATGCTTCTCTGGGTATCTTCCTGCCTCTGATTGCAGTAAACTGCGCCATCATGGGTGCCAGCTTGTTCATGCAGCAGCGTGTCACGATGGAGCCCACCAATGCTCAGTTCATCGGTGGCTTCGGTGATGCTATTGCCTACGCACTTGGCTCTGGTATCGGTTGGCTGCTGGCCATCGTGGGCCTTGCTGCCATTCGCGAGAAGATGGCTTACACCGATGTTCCCAAGCCCCTGCAGGGCCTCGGCATTACATTCATCACAGTTGGTCTGATGGCACTTGCTTTCATGTGCTTCTCTGGCCTTAACATCTAATGAAAGGAGGAAACAGAATATGGATTTAACACTTGTTCTCACCAGTATTGCTGTCTTCCTGGGCATCATACTGATATTGGTGACAATTCTGCTTGTTGCGAAGGCTTATCTGTCACCAAGTGGAAACGTGAATGTAACAATCAACGGCAAGGACACGCTCTCTGTTCCTCAGGGTGCTTCTCTGCTGAGCACGTTGAGTCAGGAAGGTGTCTTCCTTCCCTCAGCCTGCGGCGGCAAGGGCTCTTGCGGACAGTGCAAGCTGCAGGTAACTGCTGGTGGTGGCGAGATTCTCGACTCTGAGAAAGGCCACTTTACTCGCAAGCAAATCAAGGACCACTGGCGTCTTGGTTGCCAATGCAAAGTGAAGGGTGACCTCGAAGTCAAGGTTGACGACTCAGTAATGGGCGTAAAGGAATGGGAATGCACCGTGATTGGCAACAAGAACGTGGCAACCTTCATCAAGGAGTACAAGGTGGCTCTGCCTCCAGGCGAGCACATGGACTTCGAGCCAGGCTCTTACGCACAAATCAAGATTCCTGCATTCGACTGCATCGACTACGACAAGGACTTCGACAAGTCTCTCATCGGCGACACTTATCTGCCCGCTTGGGAGAAGTTCGGACTGTTCCCCCTCAAGTGCGTCAACCCCACACCGACCATCCGTGCCTACTCTATGGCCAACTATCCCGACGAGGGCGACATCATCACCCTCAACGTCCGCATCGCTACGCCTCCCTTCAAGCCGAAGGAGCAAGGCCCAGGCTTCATGGACGTCAACCCGGGTATCGCTTCGTCGTACATCTTCTCGCTGAAGCCCGGCGACAAGGTCATCATGAGCGGTCCTTACGGAGAGTTCCGTCCGCAGTACGGCACAGGTCGCGAGATGATTTGGGTTGGCGGTGGCGCAGGTATGGCTCCTCTGCGTGCTCAGATCATGCACATGCTCAAAGGCCACGGCGTGAAGGACGAAGACCGTCAGCGCCCCATGCACTACTTCTATGGTGCCCGAGCTCTGGAGGAGATTCCTTTCCTCGACGACTTCCTGCAGCTCGAGAAGGACTTCCCCAACTTCCACTTCCACCTGGCACTCGACCGTCCCGACCCGAAGGCAGACGCAGCAGGCATCAAATACACGCCGGGCTTCGTGGCACCCGTCATGGGCGACACCTACCTCAAGGCACACGAGGCACCCGAAGACTGCGAGTACTACCTCTGCGGACCTCCAATGATGGCCAAGACCGTGCTCGACCTCTTGCACTCACTCGGCGTTGAGGACGACATGATTCGCTTCGATAATTTCGGAGGATAATAGCTTCGGAAGTAAAAATGGAAGTAAAAGTGGAAGTTAACTCGCTCCTCTCGTGGGAGTTAAAATGGACAATACCAAATATGCCAGCAGCATCCAACACTATCGTCCTGCCAGCCTTGCTGGCTTCTCCGCCTGCGCCTGAGCACCTACTGGAGCGCAAGAACTTCCAGCACGCAGTGCTTAACTCCCTATTTAACTTCATTTTATAACCTCCGAAACCTGAATAAAGAATTAAAACGTTGAAAATAAAAAAGGCAGACTTCCGTCACTGGGAGCCTGCCTTTTTTTGTTTTTCCCCTTCTTAAGCTCGTGGAAAAGCAAATAACTCTGAATACATTTGGTTATTTCATTTGAAAAGTGTAATTTTGCAGCATGTAACAACCTTTTTGCCCCATGACAACGCAAGCCATCACTCAAGCGATAGCCGAATACTTCAAGACACAGCCCGTCCAGAAGGCCTGGCTTTTCGGCTCCTATTCGCGCGGGGAAGAGAAACCAGACAGCGATGTGGACATACTCGTCCGATATGATGAAAACGCGCGAATATCATTGATGACTATCTCTCGCATGATGGGAGCATTAGAAAAGGTGACAGGCCGGCGTGTGGATCTTGTCGAAGAAGGTTGTCTGTTGCCGTTCGCAGAGAAATCTGTTAATCGTGATAAGTATCTGATTTATGAGAGAGCCAATTAGAGACCGCGAACGGTTAGAACACATCTATACTGCCATCAATGTACTCCTCGACAACAAGGATCGTCATACCTTGGAGGAAGTGACAGCGGATCCTATTATTTTCTATGGATATGTGAAACAAGTGGAGATTATAGGTGAGGCTGTATATAAACTTACTTTTGATTTTCGCAAAGAACACCCAGAAGTGAATTGGGATGACATTGAAAGGATGCGACATGTCCTCGTTCATGGCTACTACAAGATACGCCCCAATCAATTATGGGAAACAATTCAGACAGACATCCCGAATCTAAAGCCTCAAATTGAGACATTGTTAAAAGTCTGCCAATAAGCTTTCAACTCATTGTAAAGCCATTTCATCAGGATAAACACAAAACGCCGAAACAACTTGTTTCGCACGTGGAAACAGTTTGTTTCGCCCGTGAAACAAGGTGTTTCCGCACGCGAAACAGTTTTTCACTGCCTCAAAATCTATCCATCCCAACAGGCATAAAAAAGAGTCACCACGAACTTGACAACTCTTCCGATCGGGGATTTTGCTATATCTTCCAAACTTTTTCATTATTTTCTTTGCTCACATTGGATAAATCGCTAACTTTGTTGCGTCGCATACGGATATGTATGTCTAATGTGCCCACATAAACATCGTAGTAGATAATAAATCAAAACTAACGCGCTATGCCAACAAACAAAAACGCTTTCATACGATATTAGTGTTGAAAGTAAAAAGGTTCGCAAGGCTTGTGGAAATTAAATAATACATGCTATTGAATGTTTTTCGGGAAATAATCGTATATTTGCATACAAATAGAAGAAAAATATGGGTAAGATATAATTGCAGCAAAAACAGAAGTAAAAACAAAATAAAATGACAGAACAATCCTCCAATATAATTATCTACAACACTACCGACGGAAAGGCATCGGTAGCGTTGTACGCCAAAGACGGAAAGATTTGGCTGAACCAGCAACAGATGGCAGAACTTTTTGCCACCTCAAAGCAAACCATAAGCTATCACATCATTAACATACTGAAAGAAAGAGAATTGCCAGAGAATTTAGTTGTCAAAGATTATTTGACAACTGCCGCTGACGGCAAGAACTATCATGTCGTTTTCTACTCCCTGGAGATGATACTAGCCGTTGGGTATCGTGTGCGTGGCATAAGGGGTACTCAGTTCCGTCAATGGGCAACACGCCATCTGTCGGAATATCTGGTGAAAGGATTTACGATGGACGATGAGCGACTGAAGAATCCGGATGGACGTCCAGATTACTTTGACGAGTTGCTCGAACGCATCCGTGACATCAGGGCATCAGAGAAACGGTTCTATCAAAAATTGCGCGACCTCTTCAAGTTGAGTAGCGACTACGAGGCTCGCGAGAAGGCAACCCAGATGTTTTATGCAGAAACACAGAACAAACTTCTCTTTGCTGTCACCCACAATACGGCAGCTGAAATTATAGTAGCAAGAGCCAACGCCGAGTTGCCGAACATGGGACTTACGACCTGGAAGGGGAGTGTAGTTCGCAAAGGTGACATCGTGATAGCCAAGAACTATCTGGAGGTTGAAGAGATTGACTTGTTGAACAGGTTGGTTAACCTTTTCCTCGAGTCTGCAGAAATCAGAGTAAGGGGTCGGCAAGACCTGACGCTGGATTTCTGGCGGGAGAATGTAAAATCTTTGCTGGCGTACCAAGGCATGGATGTCTTAGAGGGAAACGGTCTTGTGTCGAATCAGCAAATGGAAGATTACGTTCACGAAATCTATGCAGAGTTCGATTCCCGCCGTAAGTCATATGAAGCTCAGTTGGCAGATGAAGAAGACATGAAACTGCTGGATAATTTGGAAAACGAAGTCAAAGACAAGGCAAAACGAGATAAATGAAAAGTATTCAGAACTGCGAACATTGACTTCGCACGGAAGTCTTTCCATTGCCGCAGGAAACAAAACTAACACCCTGTGCCAACATATATTATTCGCATAATTTCACTGGCAGATTACAATATAATCTGCCTTTTTCGTGCTTTATAACAGCAGGAAGGAGAAAAATTTCTTTATTCTTCACTCATCATTCTTCACTTTTTTGTATCTTTGTACCATAATCAACATATAAGAAATGGAATGCAAAAGAATCAATCGACGGAATGATGTACTTGCAGAGAAAGGAATGACCAATAAGCAACTGGTAGAAGCCTTAGACAAAGATTCTGCCGTCATCTCTAAATGGGTGACGAATGTTGCATAGACCAATATTGAAATGTTCACCCATTTAGCCAAAATACTGGAGGTCAGTGTGGATGACTTGTTGTGGACAGAAAATACAGACATGCACAATTAAATAATCTTAATGAAAGAGTAGTTATGGCTAAGACTAAAGAAGAAATAAAAGAATTGTTAGCAACTCCATTATTCGTGGAGGGGCAGAAAAGCAATTATATATCCATCTTAGAAAAAGGTGATACCACATATATTGAATACCACTGTAAGAATGGTGCAAAACGCAAGTTGCAGAATCCCGAAGAATTTGTACAAGCAACAGCTTTTTTGAGACTCATAATAGAATACAACTATTCCCCCTTGACTATTTCTGTGAACGAAGAGGTACAAGTCGGTTCATCAAGAAAAGAAGCGGACATCTTAGTTTATAATGATAATAAAAACAAAATCCTGATTGTTGTAGAGTGCAAGGAAGAACAAATAAACGAGCGTCAGTTTCAGGTGGCAATAGATCAGGCCTATGTTTATGCTCATGCCCTTGCAGGTCAATATGTTTGGGTCACCTCTGGTATTAGGAATGAGTATTTTGAGATTGTAGAACTTTATCCTGTTGAAAGGATTAGTATCTCAGAAATACCAAAGAAAGATGGAAAAGTAGATAGGTATAAATACACAAAAGGTGGAAGAGAGCCTCAGCCAGGAACAAAAGCAGAGTTGATGCAAAAATTCAAATCTGCGCATGATGCATTGTGGGGCGGTGGTGCACTTGCTCCGACAACGGCTTTTGATGAATTGGATAAACTAATCTTCTGCAAAATATGGGATGAGAAGTGGAAAGAAAATGATCCGAAGTCAAAAGGAGAGCCTTTTGCTTTTCAGTTAATATCATATCCAGAAGATTATGATGATAAGCATAATATTAAAGCAAAGACAGAGCTAGAAAAACGAGTTCGTCAACTTTATGAACAAGGAAGGAAAAAGGATCCAGAGGTATTTAAAGATGACATCAAACTTGACAAGCATAAAATATATACCGTTGTCCAGTATTTACAAGACATTAATTTGTCTCAGACAGATTTAGATTCGAAAGGATTGGCTTTTCAGAGATTTATGGGTGAGTTCTTCCGTGGCGACTTTGGGCAATTCTTCACACCCGATTCTATTGTGGACTTTATAGTGAAGTCTATAGGAATTAATAAAGATTGGAAGATTCTTGATACTTCCTGTGGCAGTGGTGGATTCCTATTACATGCATTGAAAGAAGTACGGGATGAAGCCGATAATATCTATGATGATGAAATTGGAAGCGCTTCATGGAAGAGTTATTGGCATGAGTTTGCAGAAAAGCATCTTTACGGAATTGAAATCAATGAGCAAATTTCCCGTGTGGCTAAGATGAATATGATCATCCATGATGATGGTCACACTAATATCATTACAAATGATGGTTTAAAAAACAATAAGGCCATAGAAATAGAAAACAGAAATCTAAACTTCCAAGATGGCACATTTGATTTGATAATGACTAATCCACCGTTTGGCTCTTCTGTAAAAGCGGATGAAGTTGGGTATTATAAAGAATACGAATTGTTTGAAAAGAATCTCGGTATCACAGAGATAAAAGATCGAATTATTGACAACGATAATAAAAATAAGTGGCGCACATCGCAAAGTACAGAGGTATTGTTTTTAGAAAGATGTTATAAATACCTGAATGAAGAAAACGGTTATCTGGCAATCGTAATTCCTGATGGAATTCTAACAAATTCCACAAGTCAGTATGTTCGTGATTGGATTGTAGAGCATTTCAGAATAATAGCAGTCGTTTCATTGCCTCAACATACTTTCTCACATGTAAAAGCGGGTGTAAAATCTTCTGTGTTGTTTCTTAAAAAGCACCCCCATAAATTAACAGAGAGATTTGAACAATCTTTGTCTGAAATAAAAGCAAAAGTTAGGAAAGAAAAAGGATTGGACAAAGATCAGCGGGCAGAACGAATGTTGGAACTGTATAAAGAACTCATTTTTAAATATTTCACAGATGACGAGGTACTTATGTTGGAAATTGAAAATGTAGGATATGATGCTACAGGGAAGCCAATAGAAGGGAATGAACTAATTTTGATGGCCAATGAAATCAAGTCCTTTATAGGGGGGAGGATATATAAAGCTAAAGATAAACGATGTTTTACGCTGGATGTTGCTTCCATTATAGGAAATCGGTTTGATGTTCAGTTTCATGCAGGAATCAAACATTTATTAGAAACAATAAAAACAATTCCTCATAAATCATTAGGTGAAATTGCTGAGTTTTCTTCCGAAGGATGGGATCAAAAGGCTTTCTTTATTGATACATTTCCGTATATTGAAATAAGTTCAATAGACACTATTACAGGTAAAATAAATGATATTGAGCCTGTTCCGTTGAAAGAAGCTCCAAGTCGAGCAAAGAAAATAGTGAGAAAGAATGATATATTAGTGTCAATGACAAGGCCAAGTCGTGGTGCAATTACTATATACGACAAAAATGATGTAGCTATCGCTTCTACAGGTTTTTCAATAATCAGGGGAATTGACCAGTGTATCTTAAGAGAATATTTATACATCGTATTGAGAATGCAGCTTTCATTAGAGCAAATGGCACTAAGAAGTTCTGGTGGCAATTATCCTGCTATTATTGAATCTGAATTGAAAAAAGTTATTGTTCCCATACCACCTCTTGAAACTCAAAAAAATATAATTGAAACAGTTTCGAAGATGAACAATAAAGCGGAACAACTCAAAAAAGAGAGTGATGCATTGTTATATAAGGCAAAACAAAAAGCCGAAAAAATGATAATTGGATAACACTATGGCTAAGTTAGAAGGAATTATTTATAGCGCATTTAGTGGATACGTGGTTCTTCGCGGTTACGCCCCGATAGGGGAACTTGCAGACATTTCAAAAAAACCCGATTCATATCAAAGAAATGCTGACAATCAACACAAAATAGATATTGTCAAGTATTTGTCGGAAATCAAGTCCTACTTTCCTGAAATAACACTGGCTTGCAGAGTAAAAGATTATGAAGGGCTAATTAAAAGTATTGGTGACGATAAAGATGTTAGTGCAGAAGATGGTATATATGTGAAAGGATTGCGTGTTTTAAGTGAAAGGCTCCCTATTGGTAGAGATAGAGCTCGTCATGCATATTTGGAGTTGAAGAAACCTGCAGAAGAGGATAAATTGGTACGTGTTGATGGGAACCACAGACTTGAACCTTTTAGCTCTGATATTGAGTGGTGGCATCAATTGGTAACAAATAGAGACGCTATAAAAGACGAAACAGATGAAAACAAAATAAAAGGATGGTTAGATCATCAAGCTCGTCTTGAAAAGGCCAAAATATCAGAAAAAATAGTGCCTTTTACTGTCATCATGTCAGATGCTAATGATGAAAATTCTGCGGATAATTTTGAAGCACGCATTTTCCATGACATAAATTTCAAGGCATTGCCATTACGAGAAGAAGCCAGTTTGAAAATTATATCTGAACTTCAGACATTTGATGACTATGAGAAAATGGGAGAAGAATACCCATTAACCATGGATTTGATAAAAGAAGTAAAAAACGGTATGTTTAATTCCATTCCTTGGCTGAAAGCGGAATCTCAAGCCGAGAATTCCTATTTTAGAACAGCATGCCTTCGTATTGTCCAACTACTTCTTTCACAGAAAAGGAAAACCGATGAATGTTTAAATGAGACACAAGATAAAAGCAAGGAGTTAGACAGCCAGATTGACAATCTAAAGGAAGAAATAGGCAAGTTTGAAAAAGAGTTCGAAAAAAAGAAGTCGGCTATTGAAAAACTTGAAATAGATAATTCCAATTTCAAGGAGATGAGTCAATATAAGTCAGCACTTCGAGAATTCGAAGACATAAAACTCAACCTGAATATGTCTAAGAATGATTACGAAATGCATATTCAAGAGCGGTATCATCTCAAGTTTAAAGCGGACTCTTTGACAAGATACATTGATAATTGTGATAATAAAAATTCTATATTATCTTCTTTGACAACATTAACCTCTGTTTATAAAGAATTAGGGGAACAAAATTATGGCAATATATCATATTTATGTGCATTAGTCTATTATTCATTGTTGGACACGGAGCAATTAAACTCATTTATTGAGTGGTCTAAACAAAATGGGATAAACAAAATTACAGAGCCCGATGATTTGTCTAAGGATGCTTCTCAAAACTTGATAAAAATGTTTGACCAGATTCACCAAGCGAAAAAGAATGAAATATTTATTTCTATGCAATTTGGTGATTCTCAGAGCGAACTTATTTTTGAAAAGATTGTCAGGGCAATAGAACTATTCAATTCTAAACATAAAGACATAAATCTGAGGGCAACACCTATTCGAATTGATAGGAGTGTGGAATCTAATGTGTTTTCAATTCCTGACCGTATTAGGGATGCTATCAGGTCGTGTGGTTTAATTATTGCAGATTTAAGTAGTGCTAACATTAATGTGTATCATGAAATCGGATATGCTATGGGCATTGCAGAATCACACAATATGATACCCAATATTGTACTTTTATATAAAGAAAATACCGACCACAATAAAGAAAACAAAGATGTGGATAAATTTGTTGGTTTTAATCTTCGTAATTTGTCACAGTTGCGATTCAAGGAGTATGACCAACTTGTAGAAGGCTTAGTGAAACGTTTGGAAAAACATTATGGAGTATAGTCATTTTAGATAACGGGTACCACTATGGAAGTAAGTGCACAAGATATTATAGATTCTGTAGATCTTAATCGCTCGGAAGTCTTATTGCCAATTTATGAATCGGTTGTAAACTCTATCATTAGTCTAGAAAAGGCTGCGCAAGAAGACAAAAAGATAGATGTATTCATAGAAAGACGACCTGATCCGAACAAACAATTAAGTTTGTTCGGCAAGAATCCTGCGACAATAAAAAATATTACTATTATTGATAATGGAGGAGGGTTTACGGAAGAAAACTTTATATCCTTCAAGAAACCTTTCAGCAAGTTTAATAAAAAATATGGTTGTAAAGGAATAGGACGTTTTACCATTCTTGCTCTTTTTGAAAGAATGGATATTGTCAGCCTTTATAAAGAAAATGGTCATTGGTGTAGACGATCCTTCTCATTTAATGCCAAACAAGAAATCTATAATGATAGCTTTGAGGTCTTAACAGGTGAGCATAAACCTCAAACTAAGGTGACACTTGTGGAATGTAAAAATAAGCAATTAATGCCATATACGGCAAAAAATGCAGAAGAGATAGCCAAGGGTATCATGGACCATTGTTTCATCTACTATTTATGTGGTAGTCTTCCTAAAATATCTGTTAATGAAATGAATGATGAGGGGGAATTAGAGTCTTTATCTGTAAACAATTATTTTGAATTGGAGTCAAAGGACAAAGAAAAAGACATGTTCATCAGAGAAGAGCCTTTTAAATTGTATGTTGTCAAAACAAATCAAGTCAGTAACCGCAAATACAATTATGTCTCATTTTGTGCAAATTCCCGTAAAGTCGGTGGAAAGAGAGAGTTGGCAAAGGTTGATTCCTTATATGCATATCCCATCACGGAAAATGGGAAATCAAAATATATTGACGTGTATGTTGTTTCTCCATATCTTGATGCACATGTAAACAATCAACGAACAGGCTTTAGCATTCCTGAAAGCAAAAACGATTTTTTCCCATATAATGATGGCCTTGACATTTCTATGGAAGAAATCATGAAAACTGTGGCAAAAGAAGTCGCTGGTTTGTATCAATCATATGCCATAGAAACCCAGAAACGCAATATCCGAGAAGTAAAGGAGTATATAACCCAAAACGCACCTCAATACCGCAGTTTTATATATAGAAAAGATGTATTAGAAGCAATGCCACCTAATTTGTCTGATGAGAAGAAAGATGAGTATTTACATAAGATAGCTTACCAGGAGAATCTGAAAGTTGAAGAAAAAATAGAGCGATTCATCAACCAAAAAGAGGTTACAGATGTTGCAATTAATGACATTGTTACATCCATAAAAGAAAAGACTGGATACGATTCTGACAAATTAGCAGAATATGTGTTTCGCCGTAAAGCCATTATACGACTTTTCGAAAGGATGTTAGATCAAAATGAAAATGGACGTTACGAAACAGAAAGCATGATTCACAATTTGATTTTCCCAATGGGGTTAACCAATCGAGAACTGGAATACCAATACCATAACTTATGGTTACTGGATGACCGTTTCTCCACATTCCGTTTTATCGCTTCCGATAAACCTATTACTTCATGGAGTCAAATAAAAAGTTCCAAAGAGCCAGACATAATCTTAATCAATAAAGAAGAAGATTTAATTAACAATGCTATTTCTTTTGGTAGCCAAGATTCTGGAACTATCGGGACAATGGTTATATTCGAATTCAAACGTCCTGGATACACAGCACATCAAAAGAGCTTCAAAGATTATCGGTGGGAGTTCTCAGAATTAGTCGAGAAGTATTTTGATGATTTCCAAATTGGAGAAGAGAAAAAGAAAGAGAATTATCGTGGAAATATTGTGAAAGTAACAAGGGATACTCCTAAATTTGGCTATGTAATTATGGACAAAATTCCTGAAGCATTGGCTGATTTTAATACTTCTCATGGATGGAGACGAACACCTTTTGGCTCTTTCTATAAAATTAACCCAGATCAGAATTTACATATAGAAGCAATAACCTTCCAAGGACTTGTAAAGAACGCTAAAGAACGAAATAATCCATTCTTTGACGCTCTTTTTGCAAAAACGAATATCGGGTAAAATGTATGGAGTATAAAAGTATATGTCCTACAAGTAATCCTGTTTTTTTATATCCAAAGTTTTAGGTAAAACAGCAACAACATATTTATAGACGGAGATTCTAAAGGGACTCAGTAGTATTCATTAGCAATAAGATTTGACAGTTGTATGGGATGATTGGAGTATAATGCGTAACTTTGCAGACAGGATATTAGTATAGACGAGATAACGATATTTATCTATGGAAGAGAAGATATATGATTCAATCCGACATACGGATGAGAATGGCAATGAATACTGGCTGGCACGAGAACTGGCTATAGCCGTCGGCTATAAGGACTACAGGAATTTCAAGGGAATCATTGAAAAGGCCCAGAAATTATGCGTGGAAAACATTGCCAAAACAGAGGACCATTTCGTTGAATCCACCGAAATGGTAGAGGTGGGGTGTGGGGCTTCCGACCCAGATGGGCATTTACGCATACAACTATTTTTCGATGGCGACACAGTGTGGACTACCCAGAAGCGGATTGCTGAGATTTTTCAAGTTGAAGTCAATACCGTCAGCTATCACTTGAAGGAAATCTTTGACTCTGGAGAGCTGAACAAATACTCAGTTATTCGAAAAGATTGGATAACTGCCGCCGACGGGAAGAAGTATGAAACGAAGCTCTACAATCTTGATGTTATCATTGCCGCGAGTTACCATGACAAGTATCGTGTGATACAAGACAGAATGTATTTGTCGGACTTTGACAAGGAGGTGCAGCGTTTGAAAGACGAAATGGGTATTTGAACACAACTCTGAACAATGAAGACAATCCTGATTATAGTGCTGGTTTCGATGCTGGTTGGGGTGGCTTACGTCAGCTGGCATTTGTGGCGGATTACGCCGTGCGGCGGCATTGCGAAGCTTGCTGTCGTGGCGCTGTTCCTCCTATGGATGACAAGTGCCTTTGTGTGCCTATTTGCGTCGGAGCGGTTCTCTGTGCCTGTGGCAACGGTTCTCTATGAAGTGAGCTACACTTGGCTCATCGCCTTCCTCTATCTGCTGATTATTTTTGCTGTGGCGGACGTGGTGAAGAGCCTCACCCCAGTTTCCCTTCCTTTGGATGGGTCGGGGAAAGCTTTGCTTGCTATCGTCGGTACCATCGCTACAATCCTGATTGCTGGCAATGTCCATTACCGGCACAAATACCGGGAGGAGCTGACCATCCGCACATCGAAGCCGATTGAGAAGCCCCTGACCATCGTCTTTGCCAGCGACCTCCACATCGGCTACCACAACCGCAGAGCCGAGCTTGCCAGCTGGATTAACCTCTTCAATGCGGAACAGCCTGACCTGGTGCTCATCGGCGGGGACATCATCGACCGCAGCATCCGTCCGCTTCTCGTGGGAGAGTATGCCAAAGAGTTCCATCGGCTGAACGCTCCGATACTGTCCGTACTCGGCAATCACGAGTACATCAGCGGTGTGAGAGGTGCCGAGCAATTCTTTGCTGATGCCAACATCCGTTTGCTCAAAGATGAAAGCCTCGACACATTGGGCATTCGCGTGATTGGCAGGAACGACCGCAGCAACCGCCATCGCAAGCCGCTTGTGGAGCTGACTGACAGGACAAGCGTCTTCACCGTCCTGCTCGACCATCAGCCCTTCGACCTGCAGGAGGCGGAGGAGGCCGGCATCGACTTCCAGTTCAGCGGACACACACATCGCGGACAGGTGTGGCCCATTTCGTGGATAACGGATGCGATATACGAGAAGTCGTGGGGACACCACCAGCGAGGCGCGACGCGCTACTACATCAGCAGCGGCCTTGGCATCTGGGGACCGAAAATCCGCATCGGCACACGCTCGGAATATCTCATCCTTCACATCGTACCACAATAGGAGTGTTGATGTGTCGATATACGACTGATAGAGAAAAGTATTTCACGTTTTCCTTTGTTTTGTCGCCACTTATTTGTACTTTTGCATTTCGTAAAAATACAAAGGACCAAATGGCAAATGAATCTTTTTTCGACGGGCTGGTATATGGCATGGCGGCACTGGCTGTGGCTGTGTTTGTCTGCCTCTATTTCGTGACGGCCGGCTATGGGCTGTTCCGCACAAAGCAATGGGGATGGAGCATCAACAACAAGGTGGCTTGGGTGCTGATGGAGGCTCCTGCCTTCCTGACGATGCTGGGCATCTGGTACTGGAGCGGATGCTCCGTGGCAGCACCGCAAATAGTGCTGCTCGGCCTGTTCCTGCTGCACTACTTCCAGCGCAGCTTCATCTTCCCCCTGCTGATGTCGGGCAGGAGCAAGATGCCCGTCACCATTATGCTGTCGGGCGTGACCTTCAATGTCATCAACGGCATCATGCAGGGAGGTGCGCTCTACTGGTTCCCGCAGGAGGCTTATCGGGAGGGCTGGAGCTACCTGACCCACGGCACAGCCATCCTTGGCTTCGTCGTATTCTTCATAGGAATGGCAATAAACCTGCACTCCGACCACGTCATCCGGCATCTCAGAAAACCCGGCGACACCCGACACTATCTGCCCCAGAAGGGCATGTACCGCTATGTGACTTCCGCCAACTACATGGGCGAAATCATAGAGTGGACAGGCTTTGCCATCGTAGCCGGTTCGCCAGCCGCATGGGTGTTTGTCTGGTGGACGGCCGCCAACCTCGTGCCTCGCGCGCACGCTATATATAATAAGTATAGGGAGGAATTTGGCAAGGAAGCACTCGCCGACCGCAAACGAATCATACCTTTCGTTTATTGATAATTGATAATTGACAATTGAAAGTTGAAATTCTCGGATGCTTTCATAACTATGAACTATGAACTATGGAATATGAACTGAATAAAATCTTTGAGCCGGCTCACATCGGGCCGCTGACTTTGAGAAACAAAACCATCAGGAGCGCTGCCTTCGAGAGCATGTGTCCGGGACATAAGCCCAGCCAGATGCTCTACGACTACCATACGAGTGTGGCTCGGGGCGGTGTGGGCATGACCACCGTGGCCTACGCTGCCGTTGAGGAAAGCGGACTGAGCTTCGACCGCCAGCTGGTGATGAAGCAGGAGATTGTTCCCGGCCTTCGCCGACTGACCGATGGCATCCACAAGGAAGGTGCCGCCGCAGGCATCCAGCTGGGACACTGCGGCAACATGAGCCACAAGAGCATCTGCGGCTGTACGCCCGTCAGCGCCAGCAACGGCTTCAACCTCTACAGCCCAACCATCGTGCGCGGCCTGCGCCGGGACGAGTTGACGGCAATGGCAAAGAAGTTTGGCGATGCCGTCCGCCTGGCACGCGAAGCAGGCTTCGACGAAGTGGAGATTCACTGCGGACACGGCTACCTCATCGACCAGTTCCTCAACCCCTTCTTCAACCATCGCAAGGACGAGTTCGGCGGCTCGCTCGAGAACCGTATGCGCTTCATGAGCCTCTGCATCGAGGAAGTGATGAAGGCTGCCAAGGACGACATGGCCGTGGTGTGCAAGATGAACATGCGCGACGGTCTGAAGAACGGCATCTCCTTAGAAGAGCACAGCATCCCCATTGCCCGCCGCCTACAGGAGCTGGGCGTACATGCCATCGTGCTGAGCGGCGGACTGGTCAGCGCCACACCGATGTACGTCATGCGCGGCGAACTGCCGCTGCAAACGCTGACGCACTACATGACAGACCCCTTGCTCAAGTACAGCATCGGCTGCTGCAAGCCACTCGTGCGGAAGACCATGATTAAGCCCGTCCGCTACGAGGAAGCCTTCTTCCTCGAGGATGCCCTGAAGTTCCGCGAGGCATTGCCCGACATGAAGTTCATCTATGTGGGCGGACTGGTTGCCGGCGACAAGATAAACGAGGTGCTGGGCCACGGCTTCGAGGCTGTGCAGATGGCACGCAGCCTGCTCAACGAACCCGACTTCGTGAACCGACTCAAGGCCGACCCGCACCACCGCTGCGGCTGCAAGCACAGCAACTACTGCATCGGCAGGATGTACACTCTGGAGATGGCCTGCCACCAGCACCTGCAGGAAGAGCTTCCACAGAAGATAGTCAAGGAAATAGCACGAATAGAAAGGGAGCAGAACCAATAAAGGTGAAAAGGTGAAAAAGTGAAATGAAAGTTGCAATCATTACCGGCGCCGGAAAGGGCATGGGCTTCGAGGAGGCGAAGGCTGTTGCCGCAAAAGGCTACCATACCATCATGGCCTGCCACCATCCCGAGGCGGCAGAGACAAGGAGACAGGAAATCGTACGCGAGACAGGCAACAAGGATGTCGAAATCATGGGCATCGACCTGTCCGACCTCAGTTCCGTGCGCCGCTTTGCCGATGAAGTGAAGGCACGCTTCCCGCACCTCGACCTGCTGATGAACAATGCCGGCATACTCGACAAAAAATTCCACTCGACAGTGGACGGGCTGGAACGCACGGTCTGCGTGAACTACGTTGGGCCCTATCTGCTCACACGCCTCCTGCTGCCCCTGATGGGCAAAGGCAGCCGCATTGTGAACATGGTCTCCCTCACCTACAAGTATGGCTTCCTCGACTTCCCCGACTTCTTCACGCGCGGCCGTAAGGGAGGCTTCTGGCGAATCCCCATCTACAGCAACTCCAAGCTGGCACTGACGCTGTTCACTTTCGACCTTGCCGCCCGCCTAAAGGACAGAGGCATCATGGTCAATGCGGCCGACCCGGGTGTCGTTTCTACAGACATCATCCATTTAGACATGATGCTCGTCGATTCCTTTGCAGACCTCTGCTTCCGTCCGCTCATCCGCACACCACGCCAAGGTGCCGACACAGCCATCCACCTCCTGTTAGACGAGGACAAGACCAGTCAGACCGGCACCTTCAACCGCTCGAACCGAATCATCAACGTGGGAAACAAATTCCTCCACCACAAAAAGATGCAGGAACTCTGGAACAGAACCGAAGACATCGTGAGCAAATACCTGTAACACCAGGCTATGCCTCACTTGCAGGGTATTGCTTTCTAAAAAGCCGTGCGACATCCATCATGCCGGGGACGACAATGTCGGCTCCGGCATCTTTTAATATGCTGTCTTCAAGGGGGCCTGTGTTGGCGGCAATGGTGAAGATGCCAGCTCCTTTTGCTGACTCTACGCCAAGCGGTGCATTCTCCACAACGATGGCTTCCGTTGCCTTGATGCCGGCTTTCTCCAAACCCATCAGGTAAGGTTCTGGGTCTGGCTTGCCGCGCTTGACATCGAAGCCCGTCACCATCAGTTCCTGACGGAAAAAGCCCGGGTAATGTGCCTCCAAGTTCTCGAGCAACTTGACCTGTCCGCTGCCAGTAACAAGGACAATCATGCAGCCAAGCTCCTTCGCGGCCGTCAATGCCTCGAGAGCACCTGGCATCGGCTTTGGCTCTGGAAGCGTATTGAACAACTCTGCCTTTGCCGCATAAATGCGTTCAATCTCCTCTTCCGTAGCATCACGACCCCAGTAGCGCTGCGCCAGAATGTTGATGGTACCGCTGCCAGTACGCCCTTCGTGGAGATAGGCTTCGTAGGCCGTCATCTCCAGCCCGAACTGCGTCATGGCGTGCGACCAGGCGTAAGCATGGTTCGGCATACTGTCGAACAGCACACCGTCCATGTCAAACAGCACGGCACGCAAAGGTATTTTACTAATCAAGGCTCTTTCATTTTTCACAACGGATTACACGGATTACGCGAATTGGCTGCGCCCTTATTTGCGATGAATAATCCGTTTAATCCGTGCAATCCGTTGTTTATAATAAATCACTTCCTGTTCACTACAGTCTCGCCTTTATTGCTTCGGTTTCCTTTTCGTAACCTGGCTTGCCGAGCAGGGCGAACATGTTCTTCTTGTAAGCCTCAACGCCGGGCTGGTTGAAGGGGTTGACGCCGAGGATGAGACCGCTGACGCCGCAAGCCTTCTCGAAGAAGTAAATCAGCTGGCCGATGTAGTACTCGTTCAGGCGAGGCACGATGAGACGCATGTTGGGCACGCCGCCATCCACATGAGCGAGCTGGGTGCCGAGTTCTGCCATCTTGTTCACCTCATCCACACGCTTGCCAGCGAGGAAGTTCAGACCGTCGAGGTTCTCCTCGTCGCTGGGGAAGAGCAGCTTGTGCTCTGTCTCTTCAACGCTGACAACGGTCTCGAAGATGCTGCGCTCGCCTTCCTGAATCCACTGACCCATCGAGTGCAGGTCGGTGCTGAAATCAACGGCAGCCGTGAAGATACCCTTGTGGTCCTTGCCCTCGCTCTCACCATAGAGCTGCTTCCACCATTCGTTCATGTAATGGAGCTTGGGCTGGAAGTTCACGAGAATCTCAATCTTCTTGCCCTCGGCATAGAGCGCGTTGCGGACGGCTGCATATTGCAGGCAGATATTCTTCTCGAAAGGCACGTCAGCACCGACTGCGGCTTCCATATCGGCAGCACCCTGAACGAGCTTGGCAATGTCAAAGCCAGCCACTGCGATGGGCAGCAGACCTACGGGAGTGAGCACAGAGAAGCGACCGCCCACGTTGTCGGGAATGACGAAGGAAGTGTAGCCTTCCTTGTCGGCACAAGTGCGAGCTGCACCCTTCTTGGCATCGGTGACAGCCACAATGACCTTGCGAGCCATCTCCTTGCCGCGCTGCTGTTCGCACTGCTTCTTCAAGAGACGGAAAGCCAGAGCCGTCTCGGTGGTCGTGCCGCTCTTGGAGATATTGATGACACCGAACCTCTTGCCTTTCAAGTACTCGGTGAGTTCATAGAGATAGTCCTCGCCGATGTTGTTGCCGGCGAAGAGGATGTTGGGGTTTTCGCCATTGTTGGTGAGCCACTGGAAGCTGTTGCCGAGGGCCTCGATAACGGCACGGGCGCCGAGATAAGAGCCGCCGATGCCAGCCACAACTACTGTGTCGCAGTTCTCGCGAAGCGTCTGCACGCAACTCTGGAGCTTCGTCATGAACTCAGCCGTGATGGAGCTGGGCAAGTGGAGCCAGCCAAGGAAATCATTACCTGCACAAGTACCAGCCTCGAGAGCCTTCTGTGCCTCCTCTGCCTTCGGAGCGAAGGCAGCAATCTGCTCCGCACTCAGCAGAGCCTTTGAATAGTCAAGTTTAAGCATCTTAATAATTTACTATTTGACGATTTACTATTTACAATTTATTTGCGGCTGCAAAGGTACAACAAAAAAACGAAATGTGGAAAGTGAAGGGTGAAGAATTTGTTGACAAGGCTCCCTGTAGTCTTGCAAAAGGTACAAATAGCACTTGAAAGCTAAAACACTTTTGCGGTTTTAAGCTCGTTCTGAAGGAAAGAATAGACGTGACCGGGACTCTGATAGTAGAGACCGGTTGCGTCATCCTGCAGACGCTCGAAAGTCTCAGATGTGTAGAGCACGTCGAGAGCCTGCTCTGGCGTGTAGTGGTAATCATCTACAAGATAGCCTGTCAGCTCCGTCGTAAGTTCGTCCTTCAGAATCTGTCTCTGCTGGGGTGTCAGTCGCGAAGTCATAGTCTCTTTAATTGTTTCAAGGCACGGTCTGTGCCGAAGAAATACTGGAAAGTTATACCTTTGGTGTAGCGCAGTTCCTCTACGAGACGGGACAGGGAGATGTTTGAACCATGATAGAGTCGCATCATATCAATTGTCCTCCGTTGTGTTGGCATACCTGAGCCAGAGCTTCAACAGTATCAGGAAACGACTGCGTATGCAATATGGCATAATGCTGATGCAAATGTTCCATCCCCTTGTAACGCTTCAAATAGGCGTAAGCTTGGCGAGGACGGATGCCAAAATGCGTAGCAAACTCGCTGATGAGTGCAACCGTATATCCGATAAGGTTTCTTTCTTCGCGTGCCATGATTATTCATTTATCTGAACGCTTCGCTCAGGAGCTTGATTTCGATGGTGGGGCTGATGCGCTCGTAGAGGATGTTATAGACGGCATCGAGGATGGGCATGTTGACGTGCATGTGCTTGTTGATGTCCTTCATACACTTTGTGGCGAAGTAGCCCTCGGCAATCATCTCCATTTCGAGCTGAGCACTCTTCACGCTATATCCCTGCCCTATCATCGTACCGAAGACGCGGTTGCGGCTGAAGTTGGAGTAGCCCGTCACAAGCAGGTCGCCTGTATAAACGCTTTCTGTGATGCTACGGTCGATGGGATAGACGGTGTTGAGGAAGCGCTCCATCTCCTGAATGGCATTGCTGATGAGGACAGCCTGAAAGTTGTCGCCGTACTTGAGTCCGTGACAGATGCCCGCAGCAATGGCATAGACATTCTTCAGGACGCTGGCGTACTCGATGCCAATCACGTCGTCGCTCGTCTTGGCTTTGACATAATCGCTGGCAAGCATCTTGGCAAAAGCCGTGGCCTTCTCTTTGTCAGCACAACCGACAGTCAGGTAGGTAAGACGGTTCAAGGCAACCTCCTCGGCATGACTCGGACCGCCAAGCACGGCGAGGTTCTCCTCCGGCACGTTGTACATTTGGTTGAAATAGTCGGAGCAGATGAGGTTCTCGTCGGGCACAATGCCCTTGATGGCCGTCACGATGAACTTGTCGCGAAGACGGACGTGAAGCCGTTTGAGGTGGCCTTTCAAGTATGGCGAGGGCGTGACAAAGATAAGCGTCTGGCAAGCCTCGACCACCTTGTTTATGTCGCTCTCGAAAGAAATGCGGTTCACATCGAAGTGTACGCTGGTGAGGTAGGCAGGGTTATGTCCGAGCCGCTTGAAGTCCTCGATGCGGTCGTCTCTGCGAAGGTACCACCAAATGTGGTCGTTGACATACGTCGAGCCTTGTTTCTTCTCGAGCAGCATCTTGGCAATCGCCGTTGCCCAACTGCCACCACCCAGCACTGCTATGTTTCCTAATTCATTGACCATTTAGTCGTTTAGTCGTTTGGCTGCAAAATTACACATAAAACACATAACTACCAACCATTCCGCCCACTTCTTTATGAAAAAAGACTGAATTTAATTTCATTTCGTGCTTTTTCACGTTCCGCAACATGGCATTCGGAGATAATTGTGTGTCTTTGCATCGCACGCCTCTACGCCACACAGAGCAGCAGGATGATGAGCTGGGCTGTGAGGATGCGGAGGAACATGCTGAGGGGATAGACGGTGCTGTAGCCGACGGCCGGGGCGTCATTGCCTGAGGTCTGGTTGGCAAAGGCGAGTGCTGGCGGGTCGGTGGTGGCACCTGCGATAAGTCCCATCAGGGTGCAATAGTTGATTTTCGCCCATTTGCGTGCCACAAGGCCCATGATGAGGATGGGCAGCACGGTGATGATGAAACCGCACCAGACGTAGGTCAGTCCGTCGCCATCCACGACAGTATCGACGAAGTTGGCACCTGCCTTGATGCCCACACTGGCAAGGAAGAGGGCAAGGCCTATCTCGCGAAGCATGAGGTTGGCACTGGTTGTAGTATAGGCATTCATCTTGAGCTTGTAGCCGTATGCCCCGATGGCGATTGCCACACAGAGGGGGCCACCTGCCAGTCCAAGCTTGACGGGCGTTGGCACACCAGGAAGAGCGAAAGGAATGGAGCCGAAGATGATACCCACGAGGATGCCGATGAAGATGGCGGAGAGGTTGGGATGGTCGAGCTTCTTCACACTGTTGCCCATCTTGGCAGCCACACGGTCAACAGCATCCTCGGGACCAACGACCACGAGGCGGTCGCCCATCTGGAGGCGAAGGCTGCGCTCGCCGAAGAGGTTCAGGTCGCCGCGACGGATGCGCGTCACATTCACGCCATAGACGCTGCTGAAGTGCAACTCGCCCAAGGTTTTGCCCGCCATCTGCGACTGTGTGACCATCACATGCTTGCTCACCATCGGCACGTCCTGCTCTTCCCATACGACACTATCGTCTTCCGGGCCTATGAATGCCTTCACCGCCTCTGTATCAGCCTCAGCACAGGTGACATAGAGCTGGTCGCCTTCGCCCAGGATGGTGTCGCGGTTGGGAATGTTGACGTGTCCCTGCTGAAGGATACGGCTGCAAACGAAGTCGCGCCCCAGGAACTCGCGTACCTGCAGAATGGTCTTGCCCATGATATAGGGGTTGCGGCAACTGATGGTCATGCGGTGAGGCGTGGCATGGGGATTGGCAGCTTTCTCCTGTTCCAAAGCATCCTGCTCCTGTTTCAAGGAGGTGCGAGTAAGGAAACGGACGGCGATGGTTGCCAGTATAATACCCACTACGCCAAGGGGATAGGCACAGGCATAGCCATTGGCTATGGAAGGAGCATTCGCGCCGAAGATTGTGCCGCAGGCTTCTGTGGCAGCACCGAGGCCAGGGGTGTTGGTGATGGCGCCGCAGAGCACGCCCACCATCATCGCCAGACTGCGACTGTTCTCGCCAGCCATGCTGCCTCCCTTGTAGAACACGATGAAGAAGAGACCGATGCAGCAGGCCACATTCAGCAGGACGATGCCAACAGCAATCAGGTTCATCTTCATGCCGCCCGTCTTGAAGGACTCGATAAAGCCCGGTCCGACTTGCAGACCAATACAATAGACAAAGAGGATGAGACCAAAGTCTTGGATAAAGGTCAGCACATTGCTTGGCGCAGCAAACCCTTCGGCAGAGACTATACCGACGCTCTTGTAGAGATGCCCCATGAGAATACCAATGAACAAGACGAACGTGACACCAAGCGCTATACCGTTCTTCTTGCCACCTATCTTGACACGTCCCAACGCAATGCCTGCTGCGATGACGAAGGCATACAGCATCACTATATGGCCCACACCCGAAGTGTTCGTCAGAAGATTAAAGAACCAGTCCACTTTTATATTTACTATTTGACAATTTACTATTTATTTCAAGCCACAAAGGTACGAAAAAGATTAGAGATTAGGGATTAGAGATTAGAGAAAAATGCAAAAACAGCAGGCAAACGAATAATTTTTCACTTTTCACTTCTTACTTTTCACTTTTCTTCGTACCTTTGTGCGCTTTTAAGCATAAACCAAACACATAATATATCTTTTATTAACAAAACTATGGCAGATAGTAAAGAAAAACTCTTTTCTGACTTTACCGCCCCTTCCCGTCAGGAATGGCGAGACAAGATTGAGGTTGACCTCAAGGGCGCGGACTATCAGAAGAAAATGGTGTGGAGAACCAACGAGGGCTTCAGCATGGAGCCGTTCTACCTGAAGGAAGATGTCGATAAGCTGCCGCTTGTCAATGCGCTTCCCGGAGAGTTCCCCTACGTTCGCGGCAACAAGGCCGCAGACAACGAATGGCATGTCCGTCAGGACATCAAGTGTGAATGCCCCAAGGAAGCCAATGCCAAGGCACTCGACATCCTGAACAAGGGCGTGACGAGCCTCGGCTTCTGCATCCCTTCGGAGAAGGTGAGTGCAGAGTACATCGAGACGCTGCTTGAAGGCATCTACGTGGATTGCGTGGAGCTGAACTTCTGCACTTGCCAGTGTAAGGCAGTCGAGCTGGCTCAAATCCTCGTGGCTTACTTCCAGAAGAAGGGTGCCGACGCTCAGAAGGTTGAGGGCAGCATCAGCTTCGACCCACTGGAAAAGATGCTCATGAAGGGCAAGGACACAACTGGTGTGCTGGCCAACGCCAAGACGCTGGTCGAGACATTTGCCGCCTATCCCAAGTTCCGCCCCATCGCAGTGAACGCTTTCAAGCTCACCAACGCAGGCGCTTACAGCTATCAGGACCTCGGCTATGCTCTGGCATGGGGCAATGAATACCTCGCAGAGCTGACAGAGGCTGGCGTGGCTCCCGAGCTTGCAGCACAGAGCATCAAGTTCAACCTCGGCATCAATGGTGTCTATTTCATGGAGATTGCCAAGATTCGTGCAGCTCGTATGCTGTGGGCTCAGATTGTAAGCCAATATACAGCTTGCAAGGAAAGTGCAAAGATGCACGTCTGCGCTTTCACGACAACCTACAACCAGACGCTCTTCGACAGCTATGTGAACATGCTTCGCTCTCAGACAGAGACGATGTCTGCAGCCCTGGGAGGTGTAGAGAGCATCGTCGTGACTCCGTTCGACGAGCCTTACGAAGTACCGACAGACTTCGCAGAGCGCATCGCCCGCAACCAGCAGCTGTTGCTGAAGGACGAGTGTCACTTCGACCGCATGGTGGATGTGGCAGGCGGTTCCTACTTCATCGAGGAGCTGACCTCCGCCCTGGCTGCTCAGGCTTGGAAGCTCTTCCTCGCTGTTGAGGAAGAAGGTGGCTTCCTGGCAGCAGCAAAGGCAGGCTCTGTTCAGAACACCATCAACGAGACAAACAAGACGCGCCACGCCAATGCCGACAAGCGCAAGGAGTTCCTGCTTGGAACCAACCAGTTCCCCAACTTCACCGAGAAGAGCGAAGGGAAGGAACCACGTTCAGTATGTTGCGTTGCCAACGCAACAAACACAACCTGTGGCTGCGAGAGCACCATCCCTGCCATCAAGACTTCTCGCTTGGCTTCCGATTTCGAGGCTCTGCGCCTCAAGACAGAGAAGGCTGCGAAGGTGCCTGTGGCATTCATGCTGACCATCGGCAATCTGGCCATGCGTCAGGCTCGCGCCCAGTTCAGCTGCAACTTCCTGGCTGCCGCTGGCTACCAGGTTATTGACAACCTCGGCTTCAAGACTGTTGAGGAGGGTGTTGACAAGGCTTTAGAGGCTGGTGCCGACATCGTTGTCATCTGCTCCAGCGATGACGAGTATGCAGAATATGCCATTCCTGCCTTCAAGTATCTGAACGGCCGCGCCCTCTACGTTGTGGCAGGTGCACCGACTTGCACAGAAGACCTCAAGGCAGCAGGCATCGAGAACTTTATCCATGTAAGGTCTAACCAGCTTGAGACTCTCAAGGAGTACAACGCAAAACTCGGAATCTGATTATGGCACGCAAACAATTCAACAACATAGATATCTTTGCAGGCATTGAGGCCAAGAACGGTCAGGCCTGGCAAAAGGAGAATGGTATCACTGCCAACTGGAAGACAGCCGAGCAGATTGACATTCAACCCGTTTATACTAAGGAAGACCTCGAGGGCATGGAGCACCTGAACTTCGCAGCCGGTATTCCTCCCTTCCTCCGTGGCCCGTACAGCATGATGTACCCCTTCCGCCCGTGGACAATTCGTCAGTACGCTGGTTTCTCTACGGCAGAAGAGTCCAACGCATTCTATCGCAGGAACCTCGCTTCCGGTCAGAAGGGTCTGTCCGTAGCCTTTGACCTTCCCACACACCGTGGCTACGACCCCGACAACCAGCGTGTTGTAGGTGACGTAGGTAAGGCTGGCGTGAGCATCTGCTCCTTGGAGAACATGAAGGTGCTGTTCGACGGCATCCCCTTGAACAAGATGTCCGTCTCTATGACGATGAACGGTGCCGTGCTGCCCGTGCTCGCCTTCTACATCAACGCCGGCCTGGAACAAGGCGCGAAGCTCGAGGAGATGGCAGGTACCATCCAGAACGACATCCTGAAGGAGTTCATGGTGCGCAACACCTACATCTACCCGCCAGCATTCTCGATGAAGATTATCGCCGACATCTTCGAGTACACATCACAGAAGATGCCTAAGTTCAACAGCATCTCCATCTCCGGCTACCACATGCAAGAGGCTGGTGCTACTGCTGACATCGAGCTGGCTTACACACTGGCCGACGGTATGGACTACCTGCGTGCAGGTATCAATGCCGGTATTGACGTGGACGCCTTCGCTCCCCGCCTCTCCTTCTTCTGGGCCATCGGTGTGAACCACTTCATGGAGATTGCGAAGATGCGTGCAGGCCGTCTGCTTTGGGCGAAGATTGTGAAGAGCTTCGGAGCCAAGAACCCGAAGTCTATGGCTCTGCGTACCCACTCGCAGACATCAGGCTGGTCGCTGACAGAGCAAGACCCCTTCAACAACGTAGGCCGCACCTGTATCGAGGCTATGGCAGCCGTGCTGGGTCACACCCAGTCGCTCCACACCAACGCCCTCGACGAGGCCATCGCCCTGCCCACAGACTTCTCGGCTCGTATCGCTCGTAACACCCAGATTTACATCCAGAACGAGACCCAAGTCTGCAAGCACATCGACCCGTGGGCTGGCTCTTACTATGTTGAGAAACTCACCTACGAGCTGTACCACAAGGCTTGGGAGCACATCCAGGAAATCGAGAAGCTTGGCGGTATGGCAAAGGCCATCGAGACCGGTCTGCCCAAAATGCGTATCGAGGAGGCTTCTGCCCGCACTCAGGCTCGCATCGACAGCGGCGTACAGACCATCGTGGGCGTGAACAAGTACCGTCTCGAACACGAAGACCCCATCGACATCCTCGAGATTGACAACACCGCCGTGCGCTTGCAGCAGGAAGAATCCCTGAAGAAAGTCCGTGCGATGCGCGACGAGGCTCAGGTGAAGAAAGACCTCGAGGCCATCACCGAGTGCGTCCGCGAGTTCAACGAGGGCAAGAAGAGCAAGGACAACCTGCTCGACCTCGCTGTCCGTGCAGCCGGCCATCGTGCCACTTTGGGTGAGATAAGTGATGCCTGCGAAGCTATCGTGGGCCGTTACAAAGCAGTAATCAGAACTATTTCAGGCGTGTATAGAAGTGAAAGCAAGAACGACAAGTTCTTCGAGAAGGCATGTGAAATGACCGATGCCTTCGCAAAGAAGGAAGGCCGTCGCCCCCGCATCATGGTTGCCAAGATGGGACAGGACGGTCACGACCGTGGTGCGAAGGTTGTCGCAACGGGTTACGCCGACTGTGGCTTCGACGTGGATATGGGACCGCTGTTCCAGACACCAGCCGAGGCAGCGCGTCAGGCAGTGGAGAACGACGTGGACATCGTAGGTGCAAGCTCTCTTGCAGCAGGTCACAAGACACTCATTCCTCAGCTCATCGAAGAGCTGAAGAAGCTGGGCCGCGAGGACATCATGGTCACCGCCGGCGGTGTCATCCCTGCACAGGACTACGACTTCCTCTACAAGGCCGGCGTTGCCTGCATCTTCGGCCCGGGCACGCCCGTCCCCTACTCCGCTTGCGAAATGATGAAGATTCTCATGGGTGAAGAATAATTGAGGATTGAAAATTGAAGATTGAAAGGCTATGGAAGCTGTATTGAACGAGTACACGATTCGAGTGCCGTCTGTTGATTTGCCATTCTTCCGCTCATTCGTCAGGAAAATGGGATGGGAAGCGAAGAAGAAGAGAGTCAACGGTATTGACAAGGGACTGGAAGATATCCGAAAGGGACGTGTATATTATGCAAAAGATTCAGAGGATTTAATCCGTCAAATCTTAGGCTGATATGTACGAAATCATCTATACGGGTCAGTTCAGGCATTCATTGAAACTGTGTGCCAAACGCGGTTTGGGGTACTCGTTGATACAGGAACACATTCCGACCTTTTCTAAAAGACTACGCCCCTCTGCCGATTTGCAAAAATCGGCAGAGTTTTTTTTATCCCCTTTGGTATTTCCTTCAACATCCGATAAAGCCCACCACCTATAGGTTACGAAGACACGCAGTGGCTAATTAAGGATTAACTGAACACAAAGAATAATTTTATTTTTCATTTTTGTTTTTTTGAATTATATGTCGTACCTTTGCGCTCTATTTGTGCCTTTCGGACAAATATATATCCAAAACAACAAGACTAAACCTTACATGATGAACGAAAAAACGACCTTCACACACGCCGTGATGACACTGCTCTTTGCCCTGTTCTGCACGACAGGCATCTGGGCTGAAGAAGTAACGACAGAGCAGGCTCTTGAGCAGGCACTGGAATTTCTAACAAGCCAAGAAAGCACTTCCGGCAGGCAGCGCCATGTTCAGGGCGTAACGCCGCAGCTTACGTTAGTTAGCAAGATAAACGGACTCTACGTGTTCAACGTGGAAGACGACGGCGGCTTTGTTGTCGTCAGCAACGACGACCGCACCATCCCCGTCCTCGGTTTTAGCGAGGGCAGCAGCTTCGACCCCAACAACATACCCGACAACATGCGGGCTTGGTTGCAGGGCTACGCCGACGAGATAGCCTGGCTGCAGGAACACGGCACCAATACAGCCGGACCCAAGAAAGTTCGCGGGAAGGTTGGTTCCCACAGCACCACCGCCGTCGCTCCGCTGTGCACCTCGACCTGGAATCAGGGCACGCCCTACAACAACCTCTGTCCCACATACAACGATGGCTGGTCTGGCAGCGGCAGATGTGCCACGGGTTGTGTCGCCACAGCAATGGCGCAGGTGATGTACTATCACAAATGGCCTGCACAATCCACAAAAGTCATTCCCGCATACACCACCGTCAGCTACGGCATGAACCTGTCGTCCTTGCCTAAAGTCACCTTCGACTGGACGAACATGAAGAACAGCTATTCCGGCTCCTACACCTCAACCCAGGCCACAGCCGTGGCAACACTCATGAAATACTGCGGCTACAGCGTACAGATGGACTACGGACCATCGTCCGGTGCCTATACAGAGGACGTTGCCATTGCCCTCAGGGAATACTTCGACTACAATCCCTACACCACAAGGTTTGTATCCCGCAGCACCTACACATACGCCAACTGGACAGACCTCATCTATCACGAGGTGTCGCACAAACGTCCTGTCTGCTACGGCGGAATGTCTGACGGCGGCGGACATGAATTCGTCTGTGACGGTTATAAGTTCGAGGCGGGCACCGACTTCTTCCACATCAACTGGGGATGGGGCGGCTTGAGCGACAACTACTTTGTCCTCTCGGCTCTCGACCCAGACCAGCAGGGCATTGGCGGCAGCAGCTCCACCGACGGTTTCCACTACGGACAGGATGCGGTCGTAGGCATTCAGAAAAGCACGGCTTCTGGCACAATCGCTGACATCTCCCCAAATGCCAACGACCTCACGCTGAACAGCATTACCCTGAGCGACCCCGCTGTTGAGCCACACACGTCGGTAAACGTCACCTTCAACATCACCAACAACAGCACGGATCCCTACGACGGAGACATCTGGCTCTGTCTGAGAGAAGGGGAAGACGACTATCTCATCGAGTGCGAAAGCGTTGTCATTCCTGCTGGTGCAACCCAAAACGTTACCATCTCCTTTACCCCCACAGAGACAGGTACATATAATTTTGTCTTCTGCTATATCAATTCCAATGGCGAATACGACAGCGAGAGCAGCGAACAGACGGCAACACTGGTTGTGGCCGAGAGCCTGACCAACGAGGTTGTGCCTGTCTATGGCTACTGGACCGACAACTATTCCCGGAGCCAGTTCATCATTGCAGAAGCAGATTTGGAAGACATGGTTGGCGGTGAAATCAACGGCGTGACGTTCTATGCCACCCAATCGTCTGTCAGCTGGGGAGCTGCGAAGTTCGATGTCTATCTGAGCGAGGTCAGCGAGAACACTATCAGCTCGCTCAAAGCCTGGAACACGTTGGAGAAGGTTTATTCCGGCAGCCTGTCCATCAGCGACAGGCAGATGGTCATCACCTTCAGCGAACCTTTCTACTATCAGGGCGGCAACCTTCTGGTAGGCGTCAACCAAACTGTAACAGGCAGTTATCAGAAGTGCTCCTGGCAAGGTGACTTCGTCAGCGGTGTCTCCGTTGGCGGTTACGGCACGAGCATCAGCCAGCAGAACTTCCGTCCCAAGACAACCTTCGACTTCACCCCGGGTGCCTCTATTGTGAAGAAGCCCAAGGATGTTGCCGTCAGCTACACAGGCGGCTCAGAAGCCATCGTAAGCTGGACGAGCGAGGCGCCGACCTTCGACATCGATGTGAACGGCATCGTAACTGAGGACGTAAGCAACCCCTGCACGCTGACCGGCCTTGAGCTTGGCACTATATATATTATTAAGGTACGCGCGAGAGACAACGGGCAAGCCAGCGAGTGGACAGACCCCGTCAGCTTCACCACCGACCTCTCCGAGTCAACTTGCCAAATCAGGCTTGAGCTGACCGACCTCATGGGCGACGGATGGAACGGAGCAGCCATCAAGATAGTGGATGTCCTGACAGGCACAGAGCTTGGCACCTTCTCCAACACCAATGCCGCAAAGAAGAACGAGGCACAAGTCTATTATGTGGAAGTTCCCGACGACAGGGACATCGAGTTCCAGTGGATAAAGGGAAGCTACGACCACGAGTGCGTCTATGCTGCCTACGATGTGGTAGGCAATCTCATCTTCTCCGGCAAGAAAAAGATGACTGCGCCTGTCGCCTACCACGTCGATTGCAATGCCGCATTTATCATCACCCTTGCCAACAACGAGGACAACACAGAGCTGATTGCTTCCGCTGACGGCAAGACGGGCTGCACCGTTCTGCTTGACGGTCGCACACTCTACAAGGATGGCGAATGGAATACGCTGTGCCTGCCGTTTGACCTCACGCTCGACGGTTCTCCCCTCGACGGTGCCGATGTGCGTTCCCTAAGCAGTGCTTCGCTCAACGGCGGGGCAGTGATGCTGAACTTCACCGCCGAAGGAGCCGTTACTGTCATCGAGGCCGGCACGCCATATCTCATCCGATGGGAGAGCGACGAGGACATCACAAGCCCCATCTTCACGGGTGTCACCATCGACAAGACGCCTCGCGATGTAACGTGCGACCTCGGCGACGGGAAGACTGTTGCCTTCAAGGGAACATACGCCCTCACGACCTTCACCGATACGGACAAGAGCATCCTCTTCGTCGGCACAGGCAACAAGCTCAACTGGCCGTTGGCCGGTGCCAGCATCGGTGCCCAACGCGCATACTTCCAGCTTGCAGGCATACAAGCCAACGACCAGGAGAACAACATCCGCGAGTTCATCCTCAGCTTCGGCGACGAGACCCCCGACGACATCAAGGCACTCCCCCAAAGGGGGAGCATGGAGGGGGCTTGGTTTGACCTAAACGGCCGCAAGCTCTCCGGCAAGCCCACCTCGAAGGGTGTTTACATCAGGGACAACCAAAAGGTAACAATTAAGTAAGGTTGACATATTTATGCAGAAACACCGCATAATGATGGCGTTTGTTGTTAAAAACACGTCTAATCCTTGCATGTTTTTGTAAAATGTGTTAACTTTGTGACCAAATTGTATTATAAATTTATGTTTAACCTAAGTATTAACCACATGAAAGGAAAAACTACATTCCTTGCGAGAGCATCCATGATGCTGCTCGCTGCGCTTCTCAGCCTGACAGGGGCAAAGGCACAACAAGCCCTACCCTATGAGTATGGCTTCGAGAACAACGATTTGGCCGCAGAAGGCTGGACAATAGTTGATGGTAATGGTAGTAGCACTGGAATCAAACCAGCCGCCAAACAGAATGGCTCCTACGGATTCCAGTTCTTATACAACACCAATCCGCCACAGTACCTCATCTCTCCCGAACTGACGGGAACAGAAAGCGGCGTGAAGGTCACTTTCTCCTACATCAATCCTTCCACCTATGCTGAGACATTTAAGGTAGGTTATTCTACAACAACCAGCGATGTGGATGCCTTTGAATGGGAAGCAGAAATAACGGCACCGAAAGAATGGACATTGTACGAGGCCACCTTCCCCGCTGGTACAAAGTATGTGGCAGTTGCCTACACGGCCAACGACCAGTTCAAGATGTATTTGGACGACTTCAGCTTTACGAATCCTACCGCAGCTGTTATTGCCAAGCCCACTGGCCTCAAGGTCAGCTACGAAGGCGGCACAGAGGCTACTGTAAGTTGGAGT
Source organism: Bacteroidaceae bacterium (assembly GCA_017524545.1). Taxonomy (GTDB): domain Bacteria; phylum Bacteroidota; class Bacteroidia; order Bacteroidales; family Bacteroidaceae; genus Physcousia. The sequence goes on from JAFXVN010000046.1 coordinate 40,130, forward strand.
AGCGACGCTTCTGCATTCGACATCGACGTGAACGACGTCGTAACAGAGGATGTTCCCAATCCCTACACCCTGAAAGGTCTTTCTCTTGGCACAACCTATACTATTAAGGTACGCGCGAAGGAAGGTACTGATGTCAGCGGCTGGTCAACTTCCGTCAGCTTCACCACTGACTTCCCCGTGCAGAGCCTGCCTTATGTAGATAGCTTCGAAGACGGCATTGGCCCTTGGACACTTGTGGATTGCAACCCCAGTTCTGGTGTCGTTAATACTAATAATGCTCATACAGGTAACTACTATTTCTCCTTTAAATACAACACAACACCTCCCCAGTACCTGATTTCTCCTGAGTTCGAAGGGACTTCGCCTATGACCGTGTCGTTCTGGTACAGGGTTCAAGGCGCCAGCTATGTTGAGACATTCCAGGTAGGTTACTCCACAACAACCAAGGACGTTAGCGAGTTCACTTGGGGTGATGAGGTTGAAACCAACAGCACTTCATGGCTGCAGTACGAGGTTAACTTCCCCGTAGGCACAAAGTACGTTGCTGTTCGCTACAACTCTAACGACAAATACTATCTCTTCGTGGACGACTTCAGTTTCACTGTAGACAATGGTGTTGCAAAGCCCACTGATCTCACGGTATCCGAGGTTGGTGCCAAGACCGCGTTGCTGAGCTGGGCAGAGAACGGCGAAGCCACTGCTTGGGAGATTTGCCTGAACGGCGACGAGGAGAACCTCATTGCTGCCGACAGCAATCCCTTTACATTGACTGGTTTGACTCCTGAGACCGACTATACCGTCAAGGTTCGTGCCGTCAGCGGTGATTTGAAGAGCAACTGGAGTAATGAAGTGGCCTTCACCACGGATGTGGAATTCCCCGCTCCAAAGGATTTGGCTGTTGTTCCTGCATCTAAAGGTGCCACAGTCAGCTGGACAGGCAAGGCCGATAGCTACACTCTGCAATACAAAAGTTATGTAGATGGGGCTGTACTTTTCTCTGACGATTTCGAGAACGGTATGGACAAGTGGACTATTTATACCGAAGGTGCAGCTCCGAATGGAGACGGTTGGACTGCTTACCAAACAACTCCGTCTGTAGGTTTAGAGTTTGCCGCACACAGCGGAGAATATGTTGCCAGCGCATGGAGCTGGGCAAGCAACGCCTACAATGCCGACAACTGGCTTGTTACCCCCCAAGTAGCTCTTGGTGGCGTGCTGAAGTTCTGGGTACGCACCAACGCAGGTTATCCTGATAAATATGAAGTGCTGCTCTCCACCACAGGCAATGCTGTGGCAGACTTCACCGAGACATTGCAGGCAATGGCTACAGCTCCTGCAGTAAGTGCCTGGAACGAGGTTGTCATTGACCTGGGCGCTTACGCTGGTCAGGAGGGTTACATTGCTATCCACCATAAGGACATGGATGCCAACTATCTCCTCATCGATGACTTCTCCGTCACTTCTGCTCCTGAAATATCTGAGTGGACTACTGTTGAAAATGCTACCAGTCCATACGCTATCACAGGACTTACACCAGAAACCAATTATAATGTTCAGGTGCAGGCTGTCTATGGCGAGGGCAAGAGCGAGTGGGTTGCAACAAGCTTCACCACGCTTGAGGCTGTTCCCACACCTTCTGCTCTTGCCGTATCCGATGTTACTTGGGGTACTGCTGTGCTGAACTGGACAGAGAACGGCGAAGCCACTGCTTGGGAGATTTGCCTGAACGGCGACGAGGAGAACCTCGTTGCAGCTGACAGCAATCCCTTCACAGTCGAAGGTCTCACACCTGAGACCGCATACACCGCTAAGGTTCGTGCCACCGATGGTGAGTTGAAGAGCAAGTGGAGCAATGAAGTTACCTTCACCACAGAGATTCGTTTCCACGCTCCCACAGAGCTGGCAGCTGGTAATATTACCACTACTTCTGCAGAAATCAGCTGGACAGCCGACGCAGCAGCAACCGGCGCTGTGTTAGAGTATGCCACTACTGAAGGCGCGTCTCTCGCATTCTCTGAATATAAGTACGACAACGGAACCTATGCCACAGCTGTTGGTTTGGGTGGCGGTGCCTTCCAATGGGGCGTTATGTTCCCCGCTGGCAGCTACTCTGGCAGCTATTTGTCTAAGGTTTCCGTATTCGATCCTAAAGCGATGACAGGCACTGTCACCATCTACAACGATGGCGTAACGGCTCCTGAAAATGCAATTTCTACTGTTCCCGTCACCTTTACTGGTGCTGGCGAATTCATTGACATTGCAATCGATGCTACCATTGATGACACCAAGAATGTCTGGGTAATCTTCTACAATGAAAGTGGAACAGATTATCCTGCTGCCTGCTCCAATGACGACCTTGGCGATGCCAACGGACGTTGGGTTGAAATCAACGGCACATGGTATGACCTTGCTGGTGCAGGTATTAGCGGACGTTGCTTCATGGTTCGTGCAGAAATCGGCACAGCTGACCTCTCCACTCTGACTTGGACAACTGTAGCAGACGCTACCTCTCCATACGAGCTGACAGGCTTGACTCCCGAGACAAACTACGCCGTAAGAGTGAAGTCTATCTTTGCAGAAGGCGAGAGCAAGTGGACATCTATGCTTTTCACTACAAATACCGAGAACCCTGTACCTGCCAATATCGTTGCTGACCTCGCAGCCGACGGCGCAACCTTCACTTGGGAAGGCCTTGGTGACAGCTATAATGTACAATACAGAAAAGCCGAATCAGCAGGCCAGCCTATCTTCGAGGATAACTTTAATAACGGCCTTGACCAGTGGACTATTGTCACTGCAGGTGAAGGTCCAGGTTGGGTTATTGGTACTGAGACCGGTGGCAACGCAGCTACAGCATACAGCTGGAAAGGCGGTGTTTCCTACAATGCCGACAACTGGCTCATCAGTCCTGCTGTTGAACTGGGCGGCGTCCTGAAGTTCTTTGCAAATAATTCTCCAGACTATCCAGACAGCTACGAAGTGCTGCTCTCTACTACTGGCACGGAAATAGCAGACTTCACAGAGACACTGCAGGCAATGGCAGCAGCAACACCAGGCGAAGTCACCATTGACTTGAGCGCATACGCTGGTCAGACAGGCCACATCGCTTTCCACCATGTCAGCTATGACTGCTACCTCCTTGCTATTGACGACTTCGGCGTTTATACACCGAATGTTCCCGCCAGTGAATGGGAGAACATGGCTGTGACCGAAAAGACAGCTACCATCAGCGGCCTTGCCACCAACAACCTCTACGAGTATCAGATTCAGAGCGTGAAGGGTGGCAGCACTTCCGAATGGAGCAAACTCGCAGACTTCGCACTCCTCACCCTTGACAGCAACGCTGACAACAACAGCGTGATTGACAACTACAACGGCAAGTTTGCTCACGTCACGCTCGCTAATCGCACGCTCTACAAGGACAATAGCTGGAACACCATCTATCTGCCCTTCGACCTCACTCTTGATGAAGTGGAAGCTTCTGTGCTCGCTGATGCAGACATCCGCACACTCACCAACACCGTTACTGTTGAGGACAATCATGTAATGCTGAACTTCACAGCAGAAGGCGAAGCACTTACGACTTGGGGCGGTAACACGTTCTTTGGTGGCGTTCCCTACATTGCCAAGTGGGCAGAAGGTGAGGACATCGCTAATCCCGAATTTGCTAACGTGACCATCACCAACAATAAGTATTATGTCGGTGATAACACCAAGGTTGTGTTCGAGGGCACATACGCTCCTGTGACCTACGAAGCAGAAAACAAGAGCATCCTCTTCATTGGCGAAGGCAACAAGCTGAACTGGCCTTTGGCTGGTGCCAAGATTGGTGCATTCCGTGGCTACTTCGAACTCATAGGTATGTATGCTGAATACAACGAAAGTGGTGTTAAGCAGTTCGTAACCAACCTCGACGATGAAGACCCGACTGGTCTGTCCGACCTGTCCGACAAGTCTGTTCAGTCTGAGAACTGGTACGACATCAGCGGTCGCAAGCTCGCAGGCAAGCCCGCAATGAAGGGTATCTATGTGAATGGTGGACGCAAAGTCACTGTTAAGTAAAAATGTTTAACTGGAAGTAAAATGGGGCTTCCCATTTTACTTCCACAAAATACAGCAATTATGAAAAAGACATATTTGAAGCCCATCGTTAATACGGAGAGTGCACAGCCTGCCAACCTCCTATGCGAGAGTGCCCAGAGCAATGTCGGTTTGACCCAAGGAGAGGGAAGCGATGGCGAAGCCCGCGTCCTGGGATGGAACATCTGGGGTGATGACGAGAAGGAATAATCCTTTGAAAGGAACATAACAGAAAGAGGGTGTGTCGGAAACGGACACACCCTCTTTTTATTTATAACATCTAAAAACTCGAAACAAACGAATAAACCATGCCATTGATTACGAGAAGTGTTCGAGTCTTTAGTGTTTTTAGATGTAACAATAGATGTTGTTGGTTTGTTTGTTTCGGCAGTGGAAACAAGTTGTTTCGCCCGTGAAACAAGGTGTTTCCACGTGCGAAACAGTTTTTCGAGACGTGGCTAAAAGCCGTCAAGGACGATTGTTCTTTGGGAAGACGACGCGGGGTTGGAAGTTGCGGGCCTCCTCGAAATCCATAAGGGCATACGAGATGATGATGATGGTGTCGCCCACCACGACCTTGCGGGCGGCGGCACCATTGAGACAAATGCAGCCGGTGCCGCGCTCGCCCCGGATGACGTAGGTCTCGAAGCGCTCGCCGTTATTATTGTTCACCACCTGCACCTTCTCTCCTGCAATGATGCCGGCAGCGTCCATCAAGTCCTCGTCGATGGTGATGCTGCCCATATAGTTGAGATTTGCCTCGGTCACTGTGACACAATGCAACTTTGACTTCAATACTTCTATCAACATCTTATTTATTTACTATTTGACGATTTACGATTTACGATTTATTATTTTATTTACTATTTGACGATTAACTAAATAGTCCATAAATAGTAAATCGTAAATAGTTAAATCGTAAATCACTTATATCTAATGTGGTCGATGAGCCGGATGGGGGTTGTGCCGCAGAAGACGGTGATGCAGCCGACTATGCTCGCGGTTTCGTCCCACGAGGTGACGTCTGCCAGGCTGTCGCCGTCCACGATGCTGAAGTACTGCACCTCAAGACCAGGGATAGCGTTGATTTCCTTCACTACCCAGTCGTGCGTCTGCTGCACCGAGAGGCCAAGCGAGCGGCTCTCGTTGAGGATGCGATAGATGTTGGCGGCCGTCTTGCGCTCCTCCGGGGAAAGCAGAGCATTGCGGCTGCTCAGAGCCAGTCCGTCGCTCTGGCGGACGACGGGACACGGCACAATCTGCAATCGGAAGCCGAGGTCGTCGGCCATGCGGCGGATGACAGCAATCTGCTGGTAGTCCTTCTCGCCGAAATAGCCACGGTCAGGCTCGACGTAGGAGAAGAGCTTGCTCACAATCTGGCAGACACCATTGAAGTGGCCGGGGCGCATGGCACCCTCCATCACCGTGTCGGTGGGCGGATAGCTGAACTGGCGCGTGTCCGGCTCGGGATAGATTTCCTTTACGGTAGGCGCAAAGGCGATGTCTGCACCGCATTGCTCAAGGATGCGGCAGTCGGCATCGAGTGTACGCGGATAGCGTTCCAAGTCCTTCGGGTCGTTGAATTGAGTGGGGTTCAGGAAGATGCTCACCACGGTGACATCGTTCTCCTTTACACTTCTGCGGACGAGCGAGGCGTGGCCTTCGTGCAAGGCACCCATCGTAGGCACAAGGCCGATGGAGTGTCCCTCCTTGCGGTGCTGCGCCAAACACTCGCGAAGCTCACTGATTGTATTTATTACAGTCATAATTCCATTATCTTATTTATCTCACACAGAAAGCACGGAAACCACAGAAAGGCGAAGCGGTGCTTCGCAGAGAAGCATCACAAATGCTTCTTTCAGTGATTTCTGTGCTTTCTGTGTGAGACACATCAATTCAAATTAAATCATGCAAAGGTACGAATAAATTCGGGATTAGGGATTAAAGATTAGGGATTATTATGCATTTTATTATAAAAAGTGTGAAAAGGTACAGATTTTCATTGCCATGTGCGCAAAATTTCGTAACTTTGCCGTGTATATTATACTCAATTAAGAACGGAAGCGATGACCAAAGCCAAAAAGATACTCTTCGTCACACAAGAGATGCTGCCTTTTGTGCCCGAGACAGACATGGCTCAGATGGGCAGATACCTGCCTCAGGCAGTCCAGGAGAAGAGCAGGGAAATACGCTCCTTCATGCCCAAATGGGGCATCATCAACGAGCGGCGGAACCAGTTGCACGAAGTTATCAGGCTGAGCGGCATCAACATCGTGGTCGATGACACAGACCACCCCCTGGTCATCAAGGTGGCAAGCATCCCGGCAGCAAGGATGCAGATATACTTCATCGACAACGACGACTTCTTCGAGAAGCGCAAGATGGCGACAGACGAAGACGGCAAGGAATACGAGGACAATGCCGAACGCGCAGCCTTCTATGCCCGTGGCGTGCTGGAGACCATCAAGAAGCTGAAGTGGACGCCCGACATCATCCACTGCCAAGGCTGGATGGGCAGTTTCATCCCCCTCTACGTCAAGACGGCATACGCCGAGGAGCCATCGTACCGCGACTGCAAGGTCATCTACACACCCTCCACGCAGATGCTCGCCGCCAACATTCCGGCTAACATGGACGGCATCATCGCCTTCCGAAATGCCACCATCTCCGCCACGAGAGGCTTGGGCGAGAAGAAGCTCGTCCCAATGCTCAACAAACTGGGCGTGAAGTATGCCGACGGCATCGGGTTTGTCGCCGAGAACGAGGAACTGATGAAGTACGCCGAAAGCCTCGGGAAACCCAGCCTGCCACCCGTCGGCACAGATGACTATGGCATCTACTACCCCAACTTCTACGACACCATCTGGAACATCGGCAAAGAGGAAGAAGAGGAGGAGGAAAGCTAACTTACAATTCGACAATCCACTATTGAACTATACCGAACAAATGAGATATACCTTTCAGGCATGGTCTGCATTCATTCTGACCACTGCCTTCCTGCTTACCGCCTGCAGCGAGGACACAGGCTCGCTGGGCATCTATCCCCAACAGGATGCCATCAGCAACTCATACGAGACATTCGACATCATTTCAGAGAGCATCCTCAACACTCAGGTGCCGGCCAACAGCACAGCCTGCTACATCGGCAAAGTCATTGACCCCGAGACCGACCAAGCCATCACAGCCACCTTTGCCACACAGTTCCACACCTTCGAGGACTACACGTTCCCAGAGGAGTCGCGCATCGTCAAGTTCGGCGACATGCTTTGCAGGTCCATCGAAATCCGCCTGTTCATCAGGGACACCTTCGGCGACAAGAACAATCCCATGAAGATTGAAGTCCTGCCCCTCAGCAGAAACGAGGACAGGCTGCTCAAAGAATCGGAAAAGCTATACACAAGCACCAAGCTCGATGGCTATGTGGACGAAGGCCAGCAACCCATTGCAACGAAAGTCTTTACCGCCACCGACTACATCATGACCGACGACGAGCGCAACGGCGGCAACTACACGCCCAATGTGCGCATCTTGCTCGACCAGAGCTTTGGAGACGACATCATGCGGAAGTACTATGCCAACCCCGCAAACTTCAAGGACTCATATTCCTTCATCCGCAATGTCTGTGCAGGCTTCCTGTTCCGCACCGTCAGCGGCATCGGCACCATGCTTCATTTGGAAGTGTGCACCATGAACCTCGACTTCGAATACATCGACAACTACGGCAATGCGGTAGCGGCAACCTGCCGCTTCGCCGCCACACCAGAGGTCATTCAGAGCACGCAGTTCGAGAGCAGCGACCTGTCGGGCCTCGTAAATGCAATGAATGCCGACGGGAACAAAACCACCATGCTCAAGACACCGGCAGGCATCTGCACTGAACTCACACTGCCCATCAACGAGATATACAGGGGACACGAGAACGACAGCATCAGCCATGCCACCGTCACCTTCATGCGTATCAACAACCAAGACGAGGATGCCAAGGACGACAACTATGCGCTGGGCATCCCGCAGGACCTGCTGCTCGTGCGCAAGCAGAACCTCGAAAGCTTCTTCCAGAACCATCAGGTGAGCGACTCGGAGCAATCCTTCACCACCACATTCCAGCCGACATACAACAGCTACACCTTCAACAACATAGGCAGCCTCATTTCCTATTGCATCCACGAGAAGCTGAATGGCATGAAAGCCACTGGCATGACAGAGGCGGCATGGGAGGAAGCACATCCCCTGTGGAACCGCGTGGTGCTTGTCCCCGTCACTGTTGCGACAACGACGGACAGCTACGGCACGGCATCGCAGGTGTCCGTCAACCAGGACATGAGCCTATGCAGCACCAAGCTGGTTCGCGGCACGAAAGACAACCCCATCAAAATGCAGGTCATCTACAGCAGCTTCGCAGGGAAATAAACAGGAGTTATAATGGGGAGTTATAATGGGAAGTTATACTGAGGAGTTATAATGAGCCATTACCTTATTCGTCTGAACAAGAATCCAAAACATTCGGCCCTTCATAACTCCCCATTATAACTCCCTCGTATAACTCCTAATCTTAACTCCAAACTATAAAAAGTATGAAACGATTTATGTTCATTGCGGCTTTGTTCATCAGCATGGCCGTCATCATGCCCTCCTCTGCCTTTGCAGGCAGCAAGCGGGATGCACGTGTGGCATACGTGCTGAAAAACCTTAAGCTCAAGAGCGATGTGCAGGAGAAGTTCAAGCCTCTGCTCGAAGCCTTCCTCAAGGAGCTCTCCGACGTGAAAGACCCCTATGAGGACCTCAAGGACGAGCTGCAGGATGCCATCGACACGAACAAGCTCACCGCCGCACAGTGCGACAAGCTCTTCGAACTGAAGCAGAAGCAGGAGGAGCAGGAACCGGCTGTCCTGCGCAAATGGTACGCTAAGTTCAAGACGGTGCTCACTACTCAGCAGGCCTACAAGGCGATGAAGCTCAGCGACGACAAACTGAAGTAAGACAATGGCAACAACAGACGACAAGAAGGTCATCTTCTCGATGGTCGGGGTGAGCAAAGTCATCCAGCAGAACCAGAAGCAAGTCCTCAAAAACATATACCTCTCCTTCTTCTACGGCGCAAAGATTGGCATCGTAGGCATGAACGGTGCGGGCAAGTCAACCCTGATGAAGATAATTGCGGGCATCGAGCAGCAGTATCAGGGCAATGTGGTGTGGAGTCCGGGCTACAGCGTGGGCTACTTGGAGCAGGAACCCAAGCTCGACGACAGCAAGACGGTCATCGAGGTGGTGAAGGAGGGCGTGCAGCACATCGTGGATGCCCTGCAGGAATACGAGGACATCAACGTGAAATTCGGTTTGCCCGAATTTTATGAAGACGAGAACAAGATGAACCAGCTCTTCACGCGCCAAGGCGAGCTGCAGGACATCATCGACAGCACCGATGCCTGGAACCTCGACAGCAAGCTGGAGCGGGCAATGGACGCGCTTCGCTGTCCGCCTGCCGACCAGCCCATCAACACACTGAGCGGTGGCGAACGCCGCCGAGTTGCACTCTGCCGCCTGCTCCTTCAGAAGCCCGACGTGCTGCTGCTCGACGAGCCGACGAACCATCTTGATGCTGAAAGCATTGACTGGCTGGAACAACACCTCACGCAATACGAAGGCACGGTCATCGCCGTGACGCACGACCGCTATTTCCTCGACGACGTGGCTGGCTGGATTCTCGAACTCGACCGAGGCGAAGGCATCCCCTGGCAGGGCAACTACTCCTCGTGGCTCGAACAGAAGACGAAGCGCATGGAGCAGGAAGAGAAGGTGGCAAGCAAGCGCCGCAAGACGCTGGAGCGCGAGCTGGAATGGGTGCGCATGTCGCCCAAGGCACGTCAGGCAAAGGGCAAGGCGCGCTTGAACAGCTACGACAAACTGCTTAACGAAGAGCAGAAGGAGCGCGAGGAGAAGCTGGAAATCTTCATCCCCAACGGGCCGCGCCTTGGCAACAAGGTCATCGAGGCACACGGCGTCTGCAAGGCTTTCGGCGAGAAGCAGCTGATAAAGAACCTCGACTTTATGCTCCCGCCGGGCGGCATCGTGGGCGTCATCGGCCCGAATGGTGCTGGCAAGACAACGCTCTTCCGCATGATAATGGGACTGGAGAAGCCCGATGCCGGCACATTCGAGGTGGGCGAGACGGTCAAAATCTCTTACGTTGACCAGAGCCACAAGGACATCAAGGCCGACCAGTCCGTTTATCAGGTCATCAGCCAGGGCAACGAGCTGATGCGCATGGGCGGTCGCGACATCAATTGCCGCGCTTACCTGAGCCGCTTCAACTTCAGCGGTGCCGACCAAGAGAAGAAGTGCGGCGTGCTCTCCGGCGGTGAACGTAACCGCCTGCACCTCGCCATGGCACTCAAACAGGAAGGCAATGTGCTGTTGCTCGACGAACCGACCAACGACATCGATGTCAACACCCTGCGTGCCCTGGAGGAAGGTCTGGAGAACTTCGCCGGCTGTGCCGTCGTCATCAGCCACGACCGTTGGTTCCTCGACCGCATCTGCACCCACATCCTCGCCTACGAAGGCGATGGCAATGTCTTCTACTTCGAAGGCAGCTATACCGACTACGAAGCCAACAAGCTCAAACGCCTCGGCCTCGAAGAGCCGAAGAGGATACGCTATCGCAAACTTATGGACGACTAATTTTATTTACGATTTGACGATTTACGATTTACGATTTATTTACGATTCGATTATTTAGTTATTTATGACTAAGGATGAGCTTCGTGAACGTATGACTGGGTTTGCTGTCCGAATCGTCAAGATGGTGGACTCCCTGCCATCGACGATTGCCGGTAATGCAATAGCACGTCAGATTGTCCGCTCTGGCACATCGCCTTCTGCCAACTACAGGGCTGCTTGCCTTGCAAAGTCCGATAAGGATTTCATAAATAAGCTGAAGATGGTAGAAGAGGAACTTGACGAGACATGCCATTGGCTTGACATTATCATGCGTAGCCAATTGATGAATGAATCGCGCTTGAAGCCATTGCATCAAGAATGCTGCGAATTACTTAACATCATTGCAAAATCCATCGTAACGACTAAAGCCCGAATCAATACCGATGAAATAGTTAAATCAAACAAATCGTAAATAAATAGTAAATAGTAAATAGTCAAATAGTAAATAAAGGTAAGATGGTTGTTATAAGGGATAAGGAATACGGCGGCGAGAGACCGTTATATAGATTGCGAGATGCCCAGTTGGAACGTGTGACCATCCATCTTGGCGAGTCGAGCATCAAGGAGAGCGGCAACATCGAAGCCTATGACTGCACGTTTCAGGGCAAGTACGTCTTCTGGGAGTGCCGCAAGTTCCTTGCCGAGAATTGCCACTTCGAGACGTCGGCACGCTCCTCGCTCTGGTACAGCGAGAACGGCACACTAAGCCACTGCCTGGTGGATGCGCCCAAGATGTTTCGCCGGATGCAGGGCATAGAGCTACTGGACTGCCGCTTTACCGACGGACAGGAGATGCTGTGGGACTGCGACCGCGTCAACATCAAGGACTGCGAGATTCTGAATGCCGACTATCTGTGTATGCATACCGACAACATCCGCATCGACAAGCTGCACCTCGAAGGCAACTACGCCTTCCAGTACAGCAAGAACGTGGAAATCAAGGACTCCCTCCTCAACAGCAAGGACGCACTTTGGGACACGGAGAACGTCACCATCACCGACAGCGAAATCAACGGCGAGTACCTCGGCTGGTACAGCCGGGGGCTGACACTCATCCGCTGCCACATCACAGGCGAGCAGCCGCTTTGCTACTGCAAGAACCTGACCCTCGTCGATTGTACCTTCGGCCCTGACTGCAACTATATCCTTGAGTACAGCACCGTAAAGGCAACCATCAAGGGAGACGTCACGAGCCTTCGCAACCCGACCAGCGGCAGCATCACCATCGAAGGGCATATCGGGGAACTCATTATCGACCAGAATCAAAAGGCACCGGCAGACTGTACAATAAATGAAGTACACCCAGCGTAAAGACAGGTTGCTCTCGCTCATACGAGAAGGCGGCAAGCTCGACTGGATGTCACAAGTCAAGCTTACCGCCTTGCTTAGTTTCCCAAGCATGATGGCACAGATGGTGCACATCATGATGCAGTATATCGATGCCAGTATGGTGGGAAGCCTCGGTGCAGAAGCCAGCGCAAGCATCGGCTTGGTCAGCACCAGCATCTGGCTCTTCGGCAGCCTGTGTGCAGCAGCCAGCGTAGGCTTCTATGTTCAGGTGGCGCACAAGATTGGTGCCAACGACTTCGCAGGAGCGCGGGAAGTGCTGAGGCAGAGCTTCATGTCGTGCCTGTTGTTTGCCTTGATATTGAGCGGCATTGGCGTGGGCATCAGCGGTTCCCTACCCCATTGGCTTGGCGGAGGCGACGATATTTGCCACGATGCCACCCTCTACTTCATGTTCTTCTCGATGTGCCTGCCCTTCGCGATGCTCAACTCGCTCTGTGCCGGTATGCTCCGCTGCAGCGGCAACATGCACATCCCCAGCATCCTGAACATCTGCCTTTGCCTGCTCGATGTGTTCTTCAACTGGCTGCTCATCTTCCCCACACGCACCTATCATTTACCATTTACCATTTACGATTTACCATTTGTTGGCGGTCAATGGTCAATAACGATACCCGGTGCGGGTCTTGGTGTCGTGGGAGCCGTGCTTGGCACTGCCATTGCATACGCCATCTGCTCCCTGCTGATGTGCTACTTTACCGTTGTCCGCAGCAAAGAGCTTTCACTCAAACAGGACAGCGACACCTTTATCCCACAGCTTGCCACCCTGCGCGAGAGCTTCCGCATTGCTGCGCCGATTGCCGTGGAGCACGCCATTATTTGCGGCGCACAGATAGTAAGTACGATTATTGTTGCACCTTTGGGCACCGTCGCCATTGCTGCCAACAGCTTCGGCATCACGGTCGAAGCCCTCTGCTACATGCCTGGCTACGGCATTGGCGACGCTGCCACCACGCTTGTGGGGCAGAGCCTTGGGGCAGGCCGTCGTTTCCTGGCACGCAGCTTCGGACGCATCACGCTTGGCATGGGCATGACGCTTATGACTCTGATGGCTGTGGTGATGTACTGCTATTCGCCTGCCCTGCTCAGCATTATGACCCCCGATGTGGCGGTACAGGAGCTGACGGTGACGGTGCTGCGCATCGAAGCCTTTGCCGAACCCATGTTTGCCGCCAGCATCGTCTGCTACGGCATCTTCGTCGGTGCCCGCGACACACTGATTCCATGCACGATGAATCTAACAAGCATCTGGATGGTCCGCATCACGCTTGCCTACCTGCTTGCCTCTACAATGGGGCTGCAAGGCGTATGGATTGCTATGGCTATCGAACTTTGCTTCCGAGGCATCATCTTCCTGATAAGGTTCAGAGGCGACGGATGGCTGAAGAAAGTGCATAGTTCATAGTCCATAGTTCATAGTTAGGCTACGCCCTAGAACGCAGCGAATTGAGCGAACAAATAACTATGAACTATGGACTATGGACTATGAACTATAGACTAAGATTGCATTTTCGTTCCTGTGCGAGCCTCAACGACGTTAACCACATAGTCACCCAGCTTCTCACAACCGTTGATGAGATCCATGTAGATGGTGCCTATGCCGTAGGTGTACTTGTGGTTGTTGATGTCGATGATGTTCTGTGACTTCAGTTGGTCGCGGTAGTTGTTTATCTCGGTTTCCGTGTTATAGCAACGATAGACGTTGAAGGAGTCCTTACGTCCGCTGAGCAGTTGGTTCATCTGCGTCAGGGCTTGGTTCGTGAGGTTCATCATGGCGTGGAGGTGCTGATACTGCTCTTCTGTGAAGTGTTCTTTATTGCCCTGAACTTTCATGTTGATGGTATGCGCCATGTTGTAGCATGAGTCGCCGATGCTTTCAACTTCGGATATTTCGCGAAGCATGGCACGTATCTTTGCTTTTGTGTCGTCGCTCAGGTGGGCATCGCTCACCTGGTCGAGGTAGTCTGCAATGCTTATCTCCATGTTGTCCGCTATGTCCTCATACTTCTCGATGCGGCTGAAGAGCTTGTTGAACTTGTCTTTATCCTTCTCGGTGAGCAGTTCGCACACCATGCCGAACATACGCTGGATGCGGTTGCTGAAGGAGGCTATCTCCTTGTGTGCCTCGAGGACAGAGAGTTCGGGGGTCTTCATGATGCCGGCTGTGATGAAGTGCAGATGGAAATCTTCCTCCTCGTGCGTCTTTTTGGGTTTGATGGCCCAGCACACAAGTTTCTCGATGTAGGGGATGAACCAGATGAGGATAAACGTGTTTACCAGGTTGAAACATGTGTGGAAAGCGGCGAGCACGAAGTTCAGCTTGGCGGCATTGGCCATGAATGCTTCCACTCCGGCGGTCTCTTTTGTCATCTCCACGTCGTAGCCCACGAAGCCGCAGACGGCATCGACGAAGGGACGGAAGACGAAGAGAATCCATATCACGCCGAAGGTGTTGAAGAACATGTGCGAGAATGCGGCGCGGCGGGCCTGTGTGTTGGCCGAGAGGGCGGCAAGGTTCGAGGTGATGGTGGTGCCGATGTTCTCACCCATCACCAATGCGATGCCCTGATATATGGGCATGGCTCCTGTGGAACAGAGCAGCATGGTGAGTGCCATCACGGCTGCCGAAGACTGCACGCAGAACGTGAGCACGCCACCGAGAAGCAGGAAGATGATGGTGGTGGAGAAGGCATTGGGGTCGAACGACATGAAGAATTCGGTCACAGCCGGGTTGTTGCCCATGTCGAGGGATGTACCTGTTGCCTTCAGCGTGGTCAGGCCCAGAAGCAGAAGTCCGAGGCCGAAGAGGAAATCGCCAATGTACCGATGCTTCTTCATGTAAATCAATATGATGCCTACGAAGAAGCCTATGTAGGAGACGAAACTGATGTCGAAGGTTGCAGCCTGCCCGCCTCCAGACGTACCGACAGCCATTATCCATGCCGTCAGCGTTGTGCCGATATTGGCACCCATGATGACGGAGATGGCCTGAGCAAGCGTCAGCAATCCGGCATTTACGAACGAGACCGTCATGACGGTTGTGGCGGTGGAGGACTGGACGGAGACCGTGACCAGCATACCTGTAAGCACACCTGTGAAACGGTTAGTGGTCATAGCGCCAAGGACGTGACGCAACTGTGGGCCAGCCATTTTCTGCAAGGCCTCGCTCATCGACTTCATGCCGAACATGAGCAATGCCAAGGAACCCAAAAGCTTAAAGATTACAAGCAGGGACATACCTTAAGAATTAAAAATTAGCGGTGAAGAGGAGCACATGTACTTTTCACTTTCTGCGTGCAAAGTTACAAAAAATAATTAAGAAAGTAAGGATCAGTGTTAAGAAATTTTATGTTTTGCAACTCTTTTCACAGGGGATACGAAAACGAGGCGTGGCTCGTTGGTTATAAGAGCACGCCTCGTCAGTCATAAACGCACGCTCTTCGGGCCGTAAGAGCGTGCCTCGTTTTTCACTTCACTTTGATGCAGAGTTCGTCGAGCTGCTTTTGGTCGATTGGGCCGGGAGCGTCGAGCATAACGTCGCGCCCGCTGTTGTTCTTCGGGAAGGCGATGCAGTCGCGGATGCTGTCGAGTTCTGCAAAGAGGCTGACAAAGCGGTCCAGACCGTAGGCGAGTCCGCCGTGAGGGGGTGCGCCGTACTTGAAGGCGTTCATCAGGAAGCCGAACTTCTGCTGCGCCTCTTCGGGCGTGAAGCCAAGTATCTCGAATATCTTCTGCTGGAGCTTGGCATCGTGGATACGGATGCTGCCGCCGCCGACCTCCACACCGTTCACCACCATATCGTAGGCATTGGCACGCACGCTGGCAGGGTCTGTGTCGAGCAGAGGAATGTCCTCGGGCTTGGGCGAAGTGAAGGGATGGTGCATGGCCATGAGGCGCTGCTCCTCGTCGCTCCACTCGTACATTGGGAAGTCGATGACCCAGAGGCAGGAGTACTTGCTCTTGTCACGCAGTCCCATGCGGCTGCCCATCTCCAAGCGGAGTTCGCTGAGCTGCTTGCGCACCTTCATGGCGTCGGGGCCACAGAGGATGAGGATGAGGTCGCCGGGCTTGGCGTTCATCTTCTCCTTGAGTACTTCGAGGTTCTCGGGAGTATAGAACTTATCAACGGAACTCTTCACGCTGCCGTCCTCGCCGACGCGGGCATAGACGAGACCCTTTGCACCCACCTGCGGACGCTTCACGAAGTCGGTCAGCTGGTCGAGCTGCTTTCTTGTATAGACAGCCTGACCCTCGCAGCAGATGGCACCGATGTAGGCTGCTTCGTCGAACACTTGGAAGCCAGCGGGGAAGATGCTCTCGACGATTTCGCGGGAGGCATTGTCGGGCTGGTTGTTCTTCAGCTCCACAAACTTCATGCCGAAACGTGTGTCGGGCTTGTCGCTGCCATAGTACTTCATCGCGTCGGCCCACGTCATGCGTGGCAGCTTGGGGATGTCGATGCCTTTGAGCGTCTTGAAGAGGTGGCGGCTCATGCCCTCGAACATCTGCAGGATGTCTTCCTGCTCCACAAACGACATCTCGCAGTCAATCTGTGTGAACTCAGGCTGGCGGTCGGCACGCAAGTCTTCGTCGCGGAAGCACTTCACGATTTGGAAGTACCTGTCCATGCCGCTGACCATCAGCAGCTGCTTCAAGGTCTGAGGGCTTTGCGGCAAAGCATAGAACTGCCCGGGGTTCATGCGGCTTGGCACCACGAAGTCGCGGGCGCCTTCGGGCGTGCTGTTCACCAGGACAGGTGTCTCTATCTCGAGGAAGCCTTGCTGGTCAAGGTAACGACGCACCTCGAAAGCAAACTTATGGCGCAGCTCGAGGTTCTTGCGCACGCAGGGGCGGCGCAGGTCGAGGTAGCGGTACTTCATGCGGATGTCGTCGCCGCCGTCGCTCTCCTCTTCGATGGTGAAGGGAGGCGTGAGGCTCTCGTTCAGAATGTTCAGCTCCGTGACGAGAATCTCGATGTCGCCCGTCGGAAGGTTCTTGTTCTTGGAATAACGCTCGGCGACTTCGCCTTTAGCCTGCACGACGAACTCGCGTCCCAAACGTCCGGCCTGTTGGCGCAGCTCCTCGGAAGCGTCTTCGTTGAAGGCAAGCTGAGTGATGCCGTAGCGGTCGCGCAGGTCAACAAACGTCAATGCGCCCAGGTTGTGAACACTCTGCACCCATCCTGCCAGGGTGACTTTCTCTCCTATGTTGGCGAGGCGCAGCTCGCCGCATGTTTTGGTTCTGTACATATTTTTACCTCCATTTTTTACTTCTATTAAATAGTAAAGGATGAACTGTCATCCAGTCCATCCTTTACCTTGTACGCCCTCAGGGGCTCGAACCCTGGACCCATTGATTAAGAGTCAATTGCTCTACCAACTGAGCTAAGGACGCATCTTTTTGTTGTTTGCGGGTGCAAAGGTATGAACTTTTCTTTAATCCGCCAAATGTTTTGGCAACTTTTTTTAGTTTTATGTAAGAGAATACATTTCCGAAGGTGATTTCCGCTTCAATATGTCCACATTAAAGTCCACTCCTGGGATGATTCCATGCTGACGGAGCACAGCCTCCACCGTCTTGCGTGCAAGCTCCGGGTGGTTGTTCTCCTCGCTCAGGTGGCAGAGCCACACATGGCGGAGCTGCGGGGTGGCATACTCGGCCAGCAGATAGGCTGCCTGCTCGTTGTTCAGATGCCCACGGTCGCCGCTGATGCGCTCCTTGAGGTAAGGCGAGTACTTGCCCATCATGAGCATGTTGGCATCGTGGTTCGACTCTAACACCAGATAGTTTGCCTTGCCCACCTGCTCGCGGATGGTGTCGGTGACATGCCCCACGTCCGTAATGAGGCAGAAGCGCACGCCATCCGCCTCCACGACATAGCCCACACAGTCGCGGCTGTCGTGCGGAACGTCGAATGGTGTGATGCGGAAGTTCCCCAACTCCAGGGTCACATCCTTTTCAATGTATGCTCTGCACGCAGCGGGAATACATATTTTCAGGCAGCGGTTGCACGCGATGCCCTCATGCACAAGCTGCGTGGCATAGATGGTCTTGTTACAGTCAATGGCGATGTTCCCCACGGACTTGATGTGGTCGGCGTGGTCGTGCGTGACGAACACTGCGGCGATGTCGTGCTCCAAGCTGACACAGAAGTCCTTGAGGTGCTTCTTCAGGGACCGCATACTGATGCCCGCATCAAGCAATATGGATGTCTCGCCCGACTGTAGGAGATAGCAATTACCACTGCTGCCAGAGCCAAGTGATACGAATTTCATCCTTTTTATGTAATAATTTAGCACAAAGATATAAAATAATGTCATACAAAGCAAACTTTTTCCTAATTTTGTTTTGAAGTTAAACATAAAGTTGTAAATTTGCAAGCAGAACAATCAAATTAGTACTAACCAAACAACTGACAAGATGAAGAAAACATTACTTCTTTGTGCAGCCGCGCTTTGCTCGTTGATGGCAAGTGCTGGAGACGGTCTTGTGGCCGTCGGTGCAAACATGATTCTGTTGCCTTCCTCCTATTGGGACGGCGACATCGAGTGGAAGGCCATGACCTGGGTCTATAACTCGCAAACATCGTATGGAGACTGGAACAGCTGGAATCCCAACTACAATGTGATTTGCGGTGACCTCGGGGATGGATTGGCCGGTCCTCAAGCAGACGCAGAAGGCAGAATGTGGTACGAGCCCGGCTTTGACATGAGCCAAAAAGAGGGCGACGTGAACTGGGATGTCTTTGATGACGACGGTATGGAAGTACCCATTCTGTGGGAAGAGCACACTGCTCCCTTCAGCAGCGATGAGACCTTCAACGGACGTCCTTCCTATCAGTGGACAACCAACAGCATCATGGCCGACATCTATGTGCGCCGCACATTCACGACCGACCAACTGCTTGCCGGCCCCGTCTATCTGGCTTGCGGCCACGACGATGCGCCCGCCGAGTACTACATCAATGGTGTGCTTGTTTTCGAACGCACAGGTTTCGAGGGTGAGCATGAAGAGGTAGTGGACGGTGCCACTGTCATCGCCTACGACAATGCCTGGAACAATGCCGAGTACATCCTTCTGACCGACGAGCAGAAGGCACTCATCAGGCTGAATGGCGAGGAGAATGTCATTGCCTTCCACGTTCACCAGAACTGGGGCGGTGCCTTTGCCGACTGCGGTCTCTACACCAAACTGGAGGGCGGCCTCGACATGGGTTACACCACTCCGTGGGAGGGCAAAGTGCTCTTCAACAACACGGGTGGCTACAACAAAGACGGCGCTTCTCCCAGCAACAACCCCCGTCACCCCTGGTCTGCCCTCTATGAGGCTCAGGAAGGCGACGAATACTCCTTCACCATGGAAGGTGCAAGCGAAGAAGGGGAAGAATGGATGGAGCAGCTCCAATTCAAGACTCCCATCAGGATTCTGGAAGACCGCAGCTACAAATTCAAGGTTAAGCTGGCTGCCGACAAGCCCTTCGCCGCTGTCATTGTAAAACTCACAGATAATGATGACGACGACATCGAACTGGCATACGAAAACGTAATCATTGAACAAGGTTTGGACACCGAGATTGAAACCGAACTGTATGGAACTGCTGCCAACAACTTCAAGATTGCCTTTGACTTCGGCGGTGGCGAGCCTGGTGCAACTGTTACCATCAAGGAAATATCTCTGGCTGATGTGACAGACGGCGACGACGAAGCACAGGAACTCTGGGTCGGCACGCACTACTTCAACTTCTTCTACATGACGAAGGCTGTCACCACATACTACATATATGACGAAACGCTCAATGACGGCGAAGGCGACTACAGAGTTGCCACCGCAGAGGAAATAGAAAATGAAGCTTACGACTACGAGGATGTCACCTACGAAACCGTTAACGCTCCTGAACTAACTGGCCGCACTGAGACTCTGGCGTGGACATTGCCAGACTTCGACGACTCCATGTGGGACGAGCAGATGATGCCTACCGGCAGCGAAGGCTACATGGCCGAGATGCAGACCCTCTGGCCCAGCGGCGTTTTGGAAGAAACCGGATATAGCTCCAACTACTGGATTCGCCGTAACTTCGAGCTTGACAAAATCAACGACCGCCTGTCCTACGAGCTGAACGTCTGCCACGATGACGTTTACGAGACATACGTGAACGGTCATCTCCTGCAGAAGAACGTGGGCTGGACAAACGGCAAGAACCCCGTACAGGTTCACATTCCTGCCCGCTACCTCAATGTGGGTAAGAACGTCATCGCCACCTACATCCAGCAGAACTGGGGCGGCTACTTCTACGACTGCGGTATCAACGTGACGGAAGTGAACTACGAGGAGTGCGTCAAGCTGTTCAACGATGTTCTCGCATACGCAGGAACCGACACGCTGCTGACCAACAGGATGCACGCAGACGTAAAGGCTTTGGTTGCAGAGGCAAAGCAATACTTCAAGGAAAACCAGAACGACCCCGCAGAGCTGAGAGCATACGCAAGGGAACTGAGACCAAGAATCAACACCATCTTTGGTTACAGCCCCAGCGTCAAGACACTCAAGGACACCTACGACATCTGCCACAAGATGCCAGACACTGGCTACTGGGGCACCGCCATCAAGGATGCCGTCGCAGCTCTTGACACCTGTGCAACAGCCAGTCAGCTGAATCCCTACCTCAGTGCTCTGCGCGATGCCCGCAAGGCAGCCTCTATGGAACGCCACACGGAGAAATACGTGGGTTGCGTGCCCGAGCTTGTTCCCGCAGACGAGGTTGGCGACTGGGATATGATTTGCCCCAAGTATTATATATATAATGTAGGTGCAAAACAGTTCCTCGGCGGCGGCGAAAGCTGGGGTACTCACCTTGTCCTCGAGTATATCTCCAACCCGATGATGCTCGTTCAGGCAATGAAGAACATCGTTGACGACGAGAGCGGCGAAATCATCGACGAAGAAGCTATTGAAGGCGCATTCTATGTAGAGACCTTCCGTCCGAACGGCAGTGTCGGCGAGATGGACTTCATGGGCTGGAACGGCTACATCGACTGCGGAATGAACGACAAATGGGAACTCATCCCCGTGGAGGGCAAGGAGAATGTCTTCAACATTGCCCAGTACGGCCAGACCTTCGGAGCTGCCGACACCACATGCTACAATGGCAAGATTTTCGAGCCCGGCGGCAAGAAGCTGCTCGGTCTGCGCAGCGGCGACAACAGGTATGCGCCCTCCTACTATGTAGTGGATACAGATATGCACTCCGCCGACTTGGAAACCAACCAGTGGATGTTCATCAGCCGTGAAGAGCTGCTTGGCCTCATTGCCACAGCCAGCGAGGAGAACCCTGTTGACCTCTCCTTCCTCATCCAGAACCCTGGCTACGACCAGCGCCTCAGCATCGACGACTGGATGTTCACCAACGGCAGCGTATGGGGACGTGGCGGCGACCATCCCAACTTCGTTCTCGAGTCATACAACTCCACAGACTTCAACAACAGCCAGGAACTCTGGCCCGAGGAGGGCGAGGATGCACTGCCAGCCGGCTACTATGTCCTGAAGGTACAGGGTTACTATCGCGACGGCATAGAGCAGGCACACGTTGAAAAGGTGCTCAAAGACCAGCCCATTTCCCAGAGTGCCCTCATCTATGCAGGTCCTGGACAATACATTGACGATCCCGATGCTTGCGAGACCATGCCTCTCATGCCCATCCACATCGAAGCCAACAAGGTGCCCGGCATCGGTTACACCTACGGCGGTATGAGTATGCCTGGCACATACAACGGCCAGCCCTATTCCGCTTGCGAACAGGCAGCTGTTGACTACTTCGGCTGCGGTCTCTACTGGAACGAGTTCGTTTTCACCATCTCCGAAGACGACCCCGGCCACGTAGCTATCGGTATTGACAAGGACTACACCGAGAATCCTGCTGGCGATTGGATTGTAATGGACAACTGGCGCCTCAAGTACTACGGCTCGAATGTTGACGACCCCGATGCCATTAAGGGTGTCACTTCCGACGAAATCAACAACAAGACCGTCAATGCCGACAAGAACATCTACAACCTGCTCGGCCAGAAGCTGACCAAGACGCAGAAGGGTGTGAACATCATCGGCGGCAAGAAGATTATCAAGAAATAAACGCCGAGTATATTAACTCCATTAACCAAGAGGGGGTGTGTCCGCTGACACACCCCCTCTTGTGTTTTAACCGTTTTAACTGAGTATGCCGCAAAGAAAATGCCCGCCACCCTTGCCTGT
Source organism: Bacteroidaceae bacterium (assembly GCA_017524545.1). Lineage (GTDB taxonomy): Bacteria > Bacteroidota > Bacteroidia > Bacteroidales > Bacteroidaceae > Physcousia. The sequence goes on from JAFXVN010000046.1 coordinate 62,522, forward strand.
TTGCAAAAAAAGTCGTACCTTTACACGCGAAATGAACAAAACAGACATTATGCGAGCAAAAACAGCCACTATTATTGCAGCCCTACTGCTGCACCTGCCGCTCTCGGCACAGCAGGCACGGATGGTGAAACCCACCGACATCAAGCCCTCGGCAACCCTCTATACGAACAACCGCGCTCCGCTGCCTGCCAATCCCTTCATCAAGCTGCCCCCCGATGCCGTCACACCCCGTGGATGGGTGGGAGAAATGCTTGTGAGGCAGAAGAACGGCCTGAGTGGTCAGCTCGGCGAAATCAGCGACTGGCTCGACAAGAAGGGCAATGCGTGGCTCGAACCCGGCGGCAGTCACGGCTGGGAAGAAGTGCCGTACTGGCTCCGAGGCTATGCCAACCTTGCATACATCCTGAACGACAAGGCGATGCTCGACGAGACAAAGTTCTGGATAGAGGGCATCCTCTGCAGCAGTCAGGCAGACGGCTTCCTCGGCCCCGTCAATGAGAATAAAGGCCGCAGAGAGCTTTGGGCAAACATGCTGGCACTGCAAATCCTGCAGGACTACTACGAGTGGTGCGGCGACGAGCGCGTCATCCAAGTGCTCACGGCCTACTACAAATGGCAGCTCGCCTACCCCGACGAGAAGTTCCTGCGCGACTACTGGGAGAACAGTCGAGGCGGTGACAACCTGCTCTCCGTCATCTGGCTCTACAACCGCACCGGCGAGAGCTTCCTGCTCGACCTTTGCAAGAAGATACACCGCTGCACGGCCAACTGGATGCAGGAAAGCGGCCTTCCCAACTGGCACAACGTCAACGTGGCGGAATGCTTCCGCGAACCGGCAGAATGGTATCTCGTCTCGGGCGACCCCAAGGCTCTGAAGGCTACCTACAACAACTATTGGCTCATCCGCCGCATCTACGGACAGGTGCCCGGAGGCATGTTCGGCTCGGACGAGAACTGCCGCCACGGCTACATCGACCCGCGACAAGGCACCGAGACCTGCGGCTTCGTGGAGCAGATGCTCTCGGACGAGATACTCATGGCACAGACGGGCGACCTGCTTTGGATGGAGAATCTGGAGGACGTAGCCTTCAACGACTACCCCGCCGCCCTGACCGAGGACATGAAGGCTCTGCGCTACCTGACCTGCCCCAACCAAGTCCAAGCCGATGCCAACAACCATCATCCGGGCGTTGACAACAGTGGCCCATTCTTCTGCATGAATCCCTTCAGCAGCCGTTGCTGCCAACACAACCACGCAATGGGCTGGCCCTACTATGCCGAGAATCTGGTGCTGGCGAGTGCCGACGGCGGTGCAGCCCTGCTCATCTACGGCGACTGCACGGCTCGCCTCAAAGTGGCCGACGGACAGGAAGTTGTGCTCGACGAACGGACGCAATACCCCTTCAGCGAAGATATCAAGGTGACGGTCTCCGGCATCAAAAAGAAGACCACGGTTTCCTTCCCGCTCTACCTGCGCATCCCGACATGGACGGAGGGGGCGCATGTGACTGTCAACGGGGAAACCGTTGACCACAAGGTGCGGAGCGGCTTGCTTTGCATCAACAGGGAATGGGCAGAGGGCGACATCGTTTGCCTGCACTTCCCCATGCGCCTCACAAAGCGCGTCTGGGCACTCAACAAGAACAGCATCTCCATCAACTACGGCCCGCTCACCATGAGCCTGAAGATAAAGGAACGCTACGAAGAGAAGGACAGCCGCCAGACGGCCATCGGCGACTCGCATTGGCAGGCAACAGCCGACCCTGGCAAGTGGCCTACCTACGAAATCTATGCAGACAGCCCCTGGAACTATGCCTTGAGCGGCAACCTCGACGGCATGAAGGTGGAGTTTGGCACATGGCCCGCGAACAATTATCCCTGGAGCCACAAAGGCACGCCCATCACCGTCAAGGCGAAAGGCGCACGTGTCAAGGGCTGGGGACAGGATGCAACCGGCCTCTGCCAAGTGCTGCCCGATGCCGACGCACCACGCGGAAAGATGGAGAACATCACCCTCATCCCAATGGGAGCGGCAAGGCTCCGCATCAGCGCATTCCCGCCAATGAAATAAAACAATTTACGATTTGACCATTTACGATTTACTATTTATTTTCAATTTTATTATTGGATTATTCACCACTCACCATAGTAAATTGCTAAATTGCCAAATCGTAAATAAATCGTAAATAGTAAATCGTCAAATAGTAAATAACCACAAATTATCCCTTATGCGAAAACTATTCCTCTCCGCGCTCGTGGCAGTAGCTGCCACGGTTTGCGCCCAGACAGCCGACTTCTTCAAGCCCTACACGGCAACCGACCTGCGGCTGCCCTCTGTACCCTTGATTGTCAATGACCCTTATTTCTCCATCTGGAGCCCTTATGACAAGCTCACCGATGGCACGACACGCCACTGGACGAACGACGAGAAGCCCATCCTCGGCCTCATCCGCGTGGACGGCACCACCTACCGCTTCATGGGCGCACAGCAGGAGTTCATCCTCTCCTCCATTGCCCCGATGTCCGATGAAGAGGCATGGGAAGGCAAGGTTATCCGCGACAAGCAGAGCGGCGAGGGCTGGACAAAGCCCGGCTTCGACGACAGCTCCTGGAAGGCAGAACAGGCCGCATGGGGCAGCGAGGGCGAGAACATCCGCAGCCGTTGGGGACGACAGGGCAGCGACATCTACATCCGTCGCAACGTCACCCTCAGCGACGCTGACCTCGACGAAGACCTCTACATCAAGTACAGCCACGACGATGTGTTCGAGCTGTACGTCAACGGCACCAAGGTGGCTGACACGGGCGAGACTTGGGTCAACGGCGTGGTGCTCCACCTCGACGGCAAGCTGAAAGGCCTCCTGCACGCTGGCAGCAACACCATCGCAGCCCACTGCCACAACACGACAGGCGGTGCATACGCAGACTTCGGCCTCTTCAAGAACATCAAACCCAAAGGCCAGGACATCAAAGTTGCCGAGCAGAAGAGTATCGACGTGCTTGCCACGAACACCTACTACACCTTCGCGTGCGGTCCCGTTGAGCTTGACCTCGTCTTCACAGCCCCCATGCTCATCGACGACTACGACCTCATCTCCATGCCCATCAACTACATCTCCTATCAGGTAAGGGCAACCGACCAGAAGAAGCACGACGTGCAGATTTACTTCGGCGCCAACCCGTTGCAGGCCGTCAATAAGGACACGCAGGCAACCATCACCACGATGGGCAACGAGAAAGGTGTGCGCTATGTCCGCACCGGCACCATCGAGCAGCCCATCCTCGCCAAAACGGGCGACGGCATCTGCATCGACTGGGGCTACTTCTACATTCCTGCCATCAACGGACAGGTGATGATGGGCACTCAAACTGACGTCGAGGGCGGCTTCATCGAGAGAGGTAACATCTTCCCGCAGCGGGGACAGCAGGGTGGACGCGGTCAAGGCGGTCGCGGAGGATTTGGCTGGAACCGAGGCATCACAGCTCGCAAGGCTGCCGACATGCCCGTCCTGGCCTACACCCACGACTTCGGTTCCGTCGAGACAGCCTGCAGCTTCATGATGATGGGCTATGACGAAGTCGAGGACATCGAATACTTCTTCAACCGCTACAAAGGCTACTGGGCTCACGGCGGACGCGTCACCATCTTCGACGCCTTCAAGAGCATGCAGAGCCGCTATGCTGGCATCATGCAGCGTTGCCGTGCCTTCGACAAGATGATTTACGACGACGGCATGAAGTCGGGCGGCAAGGAGTATGCCGAGATACTCAGCGGCTCCTATCGCCACATGATGGCTGCCCACAAGCTCTTCGAGGACAAGGACGGCAACCTGCTCTGGTTCTCGAAGGAGAACAACTCCAACGGCTGCGTCAACACCGTTGACCTCACCTACCCCGAAGCACCTATCTTCCTCGCCTACAACCCCGAACTGCAGAAGGCCATGATGACATCTATCTTCGACTACAGCCTCTCGGGTCGCTGGACGAAGCCTTTCGCAGCTCACGACCTCGGCACCTACCCCCGTGCCAACGGTCAGGTGTATGGCGGCGACATGCCGCTTGAAGAAGCTGGCAACATGATTACGCTCGCCGCCACAATCTGCATGTTGGAGGGCAACACTTCATACATTGAGAAATACTTCGACATCATGACCACATGGGCTGACTACCTCGTGGAGAACGGCTTGCATCCCGCCAATCAGCTCTGCACCGACGACTTCGCCGGACACTGGGCTGGCAACTGCAACCTCGCTATCAAAGCCATCATGGGCATTGCTGGCTATGCCGAAATCGCCAAGATGATGGGCAAGGAGGATGTCTATAATCAGTACAACGCCAAGGCCAAGGAAATGGCAGCAGCTTGGGAGAAGGAGACAAACGTGAAAGACCACTACGAACTGGCCTACGGCGCAGGTTCCGACACCTGGAGCCAGAAGTACAACATGGTCTGGGACAAGCTCTGGAAGACGAACATCATCCCGAACAACGCCATGCAGACCGAGGTGAAATACTACCTGAAGAAGCAGAACAAGTACGGTCTGCCGCTTGATGTCCGCAAGGACTACACCAAGAGCGACTGGATTATGTGGTCGGCTGCGATGGCCGACACGGACAAGGACTTCCAAGCCTTCGTCATGCCCCTCTACAAGTACATCAACGAGACACCGAGCCGCGTGCCCATCTCCGACTGGCACGACACGAAGACCGGCAGCATGGTGGGCTTCAAGGCCCGCAGCGTCATCGGCGGCTACTGGA
>JAFXVN010000047.1 GCA_017524545.1 Bacteroidaceae bacterium
AACAATGTCAAGAACAAGTTACTCCATGTCGTCACCTCCATGGTCAAGAACAAGCAAGTTTACAATCCGAAATATAGATTATCAGCATAATATTAAAAATAATGGTCAAAATATTTGGAATTTAACATAGAAAGCAGAAAATCTGGACTCACTTCACACATATAATTTGTGGGTAATTTGTGGTAATTCGTGTTATAATAAAACATCTAATTGCCAGAAATTACCCATGTAATTTATCATTTATTTCTTATTATGACATCTAAAAACTCGAAATAAGCGAATAAACTATGCCCTTGATTACGAGAGATATTCGAGTCTTTAGTGTTTTTAGATGTGATAAAAGAAAAGGGAAATAATCCAAACTGCACTGAACTCAGTGCAGAAAATCGCACAAATCGCACTGAATTGAGTGCAATTTGGTGTGTTTTGGATATTCACACAGTGTGCTGTAAAACCTCACAGGCTGTGCCGCGAAACATCACACTGCGTGCCACAAAACTTCACACAGCGTGCTTACAAATTATTTCCAAGCTTTGAAAATCTATTTTCAAGGCTTGATAATATATTTTCAAAGCTTGATAATATATTTTCACGCCTTGAAAATAATTATGTAACGAGCCTAAAAGACTTTTATGCCGTGTTATCGGGAGGTTTATATCGCGCAGTTCATGAGTTTGTTTCCTGTTGAACAGCGTATCACTTCGGCTTGTCGCATGGAATTTAATCAGCGAGAGGAACACGATGTCTGATGAGGGTGTTACGTATCTGCCGTGCCAAATGAAACGCAAGATTCACAGGCACAGCATTACCTATCATCTTATAACCATAGTTCACATCATCATAGACGAAATGGAAATCGTCGGGGAATGTTTGAACTCTTGCAACCTCCCTGACGGTCATCCTGCGGTAAAGATGTTCAGAGCCGAGAACAAACCTTCTTCTGCCCGGTGCAATAAGTTCCATTGCTGGAGCCTGTGGATGCAGTTGGCATTGACGTCCACTCGCCTGAACGGTAAAGCCCTGCTCGTCCCAGCCTCTCACCCTATTTCTTGACATAAAGATAGGTGAATAGCCACTTACATAATACTCATGGTTATCAACGATACAGGCATCTCCGTTAGAATGGTTATGCTCTAATGCAGGGATGGCAGTTTCACGCAAGTCCCATATTGCGTCTCTTAGCGTTTGCTTGTGTGCTATAGGGCAAGGGTATTCGAAATCTTTTATTCTTAAATCCTTTCTGAAGCCGACGAAGAAAATACGTTTCCTGTCTTCGGGAACTTCGTAATCCATAGCATTTAGCATTCTAAGCTGTACATCGTACCCATGTTCGCCCGCATTTTGAAAGGATTGCATAAAGACAGCAACCGCCTGAGCGTGTCTTGGAGCCAGCATCCCTGAAACATTCTCAGCCACAAAGAAGTACGGCTGAGTTGTTTCTAATATGCGAATGTATTCTAAAAACAATTGCCCTCTTGGATCGTCAAATCCTCGTTTGGCTCCACCTTCGCTCCACGACTGGCATGGTGGTCCACCAATTATTCCATCCACATGGATGGGAAATCTTCCTGCGTTTATCTGTTTTATGTCTCCTTCAATAAGATGTACAAAGGGGAAATTGTGCCTGTATGTTGGGCATATCTTCGAATCATACTCATTTGCCACTGCGGTAATAAACCCCGCTCTATGGAAGCCTAAGTCAAGACCTCCTGCACCGCTGAACAAACTAATTACAGCCATTTTCTTTACCTAAATATGTTTTGTGTGAATAATATGGGAGGATTACCTAATAGCTGAATGTCGAACTTCAAGGATGGAACAATCTTTGAGTCTGCACTATGAATCCTAAATGACACCTCCCAACCTCCATCTAATATCAAATCAAGCGTTGTGCTTTCACGTCCAGCCATAAAGTCAAACTCTACAATTCTGTTTGGTAAGTTTATCTTGGGTGTTGTGTATTTAGTTTTTACACCGTTTACCGTTTTATTTAATTTATTATCAGTATTAAATGCCTTTACAATCACCAAGTTGTGACTATCGTCCTTAATGACTTTATAGAAAGAATAATTTCCTATCAAGTACTTTATTAGCTTTGCTGGTACACCTACATTATTATTGTTTATCCTTATTAGTTCCTTTCTGAAAGCCTTTAGAAGAGGTATATATACATATCGGATTTTGTCATCTCCTAATGATTTGAAAGTATGTCCTTCTGATTTGCGCTTCAACAGGTAATTGAAAACAGGTTTAATCTCATCCCAATATGTTTGAGAACATGGACAACCTACCCATTCGTTCCCAAAATCCAACACATGACTTAACCTGGAATGCTTCACGGCATCATTATTGTTTTTGGCAGAAAAACCGATTTCCCATGCAGGCTTGATTCTACGAAAGACCACATCTCGAACATCTCCAGTAGCACCTTTAGAATCATTTTGTAACGATATGAACAACTTATCTGAATGTTTTGTTTGTGCTCGCAATCCCGGCTCAATTTTCTGCATAATTTCAATAGTCTGCTTAGATGCCGTATCAAATTCCTCTTTTTTGTTATCCGGAAAAGAATTGTAAAAACCACGTGCCACCTTCAATGCAGAGTTATCTACCATTTCTACGTTAATGTTTTCATGCTGTAAATAGATATAATACTGATAGGCCAATGAGTATTCAAAAGCCTTTCCGTTCTTTACCTGATCTCCTTTTGGCATACTTCAAACTATGGCATTCAGACACGAAAAGCCCCTGCGTTTTCGAAAAAGCGCAGGGGCGGTCATGCTTGTGACATAAGCGACTGGAAACGCTGCAGAAAAAGCATAACGAATCCCCCGCGCAATCAGTGCGAGGTCATTATCTTTCTGCTTCTGCTTTGTTTAGCTTTCCAGTTCTATGTCACCAGAAGTAAAATGAATCTCGTATTATATGTTATCAGTTGCTCTTTATTCTCTTGTCCTTGTTCTTTTAATCTGACAAGCACCCAAAGTCAGTTGATTGTTATTCCGTTCTATACCTACAAACAAAAAACGTGGGTGCTTTCTTCTGTTTGTTCGTCATTCGCGGTCTTAGGAAACCTTAGCAATGAACAACCAGAGTTAACATCCACGTCGTAGCATATAGTACACCCGTAATGTGTGCGTTGAGGCTACACGAGCCTCGCGCACACTACGGAGAGCATATACCACACCCCGTGATGTTACATCTGCAATGTTCTTGATTGCTTATTCGGAAGTTCCTAAGTTTCGAATGACCAAAAACAAAGCGTCAGTAACGCCTTTCATTATGTAGTGCCTGCCCATTTAGCTCCACACATCACCTTGTGCATCCTAGCCATTTTGGGCAGTTCGCTTTGCAAAGATACGATTAAGTGAGAACAATACAAAACAAATCGACATTTATTTTTATTGTCGAGCGAAAGTATCTTCGACCGAAGGTCAAAGTTAGCGAATTATCCAACATGCGCAAAGAAAATGACCAAAAAGTTTGGAGGATATAGTAAAAAGGCTTACCTTTGCAGCGTCTTACAGGGGAATTCGCAGAAAGGATGACAACCTTTATGACCCTCGGGTCGTTTCGAGCCCCAAATATACGAGCCATCACTCTTCGGAGCTGATGGCTTTGTTTTGTGAGAGTATCTGGGGAACCGTGATACAATACTGTACCAAGTCTTGATTGGAACGCTGAAGGCCGACAGTCAGTTTGATATTCTCATATTGCATGACCAACAACTTTTCAAACTGCTTCTGATTTCGCGTATTCCGCTTGACTGGTAGTTCCCCTACAAACGTGGCATTCTGAAGAATTACTGTCAGCCGGAATACCGCTAACGTCGATTCATAGCTTCGCGCAGCTTTTTCGTAGGTCTCGTTAATGGATAGAAACTTGACACAGATATACTTTCCAAGAGCCTCGTTAAGGACCCTCTTGTCTGGATGCTCTGCAATCCACCGAGCATAGAAATCCTTGATGAGCTGTTCTCTTACCTTTATTTCATCTTTTGTCCTACCTACAGGTATATCTTGTGTCATTTTAATTTAATTGCAAAAACAAAGCGTCAGTAACGCCTTTCATTATGTAGTGCCTGCCCATTCAGCTCCGCACATCACCTTGTGCTTCTTAGCCATTTTGGGCAGTTCGCTTTGCAAAGTTAGCGATTTCTCCAATACGAGCAAAGAAAACAGCGAAAAGGTTTGGAGGATATAATAATCTTTTTCTTGCTTTATCTCGCTTCTCGTAAATAATTTTTCTCTTTTCACTTTTCACTTTTCACTTTTTGTTGTACCTTTGCACACGAAATAAAGAAGGAGAATCATTTACTATTTGACGATTTACAATTTACAATTGATGTACAATTTAATTATTGAATTATTTGTCGTCTGCCTCGTAAATGGTAAAATAGTCAAATCGTAAATAAATAGTACATCGTAAATTGTAAAATTGTAAATTAAATCAATGGGTGGATTCTTCGGAACGGTACAGAAGCGGCCGTGCGCTGCTGACCTCTTTTACGGCACGGACTATCAGTCACATCTTGGCACCAAACGTGGCGGCATGGCCACTCTGAGCGATGAAGGCGACTTCCTGCGCAGCATCCACAATCTCGAAAGCACATACTTCCGCACGCGCTTCGAGCCGGAACTCGACAAGTTCCAGGGCAAGGCGGGCATCGGCGTCATCAGCGACACCGACGCTCAACCAATGCTGATGAACAGCCACCTGGGACGCTTTGCGCTCGTCACTGTGGCGAAGATAAACAACCAGGAGGAACTGGCACAGCAGCTGCTCGACGAGGGCGGACACCTCAGCGAGTTCAGCAGCGGCAGAATCAACCCGACGGAACTCATCGCGCTCCTTATCATAAAAGGCAAGGACTTCGTGGATGGCATCGAAATCGTCTTCAAGCACATCAAGGGTTCGTGCTCCATGCTGTTGCTCACAGAGAACGGCATCATCGCGGCCCGCGACTCGTGGGGCAGGACGCCTATCGTGGTGGGCAGCAAGGAGGGCGCACTTGCCGTGACGAGCGAGACATCCGCCTTCCCCAACCTGGGCTTCGAGACAACCTATTTCGTCGGCCCGGGCGAAATCGTCCGCATCACGGCAGAGCAGATGGAAGTGCTGCGCCCCGCCAATCCCAAGATGCAGATATGCGCTTTCCTGTGGGTTTATTACGGATTCCCCACCAGCAACTACGAAGGGCGCAACACTGAAGTGGTGCGCAACGAGTGCGGCCGCGTGATGGGACAGGAGGACCAGACCGAGGTGGACTGCGCCTGCGGCATCCCCGACAGCGGCATAGGCATGGCGGTAGGTTATGCACAGGGACACGGCTGCCCCTATATGCGAGCCATCAGCAAATACACACCCACCTGGCCCCGCTCCTTTACGCCAAGCGACCAGACCATGCGAAACCTCGTTGCCAAGATGAAGCTCATCGCCAACAAAGACGTGCTCAAGGACAAGCGCGTGCTCTTCTGCGACGACAGCATCGTGCGCGGCACACAGCTCCGCGACAATGCCAAAGAGCTTCACCGCCTCGGAGCCAAGGAGGTCCACATGCGCATCGGCTGTCCGCCGCTGGTCTATAGCTGTCCCTTCGTCAACTACAGCGCCAGCAAGAGTGACTTGGAACTCATCACCCGCCGCATCATCAAGGACTTTGAGGGCGACGACAACAAGAACCTCGAGGCATACACCCGCACGGACAGCCCCGAGTACAAACGGATGGTGGAGGAGATAGCCCGCCGCCTCAACCTCGACTCGCTGCGCTTCTCAAAGCTCGAAACACTCGTGTCTGCCATTGGCCTGCCCAAGGAACGCATCTGCACCCACTGCTTCGACGGCAGCTCCTTCTACACGCTCAAAGAGGAAAACAAGTGATTGTTCCGACTTGTGGTCAATATACAACTAAAGGTTAAAAAGACGAGCATATCGCATCGTTTTATTTCAACAAGATACCATTCCTACGGAATTCGGTCCAAAAAACCAAATAATTACTATACGGACAAAGAAAGAAGCTAAAAAGTTTGGAAGAAAAGGGAAAAAAGCCTACCTTTGCAACGCGGAAGGGGAAAACCAAGTAGAGCCACGATGTGCGGAACGGTGGCATCTGAGTGATGATGAGCAATTCGACCTTGCCGCTTGGTTTCCTTCGCTCTCTAAGACCGACAGCGTCACTCTGTGGCACTGTCGGTTTCTATTTTTATGTAACGCTTGCCGTTGAACTCCTTCTTGTCTGTTTGGCGTGTTGCAGTGATGAAGTTGACATGCTTGACAACTTCGCGGCTTATCTTCATCTTATAATTGGGATGGATAATAAATTTTGAGTGCCCATCGGTATAGATAAAATAGTTTCCATGGGCGTTCCTTCATTTTATGCCGAGCAGCTTGTGGGTCTGCAGGGACAACGACCAGTGGGGATGTTCCAGGATGTAGTCGATGCAGGAGCGAAGGATAGCGCGGTTGCGCAATTCGTCGCCTGTGTCGAGGGGTTGCAGATAAAAGCCCCCTCTCCTAACCCCTCCCCCGGGGAGGAGGGGGACAAAACGCTCGGGGTCTGTGCCGTCGCCCATATAAAGGACTTTCAACTCGTCTATCTTTAAGTCCTCCCTCACGGGGTAGGATTTAGGAGAGGCTGTCACCCAGTCGATACCCTGGGGCAAGGGCAAAGTGCCATTTGTTTCCACCTGAATAAAGAAACCTGCTTCGTGCAGCTTATCCACAAGCGACTGCGTGAGCTGCAAAGCCGGTTCGCCGCCAGTGATGACAATATGACGCGGCTTGTGGCGGCTTGCCTCCTGTACGATTTCGTCCTCCGTCATCTCTGTGAAGGACTGGTGCTGTGTGTCGCAGAAAGGACACTTCAAATTGCATCCCGACAGGCGAAGGAAGAAAGCCGGCGTACCTGTGAAGCTGCCCTCGCCCTGCAACGACAGAAAAGTCTCGTTAACCCTCACTTTTTCAACTTTCAATTTTCAACTTTCAACTTCGTACGTCGCTGTGTTGCCCTCGCTCTCCTGCACATCGACGCGATAGCATTCGGGAATCTGGTCGCAAATCCATCGGGCGATGTTCTCGGCGGTGGGGTTGCAGGGCAGCACCTCGTTGAGGTTGGCATGGTCAAGCTGCGACTCGATGTGCTGCTTGATAAGCTTGAAGTCAACAACCATGCCGTCCTTGTTGAGTTCGCGAGCCTTGCAATAGACGGTGATTGTCCAGTTGTGTCCGTGCATCCGGGTGCACTTGCTTGGATAGGACAGCTCCAAATGGTGGCTGGCGGAGATTACCAACCGTTTGCTTATGTAATACATCTTGTTGATTTACTATTTGACGATTTACGATTTGACGATTTACGGTTTACTATTTGAAAGTTTTGCAAAGGTAGGAAAAAGATTAGAGATAAGAGATTAAAGATTAAAAGTTTTTTCCTTTTACGTCGAGAAGTGTTATATTTTTCACTTTTCACTTTTCACTTAAATGTCGTACCTTTGCACGCTGAAAACACCAATTAAGGTAAAAAGATTCATATATGAGGAAACTTAACGAAAACGAAATTGCCGCCCTCAAGAGCCAGGGCTGCACGGCAGAAGACTGGCAGGACATCACCGTGGCAGACGACTTCTGCACCGACTACATCCACAATGTCTGCTTCTACGGCGAAGTGACGCTTGGCACCTTCACAGGAAAGATTGAAGTGGCCGACGGCTTTGCCAAGCATAGCGGCATACGACGCGCCACACTGCGCAACTGCGTCATCGGCGACAACTGTCTCATCGAGGATGTGGACTGCATCAACACCACCCCCAATGCCTCTTTCGGCGAAGGGCATGTCATCTCTGTCCTCAACGAGGTGGGCGACGGCAACGTGATGATATTCGACGGACTCAACTCGCAGCTCGCCTCCCTCATGGTCAAGTACGAGCAGGACAAAGAGTTCACCGGCATCGTGCGCCGCCTCATCACAAAGAGCATCGCCGAGCACAGCCTCGCCGTCACCACCATCGGCAACAATGTGCGCATCACCAGAGCACACGAAATCACCAACTGCCACATCAGCGACGGTTGCATCATCGACGGAGCGCACCGCTTGCGCGACTGCACACTGAAGAGCATACCCAGCGCTGTCGTCACCATCGGTGTGGGTGTCATCTGCCAGAACTCTGTCATCTACAACGGTTCGAGCATCACCAACGCCGCCAAGCTTGAGAACTGCTTCGTGGGCGAGGCATGCAAGATAACCGACGGCTTCACCGCCGAGAACAGCCTCTTCTTCGCTAACTGCTACATGAGCAACGGCGAGGCGTGCGCCGCCTTCTGCGGCCCCTTCTCGGCCTCGCACCATAAGAGTTCTTTGCTCATCGGCGGCATGTTCTCCTTCTACAATGCAGGCTCGGGCACAAACTTCTCCAACCACGCCTACAAGATGGGCCCCATGCACTGGGGCGTGCTGGAGCGCGGCACGAAGACTGCCAGCGGCGGCTACATCCTGATGCCTGCACAGATAGGCACCTTCAGCGTCTGCTTCGGCAAGCTTATGCACCACCCCGACACGCGCAAGCTGCCCTTCTCCTACCTCATCGCCTACGGCGACGACATGTATCTGGTGCCAGGACGCAACCTCACCACCGTTGGTCTCTACCGCGATATTCGCAAGTGGCCGAAGCGCGACCGCAGGCACGACAGGGGCAAGAACTCCATCGTCAACTTCGACTGGCTCTCGCCCTTCTCCGTGGGCGGCATCATGGTTGCCAAGCGCACGCTGGAAGCTCTGCGCGAGGTGTCGGGCGACGTGGCGACATACAACTTCCACGACTACGTCATCAAGAACTCGTCGCTCAAGAAAGGCATCAAGTACTACGACATCGCCCTGCGCATCTACATGGGAGCAGTGATGAAGCGTCACCGCCTGGAACGTCCCGCCTCACCCACAGGCACAGGCAAATGGAGCGACCTTAGCGGCCTGCTCATACCCCTGAGCGAGGAGCAGCGCATCGTCGCTGCTATCAAGGACGGCTCGCTCTCCAGCATCCACGACATCCGCGAGGAGTTCGTCCGCGCCAACGACAACTATGCCGAGTACCGATGGGCATGGAGCTACCGCCTCATCTGCGAGTACTACGGCATCGACGAGATTACGGAAGAGACGGCGGCACGGGTTCACGAGGACTATATCCAAGCCCGTCGTGCCTGGATTGCCGAGATACGTAAGGATGCTAAGAAGGAGTTCGAGCTGGGCGACATTGACCAGAGCGTCCTCGATGACTTCATGGCGCAGCTCGACCAGGAGACAGAGTGGGAGAACCTGAAGTACGACATGTAGCAACACAACAGACCCACCCCAACCCTCCCTTAAAGGGAGGGAGACATGCCAAGTTGGAATATGAAAGCTCCCTCCCTTTAAGGGAGGGTTGGGGTGGGTCTTCCTAATTCATAGAAAGCTATTGCAGCGGCGTTGCCCACGTTGAGACTGTCCACGCCGTGATGCATAGGAATCTTCACAACAAAGTCGGCAGCATCGATGACGGCTTCAGGCAGGCCATCGCCCTCGGTACCCATGATGAGTGCCAAGCGGTCGGTGGCCCTTAGTTTTGGGTCGTCGATGCTGATGTTGTCGTGGCGCAGAGCCATTGCAGCGGTTGTGAAGCCAAGGTTCTTCAGGCAGGACTCCCTCCCTTTAAGGGCAAATGCCCGTTGGCAGCGGAGCATTTGGGGAGCTTGCGACGGAGGTGGCTGGGGTGGGTCTTCTATCCACGTCCAAGGTACAAGGAAGACGCTGCCCATCGAGACGCGGACGGCGCGGCGGTTCAGAGGGTCGCACGAGTCGCGCGTCATCAGCACAGCATCCATACCGAGTGCCGCTGCCGAGCGGAAGATGGCACCGACATTGGTAGTGTCGCACACGCCATGCAGCACAACGATGCGGCGTGCATCCCTGCATACCTCCTCCGGCGTGGGCGGCACAGGGCGGCGCATGGCGCAGAGCACGCCCCGCGTCAGGGTGTAGCCCGTCAGCTGCGCCAGCAGCTCGCGACTGCCGGTATAGACAGGCATGTCCCCGGGGCATCGCTCGATGATGCTACGGGCGTCGCCCTCGATATGTTTGCGTTCACAAAGCAGCGACACTGGCTCCATGCCAGCATCAAGTGCCACGTTTATCACCTTGGGGCTTTCGGCGATGAAAAGTCCCTTCTCGGGTTCCAGCCGGTTGCGCAGCTGTGCCTCGGTGAGGGTACCGTACACCTCCAGCTCAGGTGCGTTGAGCGATGTGATTTCTATTATTTTCATCTTACAACTCGCTTCTTTCCATTGATGATATAGATGCCCCTTTGCAATTTACGATATGGCGATTTACCATTTACGATTTGGCGACCGGAGAAATCATAACATTCACCATTTAACCATTTACCATTTACCATTTCGTCATTCTGCATTTCATCATCTTGAGCAAAGGATGGGGAGAGGCTCATCGGATTGTCAGGCACAAGGCGGACGGTGACGATGGGGCTCCATTCGCCTCCTTCGTTGCGAATGGCACGGAGCGTCAGGGTGTCTGGCAGCACTTCCCCCATCAAGTCCTCCAGTATATCCTCACTTTCGGTATAGGGTTTTGCCGTGGGAGAAAGCGCACCGGCATCGTTGTTGAACCAATTGACAGGCGCAGAGCCGTCGAGGGTATAATAGATGTTCGAGCCAGTCATGGTGAGGGGGCTTTCTGCCGAGAAAGGCTGCACGCCATAGCCAAGTTCCACATCATCGACGAAGATGGCAGGCGCTTCGGTCTGGGGAAACCAACCCCGGTCGCGAAGCTGCTGAATGACAGTAGCTGTGCGGACGGGGAAGTACTGCTTCTGCAGGCGGGTGCGCTCCGTCTGATAGGTGACATCGGGCTTGTAGAGAGAGCCTTTCGAGGTGTAGGGATGCACGTCGCGACGGTAGTCGCCCCATCGTGCCGACTCGTCCCAAAGGGCAAGCTGGATGACGTTGGCGAGGCTGTCCCAAGTGGCAAGCGCCGACTCGGGTGTCAGGGGGCCGCCGTGGGTGAGCATCCTCTGCGCCTCCTCATGAAAGCGGTGGGCAAAGATGCCCTGCTTCATCAGGCGGTTCAGGAACCCTGTCGGGCAGCCCCGGTTGTTCTTCGAGGTGAGGTTTTCCGTGGCCGAGACGAGGACAGTCTCCGAATCCCAGCAGATGAAGCGGAAGCCCCGATCCTGGAGGACGCGGTTTCTGTAGGCAAACCAGTTGTGGTGGTCCCAGTCGGTGTTGCCGCCATAGAGGTTGATGAGCATGTAGCGGATGAAGTTATCGACATCGAGCAGGGGCGGGTACTTCACGTTGGGCTTGCCGTCGCTGCCACATCCGATGAGATGCATGTAGCTTTTGTGGTTGGGCAGTTCGTAGATAAGGTCTGCCATTGCGTTCCAGGCATCGATAGTGCCGTAGGTGGGAATCGCCGCATGGTACTGCCCGGCTCCGCCATCCACCTCCGTCACGTCCCAGTCTTCCTCCGCTCCGCCGAAGTGCTGTGCACAAAAGTCGTCGCTCACACGCTCGCACAGATTGTACATCCCCCAGTACATTCCATTGAGGAAAAGGTGGACGTATTGCCCGGTGCTGATGGGGTCGCCCATTTTGGCCTGCGTTTCCCGCGTCCAGAGGTCGCGGGCATACTGCGCCTTGCTGCGCTGGGCGTTGTCCCAATGCTGCCAGGAATAGCCGAAGAAGGTGCGAAGCACAAGAGCGTTGAACCGCTTGGGAGCACGGTCGCCAAAGACAGGGTATTTGAGCTTCTTGGGGCCATAGTCGCTCTTGAAGTGCAAGCGGAAGGCATGTTTTGGATTCTTCTCCGGCAAGCGGCCATGACCGCCGTGCAGCTTCAGGCAGCAGTCTATCGTGAGGTCGTGGTTGGCCTCGCCACCGATGAACTCGAAGGTGACAGGCCGCTCCCACCCTCTTCCCGTGCCGTCGCCCACAGGACAGCCCGTGAAGATGTAGATGCCGCCCGTCTCTTCGTCGGCCACGTTATTGAAAAGGTTGTCCTTGTCGGTGACAAGGGAAACGATGGGCAGTGTGGTGATGCCGTCGAGGACAAAAGAGGAATAGCTCTTGTTGCCCGTTATCTCAGGGTCCATCTCGTAGTCGGCAATGGCAGTTCCCGAGATTTGGCAGTACTTGCCCCAATAGGCGGGATAGCCATTAGGCGTGTTGCCTTGCGTCAGAAGGCTTTGGGGAAAGATGTAGGAGGCGGTGGTGACATCGCTCCAAGTGCCGTCTGCAAGGAGCAATGCCGAGCGGACGACCGTCGTGGCATTGATGCCGAGCGAACCTCCGTAGCGCATTCCCTTCACCCTCGGGTCGCTACCGTCGTCGGTATAATAGATGGCGGCACCCTCCACAGGCGAAGTAATCCACAAGCGGAATTCCTGATAATAGATGCCATGTGGCACATTGAACCTGGGAGCCTCTGCCCGAGCAGCCCCGAAAACCAGCAGACACGCCAGCATAAAAACAGACAACCTGCACCACATACCGTTTGTACTATTGTATTATTTTGCCAGCAAAGTTACGACTTTTTATTCTTATTTCACAGGTATCATGCTCTTCAAGATGCTTTTTTACAGGAAAAAGGTAAAATAATCGGGCTTTTACTTGGCAGAAAGAAAGAATTGTCTTAACTTTGCATCACAAAAGGTAAGCAAGATGGCACACAGCAACAACTTCCGCTTCGGTTCCTATTATTACTTTTACTTTAGCAAATGAAGTGAAGCTGAGCGTCGTATATATATAAATAAGGTATAATACAACAACACATACATACAAATCCCGCTCAGCAATGAAGCGGGATTTTTTTAATGACAAATGGTTAGAAGGATAGCAATACAAGGCATCGAGGGCAGTTTCCACGACATTGCCGCTCATCGCTTTTTCGAGGGCGAGGAGGTGGAACTGGTCTGCTGCAACACCTTCGAGGAGATGTTTGCACGGCTCAAGACAAGCCCAGACATGCTGGGACTCATGGCAATAGAGAACACCATCGCAGGAAGCCTGCTCCACAACTACGAACTGCTGCGCGAGAGCGGCATGACCATCGTGGGCGAACACAAGCTCCGCATCAGCCACAGCATCATGTGTCTGCCAGGCGAGAGTTGGGAAGACCTGACGGAGGTCAACTCCCATCCTGTCGCTCTCATGCAATGCCGCAAATTTCTCTCGCTGCATCCGAACCTCAAGGTTGTAGAAGTTGCTGACACCGCAGGCGCCGCAGCTGACATCAGCCGCGAACGGAGGCACGGACACGCCGCCATCTGCCACCGCGACGCCGCCGACATCTACGGCATGAAGGTCTTGCAGGAAGGCATCGAGACGAACAAGCATAACTTCACGCGTTTCCTCGTCCTCTCCCATCCGAAGAAAGCGACCGCCATGCGAAGCACAAGGCACATCGACAAGGCAAGCCTCGTCTTCACCCTGCCCCACGAGGAAGGCAGCCTCAGCGCCATCCTGTCGGTGCTCTCCTTCTACAAACTCAACCTGACGAAGATACAGTCGCTGCCCATCATCGGGCAGGAGTGGCAGTACATGTTCTACATAGACCTCTCCTTCAACGACGAGAAACGCTACCGCCAGGCGCTCAACGCCATCACCCCACTCACCCGCGAACTCAAACAACTTGGAATATATGAAAGTGGAAAGCAAAGCATTTAACATCACTCCGGCAGAAAGACTGGCCGACGTCAAAGAATACTACTTCAGCCGTAAGCTGAAAGAGGTGGCTGCCATGAACGCCGAAGGAAAGGACATCATCAGCCTCGCCATCGGAAGCCCCGACATGCCGCCTTCGCCCGAGACCATCGAGACGCTTTGCCGCGAGGCGCAGAAGCCCACGGCTCATGGCTATCAGCCCACCATCGGCATTCCCGAACTGCGCACAGCAATGGCAGGCTTCTATATGAGATGGTTCGGCGTCGAGCTTGACCCGGCAACCGAGATACAGCCCCTCATCGGCAGCAAGGAAGGCATCCTGCATGTCACGCTGGCTTTCGTCAATCCTGGCGAAGAGGTCCTCGTGCCGAATCCAGGCTACCCCACCTATACAAGTCTGAGCAAACTGCTTGGAGCCAAGATAGTGAACTATGACCTGCTGCCCGAGAATGGCTGGCAGCCGGACCTCGAAGCTCTGGAGAGGATGGACTTGAGCCGCGTGAAGCTTCTTTGGACGAACTACCCCAACATGCCGACCGGGGCAAGGGCGCGACGTGAGACCTACGAGAAGTTAGTTGATTTCGCCCTGCACCACAACATCATTGTGGTCAACGACAATCCCTACAGCTTTATCCTAAATGAGGGAGAGAGATTGTCGATATTGCAGATTCCGCGTGCCAAAGAGTGTTGCATCGAGTTCAATTCCATGTCGAAGAGCCACAACATGCCAGGCTGGCGTGTAGGTATGCTTGCCACCAACGCGCAGTTCGTTAGCTGGATACTCAAGGTAAAAAGCAATATTGACAGCGGAACGTTCCGCGCCTTGCAGCTTGCGGCAGCAAAAGCCTACGACAATACCGACCTCTGGCACAGACAGGCAAACGTGGAAACCTACGCCAAGCGTCGCCGCTACGCTGAGGAAATCATGCAACTACTCGGCTGTCAGTACGACCCGGAGCAGACTGGCATGTTCCTCTGGGGACGCATACCTGACATATATAATAATGTAGAGGAGCTCACGGAGCGTGTCCTGCACGAGGCAAGGGTGTTCATCACGCCAGGCTTCATCTTCGGTTCAAACGGCAGTCGCTACATCCGCATCAGCCTTTGTGCCAAGGATGAGATGTTCGCAGAAGCACTCCGACGCATCAAAGCAATCGACATCAAGCCATGAACCACAAGACTCTGACACTCATCGCCCTGCTCCTGGCATTGCCTGCGACACTCCTCGCCCAGATGAACTCCGGGAGGGGCTACGTTGTCGTCACCGACTTCATACAAAAGGAGGCAGGGAAAGACGTCAGCGATGACATTCAACGTGTCATCGACACGCACCCCAACCGCACCATTTACTTTCCCGACGGCATCTACATCATCGGCAAACCCATCCTCACACCAGCCAACCCGCAGAAGAGCGTCGCACTCGAACTCTCGAACTTCGCCATCATACAAGCTGCTGAAGACTGGGACAGCGAAGAGGCCATGATACGCCTCGGAGGCAAAGACCCCGCCAACAACATCTCCATGCCCGGCAGCAACTACTACCTGAAAGGTGGCATCATCGACGGCAGAGGCATAGCAAAAGGCATCTCCATCGACAGCGGACGCGAGACGGCCATTCGGCAAACATCCATCAAGAACACAACAATCGGCATACACATCAAGCACGGAGCAAACAGCGGCTCATCCGACAGCGACATCTCCGACACTAATATCACGGGCAACAAAAAGCCTGACTGCATCGGCGTGCTTGTAGAAGGGTACGACAACACCCTGACAAACATGCGCATCGGCGGTGTGCATGTGGGCGTCCTACTGCGCTCCGCAGGCAACAGCCTCCGCAATATCCACCCACTCTACTACAACTCGGACGAACACTACGAAAGCAGTTGCGGCTTCATCGACGAGAAAGAGAACAACTGGTACAACTTCTGCTATAGCGACCAGTTTGCCGTCGGCTTCCTCAGCCACGGCGGCCGCAGCTTCTACGACCACTGCTTTGCCTATTGGTACAACAACAAGCAAAAGCGACATACCGTGTTCAAGAGCACCAGGCGCTTCAACTCGAGCGTCGTCTCCATGAATGCCGGAATGTATCGCCACAATGCTGTCGAGGAGAATGTAATCCTCGATGCAGCAGAGGAAGGCGGCGACGGCATCCTATGGAACCTGAGCATCGGCGACAGCAGCATCGTCACAGACCATTCCTACAAACAGTATATGAGATAACGGATAACAATACATTATATATTATGGAACTCCAACTCCAACCCCTAAACCTGCCAAGTGACCAGGAGCGAGCCTTCATCATCGCCGGTCCTTGCAGTGCTGAGACAGAAGAACAAGTAATGACTACCGCCAAGCAGCTTGCAGGCAAAGGCTGTCACATCTTCCGTGCCGGCGTATGGAAGCCGCGCACCAAACCCGGAGGCTTCGAAGGTCACGGCGAGCCAGCCCTCCCGTGGATGGCAGATGTCAAGAAAGAGACTGGTATGCTTGTCGCCACAGAAGTGGCAACGCCCGAACATGTAGAGCTGGCTCTGAAGTATGGCATCGACATCCTCTGGGTAGGAGCACGCACCACGGCCAACCCCTTTGCCGTGCAAGCCCTTGCCGACGCGCTGAAAGGCACAGACGCGACCGTGCTGGTCAAAAACCCTGTCAATCCCGACCTGGAACTATGGATTGGCGCCCTGTTGCGCATCAACGGCGCAGGCGTACAGAAACTTGGTGCCATCCATCGCGGCTTCAGCAGCTACGAGAAGAAGCTGTATCGCAACGAACCGATGTGGCAGATTCCCATTGAGCTGAAACGCCGCTTGCCGCAGCTACCTGTCGTGTGCGACCCAAGTCATATCAGCGGACGGCGCGACCTGATTGCCCCGCTCTGCCAGCAGGCAATGGATCTTGGGTTCGACGGACTCATCGTAGAGAGCCACTGCGACCCCGACAAGGCCTGGAGCGACGCTTCTCAGCAAGTGACACCCGAAGTGCTCGACTTCATCGTCTCCCGCCTCATCTTCCGTGACACTAGCGAACACCCCGACACGCTCAAGGATTTGCGTAAGGAAATAGATGACATAGACAACGAACTCATCGACCTGCTTGCCAAGCGCATGAAGATATGCCGCAACATCGGCGAATACAAGAAAGAGAACGGCATGACCATCGTGCAGACGCGCCGTTACAGCGAAATCCTCGACAAACGGGGTGCACAAGGCTCACTGCTCGGCATCGACAGGCTTTGCATCAAGAACATCTTCGAACACATCCACGAAGAAAGCGTCCGCCAGCAAATGGAGATAATCAATAAGTAGAAGACCCACCCCAACCCTCCCTTAAAGGGAGGGAGAAAGGAGGGGGCGCAACATAAAACAAATATCTATGTATAACAACACACACAGCTCACAAGGGGATTTCCTCCCCTTTAAGGGGAGGTTAGGAGGGGTCTTATGAGAATACTTATCCTTGGCGCAGGCAAGATGGGAAGCTTTTTTACAGATGTCCTATCCTTCGACCACGAATGCGCCGTCTATGAGGTTGACGCACGCCGTATGCGCTTCCTCTACAACACGCAACGCTTTACAACACTCGACGAAATTCGCGACTTCAAGCCGGAACTCGTCATCAATGCCGTCACACTGAAATACACGACAGATGTCTTTCAGCAGGTCATCCCGTGCCTGCCACCGGACTGCATCATATCGGACATCGCTTCGGTCAAGACCGGACTGAAGGACTTCTACGAAGGTACTGGCAGACGCTATGTTTCGACGCACCCGATGTTCGGCCCCACGTTTGCCAACCTCGGAGCACTCTCTTCGGAGAATGCCATCGTCATCAACGAGGGCGACTACATGGGGCGCATCTTCTTCCTCGACCTCTACAGGCGTCTTGGCTTGAATGTTCACGAATACAGCTTCGACGAGCACGACGAAGCGATGGCCTACAGCCTGTCGGTTCCCTTCGTCAGCACCTTTGTCTTCTCTGCTGTCATGAAGCACCAGGATGCGCCTGGCACGACGTTCAAGCGGCATCTGAAGATAGCGAGAGGTGTCCTGAGCGAAGACGACACACTGCTGCGCGAGATACTCTTCAACCCGCGCACCAAGGCGCACGTCGAAGGCATCCGCTCCGAACTGAAAGAATTGATACAGATTATCGACAACCGCGACGAGGAGGCACTGGGTGCCTACCTCACCAAGATTCGCGGCAACATCAGATGATTTACCTCCATTCCGACATGCCTGTACCGCTCTTGTGCACAAGCTCTATCCTCATGCGGTAGAGCAAGGTGCTGTAGGCGGGAATGGCATCGGAAGCCTGTTCCTGGTATGCCAGCTCCTGCGGGACATAGACATCCCAATCGTCGCCTTTGACCATATACTGGATGGCAGTCATAAAACCTTCCACAGTGCTGGTGACTGGCATTGCAATGGGTGCAGCCGTAGTTGTATCCAGCTCCGCGCCAAAGTAGGTCTGGCTGAAGACTGTCATATTGGTTTTGCTCTCTGGATAATTGTCATCCATGAGCCAACCACGATAGTAAAGGCGGACGCTGTCGGTGTAGGCAGCACTCCACAAGTCATCGGCGGGGAAATGATCCCTGCCATGCCTGTTGACCTTGCAGACGATATAGTCCGTAGCAGGTCCCTCTACATCCTGACTCTTGAGTAGCGTGCGATAGAGACGCCAGTCACAATGCTTTTCCCATTCATTGCCATTGGGGTACTGTGCCTTGGCTTCCGCTATGGCAGCCTTTGCCGTGTCGTACATCTCGGCAAACCACTGGGCATTGCGAGCCTGCCAGTCATGGCGGGGGTCATACTCCTCATCACTGCCCTTGCAGGAAGCAAGAAGCAGCAGAGTTGCAGCAGCAAGGAAGATATTCTTAATCATACTTGTCAACGTATCGGGGTTGGAGGAGGCTACAGCAGCTTCTTGAGCAACGATGTGATGCTCACCTTGTCCTCGATGATGCTGCGCAGTTCACTGATGGCAACGCGATGCTGTTCCATCGTGTCGCGGTCGCGAAGGGTGACAGTGTTGTCCTCGAGTGTCTGCTGGTCAACGGTGACGCAGTAGGGGCATCCGATGGCATCCATGCGGCGATAGCGCTTGCCTATCTGATCCTTCTCTTCGTACTTGCAGTTGAAGTGGAAGCGGAGGTCGTTGATGATTTCCTGTGCTTTCTCGGGCATTCCGTCCTTCTTCGTGAGGGGGAAGACAGCAAGCTTGACAGGCGCCAGAGCTGCGGGCAGGTGCAGGACTGTGCGTGTCTGGCCGTCGGGAAGTTGCTGCTCCTCATAGCTGTGGCACATGATGGAGAGGAACATGCGGTCAACACCGATTGAAGTCTCGATGACGTACGGCGTGTAGCTTTCGTTGAGGTCGGGGTCGAAGTACTCAATCTTCTTGCCGCTGTACTTGGCGTGCTGCGAGAGGTCGAAGTTCGTGCGGCTGTGTATGCCTTCCACTTCCTTGAAGCCGAACGGCATGTGGAACTCGATGTCTGTGGCAGCATTGGCATAGTGCGCCAGCTTGTCGTGGTCGTGGAAGCGGTAGTTCTCTGCGCCGAAACCGAGATTCTGGTGCCACTTCATGCGGGTCTCCTTCCACTTGGCGAACCAATCAAGTTCTGTGCCTGGCTGGATGAAGAACTGCATCTCCATCTGCTCGAACTCACGCATACGGAAGATGAACTGGCGGGCAACGATTTCGTTGCGGAAAGCCTTGCCTATCTGGGCAATGCCGAAGGGGAGCTTCATGCGGCCTGTCTTCTGGACATTGAGATAGTTGACGAAGATACCCTGCGCCGTTTCGGGACGCAGGTAAATAGTGCTGGCTCCGTCGGCGGTGCTGCCCATCTCGGTCTTGAACATGAGGTTGAACTGACGCACGTCTGTCCAGTTGCGAGTTCCGCTGATGGGGCAGGCGATTTCCTCATCGAGGATAATCTGCTTCAGACCATCGAGGTCGATGCCACCCTCTGCATTCATCACCTCCTGGAAGCGATGGTGCAAGGCATCGTATTTCGCCTGATTCTCCAGGACGCGGGCATTCGTGGCACGGAACTGCGCTTCGTCGAAAGCATCGCCGAACCGCTTCTGAGCCTTCTCTATCTCCTTCTGAATCTTGTCCTCGTACTTTGCCATCTGCTCTTCTATGAGCACGTCGGCACGATAACGCTTCTTCGAGTCGCGGTTGTCGATGAGGGGGTCGTTGAAGGCATCCACATGTCCGCTGGCCTTCCAGGTCGTGGGGTGCATAAAGATGGCTGCATCGATGCCCACAATGTTCTCGTGGAGCAGAACCATGCTCTGCCACCAGTACTGCTTTATGTTGTTCTTGAGCTCTACACCGTTCTGACCGTAGTCATAGACGGCACCCAGTCCGTCGTAAATATCACTTGATGGGAAAACGAAGCCGTACTCTTTGCAGTGCGACACTATCTTCTTGAAAACATCTTCTTGTTGTGCCATTTCTTATACCTTATTTATATATAACATTAATTTTTGGCTGCAAAGATAACTAAAAATGGCGAAACTGAATGCTTTTTGCCATTATTTTATGTTTTAATGGGACTATGCCGCAAAAAAACATTATATTTCTTGGCGGGAAAGAAAAGAAGTCGTATCTTTGTCTTTCAAAGAACGGATAAATCAGAAGAACAGACATGAGAAAGATTCTTTATGCAATAGTTTTGGCGTCTGTCGCACTCATACCGACCGGCTGCGGTTCATCGCAGACAAAGGATGACGGGAAAAGCGATGCTAACTCAACGACAAGCATTATGACAGACGAAGGCTTAGTCTTCACCGAGCTGAAGAAAGTGCCGCTCCCCTGCTCCAAGGATACGCTCTCCGCTGCATGGAAACAACTGAACAGCAACGAAACACAGAGAAGGAAAGGGCTTGACTACAGGCAAAACCCGCCTATCCTCTTTCTTGCGACTGACTTGGATGGGGACGACTGCCCCGAGATTCTGATGCGCGGCGAACCGCCATACGCAGCCATCTTCACCTATCCCAATGACTCGCTGCAACTCATCACCTATGTGGATTATGCGCAGATTGGGCTCAGCATCACGCCGGACGGTGTCATTATCCGCAGCGGCAGCAACCGCGACGGCTCCTTTCTGTCGAAATTCATCAAGCTGGAAAACAGTCAGATTGCCCTCACAGGAGAAGCCCGTGAGACTTTCTCCATTCAAGGCAACGAGATGGTCTCCGGCGGCACGGAATACCTGCTGGAAACCGATTCGACAAAGCAAAAAGTCAGCAAGGAAGAGTACGAGCGAACAGCTCCTAATCTGAACGGAACCTACATCGAAGACATCGAGGGGTGGGAAGATTTCCGCAAACCATAGAAATACCGCACGCGGTAATGGTCAACACAACACGCGATGACTGCCATCGCAACGCGCTGTGTTGACCATTACCGCGTGTTTTGTCTGTCGCCTATTCCCACCATCTTCACAAAGATTTGTACTTTTGCAGAAAATTATGCGCCGACAGACACAATAAACCGACACTTCACATCGTTATTAAATACAGGATGAAAAGACTGCTCTGGATAGGTATGCTCCTCATGTCCCTTGTAGCAAGGGCACAGTTCGACGCAGCGTTTACCAACACATGGGCGTTGCAGTCCTACTACAACCCTGCAGCGGCAGGGCTGGACAGCAAATTGAATGTCATTGGCGCATACAGTATGCAAATGGTTGGCTTCGAGGGCTCACCGAAGACAATGGTCATCCACGCCGATATGCCGCTCTTCTTCATCGGGCCGAAGCACGGTGTGGGCGCAGCTTTCCTCAATGATGCCATCGGAGCCTTCAGCAACAAGAAGATACAGCTCCAGTACGCATTCCACCAGAAATTTGCGAAAGGCCGCATCAGCATCGGCGTACGTCCAGCACTATTACTGATTGGATTCAACGGTTCGGAACTTGACTTGGCAGATGCCAGCGACCCTGCATTCGCCACGAACGACGTAAAAGGACAAGCCTTCGACCTTGACATCGGTCTGCGCTACACCTACAAGAAGCTCTGGTACGTCGGCATCAGCGCCATCCACCTGCTCGGACCCACCGTCAAGCTGGGCGATGACAAGACGCACGAAGTGACTGTAGATCCCACGTTCCATGTGCAGGGAGGATACAACCTCGCATTCCGCCACCCGCGCTACAAGCTGGCAATGGACGCGATGGTGCGCTCCGACCTCCTGTCCTGGCGAGGCGACATCAATGCAAGACTCCTCTACGACGGGAACAGGCACAAGCTCTACGGCGGCGTGATGTACAGCCCGACCATCAGCGCAGGCGTGCTGCTCGGTTTCGATTTCCACGGCATCAACATCGGCTATTCCTACGAAATCTACACCGGCGGCATCGGAGCACTCAACGGCACGCACGAAATACTCATCGGCTACCAGCACGACCTAAACGTCACAAAGAGAGGAAAGAACCTGCACAAGTCAGTAAGAATACTTTGAAAGAAACTCGGACAAGTCAGACACGTCGGACAAGTCAGATACACATAACAACTACAATATGAAGACAAAAAGTCTGCTTTTATTAGGTGCAGCCATCGGCTGCATGGCCTTGGCCTCCTGCCTTGGTTCCAGCTCTTCGGCAAATGCTGTGGGAGGTGAACTGACAGGTGTCAAAGGCTCCTCCTTCTCGGAACCAACCCCCTTCGGCATGGTTCCCATACACAAGGGGTCGCTCAAAATCGGTCTTGAGAAGAACGACACGCTCTGGGGCACAGAGTTTCCTCTGCGCGACATCAGTGTCGATGGCTTCTGGATGGATCAGCATGAGATAAGCAACGCCAAGTACCGCCAGTTCGTCAACTGGGTGCGCGACAGCATCATCCGCGAGCGCCTGGCCGACCCTGCTTTTGGCGGCGATGAGACGTACAAAATTGAGGAGGACAAGGAGGGCAACCCCATCACGCCTCACCTCGACTGGAGCAAGAGCATCCCCTGGCGCAAAGCCAACGAGGACGAAGACCGCGCCATCCAGAGCGTCTATACCATCCATCCCATCGACGGCACAAAGATGCTCGACGCAAGCCAGATGAACTATCGCTACGAGATTTACGATTATGTGACAGCTGCCCAGCGCAAGTACCGCCTCAATCCCGAAGAGCGCGACCTCAACACAGACCACGCTGTCAGCACCGAGCAGGTCATCATCAGCAAGGACACAGCCTGGATTGACGACGACGGCAAAATCATCCGTCAGACCATCACCCGTCCGCTCTCCGGCCCGTGGGATTTCCTCAACACATACATTGTTAATATATATCCCGACACGACCTGTTGGGTGAACGACTTCCAGAATGCCAACAACGAGCGGTACATGAAGCTCTACTTCTCCAACCCTGCCTTCGACGACTATCCAGTTGTAGGCGTCACATGGGAACAGGCAAATGCCTTCTGCGCATGGCGCACCAACTTCCTGATGAAGGGCTTGGGCGGCTATGCCAAGCAGATACAGCGCTACCGCCTGCCGAGCGAAGTGGAATGGGAGTTCGCCGCCCGAGGCAAGGAGGGCAACCCCTTCCCCTGGGAAAGCACCGACGTCAAGAGCGACAAGGGCTGCTTCTATGCCAACTTCAAGCCCGACCGTGGCAACTACACGAAGGACGGCTCGCTCATCACCAGCAAGTGCGGCATCTTCAGTGCCAACAGCAACGGCCTCTACGACATGGCAGGCAACGTGGCTGAGTGGACCAGCACCGTCTATACCGAAGCTGGCGTGGAGAGCATGGCCGACATGAACCCCGAACTCACCTACAACGCAGCCAAGGAAGACCCCTACCGCCTGAAGAAGAAATCCGTCAGAGGCGGCTCCTGGAAAGACCCCGAGAGCATGATACGCAGTGCCTGGCGTTCCTACGAATACCAGAACCAGCCGCGCTGCTTCGTCGGTTTCCGCTGCGTCCGCACAATGGTCACCGACAAGTCTGGCTCTACCAAAGCAGGCGGCGGCTCCGCCAAGGCAGGTAAGAGCAAGAGTCCGAAAGGCTCTTCCACCGGGCAGCCACTCAGTACGCGCAAAACTCGCCGCTAACACTATTTTCCCATAACAGCATAACAACCACAGAAAAGATACAAACAACATGAATCCTATAGCAAAATTGCAGAAGTGGATGGACTCTCCATCCGGCCAAGTTTTTATGAATTACGCCTACAGCTGGGGTGCTGCAGTCGTGGTTTTAGGTGCCTTGTTCAAACTGACGCACATCCCCGGAGCCAACGAGATACTGTTCATCAGTATGTTGACCGAGGTGCTTGTGTTCTTCATCTCCGGCTTCGAGAAGACGTATGAGAAAACGCCTCGTGCAGAGGGAGAAGGCGCTGCCGTCGGAGGACAGGCTATCGTGGTGGCAGGCGGTTCGCCGCTTCCAGAAGGTGCTGAAATGCCAGAAGGCCCCATTGTTATCGGCGGTGGAGGGCCTGCTGTGATAGGCGGTGCTGTTGGTGGCGGGAACATCGACCCCGATGCTCTGGCAGCAGGCACAGGCCTGAGCGCAGCGGCTGCCAACCTTGCCGCAGCTGGTCAGGCAGCAGCACAGGCACAGCTTGCACTCGAGCAGATTCAGAACGGCGGCCCGACCGTCGATCCCAACCAAATCAAGGCAACAGACCCGGCTGCCATCGAGGAAGCCGTCAAGAACTATGCCGAAGAGCTTACCGAACTCACCGACGTGCTGTCGCGTGTCAGGAAGCAGGCAGAGCGCATGACCACGGACAGCGAGGAGATGGAGAACCTCAACCGCTCCCTCACCGGTATTGCCACTGTCTATGAACTTCAGCTGCGCAACATCAGCAAGCAGGTCGGCACCATCGAGCAAATCGACGAGCAGACACGCCGCATGGCACAGCAGATTGAGGAACTCAACAATGTCTATGCCCGCATGATAGGCGCCCTCACCATCAACATGGGCGTAGCAGGCAATGCAACATCAAGCGAGAAGTAAAGAACTCCGAGTATTCAGAGTATTCAGAATAATCCGATTATTCAGAAAGCAATGCCAATAAAGAAGAAAAGGATATCCCCACGTCAGAAGATGATCAACCTGATGTACCTGGTCCTCCTGGCCATGCTGGCACTCAACGTGTCAACAGACGTACTGGAAGGTTTCTCGCTTGTGGCAGACGGGCTAAAGAAAAGTACCGAGAATGCCTCCAAGGTCAACCAAGGCATCTACAGCACCTTCGAGCAGCAGATGAAGAGCAATCCTGCCAAGGTGAAGGAATGGTACGAGAAGGCGCAGTATGTGCGTGGCATGAGCGATTCGCTCTATAACCTTGCGGAGGAACTCAAAGAAGCCGTCGTCAGGGAATCTGACGGCGAAGAGGGTGACGTGAACGACATAAAGAACCGCGAAGACCTGGAAGCCAGCACACAAGTCATGCTTGCCCCAGGCAAAGGACGCGGCAAGGAACTCTACGATGCCATCAACAGCTACCGCAAACGCATCGTACAGATGGTGACAGACCAGGAGAAGAAGGAAATCATCTCCAGCAACCTGAGCACAGAAGTGCCTACAAAAGCAACGACCCTCGGCAAGAACTGGCAGGAGTATTCCTTCGAGAACATGCCTACGGCTGCCGCTGTGACGCTGCTTACCAAGTTGCAGAGCGATGTGCGCTATGCCGAGGGCGAGGTGCTCCACAACCTCATTAGCAATGTCGATGTCAAGGACATCCGCGTGAACCAGCTCAATGCCTACGTCATCCCTAATGCCCAGACAATCGTGCAGGGCGGACGCTTCAGCGCACAAATCATCATGGCAGCTGTCGATACCACCCGCCGCCCGACCATCTACATCGGTGGCCGTGAGATTCAGAGCGACAAAGGCTACTACGAAACCGTGTGCAGCAAGACGGGCGACTTCACCTTCAGCGGCTACATCGAGATGCTGAACGGCTCTGGCGAAAAGGTGCGCCGCGACTTCTCGCAGAAGTATAGCGTTGTGGCTCCCAGTGCAACCGTCAGTGCCGACATCATGAATGTGCTCTATGCCGGCTACGACAACCCGATGAGCGTCTCCGTGCCTGGCGTGCCAAGCAGCAAGCTGCGTGTCAGCATGACAGGCGGAACCTTCGAGCAGAAGGGCGAAGGCAAGTACAATGCACGCCCCACGACACCCGGAACAGAGGCTGTCATCACTGTCTCCGCAGAAAGCGAAGGCCGCCATCAGGAGATGGGCAAGTTCACCTTCCGCGTGCGTAAGCTGCCCGACCCCACCGCCTACATCGCATACGCAGGCGAGGGAGGCGACGAGAACCGCTTCAAAGGCGGCAGCATCTCCAAGCAAGTGCTCATGGGCACCGAAGGCATCGGCGCAGCCATCGACGACGGACTGCTCAACATCGCTTTCCGCGTGAACAGCTTTGAGACGGTCTTCTACGATGCAATGGGCAATGCCGTCCCCTATAAGAGCAACGGCGCGAACTTCTCCGACCAGCAAAAGGCACAGATGCGCGGTCTGGCTCGTAACAAGCGATTCTACATCACCGACATACACGCCACTGGTCCCGACGGCATAGAGCGCACACTGGACGGTGCCATGCAGGTCATCATAAAATAAACAGCCCCCTCCCCTCTCCAGGAGAAATAGTAAATGGTAAATGATTAAATGGTAAATGATATTATGAAACGCATACTTTCTCTCATAATGGTCACATTCCTTGTGGCAGGTGCAGCAAAGGCACAGCCCGCCAAGCGTCGTGCTATCACAGCCCCGGCAACCGAGCAAGCAAAATCCTCTGCCACCGACCGCGCATCCCTGATGTTCCCCACCACGGCATCCATGCCGGACGATGTGGTGTGGAAGCGCGACATCTACCGCCAGCTCGACCTGACGAAGGACAAGAATGCCCCGATGTACTATCCCGTTGAGCCGATGGGCAAGCAGGTGAACCTCTTCACCTACCTCTTCCGCCTCATCCTCACCGGCCGCGTCACCGCCTACACCTACAAGCTGGACGGCAACGAGTCATTCGCCGAAAAGGACAAGCTCGAAGTGAAGGACATGCTGGAGCGTTACGGCATCTATTATGAAGAAAACGACGGCAAGCTGACCGTTGCCGACAGCGACGTACCCAGCGCCGAAGCCACACGCTACTACATCAAGGAGAGCATTTACATGGATCAGCGCACCGGCATCTTCAAGACCAAGGTGACAGCCCTCTGCCCCATCCTTATGCGTGGTGCCGACGAGTTCAGCACCGATGCCACACCCTACCCGCTCTTCTGGGTCAACTACGACGATGTGGCTCCCTGGCTTGCCAAGCTCCCCATGATGCCCAGCAACCTGAACAATGTCACCAACATGACGGCAGACGACTTCTTTGCCATGAACCGCTACGAGGGCAAAATCTACAAGACCAACAACATGCAGGGCAAAGTGCTTGCCAACTACTGCCCCACAGACAGCGACATGGTGGCAGAGCAGACCCGCATCGAGAAACAGATAAACGACTTCGAGAAGAACGTCTGGGGCAGCGGCTTCCTGCCCGACACGACAAAGAAGGACAGCCTCGATGCAGAAATGGCAGCAAAGGAAGAGAAAGCGACAAAGAAATCTTCCTTCTTCGGCAGCCGCTCCTCAAAGTCAAAGAGCAGCGACACCACCACCGCCAGCAGCACAGCAAAGAAGGAGAAGAAAGAAGCGAGCGAACCCGCAAACTCCTCCCCCCGCGTCAGCGCCCGCCGTCAAAGAAGGTAACTAACATACTATAACATAATCGAGAGGAGCATGAAGATTCGTTCTTCATGCTCCTACTTGATTAGGAATTAGAGGAAATTGCCCCATAATTTCCTCTAACTTCTCCTGCATTTCTCTTTTTTGGGGAACACCCTTATTATCTTTGTACCCAAATACACATGTAAACGAGATGGAGTACCAGCTTTTAGGCGACTATATTTGTGCAAGCACTAAAAACATAAAAGGTCTCGAAAAACTGTTTCGCGTGTGGAAACACTTTGTTTCACGGGCGAAACAAGTTGTTTCGGCACGCGAAACAAAACAGCTAGTATTCCTCTATCCTTATGACTTTCACCTTGGGGAACTCTATCTCATTAAGGACTTTGAAATGCGAATCATTATATGGTAAGGACTCTCCCGCGAGACACACATCAAAAGGCAGCTGGTGTCTAAGACAATCCTTCTCATCAGGCATGAATATAGGGAGTACGCATGTGCTGCTTACCCCATTCCTCAATCTTTTCACCGCTTATGACCCCAGACTCCCACAAGCGGTCGGCTTCAGCATCCACTTCCTTAGAATAGAAATCAAACAAGGCTTTCTTCAGTTCCTTCAATGACTTCTCTGTGTTACACCTGTTTAGCATCTCCAATATATGGAGTTGCCCTATATTAAATGTTGTTGGTCGTGTCGCTATCATGTCTTTTGTATGATGTTAAACGCCTATAGTTTTTCCAAAAATACAAACAATAATTCGAACTGCCAAGCGATTCGGATTATTTCTGAAAGAAAGATGCTTTATTTTACTCTAATGAGTCTTGTCTGGAGGAACTCATCAAGCGTAACGAGGTTCAACAAAGGGAAGGGGACCATTTTGTATCACACGTTGAAACGATTTGTTTCACGGGCGAAACAAACTGTTTCAGCGTGTGAAACAGTTTCTCGTAACGTGCTGTGTTGAATGATGTGGCGTGCATCGTTGAATGAAGAAACGTGAGGAGACGTACTTCGCGATGCGTTGAGGTGTGTGAAGGAAAGAGAAAAAATGTGGGAATTGGCACGGCATCTAAAGATTTTTTACTACCTTTGCAGACGAGAACAACATAATCATTATGAAACACACACAGTACATGACGCAGGGAACCTGCTCGAAAGTGATTGACGTAACGGTGGATGACAACGATGTTATCCAGCAAGTGTTCTTCGTTGGCGGCTGCAACGGCAACTTGCAGGGCATCAGCCGACTGGTGACGGGACAGAAGATTGACGACGTTATCCAGCGGCTGAACGGCATCCGCTGCGGCGCGAAACCCACCTCGTGCCCCGACCAGCTGTGCAGAGCCTTAGAGCA
Organism: Bacteroidaceae bacterium; assembly: GCA_017524545.1. Classification (GTDB taxonomy): domain Bacteria; phylum Bacteroidota; class Bacteroidia; order Bacteroidales; family Bacteroidaceae; genus Physcousia. Next base: position 28,778 of record JAFXVN010000047.1, read on the forward strand.
GCTGAAACGAGAGCCTTCCCTTGCCTGAAAGGAACAACAGTCCATTAACCATAAAACGATACAGCCATGAAAAAATTTCTTCTTTTTGCGAGCGTCCTTATGGCGTCCGTCATAGGGTTCAACGCCAAGGCCAATCCTAAAAGTATTGACTTGACAGACAACGAGTACCTACTCGTGAGGAACAATAACCGCTTCGCTATCAACCTCTTCCAAAAGGCCAGGGCGCAGGAGACGGAGCAGTCCTCGATGGTGCTCTCCCCTTTGAGCATCACCATCGACCTGGGTATGTTGAACAACGGTGCCAACGGCATTACTCGCGACGAGATTGATGCCGTCCTGGGCAGTCAGGGTGTGGGCGGCGCTGAGGTCATCAATCAGTTCTGCAAGAAAATGCTTATGGAGAGCGGCACCCTCGACGAGAAGACACGCGTGTCCATCGCCAACAACATCTACTTCAATTCGTGGAAAGGCTACGAACTGCTGCCAGCCTTCGTCGAGACGGCCCAGCAGTATTACGATGTAACGCCCGAAGTCCGCAATTTCAGCGACGGGCAGACGCGCGACGTCATCAATCAATGGTGCAGCGACCACACGGAGGGCATGATTCAGGAGGCCCTTAGCGAGAGCGAGTTTCGCGACGACGTGGTGAGCTACCTGCTGAATGCCATCTACTTCAAGGGCGAATGGACGCACAAATTCAATGCCGCTGAGACACAGCGCTGCCTCTTCGACGAGGGACGCGCCGAGACGCAGATGATGCATCAGTACAGCGAGTTCTCCTACGCCGAGAACAATGTCTATCAGTCCGTCATCCTGCCATACGGCAACATGGCCTATCAGATGATGGTCTTCCTGCCTAAATGGGGCAAGACCATCGACGACGTGCTCAGCGCATTGGGCGAAATGGATGAAGATGAATGGATATACCAGTATGGCACAAGCCATGTGGACCTCTACCTGCCCAAGTTCGAGACCACCACAGACCTGCACTTGGAGGACATCATGAAGTCCCTGGGTCTGACCAACGCCTTCATGGGAGGCTATGGCTTCAATAAGTTCTGCAACGCGACGACTTGGATAAGCATGATGAAGCAAGTGGCCAAGATAAAGCTCGACGAGGAGGGCACAGAGGCATCGGCTGTAACAATCATCGAGGACGATGAAGGTATCGATGCCCCAAGCTATGCTGAGTTCATTGCCGACCACCCCTTCCTCTACCTTATCACCGAGCGCAGCACGGGCACCATCTTTTTCATGGGGCAGTATATGGGCGAGCCATTGAAGAATGTACGCAAGGACATCGACCTCACAGCAGAGGAAAAGAAGCTCGTGGAGAGCAACAACGACTTCGCTTTCAACCTGTTCCGCAAGGCAAGAGGCGAAGAGAGCAGCATCATGTCGCCCTTGAGCATCACCTATGCCCTTGGCCTGATGAACAACGGAGCCGCAGGAGAGACACAGCAGGAAATCAACCAAGTGCTGGGCTTCGGCGATGCTGGAGCTGATGCTATCAACGCTTTCTGCCGCAAGATGCTCAGCGAGGCACCGACGCTCGACGAGACGACAGCAGCCGAGATTGCAAACACAGTCTTCGTAAACAGCGGGCTGGGCTTTGAGCTACAAGAGGAGTTCATCGAAAAGGCAAATGCCTTCTATGACGCACAGCCTCAGTCGCTCGACTTCAACGACATGCAGAACGCCCTCGACATCATCAACGGGTGGGCCAGCGAGCGCACGCACGGCATGATTCCAGAAGTGCTCAACGAGCAGTCATTCAAGCCCACAGCCGTCAGCTACCTGCTGAATGCCCTCTACTTCAAAGGGGCTTGGACGAACCCATTCGACAAGGAATTGACACGCGAGGAATCGTTCAATGGCGTACAGACCGTGCCGATGATGAAACAATATGAGAAGTATGAATACACAGAGAACGACCTCTACCAAGCCGTCCGCCTGCCCTATGGCAACGAAGCCTATCTGATGACAGTTTTCCTGCCACGCGAAGGCAAGACCATCGATGAAGCCCTTAGCGAGATGAGCGGCAAGGACATAGAGTTCATAGCATCGACCTATGATGTGGATTTAAAGCTGCCACGCCTCAGCACCAGCTCGAACATCCCGCTCACGAACATCATGGAGGAGCTGGGTATGCCAAAGGCTTTCACGATGCAGGCCGAGTTCCCGTACTTCTGCAACGACAATATTTATATCAGCAATATGTTCCAGAAGGCCATCATCGACCTTAATGAAGATGGCACAGAAGCAGCTGCTGTCACCGTGATTGAAGACTATTCAACAGGTATGCCCCGCTATGTGACCTTCCATGCCAACCGTCCGTTCTTCTACACCATCAGCGAGCGGAGCACAGGCGCCATCTTCTTCATCGGGCAATACACAGGTCCAGGCACGGCCTCGCCTGTCGAAGGCCCCGCCTCAGCGCTTTCCAAAGAGAATGAAACCATGTATAACCTTGCCGGACAGCGCATTAGCAAGCCCCAGCACGGCATGAACATCATCGGTGGCAAAAAGGTTGTCATCAAGTAAAGACCAAGCATTATATACACAAAGAAGCCGCTCCATCCTTTCGGACGAAGCGGCTTTGCTATTTATCACCCTCTCCTTTTGGAGAGGGATGGGGTGAGGCTCGCCTTTTTACATCATGCCGCCCATGCCGGGAGCACCGCCCATAGGCATTTCGGGCTTGTCTTCCTTTGCCTCGCAGATGACGCACTCAGTGGTGAGGAACATGCCTGCAATGCTGGCTGCGTTCTCCAGTGCCACACGTGCCACCTTAGCGGGGTCGATGATGCCGGCCTTGCGGAGGTCTTCGTAGCGGTCAGCACGAGCGTTGTAACCATAGTCGCCCTTCTCGTTCTTGACGGTGTTGACAACGACGCTGCCCTCCAAGCCTGCGTTCTCGACAATCTGACGCAGAGGCTCCTCGATTGCGCGCTCCACGATGCGGATGCCGGTTGTCTCGTCGGCGTTCTCGCCCTGCAGACCTTCCAGAGCCTTGATGGCGCGGATGTAAGCCACACCGCCACCGGGGATGATACCCTCTTCGATGGCTGCACGGGTTGCGCACAGAGCATCATCTACGCGATCCTTCTTCTCCTTCATCTCTGTCTCGGAGGGAGCACCAACGTAGAGCACTGCCACACCGCCACTGAGCTTGGCGAGACGTTCCTGCAGCTTCTCCTTGTCGTAGGAAGAGGTGGTGTTCTCAATCTCGTTCTTAATCTGATTGACACGGTCCTTGATGAGTTGGCCGTCGCCGTGACCGCTGACAATCGTCGTGTTGTCCTTTGAGATAGTTACCTTGTCGGCTGAACCCAGCATTTCGATGGTAGCCTGTTCGAGCTTCAAGCCCTTCTCTTCGCTGATGACAACACCGCCAGTCAGGATGGCGATGTCCTCGAGCATAGCCTTGCGACGGTCGCCGAAGCCAGGAGCCTTGACTGCGCAAATCTTCAGCTGTCCGCGCAGACGGTTCACAACGAGTGTGGTCAGAGCCTCACTATCAACATCTTCTGCAATGACGAGCAGAGGACGGCCGGTCTGAACAGCGGGTTCGAGGATGGGCAGGAAGTCCTTCAGGTTCGAAATCTTCTTGTCGTAGATGAGGATATAGGGGTTCTCCATCTCGCACTCCATCTTCTCCGTGTTTGTTACGAAGTATGCGCTGAGGTAGCCACGGTCGAACTGCATACCCTCGACAACGCCGATGGTGGTGTCGCGACCCTTTGCCTCTTCGATGGTGATAACGCCATCCTTGCTGACCTTCTTCATTGCGTCGGCCAGCAGCTTACCGATTTCGGGGTCATTGTTTGCGCTGACGGTAGCCACCTGCTCAATCTTGTCGTAGTTGTCACCTACCTGTTCGCTCTGGCTCTTGATGCTCTCCACGACCTTGGCCACAGCCTTGTCGATACCACGCTTCAGGTCCATGGGGTTGGCACCTGCGGTGACGTTCTTCAAGCCCTCGCGTACGATGGCCTGAGCCAATACGGTAGCGGTCGTTGTGCCGTCGCCTGCATCGTCGCCAGTCTTGCTGGCCACGCTCTTCACGAGCTGTGCACCTGCGTTCTGGAAGGGGTCAGCAAGCTCCACTTCCTTAGCCACTGTGACGCCGTCCTTCGTAATCTGGGGAGCGCCAAACTTCTTCTCGAGGATGACATTGCGACCCTTCGGGCCGAGAGTCACCTTAACTGCATTTGCCAACTGGTCAACGCCCTGCTTCATCTGCTCGCGGGCATCAATGTTGAATTTAATATCTTTTGCCATTTTTTTTAATTCATAATTCATAATTCATAATTCACAATCATTGTCGCGAAAAATGAATTATGATGGTTAAACACTTTATTCTATTTCATAATTTTAATTCATAATTCATAATGTTTCTCTCATTCATAATCCATAATTGTTCGCGGCCTTTTCTGGCGTAGCCTAATTATGAATTATGAATTGTTAATTATGAATTAGCTCAAGATTGCCACTACGTCGCTCTGACGCATGATGAGATACTTGTTGCCTTCAATCTCCACCTCTGTGCCGGCGTACTTGCCATAGAGCACCTGGTCGCCCTCTTTGAGGACCATCTCTTCGTCCTTGGTGCCGTTTCCTACGGCTACGATTGTGCCTTTCAGGGGTTTTTCCTTAGCGGTGTCGGGGATGATGATGCCGCCTACTGTCTTTGTCTCTGCAGGTGCGGGCTCGATAAGCACGCGGTCTGCCAATGGTTTTACGTTCATAAGTCTTTATTTAGTTAATTGGTTAGACATTTCACTCACATATATACAAAGTGCGTGCCAAAACGCCACGACTGACAAAATTTCATGGATAGAAATCAATAGTGTCATAACCTGCTGGCCTGCTGAAGATGTCATGGTTTCAGGAACTTCAGGCTGCGGCTATGGCCTTGCACCGTCCATCTAAGCATGTAGATGCCGCGCGGCATTCCAGCCATGCTGATGGGCTGTTCGATGGTACCAGTGTTTATGTGTCGTCCCTGCATGTCATAGAGACGGATGACACCCTCACGGTTCTTTGCGTCAGTCGGGATGCGAATCAGCACCTCTTCTGACGCCGGGTTATATGTGATGCGATAGTCCACCTCACTCTCGAGCATGGCAATCGGATCTTCGTCGGGCAATTCGTCAGCCTCCGCAATGTACCATTGTCGGGTCGTTTTCGAGGCGTTGTCCGCATTGTTGGTCCATGAGAGAATGGGGTTGCCATTCGATGCCAGTCCGTGCGAGTTGTTCCAAGCCAGCATCGTCTGCTTGTTCTCGATACAGAAGTTACCCGATGTCGGCACGAAGCGCCAGAGCTGACGGTCGTTGTCCGTATCTATCTCCGTTACCTGCAACTGAGTGCCGGTTAAGTAACTGCCATTCTTTTCTATCGCCATATCCGTGATGGCAAAGCGGCTATCGGGCGAGACGATACGGTAATAGTCACCCGTTATAGGCTCGATGCGCCATTGCTGGGTTGCCTTTCGACTGACATCGAACTCCCAACCACAAACAAGGTTACTGCCGTCGTCGAGAAAGTCCACAGGATTATTCGACCCTACATTATATATATAATACGCGCGCGTGAGGCTAAGGCCAAGTGGATTGACTGTTGGTTCCACTATAGGTTGCAAGTCATCAGGGGTTGGAAGCTGCGTTGAGAGATACGTAGCATGGTCCACGAGGAACTGCTTCAGGTAATCCACACCCTCTTGATAAGTACTAAAGAGCATGAGTTCGTCCCAAGTTCGCTGCGTGATGCTCCACCTCTGGAAGTTAAGTTGCTGACTCTCATCAATGTGCTGCGCCACACTATCCACGAATGTAAGAGCATCATGCACCAGCCCATCGGCAAGCGCTTTATGCCATACACGCCCCGAAAGCTGCTTGAACCAGGGGTCAGAGAAGAACCGACTGAACCAACTACGACCTATGCCATCGCCGTAAGCACTGTTTATCATCATTCTGTTCGTGAACTCTCCCAGGCGGTTACAATTATTAAAGGCGATGTCATAGTCCCAACAAGGCCCCCAATAGAACACGGGGTCATCGAGGTCTTTATAGAAATAAATGCTGTAATAGCCGTCAGCATTGGCACAATACTCAACAGTCAGGAAATACGAGACAAGCGATAGGCTGTCAACAAGCGAACGATAACCCAGCTCCGGGTCTGTATAGTTACTACCAAAAAGTGTTGTCTCAAAGGCATCGACATAGTTTTTGATATATTGTTTTTGCCTTTCAAAGATAACATCTTCATCTGGAGACTTGATAGAGATGAGCGAGCCAGTAGTACCCGCCCTAAAGTTAACGGGGTCGGAACCAGCTGCTCCATCGAGTTGAAGGAGATAGCCACCGGTGATGTCCGCGTCTTCGTCCGTCTCGTCATACTCCTGCTCATAGATTTCAACACGTCGCTTGTGGACATCCATGTGGTCGCTTATCTGATAATTGCCCAAGTATTCACCGTTAAGGGCAACGTCCACATGGAGGGCTGAAGGCACAAAGGTCTGACCGAAACGCTTTGCTATGAAACTTGCAAGAGCGTTTCTCAGCAAAGTTTTATCGACATGGTTCGCCATAAGCGTCCAGTTCTTGGCATTGGCATGATGCTTACCGAGGAACTTCTGCTTCTTCTGGAACTTGATGCGGTAAGGCTTCTTCTCCAAGCCCCATGTTGAATTGCCTCGACCACGTATCTTGAGTGAATCATAGACGGCGATGCTGTCACCCTCCACACGCCACATCTTGGCATACTGATAGCTGGTCTCGCTGGTGATTGCGCTGCCGTTGTAGGTATTGATAAAGAGCGAAGGAAGATTGGTGTACTGCACAAAGGAAGGCACACCGCCATCCTTGATGCGCTCGAACTCTGCCGTGAAGGCATCATACGCCTGCTGAAGCTCCTCAAGCAACTCAATGGTGATACCACTTTCTTTAACCTTGGCAGCATCGTCAATCTTCTTCTTGAAAGTGACAGCATGGGAGCCGAGGTCAACCAAGTAGCTCGGGCCTATGTTCTCTCCTTCATAAAGCCTTATCTCAGCAAAGTGTCCGTAGATGTAGCCATCAATGGTCTCTTCGATGGTCAGACGCAAGAAGTTGTAGGACACGCCGTTCAAGGGAAGAGGAGAGGTCATAAATTCTTGTCCAGAGCTTGCGTTGCCAAGCTGATATTGCCCGATGCGTGTCCAGTCGTTCCCGTCGCTGCTGCCAAGAAGCCCCATACGTGTGACGTGATTACGCGCAGTCTGACGGCGTAGGACATACAGGCTCAGGTCGCAACTGACAGGCTCCTCCAGGTCTATCTGAATGTAGTGTGTCTCCAAGACCTGGTTGTGCCAGTCGCTATGCCAGAAGGTCGAGGGGTCGCCATCCAGCAAATACGAGAGATACTGCCCTTCCTTCCAGTCGCTTGCATTGCTGCTCAGTTGGTCAGCCGTCAGAGGAATCTCGTCTCCCACTCTGTAGCCAACAGCTTCATAGTAAGCCTCCTGAGCCGCAGAAAGCAGTTGCCAATACTGTTCGGCAAGTGTTTGTGCCTGCATGTTGCCTGAATAAGTCAGCAGGGACAGCAGTAGGAAAAGGGTGGTGCGAAGTTGTTTCACGACTATTCTTTCTGCTTGTTTTGTCTCTTCCTGTAGATGCTGACACCAAGCAATGCGACAAGCATCAGGGCGAGGACTGCCAAGGCACCGTAGGCAATAGCTTCCGTGATGTGGACGGTCTGCGGGTCGAAGGTCATGATGACTTCGTGTTCGCCTGCGGGAACCTTGATGGCACGCAGCACATAGTTGGCGCGGGCAATGTCAGTGGGCTGTCCGTCGATGGTACACGTCCAGCCTGGATAGTAGATTTCGCTCAGGACGACGACCCCACCCTTCTGGCTCTTGACCTTGTAGGCAAGGCGGTTGGCCTCATAGCTGGTAAGCTCGACAGACCCATCCAAACCTTCCCTTAAAGGGAAGGCTTCTTTGCCAAGGACATCTGCGAACTGCTCATCCACGACGGCAACCCGTCTGAGGTCGGCTGTGTGCAAGGCTGCAATCTCGGCATCGGCATCGGGCACATAGTTTATCTCACCGACAAACCAGCCGTTGCCCTGCGCCCAAGGATTCTGCACAGGCAGCTTGCGGTTGTCCTTCAGGCCGAGGATGACATACTTCGTGTTGAGCATGTTGAGCACAGGGAAGAGGCTATCGCCATTGCAAGCGTCAAGGTGTCCGCCACCGTCTATGACAGCTTGGTTGATGCGGCTCATTTCTCCCTGCAAATGCTCCTCGATGAGTTCCTGATAGCGGCGCAGCTTGGCGGGATGATAGCCGCCGATGCTCTTGTGGTAGAACGAAGTGGTGTTGTCATTGAAGGTGCTGACGCTCAGGTTCAGGACACGATAGTAGGTGTCCGTGTCCTGACAGATGATGCGGTCGGCATCCGTCTGCGGGAAAGCCTGCTCGTTGGTCTTCGGACGGGTGAACATGCCGTCGTTGAGGTAACGCTTGTTCACGCCCCACATATCCACGAGGCACAGCAGGATGATGCCTGCCACCATCGGCGTAGCCTTCAGTTTGCCGAAGCGATATGCCAGCAGAAGCACCGTGCCGATAGCCACGACGACGAAGCTCCTCAGAGCATCTGCCGTGAACATCGCGCAGCGCATCTCGCTCATGTTGGCCAGTATCTGCCCAGCCATCTCCTGCGGGATGTAGCCTGCCGAGACGTACTGCTGCATGTACATCTGGTCGGAGGTGGAGATGTAGTTGCCAAAGAAAACATCGGGCATGAGCCAGAAGAGCAGAGCCACACCGCCGGTCAGCGCAAAACTAATAGTAATATAATGTACGCGCGCGAGGTGGTCTTCCCGTCCGCGCAGGCAGTCGGGGTCTTCTATCACCTTCTTCAAGGCCAGCATTGCAAGCAAAGGAATGGTGAACTCGGCAATGACAAGGATGCTGGCCACGGTGCGGAACTTGTCGTACATCGGCACATAATCGAGGAAGAAGTCGGTGAAGCCCATGAAGTTCTTGCCCCATGAGAGCAGGATGCTCAGGGCGGTTACCGCAATGAGACACCACTTCATCGGCCCCTTCACGATGAAGAAGCCGAGCCAGAAGAGCATCAGCACGAAGGCTCCGACATAGACAGGGCCGCTCGTTCCGGGCTGTTCGCCCCAGTACTGCGTGAAGGCGCGATAGACAGGAATGAAGTCCTGCTTGGCATGTTTCATGGCTGTCTTATTGTCTGCCAGAAGCTGACTTGCGCCGCCCTTGGTGTTCGGCACGAGCAATGTCCACGTTTCTCCAATGCCATACGACCACATCGTGATGTAGCTGCGTTCCAGTCCGCTGGAGGTCTGGTCGGCAGGGTCTTTCGTCTTTTGCGTCAGCTCGCTCTTGCCGCGCATACTCTCCTTGCTGTACTCCCAGGTGTGATAGAGGTTGCTCAGGTTGATGCAGACGCCGAGGATGCCGCCGATGGCAAAGCAACAGGTTGCCTTCAGCCACCCCGCGAACGTCTTCTGACGGATGGCCTCGATGAGGAAAGCAAGCGCCATCAGCCCGATGACGAAGAGGAAGTAATAGGTCATCTGTACATGGTTGCTGAGCACCTGCATCGCCGTGAAGAAGCCTGTCACGACGATGCCCAGCAGGTACCGCCCCCTGTAGCACAACACCATGCCGCCGATAGTGGGCGGGATGAAGCTCAGAGTCAGGAGCTTCCAGATATGGCCGGCCTGGATGATGATGAAATAGTAGCTGCTGAACGCCCATAGCACAGCGCCGAGGGCTGCCATCCAGACGCGGAAGTCGAAGGCGCGGAGCATGATATAGAAGCCCAGAAGCATCATAAAGACATAGGCCGCGTATGCCGAAAGTCCCGGCAGACCGAGCTGATAGACGCGCTCCAGCGAGCTCAATGTGTCGGTGCTGGAGTAGCTGGGACTCATCTGATAGGTAGGCATACCGCAGAATAGCGTGTTAGTCCAGCGCGTACGCTCGCCGTCATGAGTGGCCTTGTACTGCTCCATCTCCACACCGTTGCCCACACCGCCAGTGTGGTCATGCCCGGTCAGAACAAGCCCGTCGCGGATAGGCACAAGGAAATACGCAACGCTGACAGCCACGAAGAACAGCACCGCCAGCACATCGGGAAAGAAATAGCCCCCTCTTAACCTCCCCCAAAGGGTGGAGGAACTGGGAGCGACTGTAGAGGATTGACTTTGATTACTCATCACTTACCAATCAAATAAATCAACGGTTTATAAAAAGAAAAGCGAGGAGCACAACATAAGATGTACACTCCTCGCTTCTTTGGATTTCACTTTAAGTAAAGTTTCCACCCATTCTCCTCCCCCTTTGGGGGAGGTTGGGAGGAGGCCTCTCGTATTACTTACGCAGGCCGAGAGCTTTGACAATTGCACGGTAGCGGTTGATGTCGCGGCTCTTCAGGTAGTTGAGCAGGGCGCGACGCTTACCTACGAGACCCGTCAGGGCACGCTCGGTGCTGTGGTCTTTGCGGTTCTCCTTCATGTGCTCGGTCAAGTGCTTGATGCGGTAGCTGAAGAGGGCGATTTGGCTCTCTGCACTGCCAGTGTCGGCTTTTCCCTGACCATACTGTTCAAAAATCTCTTCTTTCTTAGCTGAATCTAAGTACATAATTGGTGTTTGTTATGTGTTGAACTTGTTTGTCGAACAGCACCTCTCGTCGGCACTGTTTCGCAAATGCGGGTGCAAAGGTACGACAAAAAGTGAAAAGTGAAAAATTATCTGCTTTGCCGCTGTTTTTTATATTTTAGGCTGAAGTTTATGGTCTTAATGTTCGCCTTTCTGATTTCTGTGCTTTCTGTGTGAGAAGACATTGAATAAGATAATTTTGTGTGGTTATTTAACGACTTTATATCCCCCAGACTTAATCTTTAGCCCGACAAAGTGCCATATTTATCTTCTTGGGGCAAAAAAATCAAAGAAATGTTTGTGCGTATGGAATAATTTCATAACTTTGCCCATGATATCGGGGGAGAAATCCCGATTCGCAGATGCATTAGCTTATTATTTCGCACTTACCGAAAAGACCTCGGAAATCTCTTCTGGAATAGTTCGATTTAAGAAGCAGAGGGAAAGGCCAAGGAAAGCTCTTCCTGCTAACAATATAATGCTATGCAACACGCTTTGGCGTGGAGCATTCTTATATGTTAGCAGGGGTTCCAATTCCGAGGTCTGCCCCTTAGGTAAGTGCATAAGAGTGGCCACGCCATTTTTGTGTCTTTTCCTTGCCGCTGTTTAGACACTATTAACAACTAAAATGATAAGCGAACTATGAAAAAAGTATTCTTTCTTATTTTCATAACATGTGCACTTCATACGAATGCACAGTATCAGCAACTCAACATTATACAGAGTACCTATGTGACCGTCAATTCACATGACGGAATTCTTGTTCAAGGTACAACCCTTAACAAGGACAAATCTATCACTGTAACATTCAAGAATGGAAATGAAAGCAACTACAACACAAGTGGTGAAGTCATAACCTATTCTTTCGATTGGTATTTCTCCTACAAGGGCAAGCGTATCAGTGATTACTACACAGATGCTGCCCGCTGCGGAAAGACAGTATCGCATACTGCTCATTTTTGGCCAGGTGAAGTGCCTGCAGGTTATGAGAAATATATCACTGTGCAACTTGGACGAGAGCAAAAGCCCATAAAGAAAGACCGCCGAGATGATGACTAAATCATTTCAATTCAAATAACAAACCTTTAAGAAGTTGCGCACGACACGAATCCAGTGTATAAGAAAATGAAAAAAACAATAATGATGTTATGCATGTTTATGAGTCTGTTTACAACCAGTGTATTTGCACAAGAAAAGGTTCGAGGAATAGAAACAAGACTCGTCAAAACAGAAGAGATAGTTGACAATAATATGTATCTTTATGCCGTAGAGTTTACTAACCGTAATAGCATTCCTGTTTCAATAACTATGGAATTATGGAGAAAGGGAAGCTGGAGTTCTTATTATGAACGGTATGGTGAAGATAAAATAGAACTAACAAAAGATGTCGTTTTAAAACCTGGTGAAAGTTATACTTGGAAAATAAGAAAAAAGAAAGGAGATGATGGTACTTTATATAGTGGAATGAGTATGTCATATACAGAGTATTATTATAAATATGAGGCATATAAACTGCAATAATATGAAAAACACAACTTTTGCCCAAATTTATTCAAATGGGGAGCGCTAACTCGTATAATCAATACAGTATAAAACAGCTGTTCGTTTACTTATAATATATTACCAACTTAAACCGATGGGACGATGGGATATAACTGTCACTTAAAATTATGGGAGTAAGTCAAATTATTAAAACCGATGACTCTGTTACAGTAATTACCGACGAAGGTCACAGTGTTACAAGAGAACAACATGATTACTGGTCGGATAGTACAAATAACGAAGAGGTCGACAAAGCCATAGAAGAAGCTTTGGCAAAAGACTAACTACGGTTTTAATCTGTGTGTTCAAAGCACTCAAAAACCTTACACGAGGATTTTAGCAAGTCCTCGTGTGGTTTTTTGGCTTATCACAAATGGCTGAGGAAGAATACTATAAATACTACAGCTTTCCGCTAAACATTGATTGTATATCGTGGACAGTAATTTGATGTAAGGATGAAGTATTTGTAAGCGAAAATAAATTGAAAACACTCATCACTCGTCACCTTGATTGTTACTGCCATGATTATCAAAGAATTACCATGATGATGAGTGGGTGACGAGTGATGATGAGTGAAAAACTACTCATCACCCTTGTTAGTTGCTAGAAGCCAGATTGTTAAGACCTGTCGGTGACGAGTGACGAGTAAAATGCATTTTAAAATTAAAAACACTCTACACTCTACACCTGTGCTCGCAATATATTGGTATTCAGTGGAATATATGGGTGTAGAGTGAGTGTAGAGTGGTGAAGAGTCTCTACACTCTGCTACACGTTGGAAATCAGATTATTAGAAGCGTTAGTGTAGAGTGTAGAGTGTTTTTGAGTTCGGACGCGAGTTGATGCAGGAAAGGGAACGATTGCAACCCTGGGAGTTATGTCAAACGCTCCATGCCTCGTCAGCCAACTAAGCACGTTAAGTTGCCCGACTAGGTACGTCTAATCGCCTAATCGGGCAACTATCCGTTTCCTTAGACAGCCGTTAATGTTCTTTCAAGGGTGGCCACATAAAATAACTTCAACAATAGACACTTAAACATATTTAGCGGACACCAATAAAGGTGAATGAAATTAAGTTGATTTCGCCCCTGACGTAGTAGGCAGGATTTCGCGGAGCGGAATCATGACGAAGTCGCGCTCGTACATGTGCGGATGCGGCAGGGTGAGCGTGGCGGTGGAGAGCTTTAAGTCACCATACATCAGCAGGTCGATATCGATGGGGCGGTCGTGATAGATGCCATTCTTCGACTTCGTGGTGCGGCCCAGCTCACGCTCTATCTGCTGGGTTTCGTTGAGGCATCGCTCTGGCGAAAGTGTCGTCAACACCATCACAGCAGCATTGAGGAAAGGATGTTCGCTCTCGAAGCCCCAAGGTTCGGTCTCTATGAAGGACGAAACGCGCTGCACCGTGCCAATGCGCTCATCAATCAGCGCAATAGCACGGTGCAGCAGTTCTTTCCTGTCACCAAGATTGCTTCCCAACGACAAAAAGAGAGAAGCCCCCTCCCCGCTCCCCCTTTGGGGGAGTGCCTCTTTGCTGCCGAACCTTCTTAAAACAGAGGGATTGTGGCACTCCCCCAAAGGGGGAGCGGGGAGGGGGCTTTGTGTTGCCTTTTTAGTCATTCAGTATCAGCATCGCGTCGCCGTAGGGGCCGAAGCGGTAGCGGCGGTCGGGGTCATTCTCGTTGAAGCGAAGAGCTTCCTTGTAGGCTTTCATAATGAGGTCGTAGCCGCCGAAGGCACAGGTCAGCATGAGCAGCGTGCTGTAAGGCAGGTAGAAGTTGGCTATCATGGCATCGGCCAGATGGAAGTCGTAGGGTGGGAAGATGAAACGGTTCGTCCAGCCGTCAAACTCCTTGAGCAGGCCGTCGGTAGAGACAGCTGTCTCGAGCACACGCTGCACTGTCGTGCCGACAGCAACAATTTTGTGGTGCTCCAGATGAGCCTTGTTGATGATGTCGCAGGCCTCTTTCTCGACATGCATCTCCTCGCTGTCCATTTTATGCTTGGTCAAGTCCTCCACGTCAATCTCGCGGAAGTTGCTCAGGCCGCAATGCAGGGTGACGTAAGCAAACTCCACGCCCTTTATCTCCATCATCTTCATCAGCTGGGGCGAGAAGTGCAGACCAGCCGCTGGCACCGTGACAGCACCCTCCTTCGCAGCAAAGATGGTCTGGAAGTTCTCGACATCCTCGGGCAGCACCTCGCGCCTGAGGATTTCCTTCGGGACGGGAGGCTCGCCAAGGGCGAAGAGGGCACGCTTGAACTCATCGTGCGTGCCGTCGAAGAGGAAGCGAAGGGTACGGCCGCGACTTGTGGTATTGTCAATGACCTCTGCCACCATCGACTCGTTTTCGCCAAAATAAAGCTTGTTGCCGATGCGTATCTTGCGGGCAGGATCGACCAGAACGTCCCAGAGACGCATCTCCCTGTTAAGCTCGCGCAACAGGAAGACCTCTATCTTGGCGCCTGTCTTCTCCTTGTTGCCATAGAGACGGGCAGGGAAAACTTTGGTGTCGTTGAAGACGAAGACATCCTTCTCGTCGAAGTAGTTGAGCACGTCGCGGAAGGATTCGTGGTGCTCTATGACACCCTTTTTGGCATGTATGACCATGAGGCGGCAGTCGTCGCGGAAAGGAGCAGGTTCCTGCGCGATGCGGTCTTCGGGAAGCTTGTACTTGAATTGCTGTAGTTTCATCTCGTCTATTTACTATTTAACGATTTACAATTTACAATTTATTTACGATATTGGTATTTGACCATTTGCTATTTCTTGCCTTTCCAGCCACTCGGGGAAGTCCTCCACCTTCATGCAGTCCTCCACGCGAACATCGCCGACGCGGGTGCGGCGCAGGCTGATAAGGTGGGCACCGCTCTGGAGGGCTTGTCCGATGTCGCGGGCAAGGGCGCGGATGTATGTACCTTTGCTGCACACGACGCGGATGGTGGCCTGCATCTTCTCCTGGTTGAAGTCGAGGAGCTCTATTTCGTCGATGACCAGTACTTTGGGCTTGAGTTCCACTTCCTTGCCTCTGCGGGCGAGGTCGTAGGCACGCTTGCCGTCTATCTTGCAGGCAGAGAAGGCTGGCGGCACCTGCTCGATGCGTCCGAGGAAGCGGGTCAGCACCTCGTGCACCAGTGGCTCGGTGATGTGCTCTGTGGGATAAGTCTTGTCGATAGGCTTCTCCAGGTCGAAGCACGGTGTGGTTGCGCCGAACTGCAAAGTGGCGACATATTCCTTGACGTGTGCCTGCAGCTCGTCGATGCGCTTTGTGGCACGACCTGTGCAGACAATCATCACACCTGTTGCCAAGGGGTCGAGCGTGCCGGCATGTCCCACCTTCAAACGCTTTACGCCGAGGCGGTGGCTCAACAGTCCGCGTATCTTAGCCACGAGGTTGAAGCTGGTCCACGTCAGCGGCTTGTCGAAGCAGAGTATTTCGCCTTCTATGAAGTCCATCCTTCTATCCGAGTACCAGCACCAGAATGCCTGCTATGGCGCAATAGATGCCGAAGTATATGAGTTTGCATTTCTTGACGAGTGCTATCATCCATTTGCAGGCGAAGCAACCCGAGACGAAAGCTGCCAGGAAGCCAACCAACAGTGACGTTGTGGGGATGACTGCCGTGGCGCCATGCTCTGCCAGATACTCTGCACTGGGAGCCACAATGTGCTTGAAGTCGAGCAACGCCTCGCCCAAGATGGGAGGGATGACCATGAGGAAGGAGAACTGCGCGAGCTTCTGCTTGCTGTTGCCCAAGAGCAGACCTGTGGCAATGGTGGAACCGCTGCGGCTCAAGCCTGGCAGTACAGCAACAGCTTGCGCGATGCCGATAATGAAAGCATGGAGGGGCGAAATCTCCTCCTTCTCCTTTGGCTTGTAGAAGTGCGTAAGGGTAAGCAACGCTGCAGTGACGAGCAGGCAGCAGCCCACGACAAGGGCCTTAACATGTTCGTCGGCATAGAGTGCCTCGACGCTGTCCTTGAAACAAAGGCCGACAACGCCGACGGGTATCATGCTGACGACGATGGCAAAGGCATAGCGGGCCTCATCGTTCCACTTGAACTTGAACAGCCCCTGCACAATCCAAATAATCTCGCGCCACAGGATAACGATTGTGGCGAGCACCGTGGCAACATGCACCACGATGTCGAAGGTCAGGCCTCCCTGTTCAGGGTCGAGTCCAAGAAGCATCTTGCCTATCTCCAAATGCCCGCTGCTGCTGACGGGCAGGTATTCCGTGAGTCCCTGCACGAGACCCAGGATGAGTGCTTGCAGTTCGTTCATACTTCTTCTTTCCTACTGGTTTTTGGTTTGTACATGATGGCAAACATGATGAAGACGAAGCCGAAGAGACTCACCAAGGGAGCCACCTTGATACGGCGCGCGCTGAAGATGTCGGGATTGAAAACGCCTTCTGCACTGCCATCGCCCGACATCAGCACAAGGCCGATGATGACAATTGCCATTCCGAGGGCAAGCAGGATGTAGTTCTTTTTACTAAAAGCCATGTCTATTTACTATTTGACGATTTACTATTTACGATTTATTTAATCATTTACCATTTACAAATTATTCACTCTTCACTTTTCACTCTTCACTTTTCACTTAATACAGCTCCGAGCCACGCATCTTCAGGCAGTGCGTCACGGAGAAGTAAGTGCAGACGACGGCCAGGGTAAGTCCTATGCCAAGCACCGACAGTCCGGTGATAATCATGTTCTGCTGCGTGATGTAGTGCAGGACACTGCTGTCGTAGGTTGCCGCCCAATAGATGCCGGAGAAGATGACGGCATCGGCTATGATTGCCGAGACAACGCCTATCCAGAAGCCTCGGACGAGGAAAGGACGGCGGATGAAGCTCCATTTGGCTCCCACCAGCTTCATGGTGTGCAGCACAAAGCGATGAGCATAGACACCCAGCCGCACGGTGTTGTTGATGAGGCTCAGCGAGATGATGACAAGCAGCAGAGCAATGCCAAGCAGAAAGAGCGAAGCACGATGCAGGTTGCGGTTGAGGCTCTCCACCAAGTCCTCCTGGTACATGACATCGGCCACATACTTCGTATCGCGCAGCTCACTCGCTATCCACAGCAGGCTGTCGTTGCAGGAATACTCAGGCTTGACCTTTATCTCCATCGAGATGGAGAAAGGGTTGACGCCAAGGAAGTCCGTCGGGTCGATGCCCATGCTCTCTATCTGCTCCTGCAAGGCCTGTTCGCGACTGATGTAGTCGATGCTGCCGACGTAGCGTCTGGTGCTCAGCGAGTCCTGCAAGCGCAACGCATCGGCCGACTGCACATCATCGTCGAGCACAACGGTGACAATCAGGTTCTCCTTTACACTGTCTGCCACAACACGGGCCGTGAGCGAGAGCAGCACGACAAGTCCCATGAGAACAAGCACCATGCTTACGCTGATGGTACTGGTGACGGCCTGCATGGTCCAAACTATCTTACTCTTTCTTCTGCTTTTACTTGACATTTCTTTTTCACCTTTTCACTCTTTCACTTTTTCACCTTTTAGTGTTGCGCTGCTGCTTTCGGTGATGCGGACGCTGACGGTCTGACCGATATGCAGACCCGCACGGGGCACGATGACCACCTTGTTCTGCCCTGTCCGGCCGAAAAGTTCTTCACGGCTGCGCTTGCTGACCCCCTCAAGGAGGACATCATACTCCTTGCCGATGCAGCGGCGGTTGGCCTCTGCGGAAAGCTCGTTCTGCAAGGCTATCATTTCGTTCAGGCGGCGTATCTTCACCTCCTCCGGCACATCGTCGGGGAAGTGCTTGCTGGCATAGGTGCCTGGGCGTTCGCTGTATTTGAACATGAAGGCGCTGTCGTAGCCCACCTCGCGCATGAGCGAGAGGCTCTGTTGGTGGTCCTCCTCCGTCTCGCTGCAATAGCCGACGAAGATGTCTGTCGAGATGGCACAGTCGGGGATGATGCGGCGAATGGCATCGACACGCCCCAAGTACCACTCCCGCGTGTATTTGCGGTTCATCAGCTTCAGGATGCGGTCGCTGCCGCTCTGCACAGGCAGGTGTATGTGGTGGCAGATGTTCGGCTCCTCGGCAATGACACGAAGCGTCTCGTCGCTCATGTCCTTGGGGTGTGACGTCGTGAAGCGCACCCGCATCTGCGGCACCTCACGGGCCACCATCCTTAATAACGAAGGGAAGAAAACACTCCAGCCTCCCCCGTCCCCTCCAAGGGAGGGGTGAACCGTTGCATAGTCTCGCCGTTCCCCCCTCCCTTGGAGGGGACGGGGGAGGCTTTGGAGGTCATGATACGAATTCACATTCTGCCCAAGCAGCGTCACCTCCTTGTAGCCGCGCTCCTGCAAGTCTCGGCACTCGCGCAGGATGCTTTCCACATCGCGACTGCGTTCGCGGCCTCTTGTGTAAGGCACTATGCAGTAGTGGCAGAAGTTGTTGCAGCCGCGCATGATGCTGACGAAGCCCGAGATGTGCGGTCCGCAGATGCGCTCAGGCACAATGTCGCGATAGGTCTCAGTCGTCGATAGCTCCACATTGATGGCCTTATGCCCACACTCCACCTGTGCGATGAGGTCGGGCAGCGAGAGATAAGCGTCGGGACCTGCCACAAGGTCGGCATAGTGCTCCTCGATGAGCTGTTCCTTGACACGCTCTGCCATACAGCCAAGCACGCCGATGATGAGGGGATTGACAGCCCCTTCTTTTTTACCTTTTAACCTTTTAGCCTTTTCACTTTTCAGTGCTTCCAAGCGGTGAATAATCTTCTGCTCGGCATTGTCGCGCACGGAACAGGTATTCAGGAAGATGGCATCCGCCTCATCCAAGTTCTCCGTCACCTCATAGCCAGCCATGCCCATCACACTGGCCACAACCTCGCTGTCGGCCACATTCATTTGGCACCCGTAAGTCTCAATCAGCAGTTTCTTCATCCTTGCTCTAAGGGCATACTCCCCCATTTTCGCCGCAAAGATAATGCTTTTTTGTGAGAAATACGATTTCCTGCCCACAAAATGTGCTTTTTGTCCCAATTATGTGGTCAAATCATGCTCTGTAAGGCTTAATAACTTATCCAACCATCCAGACAAAGGCGAAGGAGAACTGAGCAGCCCACCATTATATTGGAGATTTTGCATAGAAAAGCGTATGCGTTTTGGAGGCAGGTACTTCTTAGTATAAACAGAGAGGCTACTGCCACTGATATTATCTTCGGACTTTACCTCTACAGGCACAACATGCTCTCTCCATTGCAGCACAAATTCCACCTCTGCCGTACCTGCCGAAGTCCAATAGTAAGTTTTCTGGTCGTCGAGCAACGGCAGGAGTGATTGCAAGACGGCATTTTCAGCCATCGCCCCCTTGAACTCTGTATAGTTGGCTATCGGGTCTGAAACAATGCTGGCAGGCAGATGAGCCAGACGCCGCAGCAACCCACAGTCACAGGCATAAACCTTGAAAGCATCTGTCTCGGCATAGGCAGACAAAGGCATTCCTGGCTTGCTGATACTGAATATGCGGTGAACCATGCCTGCATCCTCTAACCACATTAGTGCATCCTCATAGTCTTTGGATCGCGCCCCGCTCTTAATAACCTTATAGATGAACTTGCGGTTTTCTTTTGACAGTTGTGCGGGGAGCGAGTGCCACAAGGCATGAATGCGTGGAATCTCACGCGGCTCCGCGTATTTTGCAAAATCCAGTTCGTATAGGTCCAGTATGTCCTGCAAGACAGACTCCACTTCGCTGACCCCCTTGTTCTCAAGCAATGCGACAACAGCTTCCGGCATACCGCCAGACACCTGATAGCGGCGGTATTCGGTTCGCAGCTTGTTGAAGATTATTTCCGGAAGATGACGTATCTCACCCAACGACTCAATATAATCGAATGTCTGCACGTCGCTTGCCTGAAGGAACTCTCTGAAGGTCAGTGGATACATGTTCAGTATCTTCACTTTGCCCACAGGAACCGTCATCCTTCGCTTCTTTACAGCAACACCTAAAAGTGAACCCGCAGCGACGACATGGTACTGAGGGGCATCTTCCTGAAAATACTTCAAACTATTGAATGCCTCTTCACACTCCTGAATCTCATCGAAAATTATCAGTGTCCGTCCGGCAACTATCGGCTGTTCACAATACAAGGCCAGTTCCTTCAGCAGACGTTCAGGATCCTTAGTTGTTTGAAATACACTCTTTAACTCCGGCTGTTTGTCAAAGTCGAACTTGACACAATAATCAAAGCACTCGCGACCAAATGCTTCCATGGCCCATGTCTTGCCAATCTGACGAGCTCCTTTCAGCAGAATGGGCTTTCTGCCCACCATGTCCTTCCACTGCTTCAGCTTTTCAACAATATCTCTCTTTATCTTCATTCTTTCACCTGAAAGTTCGTTTTTGCGTGGCAACTATACATTTTTCCTAACTTTCCGCCGCAAAGATACAAAGAAAAGTTGGAATGTTGAAAAAGTAAAAGATTAAAATGAATGAAGGTTGAAGATTTCATGTAAAAAGCCCCCATGCGGCGAAGCTCATAAAGGACAAAACGTCGCATGGGGGCTAAAAGAGGATTGTGGCACATACATCTGTCAGTCCTCTCGTTGCGTTAAATAACAGCGGACGCACTTCCCTTGGAAAAAAGCATCAAAAATCTTCATGCAACCTTTAGCAAGTCAAGCAGGGAATATACCCTTGTCATATTCTCAAAGGTGAAATACTGGTCGTCGAGCACCATCCATTTTTGGGCGTATGGCTCATTCTTCTCAATCCATATCTTTGCGAGAGAATGCTGGTGGCGCTTACCTTTCCAGAAGACGTGTACATGGCGGCGGTTGTCGTTTACGTCAAGTGAAATCGCCACCAGAATAAAAAGAGTGATGAATTGGGAATACTGCCTTATACCAAATGCCCGATTATCTGCTCGCGGTCGCCGGGGAGGTAGTCGATGACGGGAATCTCAATCATCGTGTAGGCTCCGGGCTGCTGCTTCATCGTGGCGCGGGCGGCATTGACGAGCACCTGAGCGGTGAGGGCGGGGTTGTTTATTTTCATGTTGAACTCGAAGAGCTGGTTGTGTGTCTGACCGCTCACGCCCTTGCGGACGAGGTTCACGCCGTGGCCTACATCGTTCAAGGCATCAACACTTTCCACTTGGAAAACGTGCGTCTCGTCGTGGGAGAAATAGGGGTCGGCCTTGATAGCCTTCGTCACCTCTTCGAGGCTTGCGCCCTCTTCCAGCTCCACATATACCATGCGACGGTGGATGCCTTCGCCCACAGGGATGGTCATCGAGAGAGCATCCTTCACACCAGCCTTGCTGCGGACGCAGACACTATGGCCCATCGAACGGCCTGGGCCGAAGTTCGTGTAGGTCAGACCCTTGGGTGCGAGGCTCTCCATCAATGTTCTGACGATGCTATCGCTGCCCGGATCCCAACCGGCAGAGATGATGCTCACGGCTCCATGCTGCTTGGCGGCAGCCGAGAGCGAGCGGCGCAGGTCGAGGATGGATGTGTGGATGTCGAAGCTATCCACCGTGTTGATGCCCAACGCCAAGCACTTGAGGGCGTGTTCCTCTACGGAACGGGTGGGCGTGGCCAGTATCGCGACATCCACTTTGCCCAGCTCCTTGATGTCCTTCACTACGGCATAGTCTGCCAATTCTGCGGGCTTGTCGGCTGCACCATTACGGCGCACGACACCTGCAATCTCCATGTCGGGAGCCGCCTGCAAAGCCTGCACGGTATATTTCCCGATGTTGCCGTAACCGACAACGGCAATTCTAAGTTTCTCCATTTCAAATTAACCTTTAGTTCACAATATCCTAATTTCGCCGACAAAGGTACAGCTTTTCTGCAAAACAAGCAACAAAATGTCAAACTTTATCTACCCTGCATGAGCTTTTTGCCGTCCCTGATGTATATTGTACCTGTCTGAAGGTTGGTGAGGCGACGGCCCATCAGGTCGTAGCATTTACTATTTGACGATTTACTATTTACAATTTCTTCCTCCACATGGGGTGCCTCGATGCCATCGATGATTTCGTCTGTGAGGTCGCCGACGATGGTGCCGAACTTTGCCCAGTTAGAGGATTGGTACTTGGAGAGAGCACTGGCATAGACATGTATCGTGGGATTGCTGTTGAAGATATAGTCCGAGAGCGTTGGAGGCGTGAGGGCTTTGACATAAACATCCTTGACGGGAGAATTGTAGAACACGCCCTGGCTCATCGTCTTGACCTTCTTGCCGATAACAACAGTCGTGAGCGTGCTGCTACCGCCAAAGGCTTCGAGGCCGATTGATGTAACGGCATCGGGAATCTCTATCATCTTGAGCCCCGAGAAGCGGAAAGCCCTGTCCCCTATCGAGGTAATCTTCAGGGGCAGACGCATCGCGACAAGTTTCTTGAAGCTGTCGAAAGCGTATGCACCAATCGTGTTGAGAGCAGACCTGTAGTTCTCGTAGTAAGCCACACCGCCACTCACCACCTTTGCTTCCGCGAGGTCAATCGAGGCGAGGTTGCCTTCGGCTATGAGCTGGCGCATATACTTGATGTCCGTGCCGTTGATGTTACCGCTGATGGTCGCCTTGATGACGTTGGCAGCGAGGGAATCTGCCAAGACGCCCGCCTTTGGCATTTCCACATACGCCGCCCCATTGCCAGCCTTGGTGATTTCATGCAAAGAGCCGTCGGCATCAAAGGAGAATAGGGAATAGGGATTAGAGATTAGGGATGATGGGATGCAGAAGTTCTTTGCGTTGGCAGCGAAGAGGAGATTGTCGAACTCGTCGAGTGCCACAAAGCCCATTCCGCCCTCGCCATCCAGGGCATAGAGCGAGTCAGCTTGCAGATAAGTATATTCCGAAGGCGCACACGCCCCGGGCAGATAGTCGGTGAACTGCCCCACGCTGCCGCACTGCCCTACCTTTTCCGACTCGCGCCGCTTCTGTCCTGCCGTCGTGATGAAGCCTGTTGTGAGCACATAGTCGGCACGGTCTTCGATGAAGAGTATCTCGCGGTTCTTCGTCGGATACTTGGCTATCTCTGCCAACGTCTTGTCTATGTCGGATTGAGAGACCGTCATATAATGTGCGCCATAGTCGTTGACCAGATAGTTATTGAGCGGCTCGAAGAAGCCCCAGACGGTGAAGAACTCCGTGAGGTCCTCTTGCGCCACCTCGCACACCTTGCGGACGAACTTCAGGCAGCCCGTGTTGGAGCCGTACAAAGTCAGCGGGTCTTCGCGAAGCTTTTTGAAGAGCGTCGGGTAGAACGACGTGTTCCGCTGTGCCAAGTGGTAGTAGAGGTAAAGTTGCCAGTACATGCGCATCTGGCTGTCGAGCGGACGGGTGAAGAACGGTTCGCGCCGCATGTGCTCGTCCATGATGGTGGAGAATGGCGAGCCGCTGGACGTGATGAGTCCCGTGTGGAAGCGGATGTAGTTGGAGAAGAGGTTGTTCGAGACCTCTGTGCCGCCCTCCACGGTGATGGCACCCTGGTTGTTGTGGCCGCATTCGTGGGCAGCGCACCAGTCGTCGAAGTCGGCCGTGCGGCTCACGTCGAAAGAGCTTTGGACGCAGCCCGCCGTGTTGTACATCGTGCGGAAGGCAGCGGAATTGGCAAAGCCGCCATCGGTCGATTCGCCTTCCACCGCGAAGTTCGGGTTGTTGTAGTAACGGGGGAAGAAGGCATCGCCGCCCGAGATGTAGAAGGGCGCACCAGCCCGCTTGCCGGAAGCCACACTCTCGCAGATGCCCATCAGCTCCTTCTCCCAGACGGTCAGGCTGTCGAACCAGCAGATGCTCTTCTCGATGGTCTGCGGCCAGACGCTTCGGTAGGTGCTTGTCTTGAAGTTGAAGAGCGACTGCCCGCCCTTGACGGTGAAGCGTTCGTGCGTGGCTGCGGCAAGGATGGCCCTGTAGTCGCTGTCGCTCTGCCGCTTCACGTCATAATAGCCGTTCACCGTGCCACCCTCGATGTGAATCTTCACCTCGGGCCACTCGCTGAGTGTCTTGGTCATCGCCTTTGTGTCTGCTATATATAATATGTAGAAGAGGGCGGCCTCTTTACCATCGACGATGTTCAGTCCCTTCTTCAGCATCTTGCCCTGCTTGGCACTGGTGACGAGGTCGTTGCCCTGGCATCCGGCGATATAGAGGGTAGCGTCGGAAGGGATGTCGCTATCGACAAAGACATAGAGCGGGTCGTAGCCCGCCGTGTAGATGCCCGTTGGGTTGCCCATGAAGGAGCCGCCAGTGCTGCGGAGCTTGCTGTTCCAGTAGCCGGCATCGCTATAGGCGCTGTAGCTATGGATGCGGAAGTCCTTCTCGTATGGTGTCCAGTCTTCATTCTTCAGCTTCAAGGCAATGTCTCTCATGAAGGACGGCATACCGCCCTCTGCCATCGCTGCCGCCAGCTCATCGTCGCTCATCGCCTTGTACTCAGCTCTCAGCTCCGTGCAGGCCACATCTTCGAACCATGTGCCGGCCTTCTCGTTGACGATGGCCGTGGAGTCCGTCTCCTCCTCCGGGTAGTAGCTCTCCAGCCTCCCCACGATGGTGCCGTATTGCTTCCAGGCAGAACTCTTGTAGTCGTCCAGCGCACTCGAATAGACACGGATGGTCGGCCTGGCCGTGAAGATATAGGCATCCAGCGAAGGCGGTGTCTTGGGCTTCACGTATGCCGTCTTGATGGAAGATGAATTGTAGAAGACGGCCTGCTCCAGCTTCGACACCCTCTTGCCAATAACGACTGTGGCGAGGGAGCTGCAATCGGCAAAGGCTGCTCCGCCGAGCTGCGTCACGCCGTCGGGAATCTCCGCCCTGCTGATTCCTGTCTGCGAGAAAGCATACCTGCCAATGGCTGTGATGGTGGTTGGCAAGGCAATGGTGCGAAGCTTGGAGCAATCGGCAAACATATAGTCGCCGAGGACATCATTCTTTGTCGTATAGTTCTCGACGTATGCTTCGCCGCCGCTCACGATGCGGACATCCGCGAGGTCGAGCGACGTCACTGCCCCCGCGTTTATCATTTCGCGGAGGAACTTGACGTCGCTGCCGTTGATGAAGCCAGTCAGCCGGAGCGACTTGGAAGTCATCTCAAAAAGCGAGGAGAGCGTGCCTGCCGTCGCCACATGAATGGTGTCGGCTGCCCAGCCGTTTGCCGGAACGAGACAGGCGATGCCTGCCAGCATCGCTCCGAGTATTCTCTTGATTCCTATGCCTTGCATATCGATTTCTTTAATGATTCTATCAAACTAAACACGTCTAATTGGGAAACTAAGCACGCCTAATTGGAAAACTAAGCACGGTTAGTTAGCCAACTAACCGTGCTTAGTTTCAAGACGCAGCTTTCTTACTTGCCAAACATGAACTTCCTGCCGTCCCGGATGTAGATGTTGCCCGGCTGGAGAACAGTAACCTTGCGGCCCATCAGGTCGAAGCAGCTGCCAGAGGACTCTGAGTTTTCTGAATAATCTGATTCTTCTGAAATTTCCTCTATGCCATCTACTATCTCGTCTGTCAGGTCGCCCACGATGGTGCCGAACCTTTCCCAGTTGGCATTCTTGTATTTATCTACTGCGCTGGCATAGACATGGATGACACGGTTCTTGCCGGAGAAGAGGTAGTCGCTAACGCCGTTCAGGGTTGGCGGATTGAGTGCCTTGATATAGACTTCCTTGACAGAAGAGCTGTAGAAGACACCTTGCTCCATCGTCCTGACGCCCTTGCCGATAACCACCGTTGCCAGGCCGCTGCAATAGGCGAAAGCATCGCCGCCAACGGAAGTCACCTTGTCGGGAATCTCAATGAACTTGATGCCCGAGTTGGAGAAGGCATTCGAGCCGATACTGGTCATGGTGAGAGGCAGCTTTATCGAGACAAGCTTCTTAACGCCCTGGAATGTATTGGCTGCGACAGTGCTTGTCCGAGCCTGGTCAAGTTCTATGGACTGAAGGTTCTCTGTGTTGACAAGCTGCTTCATGTAGGTGAAGTCCGTCGCGTTAATCGGTCCGCTGACAATCAGCTTGATGACTTGGTTGTTCTGCAGCTTCCTCTTGAGAGAGCCGGCAGAGACAAGGGTGACGTACTCGGTGCCGCTGCCAGCCTTGGCCACTTCGTGCAGCGAGCCGTCGGCATCGTAGGAATAGATGGAGAAGTCACGGCCAATGCTGGTCGGGATGCAGATGTTCTTCGCATTGGAGGCAAACTTGAAATTGTTCTCCGCATCAAGCATCAAGAATCCTAAGCCGCCTGTACCTTCCATCGCATAGAGGGAGTCGGACTGGAAATAGACATACTCGGAGGGAGTACATGCACCTTCCCAATAGTCCCAGAACTGACCCAACTCGCCATACTGACCCACCTTGTCCGAGCCGCGACGCTTCTTGCCTACTGCCTGGAGGAAGCCTGTCGAGAGCACATAGTCGGCACGGTCCTCCACGAAGATGATTTCGCGGTTCTTCTTCTCATACTTGGAGATGTTGGCCTTCGTGGTGTTGATGTTGGTCTTCAGGACGGCGATGGGGTGCGAGCCGTAATCATCGATTTTGGTGCCGGTCTTTATCGGTTCGAAGAAGCCCCAGATGTCGAAGAAGTCGGTGAGGTCTTCCTGTGCTATCTCGCACACCTTGCGGACGAACTTCAAGCCGCCGTTATTGTTGTTGGTGGAGTTATAGAGCGTCAGCGGGTCTTTACGCAGAGCCTTGAACAGCTCCGGATAGAAGGACGTGTTCTTTTGCCCCAGATGATAATAGAGGTAGAGGTTCCAATAGAAGCGCAAGCGGCTGTTCACATCCCTGAAGTAGAACGGTTCGTGGCGGGCATACTCGTCCATCACCTGGGCGAGCGACGAGCCGTTCGATGAGTTCAGGCCGCCAAGATAGCAGACAAGGTTCGAGAAGACGTTGTTCGACGCCTCGGTGCAGCCTTCGAGGTTGATGGCCCTCTGGTTGTTGTGGCCGCACTCATGGCCTGCGCACCAGTCGTCCATCTCTGTGTTCAGGGCATTGAGGCAGTTCTTGATGCAGTCGATGCCGTTGTAGCTTGTTCTGTAACCCGAAGAATTGGCATAGCCTGCATCCTCCGGCTCGCCCTCGATGGCGAAGTTCGGATTGTTGTAGTAGATGGGATAGATGGCTTCGCCGCCTGTCAGGTACCAGGGATAGCCAGCCTTCTTGCCCAATGCCACCTCCTCGGTCATGCCCATCAGGTTCTTCTCCCAGACGGCCACGCTGTCGAACCAGCAGATGCTCTTGTCGATAGTCCTCGGGAAGACAGTTTTGTAGGAAGCCGTCTTGAGGTGGTAGAGCGAGTGTCCGCCGCGAATGGTGAAGCGGTTGAGCGTCGCCTTGCTGAGGAGTGCCTTGTAGTCGGCATCGCTCTTGCGGCTGACATCGTAGTAGCCGTTCACCACACCGCCCTCGACGTGAATCTTGATGTCGGGCCACTGGTCGAGGGTCTTCCTCATCGACTTCGTGTCGGCAGTATAGACGATGTAGTAGAGGGCATTCTTCGTGCCTTCAATGACATTGAGGCCCTTCACAAGCTTCTTGCCTGTGGTGGCGCTACTGATGAGCTGGTTCTCCACACAACCGGCGAAGTAGAGGGTGGCATCGGAAGCGACATCTTCATCCACGAAGACATAGATTTCGTCGCCATCGTTCGCTGCATAGATGCCGGTGGGGTTGCCCATGTAGGAGCCGCCGCTGGCCATCATCTTGTCGTTCCAGTAGTTGGCATCGCTGTAGGGTTTGTAGCTGTGGATGCGGAAGTCCTGCTCGTAGGTATCCCAAGAGTCGTTCTTCACCTTGAGGGCTGTGGCAATCATCCATTCGGGCATTCCCACCTCGGTCAAGGCAGCCGTCAGCTCCTCGTCGCTCATCGCCTGGTACTCTGCCTTTAGCTGCGTGCAGGCAGCGTCCACGAAGTAGTTGCCGCATAGGGTCTTGGCAACGGTATTGGGGTCAGCTTCCATCGCATAGTAGTTCTCCAAACCGCCAACGATAGTGCCGTAATCCTTCCAGCCGGAGCCTTTATAGTCTGTCAGAGCAGGTGTATAGACATAGATTTTGGGGGTTGACGAGAAGAGATAGCTGGGGACGCTGGGAGGTGTCATGGGCTTCACGTATGCCGTCTTCACGTTCGAGCTGTAGAAGACACCTTGAGACAGCTGCCTCACGTTCTTGCCGATAACCACTTTCTCCAGTGCGCTGCAATAGGCAAAGGCGTCGCCACCGAGCTGCTTCACGCTGCCTGGGATGTCAATTTCCGTGAGGCCGGTCCTCGAGAAGGCGTTGGTCTGGATGGCTGTCACGGTTGTGGGCAGCACCATTGCCTGAAGCTTCGAGCACTCGTAGAACATCTGTTCGCCGATGATGTCGTTCGCCGTCGTGTAGCTCCCGACGTAGGCTTCACCGCCGCTCACAATGCGGACTTCCGACCAGTCGAGGCGCGTCACCGTACCTGCCACAACCAGTTCGCGGATGTACTTGATGTCGGTGCCGTTGATGGAGCCCGTCACCTTCAGTTCCTTGTCGGTGGTGGTCAACAGCGAGGACAGCGTGCCTGCCGTCTCGACATGGATTTCCGTTACGGCAAAGAGGTTTGTCGAAACGAGACAAATCATAGCTGCCAAAGACAGCCTAAAGAGTTTCGTGTAGTTTTTCTTGTCCATAATGTATGTTAGTTTTTAGTTTGGTCGTTACCTTATCATTATCTTCTTGCCGTCTCGAATGTAAATCCTGCCAGGCTTCAAGGCTGTTACCCTGCGCCCCATCAGGTCATAACAATTACTATTTGACAATTGACTATTTACTATTTCTTCCTCATCTTGAATTTTGTCTTTTGATTTTTGAATGGCCTCGATGCCATCGATGATTTCATCCGTCAGGTCGCCGACGATGGTGCCATAGTTTGCCCAGTCCGATGCCTGATACTTGGAGAGGGCGCTGGCATAGACATGAATCGTGGGGTTGCTGCTGAAGAGGTAGCTACTGTTGGTTGGGGGCGTGGTTGCCTTGACATAGACATCCTTGACATTGGATTTATAGAATGCACCCTTCGAGACTGTCTTCATAGCCTTGCCGATAATCACGATAGAGAGATTGTCACAATAGGCAAAAGCGTCCTCGCCTATGGTCGTCACCTTATCGGGTATCTCTATCATGCTGAGGCCGGTCTTCGAGAAAGCATTGGAGCCTATCTTGGTAATGGTAAGGGGCAAGCTCATATCGGCGAGTTTCCTAAAGCCCTGGAAACAATAGTTGCCCATATCGTTTGCTGCTGTAGAGTAGGATGAATAATAAGCTCCGCCGCCAGATATAACTCTGGCGTCCGAAAAGTTAATGCTTTGGAGGTTGTTCTCGTTGATGAGCTGTCGCATGTACTTGATGTCCCTGCCATTGATTCTACCACTGATGGTAAGCTTGATGGCATTGACCTGGTCGTCCTGCAATTCTGTCTGAAGCGTGCCTGCCGTAGCGAGTGTGACACTCTCTTCGCCATTGCCTGCTTTGACGACTTCGTGAAGCGTGCCGTCGGCATCCACGCTATAGATGGTGAAGTCGCGGCCTATGCTTTTGGGTATGGATACGCATCTGGAGTTGGCAGCATACTTGATGTTGTCGTCTGCATCGAGCATGAGGAAGCCCACACCTCCAGTGCCTGTCATAGCATAGCGTGAATCGGAACGATAATAGACATAGTTCGAGGGTTCACACGCGCCGGGGAGATAGCTGGTGAACTGCCCGACGTCGCCCCACTGATTGTCATCTTGTCCTATTCGCTTCTGCCCGGCTGTCGTGACAAGGCTTGTGGTCGGGTAAGCCTCCACACGGTCTTCTATGAAGATTATCTCGCGGTTCTTCACAGGGTATTGGGCAATGATGGCCTTCGTTTTGTTGATGTCGGTCAGCTTCGTCGTGACATAATGGTCGCCATAGTCTTCGACGTAGAGGTTGTTAGTGGGTTCGAAGAAGCCATAGATGGTGAAGAAGTCCGTGAGGTCTTCCTGAGCTATCTCGCACACCTTGCGGACGAACTTCAGGTTCGAGTTGTTATTGTCGATGGGAGAACCCTGCGACTGCATCCTGTCTGCACGCAGAGCCTTGAACAGCTCGGGATAGAAGGAGGTGTTTTTCTGTAGCTGATGATAGTAGAGGTAGAGGGAGAAGAACAGGCGCAGGCAACTGTTGTTGACGTTGCGACTGTTAAAGGGCACGCGGTTCGCGAACTCCTGCATGGTGGTGCTTAAAGGATTGCCCGAAGTTATCCTGTGCCCAATATGGAACCGGCAATAGTTGGAGAAGAGGTCGTTGGTGCCCTCGGTGAAGCCGCACAGTAGGATGGGGAACTGGAGCTGGTGTCCAAACTCATGTGCTGTGCCGTTCTCGTCGTAATTCGACACGTATGGGTTGAGGAAAGTCTTGCTTGCGTCGAGGGAGATGTGTATGCCGTACTCGGTGGAATGTGCGACAGAACCTGGCGAGTTGTTATCCACATAAGTGGGATTGTTGAAGTAGCCTGGATAGAAAGCATCACCTCCTGAGAGATAGAAAGGAGCGCCTGCCTTTTCTCCGTTAACCACAGCTTCGGTCATACCGGAAAGGTCCTTTTCCCATACCGAAAGGCTGTCGAGACATGCAACTGCCTTGGCGATTCTGCTCGGGTAGGTTTGCTTGAGGACTGACGTCCTGATGTTCATGATGGAATGCTTGCCCTTGCAGACGAAGGTGGAGTTGGCAGTTCTGTTCAGGAGCTTGATGTAGTCGGTGTCGGTATGGCGGGAAGCGTCGAAGTAGCCGTCCACCTTGCCGCCCTCGATGTGTATCTTTATCTCCGGCCATTCTTCCAGCCTTTTGGTCATCGTCTTTGTGTCGGCAGTATAGAGGATGTAGTAAAGCTTGTCCGCATCTCCGTCAATGACGTTGAGGCCTTTCCCCAGCTTCTGTCCTGTCTTGCCAGAAGTGAACATCTGGTCAACGCCTAAGCCTGCGATGTAGAGTGTCGCATCTTCTGGCACATCTTGGTCAACAAAGACATAGAGCTGGTCTGTGTATGACTGGACATAGATGCCCGTCGGGTTGCCCATGTAGGAAGCACAACGCGCCCAGAGTTTTTCGTTCCAGTAATTCGCATCGCTGTAGGCTTTGTACGAGTGGATGCGGAACTCCTGCTCGTAGGCTGCCCAAGTCTGGTTCTTTACCTTGAGGAGGATTTCATTGAACATTGACACATCCAATGCTTCGCCCATCAATTCTTCACTCTTAACTCTTAACTCTTCACTCAACGCTTCGTCGCTCAGGGCCTGATACTCGGCCTTCAGCTGCGTGCAGGCGGCATCCTCGAAGAAGATATTGCACAGCTCCCCTATCTTGTCACCCTCGTCCGGCTCCTGCGGATAGTAGTTCGCCAGCGAGCCGTAGAGCGTGCCGTAGCTGTTCCAGCCCAGCTCCCTGTAGTCTGCCAGAGCTTCCCTATAGACATAAATCTTCGGGCTGGACGAGAAGAGGTACGACGGCGGGCTGGGAGGCGTGATGGGCTTCACGTATGCCGTCTTGACGGAAGAGCTGTAGAACGCACCCTTGCTCAGTTTGTTCACCTTCTTGCCGATGACAACCTTCGCCAGCGAGCCGCAATAAGCAAAGGCATCGTCGCCCACCGAACGGACGCTGTTCGGGATGTCTATCTCCGTCAGTCCCGTACTCGAGAATGCATTGTTCTTGATGGTCGTCACAGTCGTTGGCAGCACCATCGCCTGAAGATTCGAGCAATTGTAGAACATCTTTTCGCCGATGATGTTGTCCTCAGTCGTGTAGCTCTCGTAGTAAGCCTCGCCGCCGCTCACGATGCGGACAGCCGACCAGTCGAGCTTCGTCACCTTCCCTGCGTTTACCTTTTCGCGGAGAAACTTGATGTCGGTGCCGTTGATGACGCCCGTCACCTTCAGTTCCTTGTATGTGCCGGTCAGCAGCGAAGACAGCGTGCCTGCCGTCTCTACATGAATTTCCGTTACGGCCCAAAGGCTTGAAGACAGCAGCAGGCAGACGCCTGCGCATACATAGCGTGCCAGGGCATCAAAGCTTTGAAATGAATTTTGAATTAACCCTTGCATATCTTTGTGTGTTTTTTATGGTTTTCCGCACGCAAAGTTACTCTTTTCTTCGGAAACATCAAAGAGAAACGGGGAAAATTCCGCCGATTTATGAAGAACTTAGCAGGTCGCCGCATGTTTCTTCCGCACGTTTCACTCTATTCCACACCGTCTGTATCGTCTTGTCCATCACTTTCGCTATCTGCATGGGCTTCATGCCGACCTTCAGCAGACATATCGTGCGGAGCAGGGGTTCGTGCAGTTGTCTTTTCAACCGTCCCTGCACTTTTTCCTGAAATCCAGGATGCAGTGTCTCTATTGCTGCCATCAGCTCTTTCCAGTCGTCGTCGTCCAAGATTGCATGGCCGGAGGCGATGTCGCGGAAATGCGCGATGACGTTCTCTGCCTTGTCTGCCGCGTTGTTCATCAGGGCGATTCGCGTCAGCTCCCGGTTTATCATTGTCCGTTGCTCCAGTTCTTTCAGCGCATCCTCCAATTGTTTTTTCGATGTCGCGATGGTCTGGTCTGCCTCCTCCAACTGGCCGCCCAACGAGGCTATCTCCCTTTTCTTCGTCTCTAACTCTTCCTGCCTTTCCTGCATCTCCTTCCTGACGGCACCGAGCATTTTCTCCTTGCCGACGATTTCCTCCATGAACTTCTTCCGCCTGTTGCTGTAGAACGCCACCCATCCCGACACGATGCTCAACAGAGCAAGCCCCGCAATGACGGTGCTGTATATGATGTGCTCGTCGCGCTGCACGATGGCGCGTTCCTTCTCCCTGTCGCGATAATAGATATATGTGTCCCTGGCCCTTTGCGTCTCCTCGAAGGCTCGCTGGGCGATGATGGTGTCGTTGGTGTCGTACAGACGGCAGCCCCACTCTGCTGCCCGCCGGAAGTCCCTTTTCTGCAAATAGCACCGCTGCAGGCCCGCTGTCGCCTCATACCGCCCTGTCAGGGTTTTCTCCTTGCCATAGTAGGCCTTGTAATGGACGATTGCCGAATCCGTGCTGCCCGCTCTCTCATGGAACATGGCAAGGCACAGCCTGTAGTTGCCTGGACGCTGGTCTTCGGGGAGCTGCGACAAATGCCGCAGCAGCGTACCGACCCCTTCTTGGTGATTGTACTTGGAATAGGTTGCCAGCATTGAAGACAGAATCCTTCCGTATTTAGGCGGGAAGTGCTCCTGCTGGATAACCTGGCGCGAGCTGTCGCAGTACAGCAGGCAACGGAGCGTGTCGTTCAGGTGCTCATACGCCGATGCGACATCCATCAGATAAGCCCCGAGGTTTCTCCTCACTCCTCCTTTTTGGGGGATGAGGGAGGCCTTTGCCAGTGCCACGGACTGCAAAGCGACGTCCAACTCCTCCTCATAATTCAACTGTATCATGTACAGGAACCTCAGCTGTGAGAGGGCGTTTTGCCAGACAAGGGTGTCGGCATCCCCGCCCTGTCCGGCAAACCCGACGGCTTTCAGGAAACAGCCCACCGCCCTTGGATAGTCTTTCAGGTCGCGATAGGCACTGCCCAGATAGTAGTAGGCGCGCTCCTTGTCCTCGTCGTTATCCCGACTGGCGAAATAAGCCACTGCCTGCGCAGCAGAATCGGGCGAGGATGGGATGATGTCGCATTTGTCGCGCAGGCGAATCGTCAACAGGTCGTACTTCCGCCGAACATATTCCGATGCCACCCGCACAGAATCCTCTAACCTCTCTGCATACGCCTGGGCATCAGGCAGCGAGGTCTCGCACAACTGCCATGCCCGCTCAATGCTTTCCAGCGTCTGCCAATCTTCCTTCTCACCCTTGCAAGCGCAAAGCAAAGCCAGCAGACAATAAAACAAAAATCTAACCTTTCTCATAGTCCAGCACGTTTCGTTTGTTGCGGATTATTGGAAGTCTTCTCTTTTCAACTTTTCTGCAAAATTATGCCTTTCGCGCTTGAAAAGCAAGGAATTTTAGTCGCAACCACTCCCAAACATGCTCACTAACATAAAAAGCCCTTCCCCATTCACAAGCCTAACAAACAGCAACTTACAAGGCAAACCACCACGAAGCGAGAAAAATCTCCATAAGTTGGGACTACTTGGGAGTGGTTTTATTTGGAGGGGACACAAAAACCACATAACTTTGCAGCCAGAAACGTACAACCTTAATAACTACCATTATGAAACAGGGATTATTTTTCGCCGCACTAATGCTCCTGATGGGGGCACAGACTGCTGTTGATGCTCAAGGATTGGCAGTCTCTGATGTTCAGAACAGCGGCTGCCTGCGCAGCACGCGGGCACAAGTTAATGAGAACGAACAAAGGCGGACGATTATTCTGACGAAGGAGGGCGACATCCTTTCGGTGCAACTGTTAGGCTTTAGAGCCAACTGCTGCATATCAGGCTTTGATGTGAAATCCAATATGAAAGACGGCAGCGAGACGATGCCATGTTTGCTGTCTGTCAGTGTGGGTTCTTACAGTGATGAAGAAGAAGAATGTGACTGTATCTGTCCGTACAACATCTCGTTTACGATAAATGGTGTAGAAGTGAATAGCTTCAGGTTCTCGTGCTGGTGGTACGATGGGCTGGTCAGCCTGACGGAAGGCGAACCTTTGGCGCTGGAAGACATCAAAGAGGATGTCAGCATAGATGGTACGATTTATACCTTGGATAAGGTTGCGCATACAGCAAAGCTAATAAGAAAGAACGCAGGGGAAAGCGAAGTGAATATACCTTCTGAGCTGAGTTATGAAGGACAGGAGTACACTGTGAATAGTATCGGTAGTTATGTGTTTCATAGTAATGCAGCATTGACCTCTGTTACTATCCCAAGTAGCATTTCTTACATTGGCGATGCAACATTCTATGGTTGCAGCAACCTGAAGGAGTTCTGTTGCCAAGCAGACGATGTTCCCGTCACAGGCAGCTGGGTGTTTGATAATACCCCCATTGCTTCTGCAACACTCCATGTCCCGGCAGGGTCTATAGAAGAGTACAAAGCCACTTCGCCTTGGAGCGGTTTTGGCAACATCGTGGCTCTGCCAGAAGAGCCTCACCAGCCCCTGCCATTCCTTGAAGGCAATCCGATATGGGTCTTTAAGTACGAGCACATGCCCACACCCAGAAGCAATGATTGGATGAAGTATTGGCTTGACACAGGCGACCGATACTTTAACTACTATTTCCTTGGCGGCAAGAAGGAGTTAGAAGGCAAGGTTTATACGATGATGCATGAAGTGGGATGCGATAGAGACGGGAAAATCACCTTCAAACGCAGCCTTCCTGTCCGTGAAGAGAACGGCATTGTCTATACCATCACAGATTCTTTGCCTGGAGTTGATGAGCTCTATTATGATTATGAAATTCCTTATTTGCAAGAGGGGGATGAATGTGTGCTCTATAATTTTAGCACAGAGATAGGAGAAGCATTGAATCCTCAAGGTGAGGATAAATTATGGACAGTAGAATCCTATAGCACATACCAATTGATGGATGGTACAGAATGTCGGGTGCTGAAAACACATTGGGAAGATTACTATTATTTGTATGAAAAATTGGGATACCTAAATAGGGATGATCAGGAGTATGGTATAATGGATCCTCTCAGTGGAATGTTGATAGCTACTAATGGGCATGTATATGAAAACCTCCTCAACGCATATTACCAAGACGACACGATGCTATACAAGGCACCTGACGCTCTGGAAGGTTTATGTGTGAATGATACTTGTTGGACACATGATGACGCATACAAATATGCAATGTCATATAAGGCTAACCCTTATCACGAAGAAGTCATGTCATATATCCGACAACTGCAAGCGGCTGAAAATTCTGTCACCTTCACCAAAGACCAGATGGCGACGATTATCCTACCCTCTGCGCCCGATGCAAGCAAGGGGAAGTACTACAGGCTCGACAGATGCGAGGATGGTCAGATAATCTTCGAGCAGGAGCTTCAGCCTCGCGCGCACGTTCCTTATATTATTGTGCCAGACGAGGACTTCAGCATCGACCCCAGAGCATTCGACTTGTCGGGATTGAACAGTGATACCGTTTCAATCGATGGCATTAGCTTCATCGGCTCTTACACTGGTGAAGTTCTCCCCTCCCTGGGAGGGGAAGGGGGAGGCTCTTTCTACATCGACATCATCGACACCACTCCCGACTGCAGCCTCTCTCCCTCGGGGGGAACTGGAAAGGCGGCTGTCATCGGTGCCCTGCGTGCCTATCTGCTGGTGGACTGGGTCAAGCTCAACTGGAACGACCCCTACGACCAGGGCGGCACGAAAGGCCCGTGGGAAGGAATGCCCATCGTGCTTCACGACGACGGCAATGGCATGATTGAAATTGAAAATGGAAAATTCAATAATCAAAATGAGGGAGAAGTGGCAAATGGTAAATGGTCAAATGGTAAATGTTATGACTTAAGCGGCAGGAAAATAGTAAATCGTAAATCGTCAAATAGTAAATCACATCGGGTTATCTATATCGTAGATGGCAAGAAGACGATGAAGTAAGACTCTTTTATCTTTCAAGAATTAGAGAATCCCTCATCAACGAAAAGTGTCCGAACAAAAAAGAACATCTGAAGACATGGCTTTCATTTCACACAGATATCACGGAAACCACGGAAAGAAGCACTCGCACTTCCCAGCGGAGCATCGCTTCGCCCTTTTCTGATTTCTGCTTTCTATGTTAAATTCCAAATATTTTGACCATTATTTTTAATATTATGCTGATAATCTATATTTCGGATTGTAAACTTGCTTGTTCTTGACCATGGAGGTGACGACATGGAGTAACTTGTTCTTGACATTGTT
>JAFXVN010000048.1 GCA_017524545.1 Bacteroidaceae bacterium
CCAAGCCTTCGTCATGCCCCTCTACAAGTACATCAACGAGACACCGAGCCGCGTGCCCATCTCCGACTGGCACGACACGAAGACCGGCAGCATGGTGGGCTTCAAGGCCCGCAGCGTCATCGGCGGCTACTGGATGAAAGTGCTCGCCGACAAAATGGCAAAATAAATAACACAATACCGTCAGGCCCTCTCCCCACACCCAAAGGAGAGGGCCTAAATACTTGAACTCCTATGAAAGACAACCATCCCTACATCGTGAAAGTATTTGTCGCCATCCTTTCACTGTTCCTGGCTGCCACAGCCACAACACGGGCTAACGACTATCTTGAAATTCAAAGTCACTATTCACTCTATTCTGTTGGCCCTGAGGCCATACATGTGAAAGTGCCTCTCTGGGCATACGGACGCGTCAACAACTACTACATCACTAACAACAGCTACCTGTATTTCAAGTTCAAGGGGAGCAGCGACGTATGGTTTGCTGTCTGGTTCAAGGCCGACCAAAAGGGAGAAAACGATGTCAACAACGGCAAGGGAAGTGGAGAAGTCTTCATCACGCCCGGCAGAGGAAACATCATCATCACCAATACCTATGATGGCGTCCGTCAGCAAGTGAACGAATCGGAAGGCTGGAAGAAGTTCGTGGTGAAACAAGGCGAGGTAGATGACTGCTCGCAGCTCACCACTTTGGAGTTCGATTGGTATCCACCCGAAAGCCTCACCGGCAAGGACTTCACGCTAGGCATGCACTTGGAAATCAACAAGTACAGCAACGAGAGTCTCGCTTACAAGAAGGACTTCGAATTTCCCACGATATTCACTGGAGGCAACAACCTGCAAGCCCCGCAACTCTATTCGCCCTACCTCTACGTCATCAACGAAGACGGCAACGCGGGCTATGGGCTGGCGGCAATGCCATATGTCACGTTCCAGACCCCCATTAACTACACCACCTCTCTCGATCCGATGCGTGAGATAAAAACGTCCTCGCGCTCGGGCAGCATCTATGTCAATACTGCAGACACCGTGCAGTCGAACGTCACGGCCGAATTTACCGTCTTCCGCGACGAATCGCTTGGTACGAAGACCCGCATAACATCATCGCCCACCAACATCCCCGCCTATCATCGCATCTACGACTTGGAAGCCAAAGAGGAAAAGGACGAATCGGGCAGCCTCACCGGCGCCAACACCATCAGCTGGGCAGTGCGCCACTCATCGGCACAAGACCTTATGGAAAGCGACTATTTCGAGGTGCAACGTGCATACAAGAGCGACTATTCGGATGCCAAGACGCTGGAAGTCGTAGCCATGCGGCGCGGCACAGACGAGTATTCATACAGAGACAACAGCCGCTCGGAATGGAAGGACAGACATGTGGTGAACGACACACTGCCCGTCACATACTACGTTACAGACGAGGGCTACACCCTGACCGATGCCGACGGTAACAACATTTACAGGATGAAGCTGAGGCTGACAGCTCCGAATGTCATTATGCCAGCCCAGCCCGTCTATTACCGTGTTCGTCGAGCCTCGTCGGCAGCATGGGGATGGGACCACGAATTTGCAAAGACCACACAGGTCTATCGTCACAACTACCTGGCTCCATTGGCCAAAGAGCAACAAGACTATACATGCGACAAGGACTTCAACGAGAATCACAAAGTCCACTTCAACCTGAAGATAGACAATGCCGACGTCCCCTACCAGCCCATCAGCATCGAGGATTGTGAGCTGGAGTACGAGTTTGCCCATTCTTGTTCGGATACGGCCTTGATGAACATCCATGTGGCCGACACTCTGATAAACTCCGTAAAAGAGATTTATTTCGAGACATACAAGGGCGGATACATTGCGGACCAACGCCAACGCCTTAAAGCCGGAGATAACAAAGTGACGGTAAAAGAGGGTGATAGTTTCTGCTTCTGTATCGTGCCACGTGAAGGCACTATGTTTGAAGGATATCATTACGACTATAGGTATAAGTGGGTAAAACTATCGAGTGGTAATTTCGACGAATGGAACGGATACACCATCAATCTTGGCATTTCTTACTGCGACGTCTATAATTCCGGGGAAAAGGACTATAGATCGGAGTTTTGGAAAGAGAAAGGCGAAGCGAGCGACCTGAATCAGGCAAGAGCCCGCTGGGAAGAAGTGCAGGCTGGCGTCAAGCAGCAACTCTACGAACGCCTGTTCGGCACCCAAGTAAGCCACACAATAGGCAAGTGCCTGTGGGATCGCACAGCAAAGCTTATCCTGACTCGCCATCATGTAGAGACAGGCGAGGACATAGAAATCATCGTGCCACAGGACAGCATCCGCCGCCAAAGTGACGGCTCGTGGTTGGCTCACATCACTGATGTGGCAGCTTCGCCATGTACACATTATATATATAGCGTGCGCATAGACCAAAGCGATGCCGACCTGCGTGTAAGTGACTCGACGCAACTTGCCCCAATCGTTATCAAAGGTCCCGAGCTATACTTCAATGAGGCAGCACGCATCCAGCAGTTTACCGCCACTCAGGGAGCAACAGAGGGTTCGCTCGTCAACAGCGTACTCCTGAACTGGCAGCCCACATCATCTGCGGTGGACAACTATGTGCTTTGCCGAATAAAAAAGGGTTCCGACCAAGTACCGGACACTCTGACCGTAACAACTGACAATACGTTCACCGACGAAACAGCCCTCCCCGGTGTACACTACGAATACACCATCACAGCTCGCTATGCCTGCAACGGCATCTCATCCGCCAATAGCGCAAGTGCTGAAGGATGGCGAACCACATTCGGCAGAATAGCCGGACACGTGACCCTTGCCGACAATAGCGGACAAAAAGGCATTACCGTCACGCTGACAAAGGATGGGACACCTGTCCTTCAAACAACTACCGATACTTCAGGAGAGTTTGTATTCGAAAATGTAGAGTATGACCTAAAGAACGGCACATCCTTCATCATTACGCCTACCGCACAATACGGACAGTTCAGCTATAACAACAGCAGCTCCGGCGCTGCCACCGTCGTGCTATCTGCCGAGAATGCACTCGTAACAAGCCTCGACTTTGTGAATACGCTGGCCTATCGCCTGACAGGACGTGCGCTATACAAGCACTCCACCATTCCTGTGGCCGATGCATTGTTCATCCTCAATGGCGACACCATATGCCGAGGCGGACAACCTGTCCGTACGGGCACGGATGGCAGTTTTGAACTGCTCGTTCCCCGTCAGCCTGTGACACTACAAATTGCCAAGCAGAATCACACTTTCGAGGGCGACGGCATATTGGAGGTTGACGGCAGTACAATCTTCACACCCACTAAGCCCATTGACGGCATACGCTTCTATGACCAGACAAAAGTTCGTCTTGTAGGTCGCGTGGCAGGCGGTACAGAACAACAAAAACTCAAACACGGCTTTGGCCTCGGACGCAATAACCTGGGCGATGACCTGCAGCTAGTTCTGATGCTGGAAGGCGACAACACAGCCCACATCGTTCATGACCCCGATGACCTTACACGTGATACTCTGATGCAAACAGTCGTCCAAGGCGGCACGACCAATACGCTTTTCGAACAGAAGCGCATCATCATCCATCCCGACCCCATTACAGGTGAATACGCAGCAGACCTCTTCCCTGTGAAATACAAGGTCGTGCAAGCAACAGCCAAGGGTTACGCCACACTCTTCCCCGCAAACACAGGCAGCGAGACCTTCGACCTCACAAATGCCCCGCTGACCCTCATCCACGACACGCTGGAATCTAACATCATCTCTTACAATGCCATATATGACCGCATCTATCGCTCACCCGTTCAGGTGGCAATGACTCAGATGCAGTATGGCATGGCGTGTGACGGTCTGGGCGAGAAGACATTGGAGATGTCGTCCATGACAGGAAAGGGCGAGGACATACCCGCCTACACAGTTCAGGCCGATGGCAGCGTCGACTACCTGCTCGGCTACCCCGTATTCATCATGGGCAGGAAATACCAGTTCCAGGTCTCTGCCTTTGAAGATTACCGCTACAACAATACTGCCGCAGGCCATCTTGACCGTGTGCCACAACGCGGCGGTAATGTGACTGTGCGCAATGGTATGGAGGGTGCCACACATAGCCAGACATACGCACTAGACAACGAGGGAAAGAACAAAAACGTCTTCCTTGAAATAAAAGACCTCGACTACGCCAACAGCGGCACGCAGGCTCTGCGCACTGTCACCACTGTGCTTGAAGCGGATGGCAGCTATCTGGAGACAGATGCCTTCCGTGCTTTCGTCAGTGGCAACAAGTTAGAGGCGGGAGATCTCCATGCTACGGATGCTGATATTGTGTTGCTCGACATTGTGCGAGACCCAGGCGGCATGAACAGTAGTGCATGGCTGGAAACAGGCACCACATATAAGTATGCATATAAGGAAAGCTACCACTGGGAGTTAGGTGCTGAGTTTGATCTCCAGTATGGAATGAATGTGACGCAGGATATTGGTATCACAACTCTTCCTGGCACATATATCGGCAGCACTTATAACACAAGCAAGCAACTCAGCTTTAAATATCCAGCCGTGCATGAGTGGAAATGGGGATACACCTATTCATACGAATTTACTACCACCGACCGCATCAGTACTTCTTCATCCTATTCTAATGTAGGACGCAATGCCGACGTCTTCCTTGGAACTACCACCAGTATGCTGAGTGGCAAGGTCAAGTCCGTCGCCCTCATCAGCGACAGTCTATGGCAAGCACGCCAACCCGCCTACAATGCCGGCACACTCAAACTGTTGGCAAAGGGAATTGCTGCCGACGGCAAACCCTACTATCTGGTCACTGGGCAGAAAGTGACCATGGGCACACGCATCAACAACACTTTTGTCTATACCCAAACATATATTCTGAACACGCTCATACCCAACTTAGCCAAGGAACGGCAGGACAAGTTGGAGACATTTGCTAACGAAGAAGCGGCCCAGGCTGCTGCCGATGCGCGCGATGATGTTGTATATTGGGACTTAGCCACCGACGCCTCCACTAACTTGAGGGACACCCTGAAAGCAGGAAGCTATAAAATGATTGTGCCGAGGCAAACAAACAAGCTATTCACCAACGAGGTGGCAGCCCTCGATAACATCATCCTCAAATGGATTACCATTCTCTACCATAACGAGAAGGAGAAAGTTGCTGCACGCATTTCGGGACAAAAGGTTGGAACATGGTCCGTTAGTGGCGGCACAAGCATCGCACATTCCGACTCCTATAATGCTGCAGCTGGCTACAATGAAATGCCTCAGGGTGGGGCTCTCTGGTTGTATGAGCTCGGCCAAACGGCTCCTGTGGATTTTGCCCAGAATTTCTTATCGCACTGGAAAGACATATTGCAATTTTGGAAAGAACGCGGGAAAGATACTCTTGGAAAATCAGTTGCCGAGCTAGTTAGCCAATATAACAAAGACGATGAACAGGAACATAAATCACCTGTGGAACTTGGCACTTTCACCAACGTGTCAAAATGGGATATCGAAATCACGCCTGTCTTTAGTTTCGAAGCCGATGACAACCGAAGTAAGGAGAAAACGGTTTCACGTAAGACGGGCTTCACCATCAGTCCCGACCCCCATGGCGACATGACTATCAGTGTCTATCGAGCTCGCTTTGATGACGTGTGGGAAAACACCACCGAGGCTATTCGCGACGAAGTGGAAGCTCCCAACGACGATCTCTACGGCAGCTACGTCTTTTTCACCGAAGAAGGTACCACCTACTGTCCCCATGAGGGCGAGGAGCGCACACTGTTCTATAACAAGGGTACGTTGCTAAACAACGACACCCGTTATGCCAGCAAGCCAGAGATGACAATTGACACTTACGAGCAAACCAATGTGCCTGCTGACAAAGCCGCCATTTTCCATCTTACCCTAATGAACAACGGGCAGGAAGAGTCTGGCAAGGCTGCCGACGGAGAAATGATGACGCTTTCGCTCGTTGGCGGGAATCCAGATGGCGCTGTGGTGACCATTGATGGTCAGAACCTTGCTGCTGGATATCCGGTCTATATCAAAACAGGAGAGCCGATAATAAAGACGCTTCAGGTAGTGCGTGGCACGGCTGATGACTACAACGACCTTGAGCTTATGCTCTCCCTTGATGACTGTCCGAAAGTATATAGCATCATTAAGCTTTCTGTCCATTATCTGCCCGTTAGTTGCGATGTAGCCATCACTCAGCCTCGCGACAAATGGATTATGAACACACTTTCGGCCAAAGATTCCATTGGTTATTACCTACCTATCAGCATAGATGGGTTCGACATCAACCACAAGAACTTCGATCAC
Organism: Bacteroidaceae bacterium; assembly: GCA_017524545.1. Classification (GTDB taxonomy): domain Bacteria; phylum Bacteroidota; class Bacteroidia; order Bacteroidales; family Bacteroidaceae; genus Physcousia. The sequence continues at coordinate 6,340 of JAFXVN010000048.1, forward strand.
ATAGAATTCCAATATAAACTCACCACAGAGAACAGTGATGCGTGGGTGAACATGTGTTCGTTCTATGCTAATGACTCACTCTACGCTCTTGCCACTGGCAACAAGGCGATGATAGAGAATGGTCGCATTGCGCCCTTCCGCTTCTATGGGCACACCGACCCCAAGGAATTGAACTACGACCTGCGAGCCGTCTCGTTCTGTCGCCATGGTTCGGGCTTCGTCAGCAAATCCTCTCCTGTGCTTAGTGGTACGAAAGACACGCGACCGCCTGTTCTCTTTGGCAAGCCCTGGCCAGCCGACGGCATACTCACGTTGACAGATGACATCAAGCTGCGTTTCTCCGAAGCCATTGCCGGAAACTGGTTGGACGAGGATAACAACTTCCAACTGCAAGGCGTCACGAACGAAGCCGGCTTTACTTCCACCTCCTCACTCTATTTTTCAGGAACGGAGGAACAATCCGCCCGCTCAAGCGCCCTGCGCGGTCTGGCCATCACCGATCTGACCGTAGATATGATGATTCGTCCAGCCGAGACGAACAGGGATATGATGCTCTTTGCCCATGGCGACAGCATCAGCTCGCTGGAGTTTATGCTTACAAGCGACCGGCGACTAAAGGCAGTCTTGAGGTCGGAGGACAATCAGCCCGTCGTAGCCTACTCCAAGCCCATGCCAGTCCTCTCCTCAGAAGACTTCACCAGAGTGATTATGGTCTATGACTTTGACAGTTATGCGATACGCTTCTATGCAGGAACGAGCGACATATCCGAGCATACTAACGTGCCCCCCTGGATGATTCAAAACGGGGCCTGCCCCATCGTCATAGGTAAGAGTCTGGATGGCACTGGAGCCTTCCACGGCAACATGACTGAAGTACGCATCTGGACAACTCCCTTAACACCCGATGAGATTGCCAACACTCACCTGCGAAGACTTACAGGCTACGAATATGGTCTAATGGACTACTATCCGATGAACGAAGGCAGTGGCACAGAACTTACCGACCTGGCATCTGGTGCCACCTTGCAGAGCAACGGAGTGAGCTGGGTGAATCCGCAGGGCATCTCGCTCGCTCTAAGTGGAGAGCAAGCAGAACTCCTGCCGACAAACTTCTCGCGAACTCCCGCTCAAGACTATACGCTGATGTTCTGGTTCCAACCGACTGAGACGGCAAAGGACTCCATCGCCCTCTTCACCACCTATATGAGCGATTCCATCACGATGCAGATAGGCTATGACGGCGAACGTCTGTTCTTCTCTCAGGGGGACATTCACGTCAGCAGTCCAGCCACCTTGCAGGCAGGAGTATGGCATCATCTGACACTTTCCGTCAGCAAGACCTACGGCACAGCCAACCTATACCTCGACGGGAACCTAATCCAGACGTTTGCGTCCAAAGGCCTTGGCGGTCTGTCTGGTTCTCGCATTGCTCTCGGCGGCGGTCTGAAAGGCAACATCGACGATGTCTGCCTGTTTGAGCAAGCCCTGCCGCACTCGCTTGTGAAGGAATTTGACAAGGCCACGCCAGCCGGCGACGAGATGGGACTGATTGCCCTGCTCACCTTCTCCGAGACACGTCGCAACCAGAACAACATCCCCGAGCTTGTGTTCTCCACGCTCGACCAGCGTCACTTCAAAGATGCCAGTGGGAATTCGGTCAACAAAACCATGCCGTTGATGGTGGAAAGAGAAGATTATGTGGGCGACAAGAAGAACTATGCCCCAGTACGCGACCGCGGACGTCTCTCCAATCTTAACTTTACATGGACCAGTCATAATGAGGAACTGCTCATTAACCTGAACATGCAAGACAGAGAAATCAACAAGCGCACACTTTATCTCACGGTACGCGATGTGGAAGATATGGCAGGCAACCGCCTCCCCTCGCCTGTCTCATGGACTGTATATGCCGACCTGAACAGCATCCGCTGGGGAGAACGACGACACTCTGAAGCCATCTACGACAACAACTCCGAATGCCAGTTTAAGATGGAAATTCTGAACACCACTGGCAGGACGCGGCAATACAGCATCACGGGACTGCCCGAATGGCTCAAGGTCACGCCTGCACAAGGCACACTGGAAGCAGAAGAGGAGTCAGTCGTCACCTTCACCGTAAAGAAAGGACTTCCGCCAAGGGAATACAACGCTGTCGTCTTCCTCACCGACGACCAGGACTTGACGGAGTCTCTCAACATCGACATCAATGTGCAGGGCAAATGTCCATGGGACGAGATAGACACACAAAGCTTCGAGCGTAGCATGGCACTTCGGGCACAAGTCTTCACACAAAAGAACGGCATCGAGGTCATAGACACAGACAGCAGGGACGTCGTGGGCATCTCCATTGACGGCGAACTTGTAGGCCTAGGCTCTGTCAGCAATGACGACCACAGCCACGGATATGTCTATATCACAGTGTTTGGCAATCTATCGTCGGAAGGCAAGAAGTTCTCGGCATGGCTCTGGCAATACTCCACGGGAAAGACATTACTTCTCTCGAGCGGAGACACACCGCTGATTTTCATCGATGGCATGACACTCGGTTGTCCTCCTTCCGAACCTGTCCGCCTCACTGCTACGGACGGCACGATGCAAGTCATTAACATTGACAAGGGATGGACGTGGGCATCGTTCCCCTTCAAGCCGGAATCAAACGGCGTCATCAACGAAATCATCTTCAGCGACACTGGGTTCTCAAGTAACGACGAGATAAAGAGCCCGGCAACCAACAACTTCTGCCGATACAACAGCAGCTTATCGCTTTGGAGCGGTCCACTCTCGCAGATTAACAACAAACACGTCTTCATGTTCCATACTGCAAAAGAGCATACCCTCCACGTCTATGGCAAAGCGCTCAGCACAGAGAAAGACCGCACCGTCGTGCTGAAGCACGGATGGAACGCCCTGCCATATCTGCGCACAGAAAGCCAGAACCTGCGCGACGCCCTCGCATCGTACTATTCGTACGCCACGGAAGGCGACATCGTCAAGAGCCACGACGAGTTTGCCGTATTCTCGGCAGCAGGCAAGTGGGAAGGCAATCTGACGTTCATGCAGCCCGGCAGCGGATACATGCTCTATCGTCATGCCATGACCGAAGCCTCGCTGACCTACACCCCCTCATCGGGCGATGTACTCCCTGCCGATAAACAGACGTCTGCGAAGAAGACCTCATTCAGCAATCCCGATGCAGTGTCCAACATGACCATGATAGCCAAAGTCGCTTCGCTATGGCATGATATGGAGATGGAAGAGGGCGCAGGACTGTCTGCATACATCGGAGACGAGCTGGTCGGCTTCGCAAGTCCGCAGGTCGTGGAAGGCGATACGCTGCTGATGCTCAACATCCAAAGCGACATGCCTGGCAAACTGCGTTTCGAGTTCGAAGGACTGCCAGCAGTGATGGAAGACGGAACGGTGATGGGCTATCAAGCAGACAGTCACTATGGCACGATAGCATGCCCCGTTGTCCTTACCCTCAGCCCGGAAGCCGACGGAAAGGTCAAGAAACGTCTCATCGACGGCCACATCTACATCTTCCAGGGTGAACACATCTACAATATCGAGGGAGCTGCAGTGGCACCACCGAAAAAGAACAGACAAAAGTAGGGTCCAAACCAATACATCAAAAATCCAAATTAAAGACTATGAAACCTTACATCCTTCGTTCATTACGCATCGTCGCTTGCGGATTGGTTCTTTTCCTCTCCGCATGCGGAAAAGATGACGACAATACCGTGCAACCGCCAGCTACCCCGCAAGAGGAGACGCTGGCAGGCAACAAGGAAAAGCCCGATTGGCAAATACCTTCCGAACAAGACCTGACCGCCTCCATGACTGCCGTGGTGCGCGTCAACCTGAGCCTCACCTACCCGACGCAGATGGCAGCCCTATCGGGCTCCTCTGCCGACGGGCAGATACCCGGGGCTGGCGACCTGCTCGCCGCCTTCTCGGGCGAAACGTGCTTGGGCGTGGCGCAGAACACAGACGGGCTTTTCTACCTCTATATAGCCCGCCCGCCAAAGGGAGCAGACCAGGCTATCGACCTCCGCTTCTATTCAGCTACGCTTAAGAACGTCTTCTTGGCGGGGAAAGTTTTCACCTTTGTGGCAGATGCCAGCCAGGGATCCGTCTCCGCACCTCTCGAACCGAGCTTCCTGAAAACGGACTGAACCCAGCTGAGCCTCAAGAAACGCGAGTTCTCTTCCTCGTGGAGAACGGCCTGCATCCCGCTAACCAGCTCTGCACCGATGACTTCGCCGGACACTGGGCTGGCAACTGCAACTTCGCTATCAAAGCCATCATGGGCATTGCTGGCTATGCCGAGATTGCCAAGATGATGGGCAAGGACGACGTTTATGCCGAGTACAACGCAAAGGCCAAGGAAATGGCCGCCGCTTGGGAGAAAGAGACAAAGGTTGGCGACCACTACGAGCTAGCTTACGGCGCAGGTTCCGACACTTGGAGCCAAAAGTACAACATGGTTTGGGACAAGCTCTGGAAGACGAACATCATCCCTGGCGACGCTATGCAGACCGAGGTGAAATACTACCTGACGAAGCAGAACAAGTACGGTTTGCCGCTTGATGTCCGCAAAGACTACACCAAGAGCGACTGGATTATGTGGTCGGCAGCAATGGCTGACACGGACGAGGACTTCCAAGCCTTCGTCATGCCCCTCTACAAGTACATCAACGAGACACCGAGCCGCGTGCCCATCTCCGACTGGCACGACACGAAGACCGGCAGCATGGTGGGCTTCAAGGCCCGCAGCGTCATCGGCGGCTACTGGA
>JAFXVN010000049.1 GCA_017524545.1 Bacteroidaceae bacterium
GAATACCGCACGGATGCAAAACCGCAAGACAAAACATCGGCACTTCTGGTGACCGGTCTGCAACCTTCGCTTGGCGACGCTCCGCAATCAGAAAACAGGGAGGGGCTTGTGCCTGTGCAGATGCCGAGGCGCGACATCAAGTACGTCTTCCAATGCCACGGCGACAGCATGTTGCCGCGCATCCAGGATGGCGACTACGTCGGCGTGGGCGAAGCACTCGGCCGCTACGAGGAGTTCCGGCAGGGAGACCCCTATCTGGTGCAAACCACCGACGGGCGACTCATGGTGAAGATGGTGCAGGACCCCGGACCGACATCCCCCTATCTCCTGCTTACCACAGAAAACCCCAACTATCAGCTGGCCGACGGCGGCAAGCTTGCCAAGAGCGAGTTCCGCGCCGCCTATCGCGTCATCATGGTAATGAGGGACATATAGATATTTACGATTTGACAATTTACGATTTACGATTTGACAATTTACGATTTACGATTTGGGGATTACCATGGAAACACTTATTCAGATTACTGGCGTGCAATACGCCTGCGGGGAGGCTGACGTATCTGCCGTGATGGCTGCGATGGAGCAGGAGAAGCCCGAGGTGTTGCTCGTCACGGAACAGACGCACGACTTCGGCATTATTGTCCGCGCACTGGTCGGCACTGCCTACCGAGGCGTAGTGAGCCGCTTCGACTTGGAACACGTGTTGCGCACGATGCAGCACAACGACACGGCGGTGCTCGTGGGAAAGGTGACGGACATCGACCGTGAAGGGCATTGCTACAACATCAGCATCAGCGGAGAGTGCCCCACTGCGGACAACGACACCGACAGCACCCCCGACATCTGGGCGGACTGGCAATGGACTGGCGCTCCGCTCATGGACAACACGCCCGACGACTGCCGCCTCGACATCAGCCTCAAAGTGGTTCTGGCGGAACTCCGCCGCTGCGGCAGCATGAACAAACAGACGCTGCTGGAACACCTCGCCCTCATCCTGCAGCTTGCCAAGTGGGACATCAGCCATGAGACACAACAGCAACTCAGCCAGATTCGCCAGTTAGTCAGCCACCACCCCGACCGCGACGTGCGTTCCCTGACACCGCAATTGCGCCGCACACTCACAGCCTTGGGCAGCATGGAACGCACCCGGTTGTTCCAGGACACCTACCTGCCACAGCTCTGCCAGAGTGCGGCGGCGGAACGTATGTACCTGCAATGGTGCGCCCTGCACAAAGCCGAGCTGAACGACGTGCAGCGATGGCAACAGACCATCGAAAAACAATTGGACGCCATCGACACCTGCCTGCTCCGACTGCCTGCCGACCTTTGCTACCAGAAAGACCAGTTCGGCGCACTCATGCACCGCCTGCTCTACCTGAATGTGCCGAGACGCAAGCTGCTCATGCTGCTCTCTGCCATCGTGCTGCGACGGAAACTGCGCAAATCGCTTGGACAGGATGAGAACACCACGGACGGGGCAGACAACGACGACCGCCAACTGGTTCTTCGGCTGGCAGCTGTCTTCTTTGGCAACATCGACAATGCCCGGGAGTTTCTTTTGCTCACCAGAGACCAGAGACCCACAGACATTACACGCCTCGTCTGCCTTTGGGTCAGGGAGAAGCGCATCAGCCTCACCCATTGCCGCCGTCCGCTCTGGACGATACTCCACGAGGCAGGCATCTACAAGCCCACCGAGTCGAACTGGAACATGCAGGTAAACATCAGAAAGGCGCTGCGCTGACAAAGGCTATTCCACTGCCTTGAGCAGCGGGCCATCACAGGTTATCTCCCCATTGGCACGCATACGGTCGATAACCGTTTCGAGCAATTCGGCATTGAAGCCGACGGTATCAAGGTTGTAACAACTGAGCGGTCCCTGCCGCAATTGCCCGAGAATGTGCAGGCGCAAAGCATCACCCTCGTCCGCAGATTGAGGCCGTTCCCCCCTGCGCTGACAGACATCGCAGATGCCACAGTCCTGCTCTGCCTCCTCGCCAAAATACCGCAACAACATACGGCTGCGACAACAATTCGCATCCGCATTCGCATATTGCAGCATCGCCCCGATTCGCTGCTCATAGCGTTTCTTGCGCTCCTGATAAACCTGCGGCGGAAGGCTGACCTCCTCCTTATCGACCCGACGGCGGCGATAGGTGATGCGCGGCAAATGCTTGCGCGGGATGAAAGAGATGAGATGCAATTGGGAGAGCCGCAGGAATATCTGGTATATCTCATCGGCGGACAGACCCGTGTCGTGGCTGAGCATGTCCTCGCTGATATAGACATAATCGACGAATATACCGCCATAGTGACGGAGCACAGAGAGCATAAGCCGCTCGCCAGCGGGGTCGAGGGCACGGAACAGCTCGGTGCGCGTGACGTTGATGAGCAAGCGACTGACGGCATCGTCCTCGTCCTGATACTCAATATAGCCCGCCTTGTCCAAGAGGTCGAGCGCACCGAGGAGCATTGTCGGGAAGTATTTGTAGATGCTGCAGAACCGCTCGATGTTAAACTCCCGCGTGACCAACATGCCGTCGCCGACGGCAATGCCAAAGAAGCAGCCCAGCAGTTCATAGACATCCCGAACATAGTCCAAGCCGGGGAACTGCTGCGACAGGCGGTTTGCGGCACGTTTTTGTTCCCTGCCGTCGGTCAGGAGGATGGCGTATGCCTTCTCGCCATCGCGCCCCGCACGTCCCGCTTCCTGAAAGTACGCCTCGATGGAATCGGGAATGTCGGCATGGAGCACAAGGCGGACATCGGGCTTGTCGATACCCATGCCAAAGGCATTGGTAGCTACCATGATGCGCACCTCGCCACGCCGCCAGCGTTCCTGGCGCTCGCTCTTCTGAACACTGGCCAACCCTGCATGATAGAAGGTGGCGGAATAGCCCAGGGCATTGAGATTCTCGGCAAGCTCGCGGCTATTCCTGCGGCTGCGCGTATAGATGATGCAGGAGCCGGGGATGGACTGAAGGGCATGAAGGATGCCGCTTAGTATCTCGTCTTCCCGCCGCACGATGTATGCAAGGTTTTTCCGCCCGAAGCTCATCTGGAGGACATTGCTTTCGCGGAAGAGAAGCTTCTGCTGGATGTCGCGCACCACTTCGGGGGTCGCTGTCGCAGTGAGCGCAAGGATGGGACTCTGCGGGAAGTATTCGCGGATTTGGGCTATGCACAAGTAGGAAGGGCGGAAATCATAACCCCACTGACATACACAATGTGCCTCATCGACCGTAATGAAGCACACCTTTATGCGCCGCAACTTGTTAACAAACAACTCGCTGGAAAGACGTTCGGGCGATATGTAGAGGAATTTGTAGGCACCGAAGATGGTGTTGTCGAGCACGGTCAAAACCTTTTCGTGCTCCATCGTGCTGTTGATGTAGGCTGCCTTGATTTTTCGCTTTTTGAGGGCCTCCACCTGGTCCTTCATCAACGAGATGAGGGGCGTGAAGACGATGCAGACACCCTTCATGGCGAGGGCCGGCACCTGGAAGGTAATGCTCTTGCCGCCACCAGTCGGCATCAGTCCAAGCGTGTCGCGCCCTGCTACGATGCTTTCAATAATCTGGCGTTGTATGCCGCGAAAGTCATCATAGCCCCAGTACTTTTGAAGGATATCACGATACTGCATCCTTTTGTTCCACGTAAAGGGGGGTGAGGGTCTTATTCCCTCGGTTTGATGTCCTCGATTTGCAGCTGCACCTCACCGCGCTTGTGGCTGTTTTCCTCGATATGATAAACAATGTCGAAGGCGCGCTTTGTCTTGATGTAGCGTGCCTGCGAACTCTGTCCGAAGGCGATGCCGTTCATCACGACACTGCTCTTGGAATCGACAAGCTCCAGCTTGATGTGCTCCTGGTCGCGCCCCACCACCCTGCTGGTGCCATAGTCATAGACCTGCTGGGTGCAGAAGACGGGCTTGTGGTTGTCGGGGCCGTAGGGAGCAAAGCGCTTGAGGTCGGAAGCGACACGTCGGTTGATGTCGCGGAAATCGATGACGGCATCGATGTCCAGGATGGCGTTCGTCTGCTCTGGCTGTATGTTCTCCCTGACATACTCCTCGAAACGACGACGGAAAGCAGGGATGTTCTGTGACGGCAGACTCAGGCCTGCGGCGTATGTGTGGCCGCCGAAATTCACAAGCAGGTCGGCACAGCTCTCGATGGCCTTATAGACATCGAACCCCGGCACACTGCGTGCCGAGCCGGTCGCCATGCCGTCGTCGTTGCAGGTAAGCACCACGCTGGGCTTGTAGAAGACTTCCGTCAGACGCGATGCCACAATGCCGATGATGCCACGATGCCACTCCTCGTTGAAGAGGACGATGGACTTATGCTCGTGCCTGTGCTCCAGCGTCTTGACGATGCGGTTCGCTTCCTCGGTCATCACCTTGTCCAAGTCCTTGCGCTGCTCGTTGTACTCGTTGATTTGCGCGGCAAGCTTCGCGGCTGTCTGCGGGTCTTTCTCGATGAGCAATGCCACAGCCTCGTTGCCGGTCTGCATTCTGCCCGAGGCATTGATGCGCGGACCGATTTTGAAGATGATGTCGCCCAAGGAAATTTCCTTGTTCTGCAGTCCGCAGACTTCCATGAGTGCCTGTACGCCGATGCTCGGTGAGCTGTTGAGCTGTCGCAGGCCGTGGTAAGCCAGGATGCGGTTCTCGCCCATGATAGGCACGATGTCCGCCGCGATGCTGATGGCACAGAGGTCGAGCAGCGGTATGAGCTGCGAGAACTCGATGCCGTTGCTGATGGCGAATGCCTGTATCAGCTTGAAGCCGACACCGCAGCCGCAGAGGTGCTCATAGGGATAGGTGTTGTCCAAGCGCTTGGCGTTGAGGATTGCCACAGCAGGCGGCAGCTCGTCGCCAGGCACATGGTGGTCGCAGATGATGAAGTCGATGCCTTTTTCCTTGGCGTATGCCACCTCGTCGGTAGCCTTGATGCCGCAGTCGAGCACAATAACGAGGCCGACACCCGTCTCGCAGGCATAATCGACCCCCTTACGAGATACGCCATACCCGTCCTCGTTGCGGTCGGGGATGTAGTAGTCGAGATTGCTGTAGAACTGCTGGAGGAAGCGATAAACCAGAGCCACGGCCGTGCAACCGTCCACATCGTAGTCGCCATAGACGAGGATGCGCTCCTTGCGTCCGAGGGCTTCGTTGAGGCGGTTCACGGCCTTCTGCATGTCCTGAAACAGGAAGGGGTCGTGCAGGTCGGTGAGCTGAGGGCGGAAGAACTTGCGTGCGTCCTGCACGTTGTTGATGCCGCGACCTATCAGCACACGGGCAAGCACGGGGCTGATTCTCAGCTCCGCTGCCATCTCCCCTGCAAGCTGCAAGTCTGCTTCAGAAGGCGGATTATAGCTCCATTCGTAGTTCATTTTTCTTATAATTAAGAGTTAAGAATTAAGAATTAAGAAAAATAGATGCGCAGAAGCCTTTATCGAGGATTGCGTTTTTTTAATTCTTAATTCTTCTCTCTTAATTCTTAATTCTATTTGATGTACTCTGCAAAGTCAGTCAGATGCATGTCGCCCTTGCGGAGGAAGGTGTCGTGCATAGCGAAGGCTGCTGCCAGCTCGTGGTGGGTGTGGCCGCCGCGCTTCTCTGCGAACTTCAGGTAGTCCTGCAGCATGGGACGATAGTCGGGATGTGCCACCTTGATGAGTTCCTGCGCCTTCTGCATGTCGCTCTTATGGCGAAGGTCGGCCACGCCGTACTCTGTGATGACGGCATCGATGTAATGGTTCGTGTGGTCGATGTGGCTGGCGAAGGGCACGATGCTGGAGATGGCACCGCCCTTGGTCGTGGAGCCGCAGGTGAAGATGGTCAGGTAAGCGCTGGAAGCGAAGTCTGCCGAGCCGCCGATGCCGTTCATCATCTTTGTGCCGCAAATCTTGGTGCTGTTCACATGGCCGTAGAGGTCGCACTCGATGGCTGTGTTGAGGGCGCAGACGCCGAGACGGGCGATGACTTCGGGGCAGTTGCTGATTTCGGAGGGACGCAGCACGAGCTTGTCTTTGAAGAAGTCGATGTTGTCGTAGATGTCAAGCAGACACTCGTTGGTGACGGTCAGGGAGCAGGCTGATGCTGAGAGCACGCGGCCCTGCTTCATCAGGCCAACAGGTGCGTCCTGCAACACCTCTGTATAGATATTGAAGTTGGGCACTTCGGGGCACTGGCCGAGAGCACCGAGCACAGCATTGGCACCGCTGCCCACGCCGCTCTGCAGGTTGAGGAAGGTCTTGGGGATAAGGCCCTTCTTGAGGTTGAGCAGCAGGAAGTCTGCTACATTTTGACCAATCTGAGTGGTGATGGGGTCTGGGTCCTTGAAGCTGCGAGCCTCGTCGGGCACATTACATTCCACAACGCCTACGATGCGGTCGGCGTCCACTTCGACGTAAGGCTTGCCGATTCGGTCGCTGGCCTTGGTAATCATGATGGGTGTGCGGAAGGGGTGGTCCTCTATCTCATACACGTCGTGAATACCTTTGCTGTTGGGGCTGTGGAAGGCGTTAAGCTCCACGATGATGCCCTCTGTAGCGAGGCGGCACACGGTGGGGCTGATGCCGCCGGCTGCCGTCAGGTAGATATGTGCCTTGTTGCCTACCTTCTCGATGGCGCAAGCCTCGATGATAGCCCAGTTCACCTGACCGAGGTAGCCCTGACGAATCTGGGTTGCCATGTTCGAGAGGTTCAGGTCGGAGTAGTTCAGGGTGTTGTTGTTGACATTCTTGCGAAAGTCGGGGTTGGTGGTGTAGGGTGCGCGGTAGTCGATGGCCATGGCGTTGGAGAGGTCTCCATCGCAGCTCTGACCCGTGCTGGCACCTGTGAAGATGCTGATTTTGAAGGGACGGCCGGCAGCATGTTCTGCTACAGCTTTCTTCGCAATCTCAGCAGGTGTACACTTTGCAACGCCTGCTGGTGTGAAACCACTCAGGCCGATGGTTTGTCCGTTCTGGACGAGTGCTGCAGCTTCGGCAGCGGTCATTCTATTGAAGTCCATGATATGTTGATTTTATTTTTTGCGCACAAAGATACAAAAAAAAGCGAAAAGGTGAAAAAGTGGAAAGGTGAAAAGTTCCTTTTTATAAGCCTTTTTAACACACTACGGCGATATTCATAGCGACAGGAACTCTTTACCTTTTCAATTTTTCACCTTTTCACCTTTCTTCTGGAAGAAAGCACGATAGTTTTCTGCCATCGACTTGCACAATGCCGACACATCGATGCCCCTTTCCCGTGCCACATTATTATATAATTCCGCTATCGGGCGCACATTGTCGTCGGTCTCGAGCATGAGCCGCTCCACGGGGCAAAGGCGCAGGCTCTCCTCATTGTGCAGGAAGCCGAAGCTGACATAGAAGCCTGCATTGAGGAGCGAGCGCAACTGCTGGGGCTTGCCCCGGAAGCCGTGAAGCATCCAGGGCAGCGTGGGCTTCAGCTCTTTATGCAGACGCAGGAGCTGGTCGAGAGCCTTCACACAATGGATGATGAGCGGCTTTCCAATCTGCTCGCTCAGCGCAACATGCTCCGAGAACACAAATTCCTGCACATCCATCGAAGGGCCTCGCACCCCGTCCAGCCCGCACTCGCCGATGGCAATTGCCTCCTCCCAACCTCCCTCTAAAGCGAGAGGCTCCCTATCCCCCTTCTCTTCTTGGAGGGGCAGGGCGGCTTTCCACGGATGGATGCCCCAGGTGTCGCGGCCATCGACAACGGCAACGACATCCGCCACTGTCGGCATATTATGGGTATGGAAGTCTATATAGGTCATGGCACAGGGTCATAGCCGCTGCCGCCCCAGGGATGGCAGCGCAACAGGCGGCGCAGGGCAAGCCACGAGCCTTTCAGCGGCCCATGCTTCTGCAACGCCTCGACTGCATACTGGCTACATGTCGGTGTGAAGCGGCACGACGGCGGCGTCAGCGGAGAAATGAACCGCTGATAGAAACGAATGGGCAGGATAAGCAGCTTGGTCAGCATCAGGCTTATAACTATGGACTATGGACTATAAACTATGAACTATGAACTATGAACTATGAACTACGCTCTCCCGTATGCGCTGCAAGATGTTTTGCATCTTCTGGAAGACCTTCTCGGTGGGCAGCTCGTCATTGGACGTCCAAAGGAAAGCGATGTCGAGCCCACCCTCGGTCGGCAACGGCAAAAGCTTTTCCTTATGCAAACGGTATGCCTCGCGCAACTGACGCTTGATGCGGTTGCGCTTCACGGCACGCTTGAAGTAACGCTTCGAGACGGAGACCATGATGCGGACACCAGCCTGCTCGCTTGGCATGAAGACGGCACGGATGGGATAGGCGGACACGGACTGATGCCCGCCGCTGAACAGTTCTTCGAGCACCTTGCGGCTGCAAAGGCGCTCCGATTTGCAAAGGGTGTGGGAACCGACGCTATCCATTTGCCTTACGCAGATGGTCGTCGATGGCAGAGGAGATGCTGGGGTACTGGGGAGAGGGTGCTTCGATGTCGAGGCGCAAGCCTGCATCGCGGACAGCCTTGGCTGTGGTGGGGCCAAGCGTGCCGATGACGATGTCGCCCTGCTTGAAGTTGGGGAAGTTCTTCTTGAGCGACTGCACTCCGCTGGGGCTGAAGAAGATGAGCATGTCGTAGTCGAAAGGCTCGCCCTCCTCGAAATCGTTGCTGACGGTGCGGTACATGACGGCATCCGAATGCACGATGCCCTTGCTGTCGAGCAGCTCGGTGAAGACAGGGTTGTGCACGTCGCTCAGGGGGATGAAGTAGCGCTCCGTCTTGTGCTTTATCATCGTGGGCAGCAGGTCGTCCACCTTGCCTGTCGTGCCGAAGAAGACCTTGCGCTTGCGATACTGCACATACTTCTGTATGTACTGCGCCACGGTCTCGGTGATGCAGAAGTACTTCATGTCCTCGGGGATGGGGATGCGCATGTCCCTGGCAAGGAGGAAGAAATTGTCGATGGAAAGGCGCGACGTGAAGACGACGGCCGTATGGTCCAGAATGGAAATCTTCTGTGCACGGAATTCCTTGGGAGTGAGCGGCTCCACCTTAATGAAGGGGCGGAACACAATCTCCACATTATGACGCTTTGCGATGTCATAGTAGGGAGAGTTAGCCGAGGTGGGTTCGGGCTGGGAGATGAGTATCTTCTTTATCATCGTCTGTCGTGATTTTTTCCTAAAGTTTTATCGTCATGAGCCATCCTGCATACGTCAGTACTTGTTGCAACACGAGCAGGGGTGTCAATTCGAGTGTGCAAAAGTACACAATTAAATGCAAAGTGCCATACATTTTAGGAAAAAATATCTGATAAGTCTTAAAAAGAAGTACTAATTTGACGAATACGACAAGTATAAGTGCCATTATTAGCATTTCTTTTGGAGAAACAGGCAGATACACAACCACCAGTGCAAGAGCGAGGAAAAGCACGGATTCTGCCGCGAGAAGGAATGTGTTGGCCCGCTGCCATGTAAAGATTTTTTCCTTCCTAAAGAACACCCAGTTGACGAAGCTGTTCAGCAGTCTCTTCACCAGAAAATAGGCCAGCCAAAGGACGAGGATGGCGGCAAACAGGAGGTACGGTGTCTCGGGGAAGGGATAGAAGCCGACATCGTGCTGCGTGTAGGCAAAGGTGACGACCGCCGCCGCAACCGAGAGAAGAACGACTGCCACGAGGCGGGTGGAGTTGCGGAGAGGGTCGTAAGTGGCTGGCTCGTCCGTCTTGCCCGGAATGGGGAAGAATACACCTCGCAGCAGCTCGCGGAACTTCTTCTGCAGGCGCAGCACGAGGCTTGCGGCAAGCAGCAGGCACACGAGCAGCAACACACCGCTCCACCCCTCGTTGCGGAGGCGGAAAGGCGTGTCGGTCGCCGCGTAGCCGTATGGCCGGTAAGGCACTTCGGCGTACAGCAGTGTGTCGGCCCGGAAGAGGCTGCAGGTGTCGTAGGGGGCGGTCATATCTTGGCGAAGCGGCGGATGCTCGTGTCCCAGAGGGGTGTCTCAAGAGCCATCCTCAACGCCTCCTCCGGTGTCGGGGCAACTTGCCAGATGTCGGCATGTACGGGACGCATGAAGTTCTCCTTGATGGCCAGATGAAGCGTGTTGAGCATGGAGTCGAAGTAGCCCTTCGTGTTGAGCATGATGATGGGCTTGAGGTAAAGCCCCAACTGCTTCCACACGATGAGCTCCGTCAGCTCGGCAAATGTTCCGATTCCGCCCGGCAGGAAGATGCCGGCATCGGTCAGCGCCGCCATCTTTGCCTGGCGCTCGTGCATGTCGGCAGCCTCGATGATTTCGGTCATGCCGTCGTGGCACCAGCCTTCCTTTATCATAAAGGTTGGAATGACACCGATGGCCTTGCCGCCTGCCTCGAGACAGCCGTTGGCGCTTTCGGCCATGAGGCCCATGTTGCCTGCGCCGTTGACCAGTGTCACACCCTGCTCAGCCATCAGCTGGCCGAGCTTTCTTGCATCCTGAAAATAACAATCGTCTATCTGCGTGCTGCTGGCACAATAGACTGCAACCCGCTTATTTAATTCATAATTCATAATTCACAATTCATAATCCTTTCATAATCCTTAATTCACAATTCATAATTGTTGGCGACCATTCAGGGCGCAGCCTAATTATGAATTATGAATTGTGAATTATGAATTAAAGAAAGTTTTCTTTATCTTCTCTACATAGTCGAGCTTCTCCCAGGTGAAGAGCTCTACGGTCACTTCCTTTGTGTCGTGGTAGAGCGACTCGAAACGCTTGGTGACGGTGCGCGGCTCGCGACCCATGTGTCCGTAGGCTGCCGTCTCCTCGTAGATGGGGTTGCGCAGCTTCAGGCGTTGCTCGATGGCATACGGGGTGAGGGGGAAGAGCTGCTTTATCTTTTCGGCAATCTCGCCGTCGGTCATCTGGACGTGGCTCTTGCCGTAGGTATCGACAAAGATGCTGACGGGTTCTGCCACGCCGATGGCATAACTGAGCTGCACGAGCATCTCGTCGGCCACACCTGCCGCCACCATGTTCTTGGCGATGTGGCGGGCTGCGTAGGCTGCCGAGCGGTCCACCTTCGAGGGGTCTTTTCCGCTGAAGGCGCCGCCGCCGTGTGCACCCTTGCCGCCGTAGGTATCAACGATGATTTTACGCCCCGTGAGGCCTGTGTCGCCGTGAGGGCCGCCGATGACGAACTTGCCGGTCGGGTTCACATAGTAGGTGATGGCTTTGCCGTCGGTGAAGAGCTTGCGGACGCGCTCCGAGCGAATGCCTTCGAGCATACGCGGCACCAGTATCTCCTTGACATCCTTTGCGATGCGCTGCTGCATGGCCTCGTCGGTGTCGAACTCGTCGTGCTGCGTGCTCACCACGATGGTGTCGATGCGCTGGGGCACGCCCTCGTCACTGTACTCGATGGTGACCTGGCTCTTGGCATCGGGACGCAAGTAGGTCATCACCTTGCCTTCGCGACGTATCTCGGCAAGCGTCCAGAGCAGACGATGCGCGAGGTCGAGGCTCAGAGGCATATAGTTCTCGGTCTCGTTGGTGGCATAGCCGAACATCATGCCCTGGTCGCCGGCACCCTGCGTCGTGCGGTCGGTGCGGTCCACGCCACGGTTGATGTCGGCGCTCTGCTCGTGTATAGCGGAGAGCACGCCACAGCTGTTGCCCTCGAACATGTATTCGCTCTTCGTGTAGCCAATGCGGTTGATGACCTCACGCGCGATGCGCTGCAAATCGACGTAAGCCTGCGTCTTGATTTCGCCTGCCAGAACCACCTGACCCGTGGTCACGAGTGTTTCGCACGCCACCTTCGAGTCGGGGTCGAAGGCAAGCAGCTTGTCAAGCACGGCATCACTGATTTGGTCGGCCACCTTGTCAGGATGGCCTTCGGAGACAGACTCCGATGTAAATAAATAACCCATAGTTTCTTTTTTTAATTCTTCTTTCTTAATTTTTAATTCTTAATTTAATTAATGTATGGGAAAGAAGTCAGGCACAAATGCGTGAAAAGCCTTATGGCATTTCGTTTTAGCATTTTTTACTGTGGTTGCAAGCAGCCCAAATCTATCCACATTTCGCTTTTGCGGCTGCAAAGGTACGAAGAAAAGGGCGAACCACAAAGGGAAAGCCAAAGTTTTTCTCTTTATTCCCAAGCAAAAGCACCGCCATCAGGCGAAACCACCCCCTTGACACAACCTCCACGCACCTGCGCACAAAACCCATCACGCCAAGGCACAAAACCTTTCAAGCCTGCGCACAAAACCCCGCAGAGCGTGCCTACAAATTATTTTCAAGGCTTGATAATTTATTTTCAAACCGTGAAAATATATTTTCAAAGCTTGATAATATATTTTCAAGCCTTGAAAATAGTTTTATAACCTGCCTAAAGAGATTTTATGGCACGTCTGAAAAGGTTTTATGGCACGTCCTGCGGCGTTTGTGACAAAGTTTTCCTTGTTTTTTTTGTGCGTACCAAAAGAAATCGCTAACTTTGTCCTCGCAAGGGCATGAAATGCGCCCCAACAGGAGCACAACAGCCTCAGCGGAGGTGCCCTCCATACCTTATTGATAAATAATAACTGAAGCGTACGCTTTTTATTCAAAACGTCTCTTAAGCTTGGCCGCATAATAGACGACTGTAACGGATAACAAGTGGATGCTCACGCTTAGCGTGGGCGTTTATCTTATCTGTTACAGTAGGCACCGGCCAAGCGCCTGAGACGTTGGATAAGTATAAACTGTCCACGTTTTTTATGCGCGCTTGGCTGGTGTCTGCGTTTCTGAACGAATCCCGTCCGCTTTCTTCAACTCAACCACTATGGCAAAGAAACTGCAACTTGGCTATAGGGAGATAGAAGCACGACTGAGCGATACGTTCAGGAGGATGTGTCAAAACAGGCGCTTCCTCTTTTTGTATTTTTTGAAAAACTGGTTAGTCAAGCTGTCGGACTGTGATACTGTAAAAATGGGAGTCCCATTTTTGGAAGTTGCAACAAGGATTGATTTCAGTCCCCTTTGAAAGCTGGTAATATGTGTTA
>JAFXVN010000050.1 GCA_017524545.1 Bacteroidaceae bacterium
GACATCATAGAGCACCTCACCGTCACGCTCGAAGTGGACGAGCATAGAGCGGTAGTGACGGCTTTTATAATCGCCTCTCCAACCATAACCAGCATAGTACGGGTCTGGCGGTCCGAACAGGCACTCGCCATCATTCCATTCTGTAATGCCTATCCCCTGAATAATACGACCGCCTCTCGTATCAGTATATCCCCAATCCCAATATTCATAAGTATTATCCGGAGCTTTGCCATCCAAATCCACATATTTCAAAGGTCTTACGCCTCCAAAATCTCCTTCCTTAATTTCTTTTATTACGCCAAAGAAAAAATAATAAGGATACTCACCTGTTGAATTTGATTCCATTATATCGCGGTAATAAAGTCCCTTACCAACGCTCCAATCAAACTGATAAGCTACTCCTGGCCACATGGTATAACTTTCGTCAAAAATATTAGGTACGGTTACCAAAACGCCACTACCGTCTTTATTAAAACAATCATCATATCCATCATACAATAAAAGTGTTAGCGAGTCCGTCCATTCTGGGCCATTAGTATATACCTTTTTTAACACATAATGCTTATCAGTATGTACTCCTTGCACATAGTATTCAATCGTCTCGAAGTTCGGCACCCAATCATCACCAACTTTTGAATACCAACTATTATACTTCAAAGTATCCAGGCGAATTTCTGTCCACTTCGTTCCTTCTGGGAAATACTGTTGAGGCAGAGCCACGATATTTGCGAAGTCGCTCCAAGGCGAAGTTGTTTTGTACTTGTCTATCGAGCCAGCCGGCACATGAAGCGTGGCAGAAGCAATGGGGGTATAAAAAAACACCCCATAGCGCATGTTGGGAACATTCTCGGCATAGCAATAGACATCTGTCAGATTCGTGCATTTCTCGAAAGCTTCATCACCAATCACAGTCACACTTTCTGGGATGGTGACACTTGTCAGTTGGCTACAATTCAAAAAGCTCCAGCCACCAATACTGGCAACCCCATCAGGTATGACAAGATCTTTTACTTCTTCTCCATTGAGATAAAGATGGGCACCGTAGCAAAAAACATCTGAAGCAGCCTGAAAAGATATACCGCACCACGCAGCAATATCTGATATATGCACGGCATTCAGGTTTCTGCACCAAACAAAAGGACTGCTATCTATGGTTTTCATGCTTGGCGGTATGGTGATACTGGTCAAATTGCTGCAGTTTCGGAAAGCTTCGGGTCTAATACGAGTGACTCCATCTGGAATGGTGACGCTGGTCAGCCCCGTGCAGTTATCGAAGGCATAACGGCCAATGCTGGTAACGCCATCTGGTATGACAAGGTCAGTCACCTCCTCACCATTGAGATAAAGATGGTGGGCATTGCAGAGAGGATTAGAACTGCTGGTTGCATAATCCCACTGAAACTCGATTTTGCACCAGGCAGCCAGGTCTGTGATGTGCACGGCAGTCAGCCCTGCACAATTGTAGAAT
The DNA here is from genome assembly GCA_017524545.1 of Bacteroidaceae bacterium. Classification (GTDB taxonomy): domain Bacteria; phylum Bacteroidota; class Bacteroidia; order Bacteroidales; family Bacteroidaceae; genus Physcousia. The sequence continues at coordinate 1,469 of JAFXVN010000050.1, forward strand.
GCCCTAACATCCACATGGGTAAGGCTTTCAGGAATGGTGACGCTGGTTAGGCCTGTGCAGTAATTAAAGGCTTCATAGCCTATACATGTGGTACCTTCCTTAATTACCAGATCGCCCGTGGGCACATTACCTTTATAGCCAACAAGCAGTGGGCCTATGTAGAAAAGGCCGTCGGGAGCCTCATTATATTGTGCAGAATACCAAGGCGTATTTTGAAACGCATATCTGCCAATGTATTTTAGACCAGCAGGGAGAGTGAGGCTGGCCAAGCTGCGACAATAGGCGAAAGCCTGTTCGTCTATAGCGCGAACAGAAGAAGGAATGGCGACCGACCCAAGCTGGCCACATTCACGAAAAAGGTCTCGGGAAATTCGTGTCAGTCCTTCAGGAAGCTGTACTGCGGTCAAACCATCACAACACTCAAAAGCCGCCACCCCGATATCAGTCACGGTCTCTGGGATGATGACAGACTTAATGTTATTGTTTGCCCAGAAAGCACATTCACTAATGCTCGTTACCACATACTCATTCGTTCCAATACTAAATTTGTCGAGTATCACCACATCGCCCGCAGCATCAGGACTGCCTGGGCAAAAATCTATGCTCATGCTGCCATCCGATTCCTCATGTCCCGCCTTGACCGAGGCCGTGCTTTGGCCTGGCTCGTAGGTGTAAATCACATTTGTCGCAGGGTCTTTGTATTCGTCCGCGAAGCCTGCAATGACTGACATTTGCAGGAGCAATAACAACAATAGTATCCTTTTCATGTTTGTTTGGTTTTAGTGATTAGTAGATTGCAAAATTATTACATGAAAATTAGTGGTTAATTCATGGTAATTCGTGTTTTCAGTTAAAACTAATTGCCACTAATTGCCCACAAATTATTTATAGGTTGTTTAATGTGTTTCGATTTCTGGGTGCAAAGTTAGGCGGTTTCTGCATACTCGCCAAAGAAATCTTGTCCCAAGTTGTCAAGAAAAAGTGTTAATAATCCTTAAGCAATGAAGAAAGGTGCTGTATTTCTCCTTGAATCAGTCGCAATGTTTGCATGTTTGGAGAAAAAGAAATACTTTTGCCAAAGGAAAGATAATATAGAACTGAAGTTAATGAAGTTAAAATGGAAGTAAAAGTGGAAGTTAACTCGCTCCGCTCGTGGAAGTTAAAATGGACAACACCAAATATGCCAGCAGCATCCCACTCTATCGTCCTGCCAGTGCTGCTGCCAGTGCTGCTTTTTCTTTACTCTTGTGGTGGCAGCAAGGATGAGCGGCACTTATTAGATAGCATTGAACAGACGTGGCAGCTATGCGAGACATCTCTGCCGGAAGCCTGTTCGCGTGCCGAGGGGTTGAGGGACTCTGTCCTGGCGTCTTCGGAATACGTCCGGCAGAAATACAATCTATTGACAATCCGCTTGCGCGACAAAAGCTATATAGCCCCGTCCTCTCCCGATTCTGCCTTGCAGGCCGTGTCCTATTTCACAAGCCGAAAGTTCGGTCTGCGTTTTGAGAAGGATGCTGTTGACAAAGAGCGAGCCTATTACTATGCGGGAAGTGCCTATCGCGACCTGAAGGACTATCCTCGGGCAGTGAGACATTTCCTGAAAGCCGTGGATGCAGCCAAGCAATCGAGCGGTGCCGACACTCTGATATGGCAAAACGCCCTTTCCCAGCTGAGGTATCTCTACATGCTGCAACTCAACTATGAGGAGGAGCTGAATGTGGCGCTACAGGCCGTGGAGCTGGCAAAGGCCGCCCCCTCGAAAGGAGGCGTGAAGAGAAACCTCGGGGCTTATCTGACGGATGTTGCGTCTGCCTACGAGCATCTGAACGACACGCTCCACTGCCTTATGTATTGCGACCTCTCGTATCAGGTTATCCAACAGGAGCATTTCCCGGCAAAGTACGCAACCTGTCTGGCATATATCCTGACCATCTATTCTAAATTCACGATTTCACAATTTGACAATCTGACAATTTCACAATCTGGCGGCAAGATAGATGCTATGCTGCAGCATTTGGCGCAGTTGCCGGAGAACCAACGGCCGCGCAACTATGAGCTGAGTCTGGCCATGTATCATGAGAATGCCAGTTGTGTGGATTCCGCCATCGTCCACTACAAAACCTACTACGACAGGGAGAAAAGCCTCTCCGGGAGATACGAGGCATCTGCCGGGTTGCAGCGGTGCTATCTACGGAAGGGAGATAACGGTCAGGCAGCACAGTGGGGATGCCGCCTCTACGACACCAACGACTCCATCATCGCCCAGCGCGCATTCGAGGAGACGCAGAGAGCCAGGGACACATACACCTATTACCGCGACAAGGAGAAGGAGCGGGCCATCGTGCAGAGGGGAGAACGCATCATATTCGCCTGCATCATTGCCCTGCTGAGCATCGTATGGGGACTGACGGCCTTCTACAGCCACAGGAGGAAGAAGCTCATGGAGGAGATTATCGGCAAAGACAAAATGCTGAAGTCCGCAAACGAGGAAATCCTTCACCGGCGGGAGGAACTGGAGCAGAAGCAGCAGGAGATGGAGCATCTGGGCCGTCAGTTGGACGATGCGGAACAGACAATCGCGGCATCGAAGGCCCAACTGGAAAACACCATGAAGGACCTGGAGCAGAGGGCTATGATAAACAGGGAGCTGACGCGCATCGCCCTTATGAACAGCGCGACGGACAAGACAGAGAATGTGATAGCACATTTCCGCGAAGTTGCCTCCGGCCATTCCAGCCTTAGAGACAACTCCTGGAAAGAACTCATGACGGCAATAGAGGCTCTGCACCCTGGCTTCCTTGAAAAGGTTCAGGGACGCATGAAGAGGCCGTTGCGCGAACCTCTGCTCCGCACGATATGTCTGATGAAGATAGGCATGACGCTTGTTCAGATAGCCCAAGTGATGGATGTGTCGAGGCAAACGGCTTGGAACAGAATGAAACGCGCCGAAGAAATCTGCGGCGAGGAAATCCATTTGGTATTGTCCTCTTTAACTTCCACGAGCGGAGCGAGTTAACTTCCATTTTAACTTCCATTTTAACTTCAGTTTTTTAATGGCAATGAAGACAGGATTGGTACTTGAAGGCGGTGGGATGCGCGGGCTGTTCACCGCCGGGGCAATGGATGTGATGATGGAGCATGGCATCCGTTTCGACGGCATTGTGGGGGTGTCGGCGGGGGCGACGTTTGGCTGCAACTACAAGTCGCACCAGGTGGGGCGCGTGCTGCGCTACAACGTCCGCTTCAAGGACGACCCGCGATACATGGGCATCCGAAGCCTCCTGCGGACGGGCGACCTCGTGGCGGCTGAGTTCAGCTACCATACCTTGCCGAACGAACTGGATGTGTTCGACGGAGAGACATTCAACAGCGACCCGACGGAGTTCCATGTGGTCTGCACGGATGTCTTGACAGGCAAACCCGTCTATCACCGCATCGAAAAGGCGAACGACGAGGCACTGGAATGGATTCGCGCCTCTGCCTCCATGCCGCTCGTGTCGCGTCCTGTCCCACTCGACGGCCGCCTCCTGCTCGACGGCGGCATTAGCGACTCCATCCCCCTGCGCTATTTCCAGCAGCAGGGCTTCGACCGCAACATCGTCATCCTGACGCAGCCCAAGGGCTTCTACAAGAGGCGGACAAAGCTCATGCCGCTCTTCCACCTCTTCATGCGCCGCTACCCTGCCATCGTCCGCGCCATGTCACGCCGCCACCTGATGTACAACGACGAACTCTCCTACCTCGAAGAGCAGGAGCGCAAAGGCAGCATCCTGCTCATCTACCCGCAGGACACGCTGCCCATCGGTCGCACCGAACAGGACGAGGCAAAGATGCGCCGCGTCTATGCGATGGGCCGCCAGAAGGCAGAGGAAATGCTGCCGGAGATAGCGGCGTTTACAAAGTTTTCCTGATGCAAGCCACAAAAGTCCCCACGGCACAGCACAAAAACCTTTTCGCCACGATACAAAAGTCCACGAGGCACGCTACATAACTATTTTCAAGGCGTGAAAATATATTTTCAAGGCATGATAATATATTTTCAAAGCTTGATAATATATTTTCAAGGCTTGAAAATAATTATTAGGCTCGCTCTCCGAACTTATTCTCCTGCGCGTGAGAGGTTATAGACAAGGGACTGCGCCAAAAGACAGCATATTATAAAACAACGGATTACACGGATTTCACGGATTCAAATGCTATCGATAAACAGCAAATAAAAGAATCCGTAAAATCCGTGCAGTCCGTTGTTGTTATTTATGACACATCCTCGATGTGTTCAACAATACAGGATGTGTGCGTCCGGGTGCTTCTATTTCTTCTTTGTGAGGTCGAGGACGCGGACGGCACGGAACTTCAGGCCTGCGCCGTGGCCGAGGAAACCGATGTGGCCTGTCTTGTTGAACATGCCGGGATGGTTCTTGTGGTCAACGGTGTAGGGGTTGTTGTCGCTGCCGTCGGGGGCCACGTTGTGTCCCTGGCAGGCTTCCTTGATGTCGCCATCCACAATGACTTCGCCATTGACGGTGACGGTGATGTGGTTGCCCTGCACGCGGATTTCCTCTTCGCTCCACTCGCCGAGAGGCTTGTGCTTGATGCGCTTTGCGGGGATGACACCATAGACGGAGCCGTGCACCTGATACTCGCGAAGACCAGCATAGATGGGGTCGTCGTGGTCGAGTATCTGGCTCTCGCACATGCCGTAGTAGGCAGCATCCACGCCCATCGGGGTGCGGATGCCCACACCGTTGTTCACGCCGGGACGCAGGAAGCAGAACTCGAAGCGGAAGATGAAGTCGCGGTATTCCTTCTTGGTGTAGAGGTTGCTCTCGTTGCCGTAGTTGGCTGTGACATTGATGCAGCCGTTGATAGGCACATAGCCCACCTTGTTGCCCACGAAGTTGTCGAGGTTCGTGCCATCGAAGAGAAGTTCGAAGCCCTGCTTCTGCTCCTCCTCGGAGAGAACATAGACGGGAGCTGGCTGCACCTCGGAAAGCTTCTTGCGAAGCTCATCGACAGCATAGCCGTCGTCGGCATCACCCGTGGCCTTGAAGATGTTGATGCACTTCTCGAGGTTGGTCTTTACGGCCTCATACTCGATGTCCTCGTTGGTCTTCATGATGATTTCCTTGGCGGCGGTGGCGGCGGTATAGCTCAGTTCCTTGTTGTCGAGCTGTCCGGCAGCAAGCAGGAAGGCGTTGCGGGTTGGGGTCTTGCCAATTTTGGAAAGGATGCTCTTCTTGTCCTCGGTGGACTGAGCCAGCGAGAAGGCTTCGTTGAGACGTGCCGAACGATTGTCGAGGCTCCTCTCCTTGCTGCTGACGAGGCGGACGTAGCTCATAAGCGCCTTCTGGTCGCCCTTCTTTGCAGCGGCGAGCAGGGGCTTTGCAGCCTTGTAGTTGTTGCTCTTGCCAAGTGCTTCGATGGCAGCGGCGTCGCCTATCTTCTCGAGGTCGGCAACCGAAGCGTCGGTGCCTGTTGCAGCGAGCAGGGGATAGAGGCGCTCCTTGTTGGGCATACCCGCCTGTCCTGTGAACTGGGCGATTTCCTTGTACTGGTCATCGGCGGAGAGTGTCTGCAGGCAGGCGGCACTTGCCTTCTGCCATTTGGCAATGTTGTTTGCATCCTTGGTGGTGGCCAGGGCACCGATGACGGGCTTAATCTGCTCGGGAGTCACCACACCGGGCAGGGCATCGAGCGCCGCATCGCCGCATATCCTGTCGGCCGTCAGCTTGAAGATGTAGGGGGCAGCCTCGGTGTAGTGGCGCACAGAGGCAAGCTTCAGCAGGGAGAGCTTCTTGTCGCCACCTGCGGACTGCAAGGCATCCATCAGGTTCAGCTTGTCCGGGAAGGAGCAGAGGGCGCGATATGCCTCGGCATCGTTCGCTCCACCAAGCTGGTTGATAAGCACCTGTTCGGCATCTTCGCCGCCAATCTTGCCCAGAGCCTCGATAGCGGCCTTTGCGGGCTTGTCGCCCTGAGCGGCAATCTGGGTCAGCAGAGGTTTCTGGCTCTTGACCTTGTTATCCCCAAACCAGTAGAGGACATCGCACTTGGCTTCCTCGCTGAGGGACTTGTATTTCTTGGCAACGCCGGCAGCCAGTTCGTCAGTCACAAGATTGCCCTGTGTGTAGTATTTGAGAGCCTGCATACGGAGGGCATGGTCCTTGCTCTTCAAAACCTTGAGCAGCTCCTTGCCAGAGGTGTCGCCGGAGCTGACCAGCTTGTCGTAAGCCTGAGCGTATGGACTTGCACCCTGCTGAGTGACGTAGGTCACATCATTTTCTTTGGAGAGCAGGCGCAGTTCGTTCTCGAGGAACTGCTTGGCATCCTTGTCGCTCTGTGCGGCGATGGCTTCCTTCAGTCCTTCGCGAACGGCAGAAGCCCAAGCGTCGTTGGTGCTGGCAAAGGCAACGGCACCGTGGATGGTATATTCCACTTTGGCGTTGACGCGCTGTGCAGCAGGCTTGAGCATGGCGGCAAGCATGGTGATGGACTTTGGCGCAGCCTGCACGAGCGGCTGCATCTCGTTGTTGAAGTCGGCCTGTTTCTGTATGGGCACGAGGGCGAGCACATCCTGTACGATGGTCTCGGTAGAGCGATTGCGCGCATCCTGTGCAAAAGAAGACAGGCTCAGAAGCATCGCTGCTATAATAATATATAATGTACGTTTCATGTTTGTCAATTAAGAATTAAGAGTTAAGAATTAAGAATTGGCACTCCCCCAAAGGGGGAGCGGGGAGGGGGCTTTTAGATGAGCTTTCCCCATTCGCCGCGCATGGGCTGGTTGATGAGGCGGTTGGCGGCTTCATCGTTGATGAAGGTCTGCGTCTTGGGGTCGAAGTGGAGCGTGCGGTTGAGTCGCAAAGCGCAGACGCCCATGTTGACGATGGTGGCGCTGTGGTGGCCGTTGCTCTCGTTGAGGGCGAACTGTCGGCGGGTGCGGACGCACTCCAAGAAGTCGGTGTTGCGCTCCTCGGGGTCGGGCAGCTCGTTGATAATCTGCTGCACATTGGGGATGGTGCACTCGAAGCCCTTATAGACCTTGCCATTCGGCCCTTCGATGTAAGGCACCTTGCCCTGGCTCTCGAAGCCCTCGCCTTCCAGGATAATTTTGCAGCCGTCTTCGTATGTGTAGGTCACGCTGCGCCAGATGCCGACGGCATCGGGGTGCTGCTGCGGGGCATCTATCTCCACCTTGGTGGGGAAGTCGTCGTCCTTGCCGAGGATGTACTGCACGGGGTCGATGTAGTGCTGACCCATGTCGGCCAGTCCGCCACCGTCGTAGTCGAAGTAGCCACGGAAGGTCTGGTGTGTGCGGTGTATGTTGTAGGGCTTGTAGGGAGCCGGGCCGAGCCAGAGGTCATAGTCCAGTTCTTTGGGAACAGGCTGCACCTCGAGGTTTTCCTTACCTACCCAGAAGAACTTCCAGGCAAAACCGGTCGCGCCGGAGATGCGCACCGTGAGCGGCCATCCAAGCAGGCCGCTGGCAACAAGCTTCTTCAGGGGCTTCACCTCCGTGCCGAGTCCGTAGAATGTATCCTTGAAGCGGAACCAGGTGTTCAGACGGAACACACGGGCATTGCGCTTCACTGCCTCCTCCACGCGCTTGCCCTCGCCGATGGTGCGCGTCATGGGTTTCTCGCAGAAAATGTCCTTGCCAGCATTGGCGGCTTCGACGGACATGATGCCGTGCCAGTGTGGCGGGGTGGCGATATGAACGATATCGACACTGGGGTCGTGGATGAGTTCGCGGAAGTCGTGATAGGCTTTCAACTCATCGCCCCATTTCTGCTTGGCAGCACTGACGGCAGAGTCGAGATGTTTCTGGTCAACGTCGCAAAGCGCCACGAGGCGGCAGCTCTGGTCGCTGACAAAGTGAGAACTGGAGCGTCCGATGCCGCCCACGCCAATCAAGCCGCGTGTCAGCTGGTCGCTCGGAGCGATGAGGTTGTTTTTGCCTCCCATCTTGCCCAGCACTTCGCGGGGCATGATGCTGAAAAGAGCGGCACCCGCCGCACCTTTCGTAATAAAGGAACGTCTGTTCATTTTCATGGTAAAATATAGTTTACTTTTGGGTTTTCGCTCCCAAAGTTAGCTTTTTCTTCCGACACTGCAAAACATTATAGGAGAAAACTTGCGTTATAAACAAAAACTATGAACTCTGCGCTATGAATTATGAACTAATAGTCGTACCTTTGTGGCAGAATGCAAACGGAATTACCATCTGATTTCGTGCGCCTGATGCACGAACACTACGACAATGCGACGGCGGACGCACTTTGCGAGGCGCTTGTCGCGACAGAGCCGGAAGTGTCCATCCGCCTCAACCCGCGCAAACTCTCTGCCGAAGAGGTGCTGGCCGTCCATCCCGACTTGGAGCCTGTGCCGTGGTGTCCCAATGCATTTTATCTCCCAGACCGCCCCACCTTCACCTTCGACCCCCTGCTCCATGCGGGAGCCTACTATGTGCAGGAGGCGGCGTCGATGTATATAGCAAGCCTCACCCCAACCCTCTCCAAAGGAGAGGGAGCCTTGCCGCAGCGATTCCCCCCTCCTTCGGAGGGGACGGGGGAGGCTCTTCTTTGCCTCGACCTCTGTGCCGCGCCGGGAGGCAAAAGCACATTGCTGCAAAGCCTGCTGCCCGAGGGTTCTACCCTTATCTGCAACGAGCCGGTTGCCAAACGCGCCCAAGTGCTGTCGGAGAACATGCAGAAATGGATGGCGGGACAACCAAAAGAGGCACCCCGCGTGATTGTGACGCAGAACTATCCTGCGGACTTCGGGGCTTTGACCGGCCAAGTGGATATCCTTCTGACGGATGTCCCCTGTTCGGGCGAGGGCATGTTCCGCAAAGACGAGGGCGCAAGGCAGGAATGGAGCTTAGAGAACGTGCAGATGTGCCAGAGGCGGCAACGCGAAATTCTCTCGGACATCTGGCATGTGCTCAAACCCGGAGGACTGCTCATCTACAGCACCTGCACCTTCAACCGCTTCGAGGACGAAGACAACGCCCGCTGGATATGCCAGGAGTTTGGCAGCGAACTGCTCATGGAACGACACTTCCTGCCCGGCCGCGACAGGGGAGAGGGGTTCTATATTGCGAGCCTCCCCCGTCCCCTCCCAAGGAGGGGTGAATCATCGCGGCATAACTCCCTCTTCTTTGGAGAGGGCTGGGGAGAGGCTCTGGGCCTTCACGTTCTCTACGACTCCGCTTCATCGGCACAATCGCATCCGTTCACCCCTCCTTCGGAGGGGCTGGGGGAGGCCCTTAACCTAACCTACTCCGAAGCCCTGCAATACCTGCGCCGCGAGGCACTCCGCATCGAGGCTCCGCGTGGCCCTGTCACGCTCTGCTATCGCGGTCTGGTGCTCGGCCCAGGCAAGGGGGTCGGCTCCCGCATCAACAACCTCTACCCCGAGCAATGGCGCATCCGCACCACCTACACCACGCCTTTTTCCCTGCTCGACCCTGTTGAATATGTGCCAGAGAGAGGAGTGATTTAACATTTTTGCACATTTAAGCAAATTTTCCCCTGCGCTTTCTTTGCCTAATCGCAAAGAAGCACTACTTTTGCAAATCTTTTTTTTCCTAAAATAGGTTTGCTTATGGAAGTACACAATCATTTGGTAATTATGGCAGGCGGCGTAGGCAGCCGCTTCTGGCCGATGAGCACGCCGCAGAGACCCAAGCAGTTCGTTGATGTCATGGGCGTGGGACGAACACTCATCCAGTTGACCGTTGACCGTTTCAAACAACTTATTCCTGCCCAAAACATGTGGGTCGTCACGTCGGCGGCATACGCCGACATCGTGCGCGAGCAGTTGCCAGAAATACCTGTCGGGAATGTACTTCTGGAACCTTGCCGCCGAAACACGGCTCCCTGCATTGCATACGTCAGCTGGCGCATCAAGGCTCAAGACCCGAAAGCCAACATCGTGGTTACGCCCAGCGATGCCATTGTGATGGACACGCAGGAGTACCAGCGTGTCATCTCGTCGAGCCTGAAGTTCGTGTCCGAATCGGATGCGATGGTCACGCTGGGCATGAAACCCAACCGTCCGGAGACCGGTTACGGCTATATTCAAGCAGACCTCTCCTACTCCACCGCCCGCAACAAGGAAATTTTCCGCGTTGACTCCTTCAAAGAGAAGCCCGACATCGACACCGCCAAACGCTACATCCAAAAGAACAACTTCTTCTGGAACGCCGGCATCTTCATCTGGAACGTCGGCACCATAGCCAATGCCTTGCGTGTCTATCAGCCCACACTCTCCAAGATATTCGAGGACCTGCTTTCCGTCTATGGGACAGACAAGGAACAGGAAGCCATCAACGAAGTGTTCCCGCAGTGCGAGAACATCTCCATCGACTACGCCATCATGGAGAAGGCCGAGGAGATATACGTCTTCCCCGCCAGCTTCGGATGGAGCGACCTGGGCACCTGGGGCTCGCTGCACGAGAACTCGGAGCACGACATCTACGGCAATGCCCTCATCGGCGAGAACATCGATGTCTATGACACCACGAACTGCATCGTGCACGCCAGCCAGGAGAAGCGCGTCGTGGTTCAGGGTCTGGACGGCTACATTGTGGCAGAATGCGACAACACATTGCTCATCTGCCGCCTCTCTGAAGAACAGCGCATCAAACAGTTCTCGGAGAAATCAGAGTAGTTTAACTTTATCAGAAGTTATAATTAGTAGTTATAATGGGGAGTTATAATGAGGAGTTATAATGAGCCATTACTGCTATTCGCTAAGAAAATCGGGCTGCCAAAACATTCGGCCCCTCATAACTCCCCATCATAACTCCTTATCTTAACTTCTCTTCATAACTTCAGTCAGTATAATCAAAAATCAGAAATGAATAATAAAGTTGCACTAATCACCGGAGTGACAGGCCAGGACGGTTCGTACCTGAGCGAGTTCCTCCTCGAGAAAGGCTATGAGGTGCACGGCATCATCCGCCGCTCCTCCGTTGACTTCCGCGAACGCATCGCACATCTGGAGGGCACTCCCCACTTCCACCTCCACTATGCCGACATGGGCGACTCGATGTCGCTCGTCAAGCTGGTTGGCTTGGTTCAACCCACGGAAATCTACAATCTGGCGGCTCAGAGCCATGTACAGGTGAGCTTCGACGCTCCCGAGTTCACTGCCGACGTGGATGCCGTAGGCGTGCTCCGCATCCTGGAAGCCGTCCGCACCAACCATCTGGAGAAGACCTGCAAGGTTTATCAGGCATCCACTTCCGAGCTTTATGGCAAGGTGGAGGAGGTTCCGCAGAACGAGAACACGCCCTTCCATCCCTACAGCCCATACGCCGTGGCCAAACTCTATGGCTACTGGATCATCAAGGAATACCGCGAGGCATACGACATGTTCTGCTGCTCGGGCATCCTCTTCAACCACGAGAGCGAACGCAGAGGCGAGACCTTCGTGACCCGCAAGATTACCCTTGCAGCGGCTCGCATCGCACAGGGCAAGCAGGAGAAACTCCTCCTGGGCAACCTCGACTCCCTGCGCGACTGGGGCTATGCCAAGGACTATGTGGAGTGCATGTGGCTCATCCTGCAGAACGACAAGCCCGAGGACTTCGTGATTGCAACGGGTGTGCAGCACAGCGTCCGCGAGTTCACCGACCTCGCTTTCCGCCACGCCGGCATCGAACTGAGGTTCGAGGGTGAGGGCATCAACGAGAAGGGCATCTGCCTCAGCGGTCCCGAAGGGCTTATAGGCAAGACGCTGGTCGAGGTCAGCGAGGACTTCTACCGCCCCACCGACGTCGTCAACCTCTGGGGCGACCCCACCAAGGCAAAGGCAAAGCTCGGCTGGAACCCGAACAAGACAACCTTCGAGCAGCTCGTCAAGCTCATGGTGGAGCACGACATGGCCAAGGTCGCTGCCGAAGGCGCCGCCGAAAAAGTCCGCACCAACCTTGCAGAGTACCTCGAAAAGGGCATCGTGAAGTGATAAACATCTAAAAACACGAAAAAGACAAATAATGTCTTTACTTTACGCAAACGAGTCGTACAAGATAACAGGCGCGTTATACGAAGTGCACAGAGAGCTTGGACCGGGTCTTCTTGAAAAGGCCTATCAGGAAGCTTTAGAGAAAGAGTTCAAGTTGCAAAACATACCTTATGAACGGGAGAAACCTTTTTCTATCATTTATAAGGGTGAGGAACTTGGGCAGAAATACGTTGCTGATTTTGTATGTTACGACAAAATTGTTGTGGAGTTAAAGGCCGTGGATGAGCTTCTCCCTGTTCACACCGCACAAGTTATCAATTATCTTGCAATCACAGGATACAAGCTTGGGATGCTTGTTAACTTTAATGCACGGCAGGTGAAGCCCGAACGAATAGTTCGGTATTAGCGTTTTTCGATAAATGCAATCATTCTAAAAACACGAAAGGAGTAAAAGCAGATTAGCGTTTTTCGTGTTTTTCGATGTAAAATAAAGATAAAGATGTTAGACAGAAATTCAAAGATATACGTTGCTGGTCATAATGGATTGGTAGGTTCAGCAATATGGAATAACTTGAAGGCAAGGGGTTATGATAATCTCGTTGGCAGGAGCCACAGGGAACTTGACCTGACAGACCAGTATGCTGTCAGGAAATTCTTCGATGAGGAAAAACCCGATGCCGTAGTGCTGGCTGCTGCTTTTGTGGGCGGCATCATGGCAAATTCGCTCTACAGAGCTGACTTCATCATGATGAACATGAAGATTCAGTGCAACGTCATCAGCGAAGCCTACGCACATGGTGTGAAGAAGCTGCTCTTCCTGGGGTCAACCTGCATCTACCCAAAGAACGCGCCGCAGCCGATGAAGGAAGACTGCCTCCTGACAAGCCCCTTGGAATATACCAACGAGGAATATGCCATCGCAAAAATTGCAGGACTGAAGATGTGCGAGAGCTACAACCTGCAGTACGGCACCAACTACATCGCCGTGATGCCCACCAACCTCTATGGCCCCAACGACAACTTCCACCTCGAGAACAGCCATGTGATGCCTGCCATGATGCGCAAGATTTATCTTGCCAAGCTCATCCACGACGGAGCCTGGGACAAAATTGCCATCGACCTGAACAAGCGTCCTGTGGAAGGCGTCACAGGCAATGCCTCCCGTGGTGACATTATCACGGTGTTACAAAAGTATGGAATCGAGGACAACAAGGTGACGCTCTGGGGCACAGGTACTCCCCTGCGCGAGTTCCTTTGGAGCGAAGACATGGCAGACGCTTCTGTCCATGTCCTGCTGAATGTCGATTTCAAGGACGTGATAGGCATCGAGAAGTATTCGTCTGTGCACTATGGCGCAAGCACCGACGGTGCCGTGGACAGGAACCACTCGGCAGGCCGTGGCGGAGCCATTCCCTCATTAGGAGAGATTCGCAACTGCCACATCAACGTAGGCACGGGCAAGGAGCTAACCATCCGCGAGCTCTCGGAGCTGGTTGTCAAGGCCGTAGGCTTTGAGGGTGAGGTGGCGTTTGATGCCACGAAGCCCGATGGCACCATGCGCAAGCTGATTGATGTCTCGAAGCTCCATTCTCTCGGCTGGACACACAAGGTCGAAATAGAAGACGGTGTGCAGAAACTCTTCGATTGGTACAAAGAAAGCATTCAATAACCGATATGTCAAAAAGAATCCTCTTCATCCTCCTGTCCTTCATGGCACTGCAAGCTTCGGCACAGAAGCTCAAGGACGTGTTCGCGAAGGACTTCCTCATGGGCGTCTCGCTGAACGGACGCAATGTAAGTATTGACGCCGAGCAAGACCTCATCCGGCAAGAGTTCAACAGCGTGACTTGCGAGAACGCCATGAAGCCCGCTTCCCTTCATCCCGCCCCCGACGTGTGGCGGTGGGAGGAGGCTGACCGCATTGCCAACTTCTGCCGCAAGAACGGCATCCGTATGCGAGGGCATTGCCTCGTTTGGCACAACCAGTTCTCCGAATGGATGTACTACGACGACAACGGCAATTTCGTGGACAAGGAAACCTTCTACGCCCGCCTCAAAGACCACATCCAGACGGTAATGGCTCGCTACAAGGATGTCATTTATGCCTGGGATGTGGTGAACGAAGCCATGTCGGACGGCGGCGAGAATCCTTACCGCCAATCCAAACTCTATCAGCTCTGCGGCGACGAGTTCATAGCAAAGGCCTTCCAGTTCGCACGCGAAGCCGACCCCAAGGCCATCCTCTTCTACAACGACTACAACGAGTGCGACCCTCGCAAGAGCAGAAACATCTATGAGATGGTGCTGCGTATGCGCTCCAATGGTGTTCCCATCGACGGTATCGGTATGCAGGGGCACTATAACATCTATGGCCCGAGCGTAAAGGAGCTGGAAGACGCCCTCTCCCTCTATTCTTCGCTCGTCAAGCACATCCACGTCACAGAGCTTGATGTACGGGTCAACGAAGAGATGGGCGGGCAGCTGAACTTCAGCAAAGAGGGCATCAGCATGAGCGACACGGTTCAGGCTTTGCACACCCAGCAATACGAACGCCTGTTCAACACCTTCCGCAAGTACCGCGACAAAATTGACTGTGTCACATTCTGGAACTTGCACGACGGCTGCTCGTGGCTCGGCGAGAAGAACCTTCCTCTCCTCTTCGACAAAGCCCTCCAGCCCAAACCGGCTTACTACCGGCTCGTCGGGAAGGAGTGACACCCTCCCATGCCGGGCGCAATACAGAAAAGGGGAAGCAAAGTCGATTGGCTTTGCTTCCCCTTTTCTGTGGGCGCTGAGGGATTCGAACCCCCGACCCTCTGCTTGTAAGGCAGACGCTCTGAACCAGCTGAGCTAAGCGCCCAAAAGAACTCATTTTTTCTTTTGCGGTGCAAAGGTACAACAATCTGCCAAATCCTGCAAGCTTTTCGCGAAAAAAGTTGTACCTTTGCACAAAGATTTGCGACACAATGGACACAAAACACATACAGATACGCGACTACAACTATCCTCTGCCAGACGAACGCATTGCAAAGTACCCGCTGCCAGAACGCGACAGCAGCAAGCTTCTCGTCTATCGCGGCGGACACATCAGCGAGACCGTTTTCCGCTCCCTGCCATCGCTACTGCCCAAGGGAGCACTGATGGTTTTCAATAATACACGAGTGATTCAGGCAAGGCTGCACTTTAGGAAAGACCCACCCCGACCCTCCCTTAAAGGGAGGGAGACAGCGCAGAAAGTCTCCCCTTTAAGGGGCAATTGCCCGTTAGAAGCGGAGCAATTGGGGAGCGTAAGCGACGGAGGCCCGAAGGGTTTAGAGGGGTCTGTTGGGGCCCTCATCGAAATCTTCCTCCTGGAACCAGCCGACCCTGTGGAGTATCAGGAGAACTTCGCTCAGAAGGGCAGTTGCTCGTGGTACTGCCTCGTGGGGAACTCGAAGAAGTGGAAGGAAGGAAAGCTGACAAGGAAATTAACAATTAAAAATGAAGAATTAAGAATTACTGCGGAGCGCATCGGCACGCACGGAACGAGCCAGGAGATTAGGTTTGAGTGGACGGGGGAGGCTCTCACTTTTGCCGAGGTCCTCGATGCCATTGGCGAGCTTCCCATCCCGCCCTATCTCAACCGCAAGTCGCAGGAGAGCGACAAGACAACCTACCAGACTGTCTATTCCAAGATAAAAGGCTCTGTGGCGGCGCCCACGGCAGGACTGCACTTCACGAAGCGTGTCCTCGCAGACATCGACGCTCGCGGCATTGAGCGCGAAGAGGTCACGCTGCATGTCGGCGCAGGCACGTTCCGTCCCGTCAAGAGCGAGGATATCGGCGGCCACGACATGCACACCGAACACATTGCTGTGCATCGCCGCACCATCGAACGCCTCCTTGCCCATGGCGGCGAAGCCATTGCCGTCGGCACCACCAGCGTCCGCACCCTCGAAAGCCTGTATTATATGGGAGTAATGGTAGACCCCTCTAAATCTCCCCTTAAAGGGGAGACTTACTGCGCCGAGAACCCCCTCCCTTTAAGGGAGGGCCGGGGTGGGTCTTCCTTGCATGTTCCCCAGTGGATGCCATACGAATACGACAACTCTCTTTCCACGGTGGAAGCCCTCGAAGCCCTGCTCCGCTACATGGACGAGCGCGGCGAAGAGGTGCTGCACGCCAGCACGCAAATCATCATTGCCCCGGGCTACAAGTACCATATCGTGCGCCGCATGATAACCAACTTCCACCAGCCGCAAAGCACCCTGCTCCTTCTGGTCAGCGCCTTCATCGGCGACAACTGGCACCAGGTCTATGAC
>JAFXVN010000051.1 GCA_017524545.1 Bacteroidaceae bacterium
GGACGCATCCCCATCCATCGCCGATGAATCTTTACTTACCAGGAGATGTCTCCAGGTAAGACTATCAGGTATTAATCTTTCTTTCGAAAGGCTATCCCCGAGCCATGGGTAGATTGGATACGTGTTACGCACCCGTGCGCCGGTCGCCATCAATTCTAGCAAGCTAGAATCATGCTGCCCCTCGACTTGCATGTGTTAAGCCTGTAGCTAGCGTTCATCCTGAGCCGGGATCAAACTCTTCATCGTTAAAGAACTCTATCATTTACCATTTAGTCATTTACCATTTACCATTTGATAGTAACGGAAACGAATAAAGGGAAACAATTGTCTGTTTTTGGTGACGTGTGACCCGGACTGCTTATCTCTATCCTAATATGGATATTGACGGTTCGCTTCGCGTTCGTTTGCAATACAACGTCGCTTGCGCGACGATGTATATAAACGTTCGCTTGTACTTGTTTCTTGTACTACAATCTCTTGTCTATGTAAATCTTTCAAAGAACTTCCCCGAAGGGGCGCATCCGAACCCTTACCGTCCCGGAGGGGCGGTCTCCTCTCGTTTGCGGGTGCAAAGGTACAACAATTCCCGAAACCGGCAAAACATTCCACAACTTTTTTCACAAAAGAATGCACTTTTCTTACCTATACATATTATATATAATACGCGCGTGAAGGAAAAGCCACGTTTCTGCACAGAAAACACCCCAAAAGTCTTGCATCACGCAATAGTGCCATAACACAAACAATAGCTTTTTTCCATGTTCCGCGACTACAATCGCAGAACGTGGTGCAAAAGCAACCACGAACTGCACGAATTGGCTACGCCCTTGACTGGCTCAGTGCCGCCGAAGTCTGTGCATGGAAAAACTGTTTCGCACGCGGAAACACCTTGTTTCACGGGCGAAACAAATTGTTTCCACGTGCGAAACAAACCGAAACAACTGGTTGTGGAAGGGGCGAGTTGCGCGTGATTATCCTATCGCTTCGTGTCCTCTTTGATGAGACCGTGGCGGTAGGCGTAAAGAAGCTGACGGAGTTCGTTGATTTGCTCCTGCAGCTGGCGGCCCTTGTCGGTGTCGCGGACACGGATGCGACGGCCCATCATCTCCACGATTTGCGTGCTGCTCTTGATGTCGGTGCCTTTGGCAACGGCTTCCTGCGTGCTGGTGAAGGGTTCGTGCTGTATGAGCTGGAAGCCCCGGCTATGATAGACGAGCGTATAGCCCGCGATGCCAGTGGTGCGGTGATAGGCTTTGGCAAAGCCGCCGTCGATGACCATAAGCATACCGTCGGCCTTGATGGGGTTTTCCCCTTGGCTGGCATGGACAGGGACGTGGCCGTTGATGATGTGGCGAGGGCCTCCTCCGTTGCCGCCAAAAGAGGGTGGAACGCCGAAGCTGTCCAGGATGCGTGTGCAGACGGCAGGGTCTTCGCGCAGCTGGTAGTAGGCACCTTTCTCCTCATGGTGTGTGGCCGGGTCGGAGAGGAAGTAGCGTTCGAAGGTCGTCATGCGGCCTTTGTCGAAGAGCGGGCTGTCGGGGCCGCACCAGAGATACCAGAAGTAGTCGCGTGCCTGGAGACGCTGCTCGCGAGGCGTGTCGTGCTGGAAGGCAGAGCGCATCTTCATGCCGATGCGGTGCATCAGTTCGCGTCCGCAGTAGGGCGTGCCGTCGAGCATCACCTGCCGCAGGCTGCCGTCGGGATTGAGGGGGACGGAGGCATGGAAGAGGAGGTTGCTGTTGCAAATGGCGTACATGCAGCCGTGGCTGAAGAGGCAGCGGATGTGCTTCTGCAGCTTCTCGGAGATGCGGAAGGAGTGGTGCAGGCGTTTCACAAGCTCTTCCTCCTCGGCCGTCAAGCGATAGGGGTCTTTGGGGTCGAGGGTCGGGAAGAAGGTGTCAAGCATAGGATAGTCCTGTCCGTCGAAGCGATAAGTGCCGTTGGCGAGGTCGATGTTCTCGAGCGTGCCGCGCCGGTCGATGTTCCATTCCGGATGGGCCTGGATGAGCTGCCCTTCGAGTTTGAACTGAATGACGGAAATGGCCTTGTGCATCTGTGCGATGAGGCGGCTGTTCTTCTCGTCGGCCTTGCTGCGGTCTGGGGCGCCGATGGGCTGGAAGCGCTGGCAGGGGTCGTCGGCATACGTCTCCATTGCGAAGGTGGCAAGCGGCAGGAGGTTTATGCCATAGCCCTCCTCGAGCGTGACCATGTTGGCATAGCGCAACGAGAGGCGCAGCACGATGGCGATGCAAGCGTCGCATCCGGCGGCGGCTCCCATCCAGAGCGCGTCGTGGTTGCCCCACTGGATGTCGAAGTTGTCGCGCGTGAGCAGGTAGTCCATGATGATATGGGCACCCGGTCCACGGTCGAAGATGTCGCCCAGGATGTGAAGCTGGTCGATGCTCAACTTATGGATGACATTACAGATGGCAATGATGAAGTTCCGGGCCTGCCCCGTCTGCACGATGGTCTCTATGATGCGCTGGAAGTAGGCCTCCTTGTCGTCGTCGATGGGGCTTTCGTGCAGCAGTTCCTCGATGATGTAGGCAAACTGTGCAGGCAGAGCCTTGCGCACCTTGCTTCTGGTGTATTTGCTGCTGACCGACTGGCAGACCTGTATGAGCTGCAGGAGAGTGCGGGCATAGAAGTCAGAAAGGTCCTCTTCGGTGTTGGCTTCTATCATTTCCAATCGTTTCTCGGGATAGTAGATGAGGGTGCAGAGGTCCCGCATGACACCTTCGGGCAGCGAGCCGTCGAAGAGGTCGTGCACTTTGCGCTTGATGTTGCCGCTGGCATTGCGCAGGATGTGGAGGAATGCCTCGTGCTCGCCGTGGATGTCGGCCACAAAATGTTCGGTACCTTTGGGCAGGCTGAGGATGGCCTCGAGGTTTATGATTTCGGTGCTGGCGCTCTCGCTGTTCGGGAAAGTCTGCGAGAGGAGTTGCAGCAATCGCATGTCTATGTTATTCACCATTTAGCTGTTTGTTATCTACTTCTTCAGTCCGGAGCTTTCAATGACATTGATGACGAAGTCGCCCAGCTTCTCGCATTCGGAAATGATGTCCATGTAGAAGACGCCCATCTGATAGTCGTAGAGCTTGTTGTTGATGTCGATGATATTCTGGTTCTTGAGCTGGTTGCGATAGTTGTTTATCTCGTGCTCGGTGTTATAGTTCCTGTTGAGGTCGATGTGGCGGTGTTCGCCCTGGACGATGACAAGCTTCATCTCC
This sequence comes from Bacteroidaceae bacterium, assembly GCA_017524545.1. Lineage (GTDB taxonomy): Bacteria > Bacteroidota > Bacteroidia > Bacteroidales > Bacteroidaceae > Physcousia. The sequence goes on from JAFXVN010000051.1 coordinate 3,231, forward strand.
TCGAGAGCCTCGCCCGTCAGTCCCATCATGTTGTGTATGTGCTGGTACTGCTCTTCGGTGAAGTCCTCGGTGGCGTATTGACGCTTGCGGCCCATGGTGCGTGCCAGATGGAAGCAGCTGTCGCCGATGCTCTCCAGTTCGGAGCAGACGCGCATCATGCGCTGGATGTCCACCTTCGATTCTGCGCTGAGCCGGCCTTCGCTCACCTTTGTCAGGTAGTCGGCAATCTCCACTTCCATACGGTCGGTGATGCCCTCGTATTTCTCGATGCGCGAATAGAGCTTGTTGAAGTCTTCGACCTTGGTGGTATGCAGCAGCTCGCGTGTCATATCGAACATCCTGATGCAGCGTTCCACAAAGACATTGATTTCCTTCTTCGCCTCGAGGATGGAAAGCTCGGCCGTGGAGAGCAGGCCGCCGCCAATGAACTTGAGGCGCATCTCCTCGTCCTCGCTATCTCCCTCGCGCTGAGGCACGAGCAGGCAGACAAGCTTCTCCATCGGCCCAATGAACCAAATGAGGATGAGCACATTGCAGACGTTAAAGGCGGTGTGGAAGGCGGCAAGGGCAGCGTTGAGCGTCACCATATCCTGCCCGTTGGCATAGGGGTCGCAGCCCACCAAGCCACAGACAAAGCCGATGAAGTATTTATAGATGCAGAGCACCCAGACCACGCCAAAGAGGTTGAAGATGAGGTGGGCGCGGGCGGCACGCTGGGCCTGTGTGCTTGCACTCATGGCAACGACGTTGGAGGTAATTGTGGTGCCGATGTTCTCGCCCATGACGAGGGCGATGCCCATGTCGAGCGGCAGCGCACCCGTAGAGCAGAGCGTCATCGTGATAGCCATGATGGCAGCGGAACTCTGCACGGCACACGTAAGCAGTCCGCCGACGAAGAGGAACAGGAAGTAGCTGCCATATCCCCATCCCGACAGGCCGGAAAGGAAGTTCAGGAGAGGCTCGTTGTGTCCGAGGTCCATGTCGAGGGCGTTTGTCTTCAAGGTGGAGAGACCCAGAAGCATCAGTCCCAGTCCCATGAGGAACTCACCGGCATTGATGTTCCTTTTGGTGTAGATGAGGGCAATGGCTATGACGATGGCGCCATAGACCACCATTCGCATGTCGAAGGAGCCCAGCACCATAATCCATGCCGTAGCCGTCGTGCCGATGTTGGCGCCCATGATGACGCTGATGGCCTGCGAAAGGGTGAGCAGCCCTGCGCTGACAAAGCTGACCGTCATGACGGTGGTGGCGGTGGAAGACTGGATGGATGTTGTGATAAAGGCACCAGTGAGAAGTCCCGTGAAGCGGTTCGTGGTCATGGTGCCAAGGACGCTGCGGAGCTTGCTGCCCGCCATCTTCTGCAATCCCTCACTCATCACTTTCATGCCGTACATGAGGAGTGCGACGCAGCCAATCAGAATCAAAAATTCCATACGTTATGGTTTTGGAAAGGGATGCTTTTCCCTACTTTCTGTGTGCAAAGATATAAAATCTTTCAACTTCCAACTTTCAACTTCCAACTTTTTTGTGCTTATCTGTTCATTTCTTCCTGCAAACGCAGTGTCAGGGCAATGAAATCCTGCACACTGAGTTGCTCGGGGCGCTTCGACATGATGGGGTCGGCAAGCAACTCCTGAAAATCAGGGGCAAGGGGTGAGGGGCAAGGGGCAGGAGGATTGACAAGGCTCTTTAGCAGGGGCTTGATGTTGTTGCGAAGCGTCTTGCGGCGTTGGTTGAAAGTCGTCTTGACGAGGCGGCGGAAAAGCTTCTCGTCGCAGCCAAGCGATTCGGTTTTGTTTCTCGTGAGGCGAATGACGGCGCTGCGCACCTTGGGCGGCGGGTTGAAGACGCCGGGTTCCACGGTGAAGAGGTACTCCACATCATACCAAGCCTGAATGAGTACGCTCAATATGCCGTAGGTCTTGCTGCCAGGGCCTGCCGCGATGCGCTCCGCTACCTCCTTCTGTATCATGCCGGTGCAGCAGGGAATCAGTTCTTTATAGTCGAGCATCTTGAAGAAAATCTGACTGGAGATGTTGTAGGGGTAGTTGCCCGTCAGCACGAAAGGCGAACCGCCGAATGTGCGCTCCAGATGCATCTTCAGGAAATCGTCCTCGATGATGCTGTCTTCCAGCTCAGGATAGTTGCGGCGCAGGTACTCCACACTCTCATAATCTATCTCCACCACCTTCACCTGCCTCGACTTTCTGACGAGGAACTGTGTCATCACGCCCATGCCCGGTCCGACTTCCAGAATGGGAAGCCCCGGACAGGCATCCACCGTGTCGGCAATCCTGCCTGCAATGCTCAAATCGGTCAAAAAGTGCTGTCCGAGAAACTTTTTTGGCTTAACAGACTTCCTTAATTCATAATTCATAATTCATAATTTCTTCGTATATTTGCAGACGCAAAGTTACGAATAATTCTCCATTCTGCAAACAATTATGAATTGTGAATTATGAATTATGAATTAAAAGCGCTCAAGGTCGCTGTGCCATTGGCCTTGGCTGCAGGCATACTGTGGTGGATGTACAGGGGCATTCGGTGGGAGGAGTTCGAAGATGCCCTTTCGCACAAGATGTCGTGGACGTGGATGCTGCTGAGTATGCCCTTCGGTGTGGCGGCACAGGTGCTGCGGGCCATGCGCTGGCGACAGGTTTTGGCTCCCACGGGCGAACGTCCAAGGCTATCCACTTGCATCCATGCCGTCTTCCTGAGCTATGCGAGCAGCCTCGTCGTGCCGCGTGTGGGCGAAGTGCTGCGCTGCGGCGTACTGAAAAAGTATGAGGGCACGAACTTCAGCTGCCTCGTCGGCACGGTTGTCACCGAGAGGATTATCGACACGCTGCTCATTCTGGTGCTCTCCTTTCTGACGTTCCTGACGCAGATACCTGTCTTCCTAACCTTTTTCCATCGCACAGGCGTGTCGCTTGGCAGCATGCTTGGCACATTCTCGCTGACGGGCTGGATGGTTACGGCTGTTTGCGGGCTGTTTGCCCTGCTGTGCATTGTGCTGCTGACCCGCCGTTTCCACTTCTTCTCGCGGACAAAGTCCGTGCTCTCCGACCTCTCGAACGGCCTGCTCTCCGTGCGCGACGTGAAGCAACCAGTGCTCTTTGCCTTCTACTCTATCGGCATTTGGGCGTGCTACTTCCTGCACTTCTACCTCACCTTCTTCTGTTTCGACTTCACCGCAGGGCTTGGTCCTCTGGCCGCCCTTGTTGCCTTCGTCGTCGGCACCTTTGCCGTCTTGGTACCCACACCCAATGGTGCCGGCTCCTGGCACTTTGCCGTGAAGACCGTCCTTGTGCTCTATGGTGTGGAGCAGACGGCAGGAGCCCTGTTTGTCCTCATCGTCCATACACTGCAAACCCTGCTTGTGGTCTTGCTCGGTGTCTGGTCGCTACTTGCATTATCTTTTCGCAGAAATCCTTGCAGATAAACGAAAGAAATACTATCTTTGCCATCAAAATCATAAAAGAATATAGTAACTAACACAATACGAACATGAAAGAATTCCTCAAGTACACGATGGCCACGGTGGTAGGTATCATCCTGGCCAGCATCATTGTTACAGTTATCAGCATTATTTCCTTGGCCGGCATGGTTGCCACCGAGGGAGCCTCTTCCTCGATACCCAAAAACAGCGTCCTGCGCATCAAGCTGCAGGGCGAGATTGTGGAGCGTGCAGGCGAGGGCAGCCCGATGGACATCCTCAACCAGGACGAGGATGCCACAATCGGCCTTGACCAGGCACTCGACGCTCTGAAGAAGGCAGCAAAGAGCGACAAGGTGAAGGGCATCTATCTGGAAGCCGGTTCTCTGGCCGCCTATCCCGCCGACCTGCAGGAGCTGCGCCGCGCTTTGCTCGACTTCAAGGAGAGTGGCAAATGGATTGTGGCTTACGGCGACGACTACACACGCGGCGCCTACTATCTTTGCTCCGTTGCCGACGAAGTTTTTCTCAACCCGAGCGGCATGATTGACTGGAATGGCATGAGCAGCCAGCCCATCTTCTACACCGGTCTGTTGAAGAAGGTCGGCGTGAAGATGCAGGTCTTCAAGGTGGGCACCTACAAGAGCGCCGTAGAGCCTTTCATCAATACCGAGATGAGCGATGCCAACCGCGAACAGGTGCAGAGCTACCTCGGCAGCATCTGGAACGGTATGCTCCGCGACGTGGCAAAGAGCCGCAAGCTGAAGGTCGAGGCCCTCAACGCAATGGCAGACAGCACTCTGCTCCTTAGCGATGCCGATGTCTTCGTGGAGAAGAAACTGGCCGACAAACTCTGCTACATGAGCGACGTGAAGGAGGCGCTGAGAGAGCGTTTGGAGCTGGACGAGGACGACGACATCAACTTCACGACACTTGCCGACGTGGCTTCCAGCGACGACCTCGGGAAAAAGGTTGACGATGAGATTGCCGTCTATTATGCCTACGGCGAAATCAACGATGCTCGCGCCAAAGGCTTTAACCAAGAGCATAGCATCACCACGAAAGAGACATTGACCGACCTGCAGAAGCTCCGCAAGGACGACGATGTGAAAGCCGTCGTCATCCGCGTCAACAGCCCTGGCGGTTCTGCCTACGCCAGCGAACAAATCTGGCATGAGATACAGCTGCTGCGTGCCGAGAAGCCCGTTGTCATCAGCATGGGCGCTATGGCAGCAAGCGGCGGCTACTACATCAGCTGCGGTGCCAACGAGATTTTTGCAGAACCTATGACCTTGACCGGCAGCATCGGCATCTTCGGCATGATACCCGATGCCAGCGAACTGCTCACAGAGAAGCTCGGCCTCTCCTTCGACGTGGTCAAGACCAACGCCATGAGCGACTTCGGCGCAATGGGGCGTCCCTTCAATGCGAACGAGTCTGCCAAGTTGCAGAGCTACATCAATCGCGGCTATGAACTCTTCACTGGTCGTGTTGCTGGCGGTCGCGGCATGGCACAGGACAGCGTGAAGGCCATTGCAGAAGGTCGCGTGTGGACTGGCGAGCAGGCACAGAAGATTGGTCTCGTGGATAAGCTTGGCAATCTGGACGATGCAGTCGAGGCCGCTGCCAAGCTCGCAGAGATTGAGGACTACACCGTTGGCCGCTATCCAAGCCCCACACCGTGGTACATGACCTTGCTCGACAAGGAAAGCGGCGACTACATGGAAGGCCAAATGCGTGCCGCCCTGGGCGAGTACTATCCCGCCTTCTCCCTCCTCAAGCGCGTTGGCCAGATGAACCCCGTCCAGGCACGTATGCCGTTCGACCCGAACATCAAGTAAACAGGAATTCACAATTCACAATTCATAATTCATAATTAGGCTACGCCAAGAGACAGAGCGCAAGGAACTATGAATTATGAATTAACAATTATGAATTGAAGAAAGTGGAAGGTGACTTGACACAGATACGCCGCTGGCTGATGCCATTGAGCTGGCTCTATGGAGTTGGTGTGGACATCAGGAATGCCCTATTCGACATAGGGCTGCTGCACACTGTGTCGTACGACATCCCCATCATCAACGTAGGCAACATCACCGTAGGCGGCACCGGCAAGACACCGCATGTGGAGTACCTCATCCGCCTCCTATCAGGACGCTACCGCGTGGCAGTACTCAGCCGTGGCTACAAGCGCAAGACAAAAGGCTATCTTCTCTCCTCCGTCTCTTCCACAATGGAGGAGATAGGCGACGAGCCGTGGCAGATAAAGCAGAAGTTCCCCGATGTCTATGTGGCTGTGGATGCCAACCGCAGGCGTGGCATAGAACGTCTCATAAAGGACGAGGCGACGAGGGACGTGGATGTCATTCTCCTGGACGATGCCTACCAGCACCGCTACGTCAAAGCCGGACACAATATCCTGCTTGTGGATTACCACCGCATCATTTCCGACGACTGCCTGTTGCCCGCCGGACGGCTCCGCGAACGCGCCTCCTCTATCCGCCGTGCCACGACGGTCGTCGTCACGAAGTGTCCGCAGCACATCACAGCGATGGGCTTCCGCGTCATCCTGTCGGCACTGCACATCAAACCCTACCAGCAAATCTTCTTCAGCACCTTCGCCTATGGCACGATGCGACAGCTTTGGGGCGATGCCACACTGAAGCCAGACACACTGCGCAAGGACAACATGCACGTCCTATTGCTTACGGGCATCGGCAACCCCAGGCAGATGGAGCAGGATGTGCGACGCTTCGCACAACTCATCACCCCCCTCACCTTCCCCGACCACCATTATTTTACAAAGCGCGATGCAGACACCATACAGCAGGCTCTGCTTGCCCTGCCCAAACCCCACATCATCATCACCACCGAGAAGGACGCAGCGCGGCTGCTGCATCTGAAGGGACTCGACGAAGAGGTACGGCAGAACACTTACGTCCTGCCCATTGAGGTCAGCATCATGCGAGACGAAAAGAACAAATTCGATAAAACGATTATAGACTATGTACAAGAAAATACAAGCAACCGCAGCGTGGCTTCGCGAAAGAATGCCTAACGCACCCGAGACAGCCATCGTGCTTGGCTCTGGTCTCGGACAACTGGCCCAACGCATCGAAAGGCTCGTGTCCATCCCCTACAGCGACATCCCCAACTTCCCCGTTTCCACCGTCGAGGGACATTCCGGCGAGCTCATCTTCGGACGTCTCGGCGGCAAGGACGTGATGGCAATGGAGGGACGCTTCCACTACTACGAAGGATACACGATGCAGCAGGTGACGTTTCCTGTGCGCATCATGTACGAACTGGGCATCAAGACAATGTTCGTCAGCAATGCAGCCGGCGGCACCAATCCGAACTTCCAGATTGGCGACCTGATGATTATCACCGACCACATCAACTTTATGCCCGAGAACCCGCTGCACGGACCAAATGTTCCTCCCGGCCCGCGCTTCCCGGACATGAGCGAGGCATACAGCAAAGAACTCATCGCCAAGGCCGACGCCATTGCCGCCAAACACGGCATCAAGGTGCAGCATGGCGTTTATCTCGCCACACAAGGCCCCACCTATGAAACCCCGGCCGAATACCGTATGTTTGCACGCTGGGGAGCTGATGCCATCGGCATGAGCACCGTGCCAGAAGTCATCCTTGCCCACCAGTGCGGCATCAAGTGCTTCGGCATCAGCATCATCACCGACCTGGGCGGTCTGGAAGTACCCATGACGATAACACACGAGGAAGTGCTGCGAGCCGCAGAAGCTGTCCAGCCCCTTATGGCAACGATTATGGAGGAGTTGGTAAAGAGTTAAGAGTTAAGAATTAAGAGTTAAGAAAAATGTATGGGAAGTCTGATGGCATATGCATAGATAAAGTGTCTTTCTTAACTCTTAACTCTTAACTCTTAACTTTCATTCTTTCTTAACTCTTAATTCTTAACTTTCAAACTGCAATGGAAATAAGTGAGCTTGGCGAGTTCGGCCTCATTGAGCGTCTCGCAAAAGATATAACAATAAAGAATGCCTCCACCATCAAGGGCATTGGCGACGATTGTGCTGTCCTGGCTCCCCAGGAGGGGATGCGCACTGTTATCACCACCGACCTCCTCATGGAGGGCATCCACTTCGACCTCACCTACGTCCCTTTGCGGCATCTTGGCTACAAGGCAGCGATGGTGAACCTCAGCGATGTGTTTGCCATGAATGGGAAACCGCTGCAACTGACCGTCAGCCTCGCCATCAGCAGCAAGTTCAAGGTGGAGGACATCGAGGAGCTGTATGCCGGTATGCGTCTGGCTTGCGAGAAGTGGGGCGTTGACATTGTGGGCGGCGACACAACCGCCAGCCTCACCGGGCTTGCCATCAGCATCACAGCCATAGGTGAGGCACGTCCGGAGGACATCGTCCTGCGCAGCGGTGCGAAGCCGACCGACCTCATTTGCGTCAGCGGAAACCTCGGCGCAGCCTATATGGGCCTGCAACTGTTAGAGCGCGAAAAGGTCATCTACAACGAACAGGTTGAGCAGGCTCGCAAGAGCGGCAGCAAGGAACAGATGGAGATGGTGCGCGACGCACAGCCAGATTTCTCTGGCAGAGAGTATATCCTTGAAAGACAGCTCAAACCCGAGGCACGAGGGGACATCATTGCGGCACTGCATCAGGCTGGCATCCACCCGACAAGCATGATAGACATCAGCGACGGACTGAGCAGCGAAATCATGCACATCTGCAAGCAGAGCCAGACGGGGTGCCGCATCTACGAGGAGCGTCTGCCCCTCGACTACCAGACTGCTGCGATGGCCGAGGAGCTGAACCTAAATGTCAGCACTTGTGCCCTGAACGGCGGCGAGGACTACGAACTCCTCTTCACTGTTCCTCTGGCCATGAACGATACCGTTTCGGCGCTTGAAGACATCCACGTCATCGGCTACATCACCGAGCCGGACAAGGGCTGCGCCCTTATCACCCGCGACGGTGGCGAACACACACTCAAGGCCCAAGGCTGGAAGCTTTAGCCCGAAGAAGCTGCCTCATCTTAACCAGAATATCCCTTTGTTTCAGTTTTTCTCGGCCGTTTATTTGTCCTTTTCCGCGAAAATTCGTACTTTTGTCGCTTGTAAGAGGAATAGGCTTTTATGAGAAAGGAAACTGTGCTGCGAATCTGTCTGCTCATGCTGGCTGCCATACTATGCATGCCGGCAGACGCAGCCATGCGCAAACGTAAGATAAAGCCGCGACGCGATGCCGATTCCATGATGGTGACGGTACCCAATGCCGAAATGCCCATCAGCAGGAAAATGAGCACCTCGGCATATCCCGTGCAGATTACCGTCGTGGGGCGTGCGGTACAGGTACAGAGCGACCGAGGCCAACTCCTGCCCATCTACAACCAAAACGGCATCCTCTACCTCACAGCACGCCTCAACAAGGGTACAAACTGGTTGGGCGGACTGCCCAGAGGACGCTACTTCATCAACAACAGGCCGATAACGATAAACTGAAAGAAAAAGAAATGGAATGGAAAAGAAGTTAAAAGGACTTCTCTTTAACTTCCAAGGCCGTAAGGCCGATAACTTCCCTTTAACTTCAACAAACATAATTCAATGGTAAACGAAATAAACATCGACAAAATCGTCAGAGAACGTGCAGGAAAGAAAGCCAAGTTCATCCCCAAGTGGCTGACAGGCTGGCTTGCGCGTGTCATACACCAAGAGTTCATCAACGTCTATCTGCGCAGGGGCAGGATTGGCGTGGATTTCTGCAGAGGAGTCGTGGACTACGTTGGTGTCACCGTTGATGTGGTGGGCCGTGAGAACCTGCCCGACGACGGACGGCTCTGCACCTTTGTCAGTAACCACCCCCTCGGAGCCATCGACGGCGTAACCCTCGGATGGGTCATCGGCGAGCACTATGACGGAAAGATAAAGTATCTGGTCAACGACCTCCTGATGAACCTTGAGGGGCTTGCCCCCCTGTGTGTACCTATCAACAAGATAGGAAAGCAGGCACGCTCCTTCCCGGCTCTCGTGGAGAGCACCTTCGCCAGCGACTGCCACGTCGTCATGTTCCCCGCTGGGCTTTGTAGCAGGCGACAGGATGACGGCACCATCCGCGACATGCCATGGAACAAGGCATTCATCGTGAAGAGCGTGCAGCACCAGCGCGACATCGTGCCTATCCATTTCGAGGGCAAGAACAGCGACCGCTTCTACAACGTGGCACGATGGTGCAAGCGGTTGCATCTCCCCAACTTCGCCATGGCACTCCTGCCCGACGAGATGTACCGCAGCCGTGGCAACCACTACACTGTCCGAATCGGAAAACCCATCCCCTGGCAAACCTTCGACAAGACAAAGAAGCCGGCAGAATGGGGCCGATGGGTGCAGGACAGAGTGTATGAGATTAAGTGAAAATGGTAAATGATTAAATGGTAAATGATATGGTGGAACCAATTGCGAACCCCGTTCCCATAGAGGTGCTGAAATCGGAACTCACACCCGACAAGAAGTTGCGCATGACCAACAAAAGCAGCAACGAAGTCTATGTCGTCACATGGCAGGACTCGCCCAACGTCGTACGCGAAATAGGTCGTCTGCGCGAGATAGCCTTCCGCGCCGCTGGAGGCGGCACAGGCAAGAGCATCGACCTCGACGAGTTCGACACCTGCGAGAACTGCTACAAGCAACTCCTCGTCTGGGACCCCGAGACGGAAGAGATTGTTGGCGGTTATCGCTACATTCTGGGTAAGGACTGGCAGATAGCACCCGACGGGCAACCTATCCTCGCCACAAGCCACATGTTCCGCTTTTCCGAGAAGTTCATGCATGACTACGCCCCATGGACCATCGAGCTGGGCAGAAGCTTTGTCACCCTCGAATACCAAAGCACCCTGCGCGGCAGGAAGGGCATCTTCGCCCTCGACAACCTTTGGGACGGACTCGGTGCCATTGTCGTCATAGAGCCAACGGTGCGCTTCCTCTTCGGCAAATTCACCATGTACCCCAGCTACGACCGCATGGCACGCGACATGATTCTCTACTTCCTGAACAAGCATTTCCCAGACCCCGACAACCTCATCTACCCCATGAAGCCGCTCCAGCTCTGGCACGACGCGGAGCAATTCAAAAAGCTCTTCACAGAGGATGACTTCAAGGCCGACTACCGCATCCTCAACCGCGAGGTGCGTGCCTTGGGCTATAACATCCCGCCTCTGGTCAATGCCTACATGGGACTGAGCCCCACCATGAAGCTCTTCGGCACAGCCATCAACGACGGCTTCGGCGACGTAGAGGAGACGGGCATCCTCATTGCTGTAGATGAGATTCTCCAGGAGAAACGTATGCGCCACATCGACACTTTTGCCGCCGAACATCCCGAACTGGTGCAGATAACAAGCGGAGCCAACCGCATCTTCTATAAGCCAACAGCCTCAGCCTCCCCCAACCCCTCCAAAGGAGGGGGGAAAGGCGAAAAGGCAGCAGGACGATTCACCCCTCCTTTGGAGGGGACGGGGGAGGCTGTATCATGATGATGAGATGGGAGCAACTCCTCTCCAGCAAACGCCTCGGGCAAGAGGACATACAGCAGCGGAGCGACGACCGCACTGAGTTTCAGCGCGACTACGACCGCCTTATCTTCTCCGCTCCCTTCCGCCGCCTGCAGAACAAGACGCAGGTCTTTCCCCTGCCGGGCAGCATCTTCGTCCACAACCGCCTCACCCACAGCCTTGAGGTGAGCAGTGTGGGACGAAGCCTTGGCAACGACGTGAGCCGCCTCATCCTGCAGAAGCATCCCGAACTTTACAGCACACACTTCACCGAGCTTGGCAGCATCGTCAGTGCCGCCTGCCTTGCACACGACCTCGGCAACCCGCCTTTCGGCCATAGCGGAGAGAAAGCCATCGGCACCTATTTCAGCGAGGGCGAAGGGCAGTTCCTGAAAGACTACATCTGTCCCGAGACGGGCGACGGCATCTCGCCACAACAGTGGAACGACCTCATTCACTTTGAAGGCAATGCCAACGCATTCCGTCTGCTCACGCACCACTTCAAAGGGCGTCGCAAGGGCGGTTTTGTAATGACCTACAGCACGCTGGCAAGCATCGTCAAATACCCCTTCTCTTCCGACCTCGCAGGCGACAAGCGCAAGTTCGGCTTCTTCCGCAGCGAGGTGGAGGACTATGAGCGAATCGCCAAGGAACTTGGCATCCTCCAGCTTCCGGCACCAGACGGCTCGGTTCGCTACGTCCGTCATCCCCTCGTCTATCTGGTCGAGGCTGCCGACGACATCTGTTACCAGATAATGGACATCGAGGATGCTCACAAACTGAAGCTCCTCACGACAGAAGAGACACGGCAACTGTTCCTTGCATATTTCAGCGAGGAAGAGCAACGCCGCATCGAGGAGCGCATGGCACAGCTTGTGGATGATGTTAACGAGCAGGTCGTCTATCTCCGTTCCTGCGTCATCAATTGTCTGGAACAGCAATGCGTCCGCGTTTTCATCCAAAACGAGCAGGCCATCCTGAGTGGAAGCTTCGAGGGGTCGCTCATCACACATATTGAAGACGTCCCCCGCAAGGCATACGAACAATGCGAGCGTACAGCCCACAAGAAGGTTTACCACTGCAAGGACGTGGTGGACATTGAGATAGCCGGCTACAAGGTCATCACCACACTGACCGACCTGATGGTGCAGGCGGCCACACACCCCGACCGCGCCTTCTCGCAATTGCTCATCAACCGCGTCAGCACCCAGTACGACATCCTTGCGCCCACACTCTATGAGCGCATCATGGCCGTGCTGGACTACATCTCCGGCATGACCGATGTCTTTGCCCTCGACCTCTACCGCAAAATAAACGGCACGAGCCTACCGGCCGTATAGTTCATAGTTCATAGTCCATAGTTCATAGTTTAATGAAAGTTCAAATCATCAATCGCAGCCACCACACGCTACCCCAATACGCAACGCCACAGTCTGCAGGCGTTGACCTTCGCGCCAACATCGAAGCTCCAATAGAACTGAAGCCGATGGAGCGCAAGCTCATTCCCACAGGTCTCTTCATGGCGCTGCCTCCCGGCTATGAGGCACAGGTGCGCCCTCGCAGCGGACTTGCTATCAAGCATGGCATCACCGTGCTCAATACGCCCGGCACCATCGATGCCGACTATCGCGGCGAGGTGTGTGTCATTCTGGTCAACCTCTCGAACGAACCCTTCATCATTGCCGATGGCGAACGCATCGCACAGATGGTCATTGCCCGGCACGAACAGGCGGAATGGGAGGCCGTGGAAATCCTCTCCGAGACAGAGCGCGGTGCCGGTGGCTTCGGACACAGCGGAACGAAATAGAAAGCCTCACCCCCAACCCCTCTCCCGTGAGAGAGAAAACTTGCAGGGAGGGGGAAACATTATGAATAGATTCATTATCATACTCGTCCTTTTGCTCGGAGTGCTTGGCATCAAGGCACAAGCCACCTTCGACTATTTCTATCTGGAAGCGGAGAAGTGTCGCCTCCAAGAAGACTATTCGTCGGCAATGGATCTTTATCGCCACTGCCTCGACATCAATCCCCAGGCTCCCGAGGCTCTCTATAACATGGGAATCCTGCACCTCTTCCTGCGTTCCGACAGCCTTGGCACAGACTATATCCGAAAGGCTTGCGAACGCGATGCCAACAATCCCTACTACCTTGAGACACTGGCGGCACTCTACCTGAACAAGCGCGATGCAGAGTCTGCCATTCCTGTGCTGGAAAAGATGGCATCCCTGCAGTCGCGACGCAGCGACATTCTCTCGCAGTTGGTACAGCTCTACAGCACTGTCGGCAATACGGACAAAGCCATCGGTGCCCTCAACCGCATTGAGCTGCTCGAAGGGCCAAGTCCACAGATAAGCGTGGAGAAGTTCAGGCTCTACAAGGAGAAGAATCAACTGGACTCCGCCTTCATGCAGCTGCAGGCACTATGCGACGATGCTCCACACGACATGAACCTGCGCGTTGTGGTCGGCACCCAGTACATGCAGGCAGGCGATACCGTCAAGGCTCTCGAAATCTACGACGAGGTGCGCCGGCAGGAACCCTCCAACACCAACCTGCAGCTTGCCACGATGGACTACTATCGCGAAAGCGGAAAGAACTCCCTTTACAACCTGATGCGCGACTCGCTGCTGTTCAGCCCGGAGTCTCCTACGCCCTTGCGCGTGCTTCTGCTGAAGTCATACTTCGCAGACGTGCAGCGCGACTCGACATACGCCCCAAAGCTTGTCGCAGCCTTCGACTCTTTGCTTGCCAAACCGCAAAAAGATGCCGAGGTGCTCATCATGAAGGCGGCCTATCAGGACTATAGCAAGCAACCCAAGGAGGCTTTCTGCCAGACGATGCGGCAAGTGCTTGACGTGGAGCCCGGCAATGAGACGGCTCTACGCGAACTGCTGCAATACTATGCGGAACAAAACGATGAGAAGGGTGTCGAGGACATCAGCCGTCGCGGACTCAACTACCATCCCGAGGAGATTGCATACGCCTACTATTTAGGCATGGCACTGGCAGAGCAGAAGAAGCTGGCAGATGCCGCCGAAGTCCTACAGCAGGGACTCCGCGTTCGCACGGAGGATGTTCACCCTTATCTCGTCTCGAATGTCTTCGGTGTGCTCGGCGACATCTACTATCAGCAGCAAAAAGAGCAGGAAGCTTTCGCGGCCTACGACTCGGCACTGGTCTATATGGACGACAACATCATGTGCCTCAACAACTATGCATACTACCTCAGTCTTAAAGGCGAACAGTTGGATCGTGCCGAAGAGATGAGCTACCGCACCATTCGCCAGGAGCCGGACAACATCACCTACCTTGACACCTATGCATGGATTCTCTTCAAGAAAGAGGACTATGCGCACGCGCGTACATATATGGATAAGGTGGTCAATCCCGAACGGACAGACGAAGACCTCCTTGCCGACAAGACGTTGATGGGCAACCTCATCGAACATGCCGGCGACATCTATGCGCACCTCGACGAACCCGAAACGGCTTTGCGCCTCTGGAAACTTGCCAAGCAGAAGGGCGATGACACCTGTACGCCGCAGCTGAAAAAGAAGATTAAACGAAAGAAGTATATCAAGTGATTTAGGATTAGAGAATAGAGAATAGGGAATAGAGAATAGGGAATAGAGATTAAGTATGAAGAATTATTATAAACTCCTGGCACTATTCCTTTGTGCCTTATTAGCGGTGTCCTGCGGCACAAAGAAACATGCGACGGCTTCTGGCAGCACAGAAGCCGGCCTTGCTACCCAGCAGACTGGCAACCAACCCGTCGAGGCCAACCCGCAGAACGAAACCAGCATCACGGCCAAGCTGCGCCTGGACCTCTCCGGGGGCGGGAAGAGTGTCTCTGTGGGCGGCATGTTGCGCATGAAGAGGAACGATGTCATCCAGCTCTCCCTCGTCACCTTCGGCATCCTTGAGGTGGCACGCATCGAAATGACACCCGACTACTTCATGATTATCAACAAAATGGAGAAGCAGTACGTCAAGGCAGCATATAGCGACGTGCCGTTCCTGGCGCAAGGCAATGTCGATTTCCGCATGATTCAGGCTTTCTTCTGGAACGAGCAGACCCCACCCATTGCAGCTTGGGAACGCTCGGACTTCGTGACCCTCGGAGGATGGAACCTGCCAACCAGGCATCTCATCACAATCCCCTACAAAAGCGGCTCCGCCAAGGCAGCCCTGACACTCTCCAATCCCAAGGTGGAGTCCGGATGGGAGACACGCACCGCTCTCCCGACGCACTACACAGAAGTGCCCGTTGATAAGCTTCTGTCGCGCATCATGAATCTGACGATGTAAGCACCCCTTGGGAAAAGGTGAAAAGGTAAAAAGGAGAAAAAGTGAAAGGGTAAAAAAGTGAAAAGCGAAATGAAGATAAAGCGATTATTCTTAATTATGGCTATGCTTTTTGGCGTAGCCTTTTCGCCTTTTCAATTCTCAACTTTCAACTTTCAACTTTCAACCTTGCAGGCCCAAAACAGCAAGAAGGTGAAGGACCTGAAGCAGCAGCAGTCCAAGCTCAAGACGGAGCTGCAGAACTCCAAGGCGCAGCTCGACCGCACCAGGAAACAGGTGAAGACGGGGGAGCAGAATGTTGACTTCCTCGGCGTGCAGCTGGCGGGACGTCTCACGCGCATCCACCAGCTGGAAGAAGAGCTCGACAATCTGGAGGCCGACATCATCCGCCTGCAAGGGGACATCACCAGACTCGACGGCGAAGTCCGACAGCAACGCGAACGCCTAAAGGCCGCCGTTTGCTATGCCCGCGCCTGGCGCGAGAATCACAACCCCATCATCTTTGTCCTTTCCGCACGGACGTTCAGCCAAATGTACCGCCGCGCCCGCTATGCCCGGGAATACGTCAGGTACCAGCACAACCTCGGCGAACAAATCCTCCTGAAACAGGCGGAGGTGCTTAATGCCCAAAACCTCCTGCTCGAAGCCAAGAGCCAGAAGAGCAGCATGTTGCACGAAGTGATGCTGCAGCGCAAGAACCTGGGCATCCAGCAGGTACAGGAGAAAAAGAAAGTGGCAGGCCTGAAGAAGCAGGAGAGCGGACTGCTGGGCAAGGTCAAGGAGCAGCAGAAGCAGATAGCGGCATTAGACAAGAAGATTGAACAGGTCATTGCCTACGAGATAGAACAGGCTCGCAAGAAAGCAGAGGAGGAAGCACGCAAGAAGAAAGAAGCGGAGGCAGCACGCAAGAAGAAGAAGGAAGGAACCCCGTCTCAATCCACCCAAGGAAAACCCTCCACATCTTCCCCATCGAAGGGAACAAAGGGAAGCGGTAAGTCCGGCACTTGGCTAACGGCGGAAGACCGCCAGCTCAACGGCACCTTCGAGCAGAACAAAGGGCGCCTGCCCGTACCCATCACAGGGCAGTACATGCTGGGCAGCCGCTTCGGAATCTACAACGTGCCGGGCATGAAGAACGTGCAGCTCGACAACAAAGGCACGAACTACATAGGCCGCTCCGGTGCTCGCGCCCGCGCCGTCTTCGACGGCATCGTCACCAGTGTCTTCCAGTTCGCCGGCACGCGCAACGTGCTTGTCCGCCACGGCAGCTATATCTCCGTCTATTGCAACCTCTCCAGCACCATCGTTACCAAAGGACAGAAAGTTCGTGCTAAAGACATCCTCGGCACCGTAGCCGACGACGGCAGCGGCAACTGCACCCTCCACTTCCAGCTCCGCAAGGAAACCACCAAGCTCAACCCCGAAGCCTGGATTGGGAGATGAAAAGGTAAAAAGGCGAAAAATTGAAAAGGTGAAAAAGGTTTACCGAAAAAACACGCTTTTGTTTGGCAGGAAAGGGAAAAAAGTGTAACTTTGCAGCACACATCGTATTGTAGGCCGCATTATCTCTTGTGCAGAAGCATCAGAGCGTATGCAAAGTTATATGAACAAGTATCTTTAGCATTTTGGGACACTCGTCGCGAACCAATACAACAAGCAGACAAGTTAGAATAATTGTAACAAGACAAAAAGGCTATGACATAAAGACAAGACATAATCCGTGCTTCCCTTGAAAGAGTTGACAACAAATAGTTCATATGTTCTGTTGCCTGTCGAATTAGACCCTCGAAAGGAGAAGAAAGAGCTAACAAATCATCAAAAGATCATAAAGTATAAAGAACATGAACGCAATAAAGTTAAATGGTTTATGGGGCTATTTGCAAGGGCTTTCACTTACAGCAAGCAACCAACGGTGGCTGGGTGAGCGGCTCATAGAGGCTTCGGCCACACGAGACGTAGCATCGGAAGAGGAAAGGAAACTGAAAAAGCTGAATGAGCTTTTCGGTGTATGGGAAGGCAAGGATGGTGAGCGAATGGAAAATGCCATACGAGAGGCCCGCATTGCCAGCTACGAGCGAGAACTGGTGTCAATGAACGATTGAAGCGATGGCAAAGAAATACTTGCTTGACACCAACATCTGCGTATTCTGTATGCGCGGCATGTTTGAGATGAACCGCAAAATCGCAGTTGCTGGCATAGGCAATTGCTACCTGTCTGAAATCACCGTGGCAGAACTCTATTATGGGGCGGAAAACAGCGATAACCCTAAAAAGACGATGAAGCAGACAGAGGATTTCATCAGCCTGTTCCGGGTTATACCTTTCAGTAAATCGCTTCATACCTTCGGACGCGAAATGGCTTACCTGAAATCCATCGGTCGCAAGATAGAGAACTTTGACATGGCCATTGGTGCCATCGCCCTACAGCACAAAATGGTAATAGTGACAGACAACATAGACCATATAGGTCGCATCCGTGACATACAAATTGAGAACTGGAAAACGGACGAGCCAAATATCAATGAAAGATAAGACACCACAAAAACTCAAACCATTAAACATGATGTTATGACATAAAGACAAGACATAATCCGTGCTTCCCATAGCCTGACACAATACCCGAATCCATAAGGGCACATATCTGACACTTTTGAACAAGAAAAAAGCATCCGCGTGGATGCTTTTTTTTTGTTTCCAGCAATTTTCTTTTGCTTTTCTTTGCTCGTATTGAAATAATCGCTATCTTTGCACTTGATTTCCCGTTGCAGTTGTAGTGACAGCTGCGCCTGCGCCGAGCAGAACCGAAGGTCGATGACCGAGAGGTAAGGGCAAAAGCCCTGATGCGGATGGGTGGGGAGCGGGACTTCATAACATAATAAAGGCGTTTACTTTACGCTTTGTTCTTGACGAAGTGAAACCTGAGAAATTTCAAATTGTAGTCATAGGACATTGCAGCGGTAGATGCCCATGGGTATGTATATATGCTTACTCCTCTATCATCGTAGGAGTATGCTTTGCATATCGGCGTGGGGTCTATGGTTGCTCGTTCTTGACTACAGGGCAATTCTCAGGGCCTCACTTCGTGGAACGGGCAACAGCCAGTCTCCACGTTTTTTGGATGCTTTAGCACCAAAAGCGCGATTGAAGTCGCGGTCTTTCATATTCGTGCCTCTCCGCTGGTTTGTGTATAGGGTACTCGCCTCACGCGCGTACATTATTTTTATGTTTAACTTAAATACACAAACCCAAATGAAAAAGTTATTTCTTTCTTTGGTTGCAATTGTAATGACAACCATGAGTTATGCACAGAGTTCTCTTCTGGCAACATTGAGTCACGACGGTACCATCTCCACCTACTATGGCACGACGGCCTTGAAGGAGGCACTCGCCGATGCTGAGAACGGTGATGCCATCACCCTCTCTGCCGGACAGTTCATCGCGGCAAACATCACAAAGGCCATCACGCTTCGCGGTGCTGGCATGAGCACACGCAACGACTCCATCAACAGCCACGAGTCGTCCATCGTGCAGGGCACCTTCTCCATTAACATCTCAGACAGCCTGTCCGAGCGCCTCATCATGGAGGGCATCTATTTCAACTCTGCCATAACCTATGAGGGAAAGCTCAGGAACGCCCTCTTCATGAAGAGCCGCTTCCAGAAAATCAGTGCAGGCAACAACGCAACCATGGTGAACAACACGTTCATCCATTGCAGGATAGCCGCTGGCATCACCCTAACAAACAATTCCAATGCGAACCTGATTAACTGCGTGGTGTGGGAACCCAACAACAAGGGTACGACAGGCTCCAACTTCGAGTTCGACAACTGCGTGATAAGGATGGCAAACGCTAACCAAGTCGTGTTCTCTTATTATAAGAATTGCTTTATTATGAGTAATACAACCTATGCCGGCGGCTATGATCCCAGTTGTTCAATCCCGGAAAGCTGCGTTGCCACACACTGTGCAGGCTGCTGTAACAATGGTAATAGCGAAAGCTTTTACAACGACATCTTCTATTACCTTTGGTCAAAGAATCAGACGAACGTCAATGTGGCAAGGCCATCCAAAGTGCTCAAGACAGGCAACATGACCTACAACGATACTGAGAACTTTGCACTGACTGATGCCGCCAAGACAACGTACCTCGGCACGGATGGCAAGGAGATTGGCATCTACGGCGGCAGCATCCCCTACGAGGAAGACCCCACAACACCGCAAATCACCAAGTGCAACGTGGCTGCCAAGTCAACGGCCGACGGCAAGCTGAGCGTCGATATCGAAGTGAAGGCCGCTGAGTATTAACGCAAGCATCCAAAGACTATGCAAAAGATATTAGCATTTCTTGTCCTGCTGATGCTCCCATGGGCAGCAAGGGGACAGGCACTTGCTGACTGGTACTACTGGTTCGACACGGATGCCGCCCCGCGAGATAGCGGCAAGGTGACAAGCCAGCAATTCCAACTGCAGACAGATGTCAGCCATCTGCCCACGGGCGCACATACGCTCTATGTCCAGGTAGCAGACACAGCAGGCGTCTATAGTCCGCCGTTAGGCAAGTTCTTTTTCAAGGTTCCTGATATCAGCAGCATCGACAAACTGTTCTACACCATTGATACAGAGGAAGAGGCTCATGCCTTAGATTTCGGCAACGGGACTTTCTCGCTTGATGTCTCAACCTATCCGATGGGCTTCCACAGCATCAGCCTCCAGGTGATGGACAAGGAGGGCGGCGTAAGTAGCGTCATACCCTATCTGTTCTACAAAGTGCCGACAGACGGACGGCTATCACGCTTCCGCTATTGGTTTGACAACGACAGGACTATTCTTGAGCAGCCGTACGGTCAGGGGCATTACCTCCTTGACGTGTCGGAGCTGATTCCCGGCCTGCACTTCGTCAACTATTTTGTCATTGACGGCGCAAACAGCATGACCGACGTACAGAGCGCAGCCTTCTTCCGCCAGTCTGTAGAGCAGAATCAGAAATTGTACTACTGGTTCGCAGGCGACACCATCGCAACGCGGATAGACAACTTCCGTGACGGCTTCGTGCTTGATGTGACAAACCAAATGGAGGGTTTCAATACCATCTATTTCCAAATGGAGGACAACGGCACAACCGACATCCAGACGGAACACTACATAAAAGTTCCGCAGACGGAAGGTGCAGGAGACATGACCGTCCTGTGCATCATCGACGGCAAGATAGCCTCAGAGGACAAGTTGCCCAACCTGGGCGGTGTCATAAAGTGGGACATGGATGTCAGCACAATGGATGTGGGTATGCACAAGGCGTTGTTCCAGGTTATCACGCCCTCAGGTTCTGGCTCTTCCATAGCCGAATCCTATTTCCTTCGCACGCTGACCAACGCCGAAGTGGCCACCATGCAATGCAGCTACATCATCGACGGCTTCAAGCACTATGTGCAGAAGGGCATATCGGTTAACGGCACATTCCACTTCGACCTTCCTGTAGAAGAGATGGAGGACGGCCTGCATCGTATGGACTACATGCTCGTCGCAGAAAATGGAGTTACTACAACCCAAGGCTCAGCTTGGTTCTTCAAGACCCCCGTGGGCGGCAATGGCATTACGCAGTATGACTACTGGCTGAACGACAAGAGCGACGATGTCCGTTCCGTGACACTTGATGTCCCGACAGACCCTTTCCAACTCATCAAATTGTTGCCTATCTCCACTGAACCTATTCGTTCGTCTTGTTTTCATTTTGACAGCAAGGACGGCATTCCCATGATTTACGCAAAGAACGACATCCACTTCCGTTTCCACGACAAAAGTGGACGATGGGTTGATGCTGACAACCAGTACGTAGATTACAATGTTGGCCAGAAAGTGGAACCTGTAGGTGAGTTGCAAGCTACGCAGACGTTTGACCGTCCAACAGAAGGAAACATCAGATGGTACTGGTTAGAGGCGGAAAAGGGAGACCAATTGGAATTCAAGACAGACCGTGCATGCACCTTGCAACTGTTCTCGCCCTCAGCAGAAGAAGTATATAGTGCTTCTGGCTCAGCTTCTGTATCTTATGGTGGTACACATGCCGAGGAGAGTGGCAGGTACTATCTTGCTGTTCATGATGTGACTGCCACGAATGGAACAAGTCTCAAATTGGATTACAGTCGTCTGGATAAATTTGCTGTGCTTGCCCATTCTGTTACGGAGATGGGCGTATTGCCAGGCGTCCAGATGATGGGGGTTAGTGGTAACGGCCTTGACTGTGTTACTTCTGTGATGTTGAAGAAGGGCAGTGTTGAGATAGTGGCAGACACCTTAATTGCTGACAGCAAGGCTGAAGGCCATGTACTGTTTGTCTTCAACGGAAATGAGGAACTGGGTGACTATGGCCTCTCCTTCCATTTTGATAATGGAGAGAGCACGAAAGACATCACCATAAGCAACGCAGTAACTCTTAAAGAGCCTCACTTTGGAGACATTGATATTGCAATTTCAGACCCCCGCCGTGTGGCAAGTCCCTATCCTGTGACAATCAAGGTGACCAATACCAGTAACCTGACCTACAGTCATATTCCATTCTATATGGCATACGACAATGTGGAAAAGATTAACGACATGCGTTTCCTGAACTTTGACATAGAAGCCGACAAACTACTGGTTGACAGCGGTCTGGTATTCACGCAGGAAATAGAGAATTTCAAGGAAAAGGGCATAAAAGTCCGCATGATACCTGCCGTCATCCCAACGCTGATGCCAGGTGAAACCCAGATTTACCAACTTGGTTTCAAAGCAGGCAGCCATGCGACATATAATGTCTATGCATGGACAGGCACGCCTTGGAACCTCTATGCAACCGAAACCATGACAGCCATTCAGACTCTTGCTCAAAGCGGAACAGGCTATACTGGTGGAAATGGCGGCGGATCAGGTTGCAGTGGCAGCGGCTCTGGCAGTGGCTCTGGCGGCGGTGCAGGCAGTGGTTCTGGCGGCGGTGCAGGTAGTGGTTCTGGCAGTGGTTCGGGAGGCGGCGCAGCAGCTATCATTCTTCCAGGTGGAGGCAGTGGCGGCGCTGGTGGCAATGTCAGCGGTGGCGTTGCAACAAGTTGCATGCCTGACCCATGTGGCTATGCTGGCGTAGTACGCACCTGGATTGAAGAGTGTACCTGTGCTACAGCCCTTGGTCTGGGACAGGTGCTTGGTGGAATACATAATGCCTTGCACAACAGAAGCAACCGCGCACAACGGGAACAGTTAGCAGCCAGTGGGTTGTTCGACAATCCCTATGACTATTTCCCCGATTACTACCTGCCCAATCCTAATGACATCTTTAATAACTGGTTGAACCACTGCATTCCTTACCCTGGTGCTTTGGGTAAGGTTATGTCGGGCTTGAATGCCTTCCAAAACACATTTGGTAGCGACAGGTGTCCTGACCCAGACCCTCATGGCTGTAACCAATGGAATCCTGGTGACCCCAATGACATTTATGGCTATCTGTCTGAGGCAGGAAGTAAGTTCATGATGGATTCTATAGCGAACATAGACTACACTATCGAATTCGAGAATGACACAACTCTTGCAACAGCTTCTGCTCATGCCATAGTTATCCGCGATACGCTTAACAGTCAATACTTCGATTTGACTAAGTTTATGCCGACAGGTGTAAGGATTGGCAAAAAGGAAGTGGCCCTTGATGAAGTTGACATTATAACCAACAATGGTGAGACCACCTTCGTCAAGACCATCGACATGCGTCCCGAAATCAATGCCATCGCACAGGTGAACGGTGAGTACGACCAGAAGGACGGCATCGCCCAATGGAAGTTCCAGAGCCTCGACCCGATGACAATGGAGCCGACGGACGACCTGATGCAAGGCATCCTGCCTGTAAACTACGACGGCACTTCGGGCATCGGCGAGGTAATGTTTAATGTTAGTTTGAAGAAGCAATTCCCAGACGGTACTGAGATTTCAAACCGTGCAGGAATTGTCTTTGATTACGAGGCAGCCATCCTCACTCCGACTTGGACAAATATTGTTGATGCCGTGCCTCCCACGAGCAGGGTGGAATCCACAAGCATAGAGAAGGCGGACACTGTGACGCTGCACTTTACAGGCGAGGACGCACGCTCTGGCGTATGGCGTTACACAATTTACGCACAGGACGGCAGGAATGCCCCATGGCGCGAGCTGGGCGTGACCGACTCGTGTGCCTTCGACTTCGGGTATGCCGAGGGTATCGACTATGGGTTCTGCGTTCTGGCAACCGACTCCGCAGGCAACGTGGAGCAGAAGGAACTGGTGCGCGAGGCAGAGCTCCGCAGCTTCATTTCCGGTGATGCCAACAGCGACGGCGTGGTTGACACGAAGGATGCCGTGCTGGTCATCTCCTACTATCTGGGCCGTCCGAACACCTATCTGAACGTCAGCGCGGCCGACATCATAGAGGACGGCGTGATAGACACGAAGGATGCCGTTGCCATCATCAACAAGTACCTGAACACATCAGCCAGTCCTAAGACAACGAGGAAAAACAGAAAACGGATAAGAGTATTATGAGAAAAATGAAATTAATCAGCCTGGTGCTTGCACTCGTCGGAGTGCAGGCACAGGCACAAGACTTGAGAGTATGGGTCGGTGATGCTGTGGTGACTGCCGACGGAGTGACAAAGACCACACTGACAGTATATCAGACAGACCCGACAGACAACCAGTATGTGGCATTCCAGATGCAGATGCATGTCCCCGAAGGCATTCACATTGCACAAAGGAAACAAGGCCGAACAGATTATGTGAACGACCTCACGCTGAATGCATTGCGCTTTGAAGGACTGGGCCACTCGTTGAGTAGCAATATGCCAGACGAGACCACGATTGTCCTCAGTTGCGCAGACATGAACAATACAGCATTCTATCCCGACGATGCAGAAGGGAACACGGTGGAGGAACTGTTCACCATCGGTCTTGTCGCCGACAACACGATGACGAACGGAGTCTATACTGTAACCCTATCGGGTGTAGATTTCATTCACAGCGACGGCACCTCCAATTCCCCCGAAGAGGAGGTAAGCTTCAAGCTGACAGTCACAGGAGGACAAGAACCTGTAGAGACCCCAATCAGCTACACCCTCTCCGAGGCAGGCGTAGGCACGCTGATTCTCCCCTACGATGCCGCTCTGCCCGAGGGACTGAAGGCCTACAGGTGCATCTCGCTTCAGGAGACGTCAGTCGTACTGGAAGAGCAGCCCGCCATTGCAGCCAATACCCCCGTGCTGATGCTGGGCGAGCCGGGCACATACACCTTCACGGGTACGCCCATGGGAGGGGATGTTTCCTATACCAGTGGCCTGCTGACAGGCGTGATGGAGGCGACATCCATAACATCGGGATACGTCCTGCAGACTCAGGGCGGAATGACGGGATTCTATGCCGTAAACCAGGAGAAGCCAGTCACCGTGCCCGCTAACCGCTGCTACCTTCAGGTGGAGGCCGGCGTGAAGATGCTTGGGCTTCTGTTCCCGGATGATGTTGACGGCATCAGAGGCCTCACCCCTGCCTCCCCCGATGAGGAAATGGTAAATGGTAAATGGTACGACCTCAGCGGCCGACAAATCGTAAATCGCAAATCGTCAAATGGTAAATATCCAAGGGGTATCTACGTCAGAGAGGGTAAGAAGATTGTGGAAAGATAAGACAGAAAGCTATGAGACGCAAAGAATACAAGACTCCGTATGTGAAGGCCGATGAAGCTGAATGCTCCATGATACTGGCCGTGTCGGTTATCGTTGGGAAAGATGCAGACCCAGAGAGTTCCATCCTAACCAAAGAAAACAACGATTGGAATATTTGGGAAGAGTAGCAGCCTGCTCCCTACGCCACTTGCATACTATGTCCGTGGATTGGTCAAGGGCCTTTTCCTGACAAAACGAACGGCAGCGGCAGCTTCACATGGAAGTCTGCCGCTGCCGTTTTTTCACCTTTTCACTCTTTCACCTTTTCAATTTTTCACCCCTTCACCTTTTATTTCACTGCTTTGTAGTGTGCTTTGGCTTCGGCTCGGGAGACGAGGTTGAAGTGCCACCATTCGGTGCGGAGGGGTTTGAAGCCTGCTTCGGTCATTACCCTGCGTAGCAGTTCGCGGTTTTTCTTTGCCTCAGGCGTGATGATGTGGCGGGAGACAAGGCTGGCTTCGTTGTCAATGTGGGCGTACTCGCCAAGGAAATCCACTATTGTTCCCATGTCGAGCGTATCGCCTGTGGCTGCCTTGCAAAGGGTGATATCGACAGCCAGACCGTAGTTGTGCATCCCGCCGCCATTTCGGGGGTTGCTCACATAGATGCTCTTTTTTGTGCCTGCCACCGTGTCCCACATTTTCTGCTGCACGCTCATCGGCCGTGTCGCATCATAGATTTTCAGGCTCAGGTCTGGCCTTAACTTCTTGAGAGCCTGTTGAGCCTTTGCCAGAACCGCAGCTGCCTTGGGGTGGAGGTAAGCTTCGCGAAGGTCGGTATAGAGCACCTTGCCGGTGAAGTTGTCGGGGCGGCTGTACATCAAGCTGACATGGATAGTGGAATCCACGGACAGGACATCCACCAGTCCCTGCTCCGCCATCCGCTGTGCCGTGGCACTCCGCTGTGCAAAACAAAAACCCGGGGCAAGCGTCAACAAAGCGGCTACAATCCAACGGCTCTTCATTCCTGTGGCAAAGCTTTCATGTCCACGGGGTCAGCCCGCCTTCTGCATTTTCGGGAAAGCCACCGACACCGCCACATACCATATTATAATAGCGGCAAGGGAACTGGTGCCGAGCAGCAGCAACGGCAAGCAGCCGGCAAGGAAGATGTAACGCTGCTTGTTGTCCGCCCAACTGAGGTTCTTGAACTTTAATGCCAGCATCGGCACTTCGCAAACAAGCAACATGCAGAAGAGCAGCATGAAGAGAAACAGGAAGACGGCGTTGAACTTCTGCGAAACGAGGAAGGCATGTTCGCCAAGCACGAGGCTGCCCCAGAAGAGGGCGTTGGCGGGCGTAGGCAGACCGATGAACTGCTGGTGCTGACGCTCGTCGAGGTTGAACTTGGCAAGCCGCAGGGCAGAAAATGCTGCCATGAGGAATGCCGTATAGGGGAGGAAGGTTTTCAATTCAAAATTCAAATCCGGGTAATGCACTTCGTGGAAAAGGTAGAAGAGGATGGCACTTGGTGCTACGCCGAAGGTGACGATATCGGCCAGCGAGTCGAGCTCCTTGCCTATGTTTGAAGAGACACCGAGAGCACGGGCCACCATGCCGTCGAAGAAATCGAACACCGCGCCGCAGACTATCATCAGCACAGCATATTGATACTGTCCGTAGAAAGCACAGCCTGTTGCCATGCAACCACAGACGAGGTTGCAGCAGGTCAGAGTATTAGGGATATTGAACATGGGTAATCTTATTCGTCGTCTTGTTCTGTTTCTTGTTTCAGTTTCGCAATTATGGTCTCGTTGCCGACGGTCTTTTGGTGGAGCTTCACGCAGACTTCCGTGCCAAGGGGCAGGTAGAGGTCAACGCGCGACCCGAACTTGATGAAGCCCAGATGCTCATCGACATAGCATTCCTCGCCCACCGAGGGATAGGTGACGATGCGGCGTGCCATGGCGCCAGCCACCTGCCGCGCCAAAATCTCCGTGCCATCGGGAGTCTCGATGACCACCGTGCTGCGCTCGTTCTCTTCGCTCGCCTTCGGCAGCCAAGCCTTGTGGAAATTACCATCGTGATGCTCCACATACTTCACCGTCCCGTCAACGGGAATCCAGTTGGCATGTACGTTGAAGAGGCTCATGAAGATACTGACCATGATGCGGCGGTCGTGGAAATAGACGTTCTCCTCCGTCTCCTCCACCACAACCACCTTGCCGTCGGCAGGAGCCACGACAATGCCCTCCGTGTCGCCCTCGAAGGTACGGATGGGGCACTGGAAGAAGTTCAGCAGGATAGCGTAGAGCAAGGCGCTGACGGATATACATATATCAAAAGGCAGCCGTGAATCGAAGATGTGAAGTATCGCGAAATTGAGTACTATCAGCACGATGGCACTCCATAGAAGTGTGTTCTTTCCTTCGCTGTGAAGGCGTATTTTCTTTAGTTTTCTAAATCTCTTGCCCATAGTTTTTGGCATAGTGCGCTTCAAAGGTACGAAAAAAAGCGAAAAGCGAAAAGTGAAAAGTGAAAAATTAAACGGATAAACGAAAAAAACCATGAACTATGAACTATGAACTATGAACTTTTCATATCTTTGTCATCTCTTTACGTCCTTAATGCATACAGCCCGGGGCAATGTTCAATGTTCAATGTTTAATGTTCAATGTTCAATGACTAACGATTTCGTACACTTACACGTTCACTCGCAATACTCACTGCTCGACGGACAGGCGTCCATCAAGGGGATGGTGAACAAGGCCATCGGCGACGGAATGCGCGGCATGGCACTCACCGACCACGGCAACATGTTCGGTGTCAAGGAGCTGTACGACTACTGCAAGCAGGTCAACAAGGACAGGAAGAAACAGGGACTGGAGCCCTTCAAGCCCATCTTCGGCTGCGAGATGTATGTGGCACGAGGCGGCGACAAGAATGTGCACGAGGGAGGAAAAGAGTTTCAGTCGGGCTGGCACCTCATCGTCCTGGCCAAGAACCTGACTGGCTACCACAACCTCATCAAGCTTGTCTCGCGCTCGTGGGTCGATGGCTTTTATATGCGTCCCCGCACCGACCACAAAGATTTGGAGAAGTTCCATGAGGGTCTCATCATCTGCTCTGCTTGCATCGGCGGCGAAGTGCCGAAGAAGATAGCAAAAGGCGACATGGCTGGCGCAGAGGAGACTGTCAAGTGGTTCCACGACATCTGGGGCGACGACTACTATCTGGAACTGCAACGCCATGAGGTGACGAATCCCAATCAGATTGCCAACCGCGACACCTACGAGGTGCAGAAGCGCGTCAACCCCGTGCTCATCGAGCTGGCACGCAAGTATGGCGTGAAGCTCGTCTGCTCCAACGACTCGCACTTCCTCGACGAGGACGATGCCGAGGCCCACGACCTGCTGCTCTGCCTCTCCACCGGCAAGGACTTGGAAGACCCGAACCGTATGCGCTACAGCAAGCAGGAGTGGTTCAAGACACGTGCCGAGATGAATGCCATCTTCGGGGACCTGCCCGAAGCCCTTGCCAACACCTGCGAGATATTGGACAAGGTCGAGTTCTACGACCTTGAGTCCAACCCCATCATGCCCTTCTTCCCCATCCCCGAGGAGTTCGGCACCGAGGAGCTTTGGCGACAACGCTTCACCGAGGAAGACCTCTTCCGCGAGTTCACCAGCGACGAGAACGGCGAGAACACCTTGCCGCGCGAAGATGGCGAGAAGAAGATAGAGAAGCTGGGCGGCATCGACAAGCTCTACCGCATCAAGTTCGAGGCAGACTATCTGGCCAAGCTCGCCTACGAAGGAGCGGCACGGCTCTACCCCACTCCGCTCTCGAAGGAAGTCGATGAACGCATTCGCTTCGAGCTGCACATCATGAAGACGATGGGCTTCCCCGGCTACTTCCTCATCGTGCAGGACTTCATCAACAGCGCCCGCAACGAGCTGGGTGTCTGGGTAGGCCCTGGCCGAGGCTCGGCAGCCGGTTCGGTAGTGGCCTATTGCTTGGGCATCACACGTCTCGACCCCTTGAAGTATGACCTCCTGTTCGAGCGTTTCCTCAACCCCGACCGCATCTCCCTGCCCGATATCGACACCGACTTCGACGACGACGGGCGCGGCAAGGTGCTGCAATGGGTGATGGACAAATACGGTGTAGAGAACTGCGCCCACATCATCACCTACGGCGCTATGGCGGCCAAGAGCAGCCTGAAGGACGTGGGGCGCGTGGAGAAAGTGCCTCTCTCCACGGTCAATGCCTGGTGCAAAGCCATGCCCGACCGCCTGCCCGACGGCAAAAAGCCGACATTAGAGAACTACATCAACGCCACGCCGGAACTGAAGGAGGCTCGCTTTTCGAGGGACAAGAAGGAGTCGGACACCATCAAGTACGCTCTCAAACTCGAAGGCACCGTCCGCAACACGGGCATCCATGCCTGCGGTTTCATCATCTGCCGCGACCCCATCAGCGACCATGTGCCCGTCTCGACAGCCGACGACCCGGACTTCCCCGACCGCAAGACGGCCGTCACGCAATATGACGGCCACGTCATTGAGAGCACCGGCCTCATCAAGATGGACTTCCTGGGCCTCAAGACGCTTTCGCAGCTCAAGGAAGCCTGCCGCATCGTCAAGGAGGCGCACGGCATAGACATCGACATCGACAATATCCCCATCGACGACGAGCTGACCTACAAGCTCTACCAGGAGGGACGCACCGTCGGCACCTTCCAGTTCGAATCGGCCGGCATGAGGAAGTACCTGAAGGAACTGCACCCGACGGTCTTCGAGGACCTCATCGCCATGAACGCCCTCTACCGCCCCGGACCAATGGACTACATCCCGCAGTTCATCAAGCGCAAGAACGGCATCGAGCCTATCACCTACGACCTCGATGCCTGCGAGGAATACCTACGCGACACCTACGGCATCACGGTCTATCAGGAGCAGGTCATGCTGCTCTCGCGCAAGCTGGCGGGCTTCACCCGAGGTGAGAGCGACGCGCTGCGCAAGGCGATGGGCAAGAAGAAGAAGGACATCGTGGACCAGATGAAACCCAAGTTCATCGAGGGCGGCACACGCAACGGACACGATGCCAAAGTGCTCGAGAAGATATGGAGCGACTGGGAGAAGTTCGCTTCCTACGCCTTCAACAAGTCCCATGCCGCCTGCTACTCATGGGTGGCCTACCAGACGGCCTACATGAAGGCGCACTATCCCGCCGAGTTCATGGCTGCCCTGCTGACACGCGGCAAGGACGATGTGAAGGAGGTGACGAAGCTCCTGGAAGAATGCCACGCCATGAAGCTGGAAGTGCTGGGACCCGATGTCAACGAGTCGCATCGCGATTTCGGTGTCAACGACCGCCAGCAGATACGCTACGGCCTGATGGCCATCAAGGGACTGGGCGAAGCCGCCGTGCAAGCCATCGTGGAGGAGAGGGAGAAGAACGGCCCTTACCGCGACATCTTCGACTTCGCAGAGCGTGTCAACATGTCTGCCGTCAAACGCAACGGTATGGAATGCCTTGCTCTGAGCGGCGCCCTCGACAACATCGCCGGGGACATACGCCGCGAGCAGTTCATAGCATCCGACCCCAAGGGCAATGTCTTCCTCGACCTGCTCCTGCGCTACGGTTCGCAGTACCAGCAGGCACAGATGGAGGCACAATTCTCGCTCTTCGGCATGGATGCCGTGGAACTCAACAAGCCCGCAGTCCCCGAAGCCGAGGAATGGTCGATGCTGGAACGCCTCAACAAGGAGCGTTCGCTGGTGGGCATCTACCTCTCTGCCCATCCGCTCGACGAGTACTACGTCATCCTGCAGAACGTCTGCAACCTGAAGATGTCGGAGATGGAGTACCTCACCGCCTTTGCAGGGAAAAGCGTCCGTCTGGGCGGCATCGTCACAGCAGTCCGCTCCGGCACGACCAAGAACGGCAAGCCCTTCGGTGTCGCCACCATCGAGGACTTCAGCGGCACGGGCGAGATTGCGCTCTTCGGCGAGAACTGGGTGCAATGGGGCGCCTACCTGAGCATGGACCGCTCGGTGCTCATCACCGGCAGCGTGGAGGAGCACCGCTTCCGTCCGGGCGAATACGAGCTGCGCATCGGACGCATCGACTGGCTGGCCGACATCAGCGACAAGGTCGTGGAGCGCATCACCGTCACCGTCAACACAAACACCCTTGGCAAGGACGATGTGGAGATGCTCACCTCCTACGTCGAGGAGAACCCCGGAAACACGGCTCTGCAAATGGTCTTCGTCGATGCCACCAATCCGCACAACCGCCTGCACATGACATCCCGCTCCCACAAAATAAAGGTGACACGCCAGCTGTTAGACGACATCGACGGCTGCGATGCTCTGTCCTACAGCATCAACAGCTAAATAGTCAAATCGTAAATAAATAGTAAATCGTAAATCGTAAAATCGTAAATAACTATGGCACAAGCAATCAACACAGGAAATTTTGAGGCACTGGTGGCAACCGGCAAGCCTATGGTATTGGATTTTTGGGCAACATGGTGCGGCCCCTGCAAGCGCCTGGCTCCCGTCATCGAAGCCTTGGCAACGGACTACGACGGCCTGGCCATCGTAGGCAAGTGCGACGTGGAAGAGGACGAAGACCTCGCCATGCGCTTTGGTGTCCGCAACATCCCCACAGTTGTCTTCATCAAGGACGGCAAGGAGGTTGACCGCAGCGTCGGCTTAGTTCCACGTCCCGTCCTCGAAGACAAAATCAAGGCGATGTTGTGACATCTTGGGATCCTATTCCCTATTCCCTAATCCCTAATCCCTAATCCAAAACAACATGGCAACCTTTGAAGAAGACCTCCTCAACGATGCGGAGGACGACCGCCTGACGGTCGAATACATCCAGAACTATCTGCCACAAGACCTCAAGGACAAGTTCACCGAGGAAGAGCTTTACTACTTCATCGACGTCATCGGCGAGTACTACGTTGACCTGCTCGAAAAGCACAGCGACGACGAAGACATCGACATCGACGTGGAGGAAGTGGCAAAGTACGTCGCCAAGCAAGCCAAGAAGGACAAGATGGGCGACTTTGACCCCGAAGACCTCCGCTGGGTCGTCGATGGCGAGCTGGAATACGGAGAAACAATTAACAGTTAAGAGTTAAGAATTAAGAGTTAAGAAAAATACATAATACTGTTAATTCTTTGCAGCCCAAACTATCTTTCTTAACTCTTAACTCTTAATTCTTAACTAAAAAGAATAATCTATGAACCAACCACTATTCATTTATAACACCCTGAGCCGGCAGAAGGAACTCTTCAAGCCGCTCAACCCGGGGCGCGTGGGCATGTACGTCTGCGGCCCGACCGTTTATGGCGACGCGCATCTCGGACATGCCCGGCCAGCCATCACCTTCGATCTCCTTTTCCGATACCTCCAGCACATCGGCTACAAGGTGCGCTATGTGCGTAACATCACGGACGTGGGCCATCTGGAGCACGATGCCGACGAGGGCGAGGACAAAATCGCAAAGAAAGCCCGGCTGGAACAGCTGGAGCCGATGGAGGTAGCGCAGTACTACACGAACCGCTTCCACGCGGCAATGGACGCCCTTGGCTGCCTGCCGCCAAGCATCGAGCCCCATGCTACCGGCCATATCATCGAGCAGCAGCAACTCGTCAGGCAGATTCTCGACAACGGCTATGCCTACGAGAGCAACGGCAGCATCTATTTCGACATCGAGAAGTACAACAAAGTCCACCGCTGGGGCATCCTCTCGGGGCGCGACCTTGAGAATGTGAAGGATGCGAGCCGCGACCTTGCCGGCGTGGGCGAGAAGAAGAATCAGGCGGATTTCGCCCTTTGGAAAGCGGCACAGCCCGAGCACATCATGCGCTGGCCTTCGCCTTGGAGCGACGGCTTCCCCGGCTGGCACTGCGAGTGCACGGCGATGGGACGCAAATATCTGGGCGAGCACTTCGACATCCACGGCGGCGGCATGGACCTCATCTTCCCCCACCACGAATGCGAGATAGCGCAGGCTGTCGCAAGCCAGGGCGACCAGATGGTGCACTACTGGATGCACAACAACATGATTACCATCGACGGCAAGAAGATGGGCAAGTCCTACAACAACTTCATCACCCTGCCGCAGTTCTTCACGGGCGACCATCCCCTGCTCTCGCAGGCCTACACGCCCATGACCATCCGCTTCTTCATCCTGCAAGCCCACTATCGCAGCACCGTCGATTTCGGCAACGAAGCCCTGCAAGCCGCCGAGAAAGGCTTGGCTCGCCTCATGGACGGCCTGAAGAACCTGCGCCGCCTCCAAGACGGCCAGAAGGTGAAAGGACAGCCTTGGATAGAGGTTTCGTATGTTGCGACTCTGTCGCAACACCTCTACGATGCCATGAACGACGACCTCAATTCCCCCATCGTCATCAGCCACCTCTTCGACGCCTGCCGCGTCATCAACACGCTCATCGACAAGAAGGCCAGCATCACAGCCGAAGTTGCCCAATCCTTGCTCGCCCTCATGGAGACCTTTGTCACCGACATCCTCGGCCTTCGCCCCGACACAGGCACCACCAACAAAGCCCGCGAAGAAGCCTACGGAGCCGTCGTCAACATGCTTCTGGAACAGCGTCAAGCAGCCAAGGCTGAGAAGAACTGGGCACTCTCCGACAAGATTCGCGACGACCTCGCCGCCCTCGGCTTCGAGGTCAAGGACACAAAGGACGGCTTCTCCTGGACGCTCAACAAATAACGAACGGTCATAAAACACTCTACACCTTCCTGCCATCTCATATTCTGCATGTTTTGGCGAAAGGTGTAGAGTGTATAGTAAAAAGCAGATTCTGCTTAAGATGCTTTAACTCATAATCATAAAAGGTGGCAAGGTTCTTTTTGCCAAGTTCCTTCAAACATTCTACCATACGTTCAGTAGCATATACTCGCTGATAAGTATAGTCGGGATTGGAGATTTCCAGAGTTCGATATATCGGTAAGACTTGTTCCAACAGAGGCAACGCCTTTGCATACTCTTTCCGTCTCACATATATCTGCGACAGGTTATCCATTGGTGCAGCATAGTGATCCAGAAAGTCAGGAACACAACGAACACTCTCCCCTGTTGGTAGCTCTAACAACTCTTCTTCATCATCGTCTTCCAACTCTGCTATTTCCTTCTTGCCAAGCTCTATCAGTTTCTTATAAATCTCAACCTCATCATCAAGATTCTTGCAATTAGGCAGCAAATCTATGACTCCCCCGTAACTTAGTCCCTTGAATTTATCTTCCATAATGATGAATACGCGAAATCCTCATTGCCTATTTGTCGTACTTTGCTAATTCTTTTACGATGGCAAGACGCTTTTTAGAACCTTCATTCCATTCTTTCGCAGCCATAGGACTAATCCCAGTTAGTCGTCCTTGATTCTAAACTTTCGCTGAACATTTTTCTATATATAGCTATCAATATCTTTAAATCCAATATCGCAATCAGATTTCTTGTCTATATATAAGAGCTGACAACTTTAGCAAGCTCTTTTAGCATTAAATCTGAAATACGAGCAGAAAATTGCCATGTGCAAATGTATGTTTTATTATCTTCCCGCAATATACTAAACCACCCCTTTTTTTCAAAGTCTCTTTTTTCAAAGCCATATAGATACGGGAATATTTTATCTGAATATCCACCGCACGCAAAAATCACAACGGGGAATGATTGGAAAAATGGTTCTTTAAGTAATTGACAACGTTTGCTTATAGACCTTTCTGTTTGTTCAGCTTGTTTTTTTGCATCTCTTTTTTGTTCTTCCTCAGACAGATTCTTGTTGACTACTATATTATGACGTCTGGATTCTCCACTTAATTCTGTTATAAAAGCATCTTTGAAGAAATCAATATATTCAGAATGTTTGTTATAGATTAACTGAATAAGTTTTTGATACTTAAACCAAGTGGGATTTGCACCATA
This sequence comes from Bacteroidaceae bacterium, assembly GCA_017524545.1. Lineage (GTDB taxonomy): Bacteria > Bacteroidota > Bacteroidia > Bacteroidales > Bacteroidaceae > Physcousia. The sequence continues at coordinate 38,139 of JAFXVN010000051.1, forward strand.
TTTAAGAAATTGATGTGTAAAATTACCATCTATTTCCGTAATAGGTTTTCTGTTGTCTAACTTATTATAATTGAAGTAATGTGGAAATAAGGGATTAAAATTCTCAAATGCCTTAGAATGTATATCATCTTCAGGATATAAAATTTGAGACTTTATGGTAATATTTTTACCTTGATCGCTATTTTTCTTCCATTGTTCAATATTATTCAAACAATAATATTCATACTCGTTGGCTTGTTTTACTTTATCCCAAGCTAATTCCTGCCCAACAATTAATATCTTGGCTGATGGATTGCCATAACCGACGAATGCCTTTTCTGATTTGTATTGATTGTTGTTTAACAAATCTAAAAAACTTTGTGGATAGTTTACAACCAATTCGATATTTGGTGGAATAATTTGTTGTCTTCTCATAAAGCGATTTTTTTTTGCAAATATAGCAATTGTTTTTGGTAAAACAATCTTTATTGGGGATTATTTTCTTTTGTGAATAAAAGAAACCAATTGAGTAATAGTCTGCTGCATTTGAGAATAGTATGTGAGACTTTATCAAATGTGTATGTGCAGAGCATCATTCTTTCGGGTTTATCCGCTTCTGCTTTCGAATGCGCTACAAATAAACGTTGATTAGCCCCATCTTCAACGGTACATTCTGATACCCACTCCATCCCTAATACTTTTCCTGGATTTTGCTGGTCCAATTGGCTGCCATCAATGAATGTATATATGATGACCGGAAAATGATTAAAGAAAGAATCTTTCAATAATTCTTCATCGTAAACAACATAATAGCAGAGGTCAAGGACATCTTCGGCACCAAGAAATTCTACAAAGAGCTTTCGAAGATACTTAAAGTCCTCTTCTTCGTTTCCTTCTTTCCTGACTTCATCACTTTCTGTGCCACAAAATGGCATCCATTGTTTTACAGGTGTTTAGACAAGTTTTCCGGGTGTCTTTGGGTGTCGCAAGGTAAAAAATGTGTACCTTTGCACCATGTATCCACGTAAGAAACCCAA
>JAFXVN010000052.1 GCA_017524545.1 Bacteroidaceae bacterium
CATCAATACAGGTGGTCAGAGTACTTGATAATCAGCTTACTCTCTTCTGATTTAATTTCGTCGAACTCACGTTAAGATACAACTTATGATGTTCGGAGAAGCATCATAGCAGATATAAAATACATTTTTCAATTGAATTTTCAGTTTTTACCTACATCCTACACCTTTTGTGCTTATGCTGCTTGTTCAGTGTAGGTTACATGGGTGTAGGTAACATACATTTACCTACACCCTCCTACACCCCTGCCTACACCCGCCTACACCTCGAAAAGATTATCCAAAAACACCTTTTTCTGTGCCCAACAAAAGCCCGAAAAAGAGGTCAATGAACGGACATTGATTCTGTATCATGTGTTGAAACAATTTGTTTCGCCTGTGAAACAAATTGTTTCAGCGGGTGAAACAGTTTGTTTCAGCATTTTCTTTCCATAGTGAACACATTATTAGTCAGCCGATTAAGCCTATTCTTAGGTCGCATTTCATGTGGAATAACCCTAAAAGGTGTAGGTATGAAGGCAAGGATGTAGGTTACATACACCCTGCAACTTATTGGAATTATGCACATTAACCCTAAAAGGTGTAGGATGTAGGTAGTTTTGCAAAAGATTGAATGAAGAAATGTTTTTACTTCCGAAAAAGGTCAATCCCCTTGAAACGGAATCATCTTTTCCACCATACCATTCTCGCCTCCAGCTGCCCTTAGGAATCCACCTTCGATGACTCTATTGAGGAGTATCTGTGGTAAAAGGAAGATGTCCAGCATATCATTGTGATATAAATTGCGAAGCAATGCATTCTTCTTTTCATCGCATAGAAATTCCTAGGGTGATAAGAGAACAGGGACAGGAAAGAGTTATAGAATTTCGGACGTGGTGGAAAAACAACGAGGAACTTCGGGAGAACAGGCCAGATGCTTTTGTTGCTCAACTCGATCTCGTATTTCATACAGATTTGAGAGATTATGAAGTCGAAGACAGAAGTAATTCTGGGGTCCACGAAATGGATGATAATCGTTCCGTAGAAGAAGTAAACGATAATATCCGACGACTGTTTTATGAATTACTTACTTGGGCAAAGGAGGACATGGATAGATTGAATATTTTCCTTCAATATATGCAGCGGTCTTTTTTGTGGAATCGTGTTATAAATACAGACCTCGGAAAATATACAGAATATGAAATAAAGGATGTTCTGGCTGTTGTTCATTCTAAAAAAGGAGAAATTATAGAAGAACTTAAGAGACTATATCAGCGACGCTATATTCCTGAATTAAGTTTTCAAGCATCCCTATTGGAAAACCTTGGATTTGTTCCTTGTTATACTTGTATGGGTAGCATTTCAAATGACCACGAAGAAAAATGAAGCCACTTTTATTTCTTGATTTAAGTGGTTTTGATTATGTACCTTAATCTTTTTTTGCCTGCGAACATTGATTTCGCACCCGCATTGTATCTTTGCACTGTCAAACTAAGAAACGAAGGTAATAGATAATGTATAAACTTAAAGTTGCGTAAAAATCAAAAAATAACAATAACATGCATGACTTTTCAGTTATAACAGACAATATTGAGACGATTAAGGAAATGGCGGCTCAAGGTGATGCTGATGCACAGAATAAAATAGGTGTCTGCTATCAGTGTGGCCTCTCTGATTTTCCTAAGGATTATGTGAAAGCTGTGGAATGGTACACGAAATCGGCAATGCAAGGTTTTATCAAGGCTCAGTTCAATCTGGCTACTTGCTATCTTAATGGTATGGGTGTGGAAGTGGATGATAAGGCTGGTGTTGAGTGGTTTATGAAAAATGCGGAACAAGGGAATACCGAAGCGATGAATAACGTAGGTTTTTCTTACGAGACAGGGTTGGGAGTAGAAAAGGACTATAATAAGGCTCTTGAATGGTACACAAAAGCCGCAGAGTTAGGCGATGAAACAGCTCTTGAAAACATTAGGTTTTGTAGAAAGCACGCATTAGCATATAAAAAAGTCCTCTTGTTAAAGAAAAAACGTAATAAAAGCATAAGAAAATAGTATGCCAAGTAGAATAAAAAGAAGTGAATACATTCGTTTCATGAAGTCGTGGACGGAAGAACACACCATCAAAAATGTGGTTTCAAATGTTGTTAGAGGGTTTCATTTGTCTGGCAGATGGTGCAGTCATCTGTGCATTCTACGTGGCAATTCCCTTTATGATTCTGATGTTAGGACGGATGGTAAAATACCTAATGCATAAGGCTGGATAGATACAATGAAAAAAGCAAACAATAACATGGAAAAGAACAATCAACAAGGGATTCAGTTTAAAATCCTTAAGGACAAGATTGGTCATTTGATAAAAGCCATCGGTGTTTGTGGTAGGGTGGAATTCCTTCTAACATACATTCTTGTCTTTGGACTTATAGCTGTACTATGGTTATATGAGACAAGATATACCAGGCTTTGGGACTCCAGTACTTATAGTTATCTTATTACCATATTTGACCATAAAATTAGACTCAATGCTTATGCCCTATATATAGTAGATCATATTGGCTTATATGACCTCTTCGAGGGTAATCTTACAGTTAGCTTATTGGTTTTCCTGTTTTCTGTTGGTTCTATCAATTCAAGGTCCGAACTATTGTATCTGCTTCTGTATGTCCTTTTATATGTAGTGTATTATATTCAAGGGTTTCGTCGATGTCGTGATATTGGTGTGGCCTTTTGGCGAATGTTCATTCCGCTATATATGCCCATCGCATTGTTCTTAGTAAAGGGCAAAACTATCAACAGAGAAGATTAGGAAGATTTGCAGCGCAGGTAATTTACAGCAACAAAATAAAAATACAACATAATAAACATGGAAGAGAACAAACAACAGGGGATTCTGTTTACTATCCCTAAAGACAAGACGGAGCGTTTGATTAAAGTCATCGGTGTTGGCGGCGGTGGCGGGAATGCTGTGAAGAGTATGTATGAGAAGGGCGTGAAGAACGTCAGTTTCGCGGTCTGCAATACTGATAGTCAGGCGCTAAGCAAATCGCCCATTCCTGTCAGGATACAGCTGGGAGAAGAAGGCCTTGGTGTTGGCGGTAATCCGGAGAAGGGTCGTGAGAAGGCTGAAGAGAGCATGAAAGACATAGAACTTCTCTTCAACGATGAGACGAAGATGGTCTTCATTACCGCAGGACTTGGTGGCGGCACAGGCACGGGAGCTGCACCTCTGATAGCACAAAAGGCACGTGAACACGGTTTGCTGACAGTTGGCGTTGTGACCCTGCCCTTCAGATTCGAGAAGAAAGCCCGCATGGAGAAGGCTTTGGCAGGAGTGGAGGAAATGAAGAACAACGTGGATGCTCTGCTTGTAGTCAATAACGAAAGGCTGCTTGAGATATACAGCGACACGATGGTCTCGATTGACGAAGCATTCGGGAAAGCTGACGATATTCTTACGGTTGCCACAAAGACCATATCGGAAGTCATCACGGAAGAAGGTATCATAAACCGGGACTTCAAAGATGTGGAAACGGTGATGAAAGACGGCAGTGGTGCCATTGTGGCAGTAGGATACGGCAGCGGGGAAAAACGCATCATCAAAGCTATGAAGGATGCTTTGAACTCGCCCCTGCTGAATACGAGGGAAATAGAAAATGCCCAACGGCTGCTCTATATCATATATTCATGCAATGAAAAGCCTGTAGGCATAACCGAACTTAGGGAAATCAATGAGTTTATGGACACTCTGCCTGAAGACATTGAAGTTCTTTGGGGGCTGTACCATGATGACACTATAGGCGAACAGGTGAAAGTGGCTATTGTTGCAACAGGCTTCGACAAGGCACGTGAACAAAAACAAAATGCCGAGGAGAAGAGCGAGACGATTAAGAGACTCTGGGAAATGTATTATCCAGATTTCCACAAACCAGCTGAAGCAGACCAATCGGACGTCCAGACCCGTGAAGAGGAAGTAGATGACATCGAAGATTCTGTAACGGAGGATGCCGCTTCAGATAGGGGAGGCAGGAAGCAAACATGGTACAAAAGTTTGTGGGAATTCGTGAAAACAAGCCTTGAAGAGGAATAAACTCTCGGGAAACGCGATATAAACCTCCCCATAACACGGCATAAAAGTCTTTTAGGCTCGTTACATAATTATTTTCAAGGCGTGAAAATATATTATCAAGCTTTGAAAATATATTATCAAGCCTTGAAAATAGATTTTCAAAGCTTGAAAATAATTTGTAAGCACGCTATGCGAAGTTTTGTGGCACGCTCTGTGAGGCTTTACAGCACGCTGTCCCCGATTACTCTGCTGTATTGGCTTCCAGCCACATCATAACTTGTAAAACATCTACTGACCGAATGGGGTTTATAGCGCTCTATCAAAAGTGTGAGGTAAACCACAAAGAAATGCTATAAAAAGATGTTTCCAAACATTGTTTTGTGTAGATATTTAATGTTTCCAAACATTATTTTACCTAAGATTTTGATGTTTCCAAACATTTTCTTGCGGTTTTATAGCGCTCTGAACCATCTTGCAAAGACTGGGTCGGCAAGGAAGACGGAACGTCCGTCTTGTTCGATGAGGTCACGCTCCAGTAAGGCATCCTTCAATCGGGGGATGTTGGACGGGCTGCCTAAGTCGAACTCGTCACGGACTGCACGCTCCCCAAAGTCGGAATGATGACCTGCCAGAATGGAGCGCAGGAAGTTCATCTGATAGCCCGTGAGTGTTGCTATCTGCTGTTTGAAGAGTGGTGTGCAGGTGTCCAACAATGATTGGAAAGCCGTGCGGAGGTGTTCTTTTGTGGCTGTCTCGCCTTCCGAGAGCATGGACAACAGGATAGCTGCCAACTGCTGGACGTATGAACTCTGCTGTTCTACCAAATCGCAAAGCTCTGCTACTACTTCGGCTGGAATATGACGGTCGCGCTCTTCGAAATGACTCTGGATATACTCTGTCCATGCCTGAACGGGAATCTTTCCAAGGAACATCATCTGACCGAACTGATAGAAAGGCTTGCTGCGCATTCCAAACAGGCTGGTCATCAGGTGCTTTTTGCTTCCGAACAGGCAGTAGCTGGTTAGTTGCTGATGCTGCCACACAGTTCTCAGTCGTTTCTGTATGGTCAGGGTGTCTGTGAATTCGCCTATCTGTTGGAACTCATCTAAACAAACAACAATGCGTTTCCCTTTTTGTCGTGCTATATGTTCTGGTAGGTTAAGAATCTCTTCGGGGGAATGTGTGGCAGGTGTGATGCCAAGTGAAAGCGATATATCTGAGTTAGGCTCGGGGCTGATAGAGATTTTAGGAACCAGCCGCGACACGAAGTCACGTGCGTTTTCCATCCACAGCTCTTTTCGCGAGGCCGTTTGCGTGAGTACTGCTGCGGAGAAGGCATTATAGAAATCGTATTCTGTTTTGCATGGGAACATATCCATGTGTACCATCATCACGGATTCCGAATCCATAAACTTCGAAGCTTTCTTCACTAACGAAGTCTTTCCCCATCGCCTGGGTGAAATGAGAATCGTGTTAATGCCTGATTCAAAGTTATGGCATAGCTGTCGCGTTTCTTGTTCGCGGTCGGTGAAGTTGTAATCATCTACGGCCACACCGAACACAAAACTGCGCTTGTCGAATGTCTTGTTCATGCTGTTTCCTCTGCTTTTTGCTGCAAAGGTACAAACTTTTTATTGAATACACAAACTTGTGTAACACAAATTTGTGTCACACAAACTTGTGTTACTTTGGGCATGGCAAGATTGAAGCGCGTCCTAAAGATTACGCGCAGCAAGTGGATGGGGGCGTTTGCAAGTGAACGGGATGTTTATTTCTCTTTCTTGGTGAAGCGTTTCGAGAGTCCTATTGCACCTGTGGGGCAGACGAGGCGGCAGAGGTGGCAGCCTACGCATTTCGTGCCGATGATGTGGGGCTGGCGGGTGTTGAGGTCGAAGGTGATGGCCTGGTGTCCGCCGTCGGAGCATGAGATGTAGCAGCGTCCGCAGCCCATGCACTTCTCGCGGTCTATCTTGGGCAGCACCATGGTGTTGCGGTCCAGTTCGGAGGGTTGCACGAACGAGGGCAGCTGCTCGCCAACGATGTCCTCCAAGCGTTCTATGCCGCGTTCGGCCATGTAGGTCTGCAAGCCGAGGATGAGGTCGTCGATGATGCGGTAGCCGTACTGCATGACGGCAGTGCAGACCTGCACGTTGCGGCAGCCTATCTGTAGGTATTCCAAGGCGTCGCGCCAAGTCTCGATGCCTCCGATGCCGCTCAGCTCCAAGTCCTTCATGATGTGGTTCTGTGCCAGTTCGAGGATGAAGCGCTGTGCGATGGGCTTCACGGCACGACCGCTGTAGCCCGAGATGGTCTTCTTCTCGCTGACCTCTGCTTCGGGCGTGAAGGTGACGCTCTTGATGGTGTTGATGGCAGAAACAGCATCCGCCCCGGCGAAGTACGCGCCCATTGCCGGCTCCTTCATGTGGGTGATGTTGGGCGTCATCTTGGGAATGACGGGGATATGCACATGTTGCTTGACGTAGGCAGTGTAGGCGGTGACAAGCTCGTTGTCCTGCCCCACATCGCTGCCCATGCCGGCAACTCGCATCTGCGGACACGAGAAGTTCAGCTCCACGGCATCGCAGCCGGTGAACTCCGCCATCTGTGCCAGCTCGACCCATTCCTCCTCGAACTGCCCCATGATGCTGGCAATGACAACCTTTTTGGGGTAGTTCTGCTTCAGGCGCTTCAGTATGTCGAAATCCACCTCGTAGGGATTTTCGCTCAACTGTTCCATGTTGCGGAAGCCCGCAAACGAAGTGCCTTCCTTGATGGCATCGAAGCGGGGCGACACTTCGCGGATGTCCTGCTTGCAGATGGTCTTGTAGAAGACACCGCCCCAGCCCATCTCGAAGGCGCGTGCCACCATCTCATAGTTTGTGCAGACGGCGGAGGAGGCAAGGAAGAAGGGGTTCTCGCAATGGATGCCGCAGAAGGTGATGGCAAGGGAAGGGGCGGAGGAGGGGGGTGTTGCGATGGCATCGCAACATACGGAACTGGCGGCGGCATTGCGACATGCGGACCCCAGCAGCTCGCGGATGCGGATGGGCTGGTCGTAGTGGATGCAGGCCTGTTCCGCGCGTTCGAGGTCGGCATCCGTGCACTGGGCTACCCAACGGCCGGCATTCTTGATGTTGTCGAAACGAATGGCGCGAATGGCGCGGGCAGGATCTCCGGTGATGCAGGCTTTCGTGCAGGGAGCATCTTCGCACAGCAGGCAGCGTGCAGCCTCTTCGTGAATGTGTAGCATAATGTTTGTTTTATGGTTGAGAAGAATCTTCCCTGTTGTGAATTTTATAGTTGCGGGACTGAATGCCCTGTACTTCACCTTTGGATAGGATGCCGGCACGAAGGGTGCAGGAGGATTCGATGGGCAGCGTGGTGCCGCTTGTCAGCTGCCGGCTCTCCGCAGAAGGCTCAGAACCATCTAAGGTGAACACAATGCGTGCATCGGCCAGATTGCTGATTGCCGTCAGCTTCACCTTTAGCGGGGCTTTGTATGTGCCGTCGGGAACATCCATCCAAACAGTGTTGGCATTGCGGTCGAGGCAGTAGCGATAGCCTTTGCCAGAAAGGATTTCGGTGTATTGCGCCGTGTTGACGTTGTAGTCTTGGGGCGTGTTTCCGACAACACAGAGCAGGGTGGCGTTCCTGCCTGTAGTGGTAGTCGCGTAGCAACCCTTCGTGCTGTATTCCTTTTTGCTTGCGGAGGTGTTGGCGATGCCTGCCAGACGGCGGGCCAGTATCATTTGCTTCAGAGGGTATCTGTTGTCGCGCCAATGCTTATAGAAAATGCAGGGCGTGCCAGGCATTGCCAGCAAATAGGCGTTGGCAGCAAGCGTGTCTCTGCGAATCGGGTCCTGCTCATCAAAGGCGTTGCGCTTCTCTGTGTCGTGGTTTTCAACGAAGGTGACAGCATATTGCTTATAGTCGTTCTTGGCAGAGAGCGGTTTCTTCCCTTCGGTCAGGCGCAGGCGGAACTCGTTTCCACCAAGCTTGCGCCAGTCTTTGCTGTTGATGGCATCGCGCATCCGGAAACGGAACTGGAAATCGAAGGCAGCACTTGTGGGCTTGCCCGAAGCCTTGTCCTTGGTGCGGTTGACCCACCTCCTGATTTTCTTAGTGGTGTCCCAATACTCTCCCACGCTAAAGGCTGGACGGGCAAAAGCGTTGTAGTCTGCGATGTAGTCAGCACGGAAGCCCTTGACCATATCATAGCGGAAGCCAGTGTATCCGATGTCTTCAAGGAGGAATTTCAGATACGCTTTGATGCACGCCTGTACGTTGCTGCTCTTGTGGTCGAGGTCGCGACATCCCGGCCAACCATCGCCCGTGTCTTTGTTCTGCGATAGCGAGACGCCGCTTGCGACAGCCCATTCCTGCGTCGCTCCACCGTCGTCGTTGCGGCAGATGTCGGTGGAGGTCATTTGGTATGTCTGCCCGTTGTAGGTCTCGGCAGGGTAGTCAACCCGTGAGCCATTGCAGCCTAAGACATCGCGATGGTTGATAACAACATCGGCAATAACGCCTGTTCCCCTCTCCCGGAAAGCTGCTATCATGCTTCGCAGCTGGGCTTCGGAGCCAAAGGAACTCTTCTGATTGAAGTAATAGACAGGGGTATATCCCATCATGCCACGAGTCGTATTGCACCACCCGCTTTGCGGAACCCAAACCAAACTGAAGTAGGGAGCGATTTCGTCTGCCTGTGCTTGCAGTTCGGACCATGAGGTCTCTTCGAAAGAGTCCCAATAGAATCCCTGCAGCATCACACCTTCATAGTCGGCAGGCCATCCTTGTGCGTGAAGGGCCAGCTGCATGAATGTCAAGAGCAATAATGTGATGCGTCTCATGGGACTGGTTTCCTGGCTTTATCTGCGTATGGTGAGGGGGATGGCTTCTTCGTGAGCCTTGCAGAAAGCTTCGGCATCGTCGAGGACGAGAGCCAAGTAGCCGCCGCCGCCTGCGCCAGGCATCTTCCATGCCAGCACGCCGTCCATGGCGCTGTAGCGGTCGATGTAGTCCTGAACGCCTGGCTGAATCATGGCTGGGAACATGGCAATCTGGGCATCGAACGAGGCTTGGTAGGCAGAGGCGAAGGCTTGGAGGTCGGTCTTCATGACGGCTTCCCAGCAGTCGTCGGCTGCCTTTGCCAAGGCTTTTACCTTCGGCTCGGTGATGTCCTTGCCTTCAACCACAGAGCAACCCGGTCGGCGTGGGAACATCGGCACGAGGCACAGGTGGCTCTCCAACCAGCTGAGCACTTTCTCGTCCCCACATTGCTCAATCTTGTCAGGCCAATAACGCGCGTCGTAGTGGTGGCGGCAAAGGCCAGGCACACAGATGCCGATGGCATCCTGAGCGCCGGAGATGATGCCGTCGCTGCGCTCGGGGTCGTTCTCGAAGCAGAAAACGAGCTTTGCCAGCATCTCGGCATCCATGTCGGGCAGTTTGATAGGCCATATCCTCTGTATCTGCTTGCGTGTCGAGGTCGAGAGACCGCAACGGTCCTTTATCTCGAAGTTTGGCACAAGTGAGATGGTGAGTGCCCAGCCAGAAGCAAAGCAGCTGACGTAGGGCTGGTCGATCCAAGTGCCGGCAAGGTCGAGTCGGGTGGGTATCTCGCACAACTGATTCTTTAAGTCTGTGCTGCTGCGGGCTTCGAGTCCCTCGGAAGGTGTGCGTTCGAGCACGATGTACTCGATGCCGTGCTCTTCGCAGAAACGGCGTTTCTCCTCGCTGGCTCCGTCGGCATTCACCACGAAGCGGTCGGGCTTGAGCCATTCCACGGTCGGCACAAAGTCCATCACGCCGCTGCCCTTGTTGATGTAGGCCTGCTTGACGTAACGAATGCTCTGCACCATGAACAGACGTTCCTGCTCGGGATAGAGCGTCTTGTGATTCTTGTACTTCAATATCGTGGCATCCGAACCGATGCCTACATACAGGTCGCCGTACTGGGCAGCCTGCCGGAAGAATTCTATGTGTCCGCTATGCAGGAGGTCATAGCAACCGCTGACAAAAACCTTTTTCATTTACCATTTGACGATTTACTATTTACTATTGAATACCACAGCACCACGACGAAGCTGACGAGTGGCACGATGTACGACACGGAGATGCCGAACATGTCGCTGACGTAGCCTTGAAGCGGTGTCAGCAAGGCGCCGCCAAGGATTGCCATGATGAGGCCCGAAGCGCCTATCTTGGCATCGTCGCCCACGCCGTCGAGGGCAATGCCATAGATGGTGGGGAATTGGAGCGACATGAAGAAGCTGACGAGCACCAGTGCAATGACGGCAATCATGCCGCTGCCGCTCATAAGAATCACCACGAGGCAGAACACGATGTCGGCTGCCGCTGCCCAAGCCATGAGCTTTGCGGGGCGGACGTACTTCATCATCCAAGTGAAGAAAAAGCGTGCGCAGCAGAAACAGATGATGCTGGCCAGATAATAGGTGGCTGCATCTGCTTCCACGATGTTCAGCTCCTGCATCACCAGACGGATTGTGAACGACCACACACCTATCTGTGCACCGACATAGAAGAACTGCGCCACTACGCCCCAAACGTATCGCTTGTTGTGGAACAGTCGGGCAAAGGATGCTCCCACGCTGCCCTCGGCATTGTCCTTTCCAGCAGGCATCTTCGAGAATATCATCACCAGCATAATGGCTATCAGCACAAAGCCAAGTCCCATGTAGGTCTCGGAAATGCTGTTGAGAGAAATGTCTCTGAGAATGAATTGCTTGCTGAGCAGGATGCCTGTGATGCTGCCAATGGGGTTGAACGACTGCGCGATGTTCAGTCGGCGTGTGGCTGTCTGGGGCGAACCCATCGAGAGGATGTAGGGATTGGCCGTCGTTTCGAGTATGGAACAGCCGCCTGCAAGGATGTATATTGCAATGAGATAGAACAGATAGCTCTCCGCTTGTGCCGCAGGATAGAACAGAACGGCGCCGCCGGCGTAAAGCAGCAAGCCCAGAACGATGCCGGCCTTGAAGGAGAAACGCCGGATGTAAAGTGCGGCAGGAAGAGCAAAACAGAAGTAGGCTCCGTAGAAGGCAAACTGGATGAGCGAAGTCTGCGAATCGCTCATTTGCATCACTTTCTTGAATGCTGCCAGCAATGTGTCGGTCATGTTGTTGGCAAGTCCCCACAGCAGGAACAGCACTGACACCAGTGCAAAAGGCAGCATATACTTTTTTTCTATTGTTTTCATTCTATTTGTTTTAACTATGAACTATGAACTATGGACTATGAACTAATCGTACAGGTAGAACATCCGCTCCATCATTTGCCATTTCTCATCGCTTGTGGCATCGGCACTACAGCCTTGGAACTGGCTGACGAAGGCTTCCCATTCTGCCTGTCGGGGTAGGGTGGCGAGCCGAGCCATTGCCTCGTCCCATTTGAAGTCGGCGGGGGCATCCACTATCATCACCAGCAGATTGCCCTGGATGTAGATTTCCATCTCCAGAATGCCTACCTCGCGGATGCCGTCGCGAATCTCCTTCCAGTTGTGTTCGGGCGAATGCCATTTGATGTACTCGCGCCTTGCCTCTTCGTTGGAACTGAGCGTCAGTGTCTGCACGAAGCGTTTCGTACTGCCGCTATGTTGCTTCTGTAAGTAGCCGTCCATGTATATAATTAGTTAAATGACGAAATGACCCGATTGTAAATTGTTCTTATTGGTGAACTTGTATCTGCGGGAACGGGAATCCGATGCCTTGCTTGTTGAACTCGGTATAGATGCGTTCGTTTGTGTCGAAGAAGACATTCCAGTACTCTGCCACGTTCACCCAGATGCGGAGCGTGAAATCGACACTGCTGTCGGCCAGCTCTTTGACGGCAATGAAGGGGGCTGGATCCTGCATGATGCGGCTGTCGCTCTTGAGGAGTTCCAGTGTCACACTCTTCACCTTGTCAATGTCCGTGCCGTACTCCACGCTGACGGTGAAATCAACACGGCGCAGCTCGTTCCTGCTGTAGTTCACTACGTTTCCGCTCGAAAGCGGGCCGTTGGGGACGAAAAGCACCTTGTTGTCGGGGGTGGTGAGAATGGTGTGGAAGATTTGGATGGCCTTTACGGTACCGCTCACGCCTTGGCCCTCAATGAAGTCACCCACCTTGAAAGGCTTCAGGAACAACAGGATAATGCCGCCTGCAAGGTTCTGCATGTTGCCGCTCAACGCCATGCCGACAGCCAGACCCGCTGATGCCAGCAGTGCTGCCAGGCTGGTCGTGTTCACACCAAGCGTGCCAACCACGGTGATGATGAGTAGGATGACGAGCGTGATGTTGGTGAAACTCTTCAGAAACGATTGCACCGTCGGCTCCACGTTCCTGCGTTCCAGCATCCCAGCTACCAGTCTGTTGAGGAATTTTATGACATAGCGTCCTACAACGGCAATGACAACGGCAAGCAGAATGCTTTTTCCCGCCTCCATGCCCATCGTGATAGCCTGATGTATCAGTTGGTCGAGTTCGCCATTTTTCGCTGCTGTAATAACTTCTTTTCCCGCCTCTATGGGCGCAACTTGTAATAGATGTATCATGTCGGTCTTGTTAAATGTGTTCAATAGAATAGGATTCCGAAGACAAAGGTAGTGATTTTTTTCCGTATTCTTGTCATTTTCCCCCTTTTTTCTTGATTATTGTTTCCTTTCTCCTTTCTCGGTTTCGCGCGCGCGTATAATATATAATATGTGTAGGTAAGGAATGTGCATTCTTTTGTGAAAAAAGTTGTGGAATGTTTTGCCGGTTTCGGGAAATGTTGTACCTTTGCACCCGCAAACGAGAGGAGACCGCCCCTCCGGGACGGTAAGGGTTCGGATGCGCCCCTTCGGGGAAGTTCTTTGAAAGATTTACATAGACAAGAGATTGTAGTACAAGAAACAAGTACAAGCGAGAGTTTGCCGCAAGGCAAACGAACGCGAAGCGAACCGTCAATATCCATATTAGGATAGAGATAAGCAGTCCGGGTCACACGTCACCAAAAACAGACAGTTGTTTCCCTTTATTCGTTTCCGTTACTATAAAATGGTAAATGGTAAATGACTAAATGGTAAATGATAGAGTTCTTTAACGATGAAGAGTTTGATCCTGGCTCAGGATAAGCGTGGCCGCAGCGGCGCCGTCGATGCCCCACAACCCTATCAGAAGG
>JAFXVN010000053.1 GCA_017524545.1 Bacteroidaceae bacterium
CACGATTTTGCTTAATTTTTTCATGACCTATTTCTGAATGGTGTTTGAGTTCTGATTGTATGCTTTGGCCACGCACTTCCATTCGCCGTCAATCTTCAAGAGCAGGAGCACGTCAGTAAAGTCGATGCTGCCGCCCCAGCCCTCTTCAAGCACACGGACAACGGCCAGCGTTTCTTCCAGTTCCAGCACATCGATGCGGGTCTTGAACTCCTCACCGGCACCTACGGTATCAACATTGTGATAGAACTGCTGGATGCTACCACGCTCCAGCTCGCCGTTCAGAAATCCGAACAGACAGGCATCCTCGGTGAACAACTCCTTTGCATACTTGCTGTTGCCCTCGGCAACGCTACGTGTGAACTTGCTTGCAGCTTCTACGACTGCATTGTAATCTGCAATGTTACTTCTCATCTTTCCTTTGTTTTTTAAATTAAACGATGTTTGAATCTGGGTGCAAAGGTACGACGATTCCGGCAAACCAACTTTTCTATTTAGTTCAACTTTTCTGACTATTCCGTTCATTTTTCAATTATAATCCTTGACAGGTTGCCATAATATCGGAGTCTGGTTCTAAGATCGATGCGATTGCTGCCATGGGTCACCCTTAGGCGGAGAGTGTACTGGCTCGTCCCATTGGATTTTACCAGTGAGCAATTCGTATTGTGGATATAAATCCTATGACCTGTATCTGTCCTCATGTAAATAGTACGTGACTATTCAAAAATAGTTTCTTATACGGAGAACAAATTTACAGTTTTTTTTTAACCTGTGACTATTAATGTGTTTACACCTATATATTATTAGGTTATTTTTCAGTTTCCTTGGATATGAGAATTAGTCATAATAAAAGCCAGATTACCCAAAATCAGACCCAAAATCAGGCAAAATGATATGAAATGATATGTAATGATAACGAGTCTAAGATGCTATTAAGGCTAATAAAAACAGAGAGTTACGGTATGATACGGCATAAAAGTCTCCGTCCCTCTCTCTCCGCAAAGAAGGCAACCCGACAGGGTTGCCTTCTTTGCGTTATAGGACAACGGATTCCACGGATTTCTTCATGCCCAATCGAAGTTATCCTTTCCGGCTCCAATCTCGAAATGGCACTTGGCAATGCCCAAGTCCATTTGAGTATATCCAAATATGGAAAAGCCCCTCTTAGCACGGACTTGATGGCGATTGTTCTTCATTCCTGCATATTCAAACGAGAACTTCTGCTGGTTCACGGAGGAAGGGGCAAGCAGGGCTGCTTCAACTCCATCTTTGAACCACTTCGGGGTGATGTCGCTTGCGTTGCTCACTTGTCCGACGGTTTTAATCCTATGACCGACTCCTTGTGTCTCACCATAGCCGAGGGCAATATAACAGGCTATCTTCTCGCCTTCTTCAAGAACATACGTCCCAGGAACCTTTGAGTAAGAAAGCCCAACCCAACAGGTGTTCAGTCCAAGCGTTTGAGCCAGTAGCACCAGATGCTCGCCATAGTAGCCTACGCGCTCATCAAGGTCATCGGCTTTTCCCCCGGCTATGACGAAGTAGTTCGTGACGTTACGGAACCTGCCGTACTTAGCCAAAGTTCCCTGGAATGCCTTTGGCTCATTTAGGATTAACTGAATATGCAGCTTCCCCTCGCGGTTCAAGATTGCAATCTGCTCTTCAAGTACCTTGACAACATCTTCTGTCAGAGATTGGTTCTTGTATGCCCTTACACTGTGGCGGGCTACTATTGCTTCTTTTAGTGTCATTGTGATAGCATGTTAACGCTCGAAACCTGTTGCTCTTTTAATCTGCCGCAAAGTTACTCATTTTTCATTAGATAATTACTAAAACGACACAACTTCATTAGTGTTTTGGCTGAATTGCATTGTTTTTACCTGCTCATGTCGCAAAACATAGGAGAAGCAGAGCTGCAATCTATCTTCGCAAAGACTACTACAGAGAGGGATGGTGTGTTGATTGAGAACCGAAGGTACGACCACCAGCGCATCCGCTCGCTTATCCGTCAGGCCTTTGCGCCTCAGCGAGACTTTACGACAAAAGAAGAAATCCTGCCCAAACGAGCCAGCCTGTTGCAGATTGAGCAGCTGACGTCTCCTGTTGAGGACAGCGAGAAGTTCTTCCCCGACCAGCAGGCCGTCCATGAGATTATGGAGTGGGACGAGAAACCTCCTCAGCAAGAGTTGACAGCAGAGCAGAAGGCAAAGATAGCCGAACTGGAGGCTATGGGCATAGACGTTTCAGCACTACGCAATCCTAAACCCGACCCGCACCCGGAGCGTAACAAGACCTACCACTATCTGCCTTACCGCTTCGACAGCACTCTGGAGAGGCATTTCCTGTCTCAGGAAGTTCTGCCTCTGATTAAGGGAAAGCCGCTGGAAGTATATTTCAACGGCGACGATACGCTGACAGATTTCAAGATTGACTGCTACAAACGTGTTGCTGGCAACTGGCGATACATCGGCAGGTACGTGCCCGACTTCCTCTTGCTCAGCCGCAACGAGCAGAACCAGATAGACAAGGTTATCATCATCGAGACCAAGGGCGAGGGCTTTGCTGCCAAATTCAAGGACAAGTTCGACTTCATGTCGGAGTTTGTCAAGAAGAACAACGACAAGTTCGGCTACGAGCGCTTCGACTTCCTCTACCTGGAGGACACACTCAACGCAGAGCAACGCAGGCAAAAGACCCTCGCAGCAATCAAGAACTTCTTTGACAAGTAAGATTATGGAGAATGAAATAATAAACACATCTATTGAAACGACTCTTGTTTCAGATGTAAGAAACATTGTAGAACAAGGACTGCAAACAGCCTTCCAAGGTGTTAATTCTGTATTGCTGCATACCTATTGGTTGGTAGGCCGACGGATTGTGGAAGAAGAGCAGCATGGAGAAAAGAGGGCAGCATACGGCAAAACACTTTTAAAGGGACTTGCCAATCAGCTTGTACCTATATATGGCTCGTCGTATAGTGAAAGAAATCTGTATAGTATGCGACAGTTGTTCCTCATGTTCAATGACATAGAGATTTGGAACTCGCGAGTTCAAAATCTTACTTGGACGCATTTTCGGAAACTTTTACGTGTTGCCGACGACAATGCCCGCTATTGGTATATGCGTGAAGCTGCACAAGAGATGTGGAGTGTGCGCACTCTCGACCGTAACATCGCTTCGCAGTATTACTACCGTCTGCTCCAATCGCCTAAAAAGGAAGAGGTGATTGCCGAGATGCACCAACTGACGGCTCCACTGCAAGACCCACGTGAGCTAATCAAGAGTCCTGTTGTTGCAGAGTTCTTGGGACTTCCTTCCAATGCAGCTTTTACAGAAACAGAACTCGAGCGTGCCATTATCCATCATTTGAAGGACTTCCTGTTGGAACTGGGCAAGGGATTTGCTTTTGTGGCAGAGCAACCGCACATTCGCACAGAAGAGAATGATTACTACATCGACCTGGTGTTCTATAACTATTTGCTCAAAAGTTTCGTGCTGATTGACCTTAAAACCACCCGTCTATCTTATCAGGATGTGGGACAGATGGATATGTATCTGCAAATGTATGATGACCTGAAGCGAACCGAAGGAGATAACCCGACGGTTGGCATTATCCTTTGTTCAGAAACAGATGGCGATGTGGCTCGTTATTCCACTTTGGCAAAGAACGACCAGCTCTTTGCTGCAAAATATCTCACCTATCTGCCTACAGAAGAACAGCTGAGACGAGAAATTGAACAACAGAAATTGCTATTTGAACAACAAAACCATCAAGAATAATTATGGCTATCAAATATGTTCCCTATTTCCCCAATACGCTTGAAGGACAAGCAGTATTAGACAATTTTGTACGCACCAAGCGAGTACTGCGCTATCGTGACAACGACCAGGTTATAGAGCGGGTGCGGCGAGGAATGCCGCTCTATGAGATGGAGCTAAAAGAGCAGATAGGTAAGAATCCCAACAACTTGGTGATTCGTGGCGAGTGTCTGTCGGCTTGCGCCTATCTCAGAGACAAAGGCATCTTTGTTGACCTCATCTATGTTGACCCTCCCTTTGCCAGCGGTGCCGACTATGCCAAGAAGGTATATGTCCGTCGTAACCCAAAGGTAGCGGCAGCTATTGCCCAAGCTGAAAGCGAACTTGACATCGAGGAACTGAAGGCATTCGAGGAAAAGATGTATGGCGACGTGTGGGACAAAGAGCGTTACCTCAATTGGATGTACGAGAACCTCATGGCGATGAAGAGCATTATGAGTGATGAAGCCAGCATCTATGTGCATCTGGATTGGCATATTGTTCACTATGTAAAGATATTGATGGATGAAATCTTTGGAGAAGAAAACTTTCGCAATGATATTTCATGGCATTATTCAGGATGGAACAAGAAGTTAAAAGTGGGGTTTGAAAAGAGGCATGATACTATATTATATTATTGCAGAGATGATGAGGGGGCTAATTTTAATTCTTTCTTCGAACAATACTCCTCAGAAGAAGAATATGTGCGTAGAAGGAAACAGAAAGTCTTGATAAACGCAGATGGAAGGAAATACGTATTATCAGATGCGGGTAATGGGAAAAGAGTAGAACGATTTTTGGATGAAGCCTTAAAGGAAGGCGTAGTTATTGATGATGTATGGGATTTAGACAAATTAAACAACTCAGCAAATGAGTCTGTAGACTATTCCACTCAGAAGCCAGAAGCCTTATTAGAACGTATCATCAAGGCCAGTTCCAACGAAGGTATGCTTGTCGCTGATTTCTTTGGTGGTAGCGGCGTGACAGCTGCGGTAGCTAATAAGTTAGGGCGCAACTTCATCCACTGCGACATCGGCATCAATAGTATTCAAACGGCAAGAGACCGCCTATTGGCAGACAAAGCCGTGTTCGATGTTCTGGAAGTAAAAGACGGCGTGTCTCTTTATCGCAATCCCGTCCAAACGATGGATAAATTGAAGAGTCTGATAAAAGGCTTGCGCAACGAAGATGCATTGGATAAGTTCTGGGAAGGAAGCATCGTTGATACCCAACACGGCATGATGCCCGTCTATCTTCCCAACCTGATGGACAGCTCGACACGTCTCCTTGACAAACCGCAGATGAACCGCATTATCCGAGAGGCTCTGCCTGACCTGCCAGACGACACCAAACGTGTCATAGTCTATTATATCGACATCACAGACCGCGAGGAAATAGAACAGTTTATCAAGGAACAGAACAACCAAACCACCATCGAAATAGAACTGCGCGACCTGAAGCAGGTGCTGGACGAAGTGGTAGTGGAAGACGAAGCCGAGTGGGAACTAACAGAAACCCAAGATGGCCTCTTCAAAGGCTGGAAGGTGGAACTGAAGAGTTTCCATAGCGACCGTGTGCTGCGCAAGATTGAGGAAGTGAACATGAAGGGTCAGCAGCAGTCCATCGCCAAAGGCAAAGCATTCAATCCTATTGAGATAAGCGACGAGGGACTGGAAACCATCGAATGGCTCAGCCTGGACTGCACCACCGCCGACAAGCAGGCTCCCTGGCACAGCGATGCGGAAGTGAAGATTGACCGCTTGGGCTACGTCATCCTAAATGGCAAGAAGACCCAAGACTTCTGGGATGCCACCATCCAATGTGACCAGAAACCCTTCCGCATGAAGATTCGCAACATCTGCGGTGACGAAACGGTATATGTTCTGTAAAGTTGATAGGCATTTGCCCTCCTGGCATCTATCTCTATTCGTAGGCGTATTGCAGTCCGTACTTCTCGTGCAGGCGGCGGAGGGTGCCGTCGCGCTTTAATTGATGGATGGTGGCGTTCACCTGTTGGAGCAGGTCGTCCTGTCCTTTGCGCATCAGTATGCCTATTTCGCTATGGGTGAAGGGCTTGTCCAATAGTGGGGCGGCAAGGCGGCTGTCTGTCTGTACATAATACGGTGCCTCGGTAATCTCTGTTATCATCACGTCGGCTTCACCTTCTGCAATTAGTGCCGGTATTTCCTCGTTCTTCTGGTGGACGATGATGGTGGCGTGCGTGAGGTTCTCGTTTGCGAACTTCTCATTCAGTCCGCCGGGATTCACCATCACACGGACTTCCGGCTTGTCTATGTCTGCCAAAGACTGGAACTGGCCTGCCATTGATGCCCTGCAAAGGATGGTCTTGCCATTAGCCAGATAGCCTTCGCTCATTAGCATCGTCTCGCGCCGTGCATCGGTTATGGTTATTCCCCCTATAGCCAAGTCGAACATCTGAGGCTCTGCCATGACATCGGCCGACAGGGTGGGCCATGATGTCTTGACGAACGTCAC
Organism: Bacteroidaceae bacterium; assembly: GCA_017524545.1. Lineage (GTDB taxonomy): Bacteria > Bacteroidota > Bacteroidia > Bacteroidales > Bacteroidaceae > Physcousia. The sequence goes on from JAFXVN010000053.1 coordinate 6,292, forward strand.
GCCAACTCCCAGCCTGGTGGCAATCTCCTTAGCCACCTCGATACCGAAGCCCCAGTATGTCCCATCGGCCTCGCAGAAGGATAATGGCCTGTAGTCGCCCGTCGTGCCAACAATGATTGTGCCGCGACGGGCGATTTTTGAAACCGTTGAAATGCCACCTTGCCCTGTCTCGCTTGAAGGGCGGGAGGGGAATATGGCAGTTCCACAAGAGCATGGGAAGAGCCAAGCCAACATGACTGCCAGAGTCAGCAGACTGCCATATTGAAGTACGTTATGCTTTGTCATTGTACAATGCAGGGTGTCATGATGAGTTGTTTCGCGTGCGGAAACACCTTGTTTCACGGGCGAAACAAAGTGTTTCCACGTGCGAAACAAATGCGAAACAGCCGCGTGGGTAATCCAGAGGACAGCCTGTGGGTCGGTTTAGTTTGAGGCTTGTGGCACCATCACCTTCTTACCGTTGACGATGTAGATACCCCGAGGCCATTTACTATTTGACAATTTTCTATTTGCTATTTTGCGGCCGCTGAGGTCGTACCACTGGCCGTCGTGCATGTCTGCGCCTGTGCTTTGCGAAGACGGCTGCACTTCTTTTATCATGTCAGGGTCGTCCTCGGCAACGAGCATCTTGGTGCGGAACATGTCGATGTCTTGGCCTGTGATGCCAAATTCCGTGGTCAGGTATGTGCGGAACTTCTGTTCCAGCGTCTCGCCTTCGAGTGCTTCAATCATAGCGAACATGGCATCGAGCTGACCCTTGCTGCACGGGGTGTTGAAGTAGGAGAAGTTGGTCAGCTCGTAGTCCTTGTAGATGTCGCTCTTGCTCATGCCGAGCACACCTTCCAGCAGGAATGCCAATGTGCCGGTGCGGTCGCGGCCGATGGCGCAATGGAAATAGACGGGCTTGTCGTTCTTCACGCAGGACAGCACGAACTGCAAGGCAGCCTGGTATGTGCTCTTTGAGTTGGTCAGCCCCTCCATGTGGCTCTGCGTCTGTCCCAGTGCGGTGCGCTTGTAGAGGATGTCGTTGCCGAGCACAGACTTTGTGATGCTCTTTGCCTCGCTGTCGCTGCGCAGGTCCAGCTCGGCCTTGATGCCTGCTCTGCGCAAAGCCTGGATGGCTTCCGGCTCCAGATTGTGGCCGCCGTTCCATTCGGCTCCTCTGAATATCTTGCCGTACCTGACGGGGCAGCCGCTTGCCGTCGTCCAGCCTCCGAGGTCGCGCACGTTGGCTGTGCCCTCGGCCTTGAGGTGGCGCATCTGCCCAGCCGTGTTGAAGGAGAAGTTGGCGACTGTTTCCGTGTCTTCACCCTTCTGCTGTTCCACTTTGCAGTAGTATATGCGTCCGGGGATGAGGTTGTAGATTTCGTATGAAGCGGATTCCGTCGGCACGCTCTGCGTCACGGCATCGGCGAAATCGGGGCTTTCGCTCCAAGTAATCAGCTGTGCGTCGGCGGAGTCGTCCTGAGTCCAATAGACTTCCACAGGCAGCGGCCAGTCGCGGCGCTCGGGCGGGCCTACGTTGTAGGTGCTTATCTTGCTGGCATCGCTCTCGGTGTACTCGAAGTCGTGTACAAAGCCCTGCACTCTGCCGTTCTCCAGATTGTAGTCCATGCTGAACATGCCGGCCGTTGCAGGATGCAGGCGCCACATCTGGCGCACCTCGAGGTTGCTTCCGGTGGAGTAGTTGTACACTCCGACTCTGCTGCCGGTATAGGCGTATGGATAGGTTGCGGTGCCCTGTATCTTGAAGCGACCGCCGCCGACCCATGTTATCACCTGCTCGTAGCGTGCGTCCCCCGTCAGCGAGATGGGTCTGCCGCTGCTGTTGCTGCCTACCACGGTGCCCACGAACATGCCGTTGTCGGCGCACTGCATCAGCCAGTTGCCGTTTTTGCGGGTCAGTTTGAAGTAGGGCGGTGTCTCTAAGCCTTCAAGAGCCACAGCCTTCAGCCCCTCCCTCTTGGCGCTGCTGGGGTCGCCCGTTAGCACATAGCCCGGGAAGCTCACGTTCTCGATGTAGTAGTAGCCCTCGTGGAGCGGGTAGCAGTAGAGCGCATCGTAGGCTATCATTATTCCGTTGATGGCTTTGTTGAGCTGCTCCAGAGTGGCGTTCTCGTCCAGCGTCTGCGCATCGGCGACAGCATCGCTGAACGCCTTGGCTGTGCTTGTGGAATAGCAGCCCGGGTCGGTGCCTATGGCATCGTCTGTGGGCACTTTGGGGCTGTACTCGCGGAGCACTGCCTGCAGGTCGGCGAAGGTGTATTCCTTCCAGAGGTCGCCTATGATGTCGTAGCTGTTCCAGGCTGCGTCTTCCGTGAATGCCGCGTACATGGAGGGCCGAACGTGGACATTGGCGCCAGTGAAGTCGAAGGTGTAGCTGCGCAGTTTGGGCACCGCGTCGCAGTTCATGTACACCTCGTATTTCTTGCCGCCGTAGATGCAGAGCTTGTCGCCCCATGTGTTGGCGGCGATGTTCTCGCCGAAGGTTATTTTCACCAGCACCTTGTTATAGCCCAGCGCCTCGTAGTCCATCAGTGTCACAGAATTTGGCACCACAATCTCCGTGAGCTGTGTCTGGTAGATGGACTTGTAGCCCAAATGGGTGATGCCCTCGGGCAGGTTGAGTGCTGTGATATTGGCACAGTGGAAGGCATAGTCGCCGATGGCGGTCACGTTGTATGTCTTGCCCTTAATCGTCACCGTCTGCGGTATCGTCACCACTCCGCTGTACGGACACGGGTTGCTCGACGACGGCTGCTCCGCATTGGGATAAGTCACCGACACAGTGTTGCTGCTGGTGATTGCGTATTTGATGCCGTTCACCGTCATGTCGTCTGTGGTGCTCTGCCCGCCATCGTCCTGTCCCTGAGGCACAGGGTATTCTGTGCCTTGCGTCCAGTTGTCGGCATCCAGCATCGCGGGCAGGGTGCCGTCGGTGAGCTGCGCAGTGGTCACTTCCGTAACAGCCGGAACTTTGCCCGATGATGTCGAACTGCCACAGGCAGTCAGACCTTCAAGAATATAGTTGTTGCTGAAAGCGGTGGTGGCGGCCGTGTTGTTGCCCACCAGTGCGCCGCTGCGGATTGCGCTCTTCGGACTTTCGATGCTGCCGATGCTGAGGTTGTTCGCGAAGCTGAGGCCACTCCGTGCGCTGCTGCTGTAGCCAATGATGCCGCCCATATAGGCACTGTTGCTACTCCTGCCAGTGGAGATGAGCGAGCCGGCGAAGAGGCAGTTGCTCACCGTCGTGTTGTTGGCGTTGGGCCAGCCCAGAATGCCTGCTACCTGCAGGTTCGTGGCGGCACCGTTGACTGTGCCGTCATACACGCAGCGGTTGATGGTGCCTCCCTCGGCCTTGGTCACGATGCCCGCCATGCGAAGCGATACCAGTTCGGTGGCGGGATTGGTTATGTTTGCCGAGCACCAAATGTCCTGAATTTTGTGGGCGCCAGTGGAGTAGGCCACCACACCGGCTGCATAATGGTTTTCTGTGGTGCCAGAGGCGGTCACAGAGCCGGAGAGCTTGAAGTTGTGTACGTCCTTCGTGCCGCTGTGGAGACCGATAAATGCCGAATAGAGCGTCGATGCATCGGTGACAATGTTGAGGTTCTGGATGTTGTGGTTCTGGCCGTCGAACTCGCCGGTGTGCTTGTTGTCGCTGTTGCCCATTGGCGTCCATAGGCGGTTCTCGAGGTCGATATCGGCTGTGAGCTTCGCATCGAGCTTGTTGTTGCCGTTGTTCACCATGTGGGCCAGCCAGAACAGCTTGCCCCCGTTGTCAATTTCATAGTAGCCCTCGCTGTCTTGGCTGGCAGGCTCATACGGAGCCGCCTCGCAAGTGCAGAAGCCGTTGGTGTAGCTGTGTACGTGTGTGCTGGGAATGGTGAATACGATGTTCGGCACCTTGCGCACCGAGCCGTCGCTTGTCCTGTTGATGATTCCCGCACCTGTCACCCAAAGCGTTGACGAGCCGCCGCCGTCCAGATTGATGGCATCCGACATGCCGAGGTCTTCAGCCAGATGGACCAAGTTCTCCAATGAGAAGCCTTTGGCACCGTCCATGCGGCCTTCCGCCACAATCATATAGACAGTGCCGTCGGCACACTTGCCAAGCATTGTGCGCGGATTTGGACCATAAAAACCTTCTCCTCCAATGTTGGCGTCCATGCTCACGCCACCCCGTCGGAGAATAGGCCCCGAAACCACGAAACTGTCGTATTTTTTTCCCCAGGAAGCCAGTTCGGCATCAGTGGTGGAAGAGCCGTACGGCTCTATCGAGAACACACCGTCCTTGAATCCTACGATGCCGTTGCAGCGGGCAAACTCTTCCGGCGCGGTAGTGGCAATTTCGGTGCCGCCGACCCAGAGCGCCGTGGTCGATGTGAGCGTTGTCATGTTGAAGTAGCTGCCATTGATGGCCGCCGTTGCCCCAGCTTCGGCTGCAAGGCCGTTGGTTCCCAGCGTAGAGTGCTCTTTCACATAGAGCGAGGTGCTCATCGATGCTTGGGAGTATTTGGCAATCGACAGCATCTGTGGGTCGCCGTAGAGGTCGGCAAAGCTCGCCTTGCCGTATGTCACGCCAGCCCGGCTCTGCCAGCCCCAATTGGCATTCTGCAGAACCGTGGCGTATTCTGTCTGGCACTGTACAGTCGCCGTGAAGACGAGGAGCGCAAGCAGAAAAGATAATCGTAAATTGAGAATAAGTGTTTTCATCGTTGTAAAGATTTTTAAATTGTCTCTGCTGCGGTATCAGACGGAATCTTCCTCTGCCTCTTTTGCTGTGGTGGGGAGGGTGTTCCCCTTTTTGTTCGGGTCGGGGAAAAACTTGTCACCGTTGCTTACTGCCTCTTCCCAGGGCTTGAGGGTCTTTGCCTCGCCCGTCTGGTCGTCTTTTCTTACCCAATAACTTCCTAATCCCATAGTGATTCTGTTTTATTCTGCGCAAAGATACTGAAAAAAGCGTTATGATGCAAGAATAAGGGCGAGAAGATAATGCGGCATACACGTTTGAAGCAAAAATAGCCCACATTATTATAAAATATGAATTTTTTTTCGTACCTTTGCCCCGCGAATACATACCACAAAGTAGAGAAATGAGCAACCAACGCTATATGATGCGCGGCGTGAGTGCTGCAAAAGAGGACGTTCACAATGCCATCAAGAACATCGACAAGGGCATCTTCCCGCAGGCTTTCTGCAAGATAATTCCCGATATACTTGGGGGCGACCCGGAATACTGCAACATCATGCACGCCGACGGTGCCGGCACAAAATCCAGCCTCGCCTACATGTATTGGAAAGAGACGGGAGACCTGAGCGTATGGAAAGGCATAGCGCAGGACGCGCTCATCATGAACACCGACGACCTGCTCTGCGTGGGAGCCGTGGATAATATCTTGGTTTCCTCGACCATCGGCCGCAACAAGATGCTGATTCCCGGCGAAGTCATCTCCGCCATCATCAACGGAACGGACGAACTGATGCAGGAGCTGCGGGACATGGGCATCGGCATCTATGGCACAGGCGGCGAGACAGCCGATGTGGGCGACCTGGTGCGGACAATTATCGTCGATAGCACAGTGACTTGCCGCATGAAGCGGAGCGATGTCATCGACAATGCCAACATCCGTCCGGGCGACGTCATTGTGGGTCTTTCCTCCTGCGGACAGGCCTCCTACGAGAAGGAATACAACGGCGGCATGGGCAGCAATGGACTGACCAGCGCCCGCCACGATGTCTTCTGCAAAGAGCTGGCCGAGAAGTATCCCGAGAGCTACGACCACAACATGCCAGAGGAGCTGGTGTATAGCGGGAAGTATAGGCTGACAGACCCACCCCGACCCTCCCTTAAAGGGAGGGAGGAATGTCCGTTGCAAGGGGATGAAAGCCCCCTCCCTTTAAGGGAGGGATGGGGTGGGTCTATTGGTCGCCTCGTCCTTTCCCCGACGCGCACATACGCGCCTGTCGTCAAGAAGATGCTCGACGAGATGCGTCCCCGTATTCACGGCATGGTGCATTGCACGGGCGGAGCACAGACGAAGGTGCTGCACTTCGTGGGCGAGAACTGCCGTGTCATCAAGGACAACATGTTCCCTGTGCCGCCGCTCTTCAAGATAATACAGGAGCAGAGCGGTACCGACTGGGCAGAGATGTACAAGGTTTTCAACATGGGGCATCGCCTCGAGGTCTATGTTGCACCCGAAGATGCAGAGAAGGTCATTTCCCTCAGCAAGAGCTTCAACATCGATGCACAAGTGGTTGGCCGTATCGAAGAAGGCAAGAAAAGCCTCCTCATCAAGAGCGAGTATGGAGAGTTTGAATACTAAGAAACCCACCCTGACCATTTCTGGAAGGGAGACAAAAGGTGAGCAAATGAGAGAAATGAAAATAACAAACTACACCACAAGGGACTGGCTCAAGCAAATGGGCAGCCTCTTCTGCTTCCTTGCCGTGGCACAATGTGCTTTCCTCGCCTTTAAGGAAGGCAACTGGTATTTTGGAATAATGTTTTGCCTCGGCGCAGTCGGTTGGATGATTATCTATACTCACATAAACAAGAACATAGAAAAGAAGAACCCAACAGAAACAATAAAGTAAAGAAATAACGCAAGTACTATGCCTGAGATAGCACGTTTCTACGGAATCATCATCAAAAGATAATCAAGCTGCCACCACTCTAAACGAATGCTATGATACCTCGAATAAAGTCATTCTGTATGCTGAAGGAATACCAACTGGGAGTTGTCTTCGATGATGGTCGTGTCGTAACATACGACCTGAAGGACGACATCCGCACGATTCCAGACTTCCGTGCATTGGAAACGGAGTGCGGCCTCTTCCTGAATGCACAGCTCGATGCCAGTCGTACTTGTATCAGTTGGAATGACAGAATTGATTTGGCGAGTGATACGATATACGAATACGGAACAGAAGAAGACAATGGTGTTCTCCTCGTAGCTGAGGATGAATGTGGATATAAGAAAAATGGAGAATAATCATTTATTAGACAAACTGGACGGCTTGGTGAGCCGCTTCGAGGAGGTCAGCACCTTGATTACTGACCCATCGGTCATTGCCGACCAAAAGCGGTACGTCAAGCTGACCAAGGAATATAAGGACCTGGGGAAGATAGTCGAGGCACGCAAGGCGTACATCGGATGCCTGCAGAATGTGGCCGACGCCAAGGAAATGCTCGCCATCGAGGAGGATGCCGAGACAAAGGAGATGCTGCGCGAAGAACTCTCGGAGAGCGAGAAGCGCATCCCCGAGCTGGAGGAAGAAATAAAGCTCCTGCTCGTGCCTGCCGACCCGGAGGACGACAAGAATATCGTCCTGGAGATTCGTGGCGGCACAGGCGGCGACGAGGCTGCGCTCTTTGCTGGCGACCTCTTCCGCATGTACTCGAAGTTCTTCGAGATGAAGGGCTGGAAGATGGCTGTCAGCAGCTACAGCGAAGGAGCTGTGGGCGGCTACAAAGAGATTGTCTGCTCTGTGACGGGCGAAGGTGTCTATGGCATCATGAAGTACGAGAGCGGCGTGCATCGTGTACAGCGTGTGCCTGTCACAGAGACACAAGGCCGCGTCCACACCTCTGCGGCAACGGTGGCTGTGCTGCCCGAGGCTCAGGAGTTCGATGTGGAAATCAACGAAGGCGCCATCAAGTGGGACACTTTCCGCAGCAGCGGTGCAGGCGGGCAAAACGTCAACAAGGTGGAGTCTGGTGTCCGTGCCCGTTACATCTGGCGTAACCCCTTCACCAATCAGGACGAGGAAATCCTTGTGGAATGTACCGAGACGCGCGACCAGCCGAAGAACAAAGAGCGTGCTCTGGCCCGCCTCCGCACGTTCATCTACGACAAGGAGCATCAGAAGTACCTCGACGACATCGCGTCCAAGCGCAAGACGATGGTCTCGACCGGCGACCGCTCGGCAAAGATTCGCACCTACAACTACCCGCAAGGCCGCATCACCGACCACCGCATCGGTTACACCATCTACAACCTTCCCGCCTTCATGGACGGCAACATACAGGACTGCATCGACCACCTCATCGTGGCCGAGAATGCTGAACGACTAAAAGAATCTGAGTTGTAATGACAAGACAAGAACTCATAGACAATATAAGACGGAAGCAAAGCTTCCTTTGCGTCGGGCTTGATACCGACACGAGAAAGATACCAGAGCATCTGCTCGGGGAAGATGACCCGATATTTGCTTTCAACAAGGCCATCATCGATGCCACCGCGCCATATTGCGTCGCTTACAAGCCAAACCTTGCCTTCTACGAGGCACATGGTGTGAAGGGGCTGATGGCGTTCGAGAAGACGGTGAAGTATTTGAAGCAGAACTACCCCGACCAGTTCATCATAGCAGATGCCAAACGCGGTGACATCGGCAACACCAGCCAGATGTATGCCCGCACGTTTTTCGGCGAATATGATGTCGATGCACTCACCGTCGCTCCCTATATGGGCGAGGACAGCGTGACGCCGTTCATAGACAGCCTCACCCCAGCCCTCTCCAAGGGAGAGGGGGCCAAGAATCATTGGGTTATACTTTTGGCTCTGACCAGCAACAAAGGCTCGTTCGACTTCCAGCTCACGGAGGACAAGGATGGCGAGCGTCTCTTTGAGAAAGTCATCCGCAAGAGCCAAGAGTGGGGCAGCGACGAGAACATGATGTACGTCGTGGGCGCAACTCGTGGAGAGATGTTCCGCGACATCCGAAGGGTCGCACCGAAAGCCTTCCTGCTTGTGCCTGGCGTAGGTGCTCAGGGTGGCAGCCTCGAAGAGGTATGCAAGTATGGCATGATAGAAGACATCGGTCTGCTGGTCAACAGTAGCCGTGCCATCATCTATGCCGATGGGACAGAGAACTTTGCAAAAGTTGCAGCCGAGAAAGCCAAAGAAGTGGCCGACCAAATGGCAAGCAGCCTCCCCTAACCCCTCCAAAGGAGGGGAAAATAAATAGTAAATAGTCAAATAGTAAATATAAAAGTGGAATTTACAGCGCAAATGATAGCAGGCCTGATAGGTGGCACCATCGTTGGAGACCCCGAGGCCAAAGTAAATAACTTCGCTAAGATAGAAGAAGGCAAGCCAGGCTGCATCAGCTTCCTTGCCAACGACAAGTACGAGCAATACATCTATCAGACAGAGAGCAGCATCGTGCTCGTCAACAAGAATTTCGAGCCGAAGCAAGAGATAAAGGCAACCCTTATCAAGGTGGACAACGCTCGTGAGGCTGTTGCGAAGCTCTTGCAAATCTATGAGAGCATGAAGCCCAAGCGGGAAGGCATCAGCGACCTTGCTTTCATCGACCCGACGGCAAAGATAGGCGCCCAGTGCTACATCGGTCCTTTCGTTGCCATTGCCGAAGGCGTGGAGATAGGCGAGGGTTGCGTACTGCATCCGCATGTCACGATAGGCAGGAATGCAAAGATTGGCGCGAATACCGAAATTTATAGCAACGCCGTCGTCTATCATGACTGTCTGGTGGGCAACCGCTGTGTGCTCCATGCCGGCTGCGTCATCGGTGCCGATGGCTTCGGCTTTGAGCCCACCGAGGATGGCTACAAGAAGATACCTCAGATAGGCATTGCCATTATCGAGGACGATGTGGAGATTGGTGCCAATACCTGCATCGATAGAGCTGTCATGGGCGCAACTGTGGTGCATAGTGGCGTGAAGATAGACAATCTGGTGCAGATTGCCCACAACAATGAGATAGGCAGCCACACCGTGATGTCGGCACAGGTCGGCATAGCAGGAAGCACAAAGGTAGGGGAGTGGTGCATGTTCGGCGGTCAGGTCGGCATAGCAGGTCATGCCACTATTGCCAATCGCGTCATGGCGGGAGCACAGGCAGGCATCCCCAACAGTATTAAGAAAGAGGGGGCGGCCGTTCAGGGTACGCCGGCCATTGAGGCTCGCAACTTCTGGAAGAGTAGTGCTATCGTCAAGAACCTGCCAGATGTGTGGGCAGACTTGAACCAAATGAAGAAGGAAATCAAAATGCTCAAAGAAAAGTTGAATAGTTAAAACGGGCAGTAATGTTAAAGCAAAATACAATCAAAGAAAGTTTCTCCCTTCAGGGAAAAGGCCTCCATACGGGACTCGGTCTGACAGTGACCTTCCTCCCTGCACCTGCAGGACATGGATATAAGATACAGCGTGTGGATATGTCGAACCAGCCCATCATGGATGCCGTGGCAGAGAATGTGGTCGATACACAGCGTGGCACCGTGCTTGGCAGGGGCAAGATGCGCTGCAGCACAGTGGAACATGCCTTGGCCGCCCTCTATGCTTTGGGCATCGACAACGTGCTGATTCAGGTCGATGGGCCGGAGATTCCCATTCTGGACGGCAGTGCGGAACCATTCGTCCGCGAGATTCAGCGTGTTGGTATTGCCGAGCAGGATGCTCCTAAGGACTATTACTACATCACCAAGAAGATGGAGTTCCGCGATGACAAGACTGGTGCCTGCATCACCTTGCTTCCCGACGACGATTTCTCCATCACGAGTATGATAGCCTTCGACGGCAAGGTGCTCAGCAGCCAGTTTGCCACACTCGACAATATGGACAAGTTTGTCACCGAAGTGGCAGCAGCGCGTACCTTTGTCTTCGTCCGTGAGATAGAGCAGTTGCTGATGGCCGGCCTTATCAAGGGTGGCGACTTGGACAATGCCATCGTCATCTACGAGCATCAGACCACTCAGGAGAACATCGACAAGCTTTGTCAGCTGACCGGTGCCGAGCACCACGATGCCACCGACCTCGGTTACATCCAGCACAAGCCTCTCGTGTGGGACAACGAGCCGGCCCGTCACAAGTTGCTCGACATCATCGGCGACATGGCGCTCATTGGCAAACCCATCAAGGGACGCATCATTGCCACCCGTCCGGGACATACTATAAATAATATGTTCGCGCGAATGATGCGTAAGGAGATTCGCAAGCACGAGGTTCAGGCGCCGAAGTACGACCCCAACAAGATGCCCCTGATGGATGTCGCCAAGATAAGGACACTGTTGCCCCACCGCTATCCCATGCAGTTGGTTGACAAGGTCATCGACATAAAGGAGAACAGCATCGTGGCTGTCAAGAATGTGACGAGCGACGAACCTTTCTTCCAGGGACATTTCCCCGGCGAGCCCGTCATGCCTGGTGTCCTTTTGGTAGAGGCTATGGCGCAAACCGGAGGATTGCTTGTCTTGCATGACAAGGAGACTCCCGAGGCATACAGCACCTATTTCCTTCACATCGACAACGTCAAGTTCCGCCAGAAAGTGGTGCCAGGTGACACCTTGATATTCCGTGTTGAACTGGTGGCTCCCTTGCGCCATAGCATTGGCACGATGCAGGGCTATGCTTTCATCGGGGAGAACTGCGTGGCCGAAGCAACCTTCACCGCCCAAGTCATCAACAGCAAGCAAGAGATAATAGACAATAGATAATCATCTCTTCACATTATTATATATTATACATTATATATTATATTATGATAAGTCCTTTGGCATACATTCACCCGGACGCCATCATTGGCGAGAACTGTGAGATAGGTCCCTTCTGCTACATTGACAAAGGTGTTGTCATTGGAGACAACAACACCTTTATGAACAGTGTGACGGTGCTCTACGGCGCACGCATCGGTAGCGGCAATATCTTCTTTCCGGGTGCTGTCATCAGTGCCATTCCGCAGGATCTCAAGTTCCGTGGCGAGGAAAGCACAGCCGAGATAGGTAATAATAATAAGATACGCGAGAATGTGACCATCAACCGTGGCACAGCCGCCAAGGGACGCACAGTCGTGGGCAACGACAACCTGCTCATGGAGGGTGCGCATGTGGCACATGATGCCATTGTGGGCAATGGTTGTATCATCGGCAACAGCACCAAGCTGGCAGGCGAGATTGTGATTGACGATAATGCTATTTTGAGTGCAGGTGTGCTGATGCACCAGTTCTGCCGTGTGGGCAGCTATACGATGGTGGGCGGCGGTACCCGTTTTTCCCAGAATGTTCTGCCTTTCAGCCTTGTGGCTCGCGACCCCGCCGCCTTCTGCGGATTGAACAACATCGGGCTTCGTCGCCGTGGCTTCGACCGCGACCTCATCAACAACATCCACATGGCCTATCAGATTATCCTTCAAGGCACAGGCAAGCTGAACGACCTGCTTACCCGCGTGGAGCAGGAGATTCCCATGAGTCCTGAAATAGAGTACATCCTGGACTTCATTCGTAACAGCGAACGCGGGTTCATAAGATAACCTCATAACCTCATAACCTAATGACCCTAAAGCTCACCCTTTTCAGCCAAGAGAAAGAGGATTTTGTGTTGGAAATCCTTGTTGACAGCGATGCCAAGTTTTCCGAACTGCACCAACTCATTCTGAGCGACTGCAACTACAACGAGCATAGCAAGCAATGCTTCCTCATCTGCGACGAGGACTGGCGCGTCAAGCACCGTATCTGCCTCCACGACAGTGAGGATATGGGCTACGACGAGGACCTCAATCTGATGTCCCGTACCCGTATCGGCGATTTCCTTGAGGACGAAGGGCAGCGTCTTGCATACGTCTTCGACCCGGAGGGCAAACGCTTTTTCTTGATGGAACTCTCCGAGAATGTCTTCGGCAGGACAGAGAAAAAGCCTGTCGTGAACCGCAGGCATGGCAAGGCGCCAAGGCAGAAAGACACTCCCGACCAAGCCATCTCTGGGGAAGACATGGCGGACGACTCCTCCCCCTCGGGGGAGACAGAAGGGGGCTTAGATGAGTCTTTCTATGGCAATGAGGGCTTCGAGGAAGACGAACTCGATATGGAAGGCTACGAGATAGAGGAATAGCCCCCCGCCTCCCCCTCTTGGGGAATAATGGTCAAAGTCCAATGGTTTTATATGTGCTGTTAGGTCCTACGGCTGTCGGTAAGACGGAAATAGCTTTGCGGATGGCCGAAACATTGGGCTGCCCAATTCTCAATTGCGACAGTCGGCAGATTTATCGCGGCATGGAGATTGGCACAGCGGCTCCTACCCAAGAGCAGCAGAAGCGCGTCAGACATTATTTTGTTGGCACTCACGACATCGGCTCTTATTACAGCGCAGCCCAGTACGAGCAGGATGTCCTTTCGCTTGTCCGTGAACTCCAAGGCACCTTCCAATCCCTTTTGCTTACAGGTGGCAGCATGATGTATTTGGATGCTGTCTGCAATGGCATTGACGATATCCCGTCCGTCGATGCAGAGGTGCGCGAGACGCTACGCCAGCGGCTGGTGTCCGGCGACATCGACAAGATGCGAAACGAGCTGCGTCTGCTCGACCCCGACTACTATCATACGGCCGACACGCGCAATCCCAAGCGCGTCGTCCATGCTCTGGAGGTCTGCTATACGTCTGGCCGCCCCTATTCCTCCTTCCTGACCAAAGAACGCAAGCCGCGTCCTTTCCGCATCGTCAAAATAGGCCTGAAGCGAGAGCGGCAGGAGCTTTTCGACCGTATTGGCAGGCGTGTGGATGCCATGATGGCAGACGGCTTGCTCGATGAGGCCCGTCGCCTCTATCCCTTTCGAGGGGAGAATGCCTTGAACACAGTTGGATATAAAGAGCTGTTCCGCTGCCTCGACGGGGAATGGGAACTCCCTTTTGCCGTCGAGAAAATAAAGAAGAACACGCGCGACTATGCCAAGAAGCAGATGACTTGGTTTGCCCACGACGACGCTATTAAGTGGTTCCATCCCAGTCAGACAGACGATATAATGTTAACACTGAACAAAGAGTGAAGATAATCAAAGTCCCTTTCCCCCCAATCCGGGATATTTTCCGTGGATTCTATTCAGGCCCCTGGTACAAGAAGACAGTCGCTTGGCTGTTCACCATTGTCATCATCGTCATATTGTTCTTTGTGGCGGTCGATTGCAACTTCTGTTACCTCTTCGGTCGTTCACCAGGTTTCGACGACATCAAGAACCCCGTGGTCAACGAGGCATCGGAGGTCTATACTTGCGACGAAGTGCTCATGGGGCGTTTCTTCAACGAGAACCGCACGCCTGTCACATACGAGGAAATCTCGCCCATACTGATTCGCACGCTCATCGACACAGAGGACGAACGCTTCTACCTGCATCACGGCATCGATGTGGTGGGACTCTTTTCCGCCGGCAAGGACATTCTGCGGGGACATGCCCGAGGCGCCAGCACCATCACCCAGCAACTGGCAAAGAACCTTTTCCGCGTCCGCACGCAGTACTCCACCGGGTTGCTTGGGCGTTTGCCCGGCATCAAGATACTGGTCATGAAGGCGAAGGAGTGGAATGTGGCCTTGAAGCTCGAGTGGCTGTTCTCAAAAGAGGAGATACTGACGATGTATCTCAACACCGTCGATTTCGGCAGCAATGCCTACGGCATCAAGACGGCTGCCCGCACCTATTTCGGCACCACGCCCGATGCCCTCACCTACGAACAGGCGGCAACTCTGGTGGGGTTGCTCAAGGCGACCAGTTTCTACAATCCCCGTCTCAACCCCAATAACAGCTTGCAGCGTCGCAACACGGTCTTGCAGCTTGTGTACGACCATCAGCATATCTTCTTCGACGGACTGGAAGCGTCGCCTTCCCAGCTTGATTCCCTGCTTGCGTTGCCAATTGTCCTCAAGACACACGTCAGCGAGAGCTACCAGGACGGCATGGCACCTTATTTCCGCGAGGCGCTTAAGAGCCATATCGACGACCTTTGCAACAGCGGGCTTGTGCCTGGCTACGACGCCATCAACAAGCTCGACCTCGATGCCGACGGCCTGCACATCTACACAGCCATCGACTCGCGTATGCAGGCATACGCTGAGGCTGCTGTGAGGAAGCAGATGCAAGCCGTGCAGAAGCGTTTCGATGAGCACTGGGGGCGCACCAACCCTTGGCAGAATGCGCGGCATCAGGAGATACCCGGCTTTGCCGAGGACATCGCCCGCCGTTCGCCATACGGCAAGTATCTTAGCGCAAAGTTTCAGGGCAATGCCGACTCCATCGACTTCTATCTCAACCAGCCGCACGCGGTGCGCCTCTTCAGCTACGACGGCCCCGTGGAGCAGGAGATGAGCACCATCGACTCTGTCCGCCACATGCTGCGCTTCATGCACTCAGGCTTCGTGGCCATAGAGCCAGACACCCGTTTCGTCCGGGCCTGGGTAGGCGACATCGACTTCCGCTCGTGGCAGGTCGATAACGTCCGCGCCGTCCATCAGCCTGGTTCCACCTTCAAGCTTTTTGTATATACCGAGGCGATGAACCAAGGGCTTAATCCCATCGACCACCGCCCCGACTCATATATTGCCTTTGTCGATTCCGTAGCCGGAAAGCCCAAGGTATGGGCGCCGCACAATGCCAACGGCTATTTCTCCGATGAAGAGGTGTCGCTGAAGAGTGCCTTTGCCATGAGCCTCAACAGCGTAGCCGTGCGCGTGGGCATGGAGTGCGGCGTACACAATATCGCCAAAACCGCCTACGCGATGGGCATCAAGACCAAGCTCAAGGAGACACGTTCTCTTGTGCTTGGCAGCAGCGAAGTCAATCTTCTGGAGCTCGTCAACAGCTATTGCACCGTAGCCAACGACGGACGCTACAACATCCCGTTGCTCGTGGAACGCATAGAAGACCGCGACGGCAACCTCATCTATCAGGCGCGTAGCAAAGAGAAGAAAGCCATCTCCTACCGTTCCGCTTACCTCATGCAGAGAATGCTGGTTGGCGGGCTTTCCGGCACCTCCGGCGGCTTGTGGCACTACATCCGTCCCTTCTATGCCGACACCGAGTTCGGTGGCAAGACAGGTACCAGCAACAATCATGCTGACGCATGGTTCGTAGGTGTCACGCCCGGTCTTGTGGGCGGAGCCTGGGTGGGCGGCGAGTATCCCAGCATCCACTTCCGTACGGGGCAGCTTGGAGAGGGCGGCAAGACGGCGCTTCCCATCTTCGGCGAGTTCATCCAGAGCGTCCTTGCCGACGAGCATTTCTGCAAGTACCGCGTCAAGTTCCCGCCTGCAAAAGGCATCGACCCGCGACTCTGGACAGGCTCCAGCTATTCCTACCACCGCCCCGACACAGCATCCTTCGACTATAACTTCTCCGGCTCTTCCGATGCAGAAGCCACCGTCCCCTCATCTTCCTCAGAGCCGGTAAATGCTGAAACTTCCTCGCAAGAAGACAGCGCAGAGGAATAAGACCCCTTTACCAAAGATACTCTTCGACGTAACCGTCGAAGACAGGTTCTGCCGTCCACCCGAAAGCGAGGAGGGTTTGGCGGATGGTTTCTTCTATGTCGGGGGTGATGGGACGGCGGCCGCCATGGTAGATGTAGTAGCGTTTGCGGGAGAAGATGCTGATGAGGCGGTTCTTGATGGAACGCTCCAGATGGCCGGGCATATCGTAGTACATGTGCGTGAGGCCGATGGGCATACGGAGTGGCTCGTCGGGACAATATCGGGGGCAGTCCGCACTTTGCATCTTCGGGTTCCTGAGGTTGACAACTGTGGTGACAGGGGTGTTCTCAGGCACATAGTCCTTCAGGATGCTGCGCAGGCAGTGCTTGCGGATGGGGCAGTCCAGGCTTTGGCACACAATGCCGTCTTTTGCCATTTCGCGGAACCGCTCTTCTTTGGTTTTTTTTGTGATGTCTTGCATGGTCTTTTCTTATGTGTTTCTCACTTGTTTGTATGCAAAGGTACAGACCTTTTTTGAAACACGCAAATTTCCTAATGGAAAATTCTCTCACATTTTGTTTCGCACGCGGAAACACCTTGTTTCACGGGCGAAACAGTTTGTTTCGACAGCGGAAACAAA
Organism: Bacteroidaceae bacterium; assembly: GCA_017524545.1. GTDB lineage: Bacteria > Bacteroidota > Bacteroidia > Bacteroidales > Bacteroidaceae > Physcousia. The sequence goes on from JAFXVN010000053.1 coordinate 23,126, forward strand.
TCCGAGCGGCATGGCTCGTGATTTGCAATATGCCTTCATCGACACCACCAACGAGAGTACGTGCCTGACCGACTCCGACCTTTATTCCACCATTACTTTATAAGCCCAAATCTTTTGTGTGGAGACAGCCATC
>JAFXVN010000054.1 GCA_017524545.1 Bacteroidaceae bacterium
ATATCCACGCCCAACTCAATTCCCTTCTTATTCTCCGTCACATCGAGGAAGGCTTCGTCGAGGGATATAGGCTCTATCAGGTCGGTATAGTCGTGGAATATCTCATGTAACTGTGCCGACACCTCCTTATACTTTTGGAAATGCGGCTCCACGATGATCAGTTGCGGACACAGACGCTTGGCAACCTGAATGGACTGTGCCGAATGCACGCCAAACCGCCGTGCTTCGTAGCTGGCTGTTGATACCACGCCCCGTTCGGCATCGTGCCCCACCGCTATCGGCTTGCCACGAAGCTCAGGATTGTCGCGCTGCTCTACAGCCGCGAAAAACTGGTCCATATCCACGTGAATGACTTTCATACCAATTCGCGTCCAAAGATACGAAGAAAATATGTAAAACGCGATATTTCTTTGGGATTTTTCTCTCTTTTTGCCCGACCCTCGTATCTTTGCTGAGAAATTCGAGTCAGATGGGCTTATCGGCGGGACTCCGGCTTCTTCTTTCTGCGCTCCAAGTACGCCGCCAGTTCATTGATACCCCAGATGGCTGACAAGACAAAGATCGGCATAAAGGCCATCGCCCAAAGGAACTTTCTGAGTAAGGGAGAGCAGAGTCAAGCTCGCTTGAACTCTGCCGAGCGTGAAGAAAGTCAACGAAGTTAACGTCATGGTGTCGTTCAGGTGATACTTGCTGCCATTTCTCGCGGTCTTTCTTCGTCAGTTCTTCGACATAGCGGCTCATGAGTTTCGAGTTGTGCATGTTCTCAGCCACTTGACGCAGGATGCATTCCGCATATAAGTTCATCTCTTCCAGCGGCGCAACGTCCATGTTCTGGTTGACGAGTTTGCTGCTGTTGTTTCTCATTGCATCAAGGGGAATGTGGCCCAGAAGCGTCTGCTGATCTATGAGCATTTCAATGGCCTCGTGGGTCGATTTCACAAGGAACTTCCCTTTCAGCACGGCCTTTACGCCACGCTCATACTCCTTCTGGTCATAGAGCTTCGCACGTTTCTGCCCGCCATGAAAAAGGGCCTTCACCTTGTTAACAACTTGCAGGATAGTATGCGGCTTCTCCTGCTTACGGGGGCTGTCGTGCCGTCCCCCAGTCTCACTGTTGCCTCCCTGCATCTGACTATTGCCAGAGGGAAGCATGCTGTCGTATTTACTTCTCATTAAAAACACTATCTCTTTCGTCCTCTATTATTCTGTTGTCTGATGAATCCGTTCTGGGGCCCCCGCACGAGACACTCGGTAGTCTCGGCCACCCTTCCACCAGTACCATTCCTCGTCCTGGGGCCCGGCACGAGACACTCGGTAGTCTCGGCCACCCTTCTTCGGCAGGTCATTATTGCTCTGACCACCTCCAAGGGACGGCTGCGTTTCCGGCAAGGCAAGGTTAGCAACGACGTCAAGCATAGCTTCGACTGCTTCACCCGCACGCTCGGCACTACATTCAAACTGATCAAGCAGTTCCATTGCGGCACTCTTCAGGTTTTCCTCGCTGAACGAAGAGCCTTCGTGCTCACCCATATCAATAGCTTTTGCAACGATGCCTTCTGGCAGGATGTCCTCCCTATCAAGCGGGCTACGCTCGACCTTTGGTCGCTTTGCTCTGCAAAGAACTCCGTCTTGAACGGACTCTTCACAAAGCGTTTGATGGCATTGAGCGCAAGCCAGACGGCTGTCCGACGGTCACTCTCGGCCTCCGTGGACTTACGAGGAGCAGGCTCCGTCTGCTTCACGGGCGTCGGAACCGCTGGTTTCTCAGCGTTCTTCCTCTCTGCCGCCTCCTTAATCCTTAATAGTCCCAGATATGCATCGTCATCATCTGACTGCGACGATCTCATCGGTTTCTGCGGAATCACCTCTTCCTGCCGGTTCTGCTGCCAGCGATAGCTCTCCGTCCGTGCCTCCTCCTGCTCAGGATGCTCCTTCTGCCAAGTACCATACAGCTTGGAAAACGTCAGGTCGCGCCCATGCCCAAAACCTTTGGCCGAGGCCTTGTACATCACCGTACTGGAATAGTTCCCGTCGAGGTCGTACAACTTCTCGCCAATGGAGTACCCTCGGCAAACACCCCTTGAGTCGTATGTCGGCTCCACCTCGAAGCCGTTCCTGCGCATCCCGGCGAAGTACGTCTCGATATCCCACGCATCCATTCTCTTCAGCACCTTCATCGCAGCATCGTGAATCCGCTCCATCCGCTCGTTCTCCCTATCCTCGGCCTTCGTCCAGCCGTATTTCTCCGCGATGATGTCAGCCGCCATCTTCGCCCGCTCCTTGCATTTGTGCGTGTCCTGCATCTCGCCGTCCATCGTCAGGCGGTTGGCTACCGCTCGCAAGTCACAAATCATAAAAAATATAGAAAAAACAGCTAATTATACGATAATGTGCAAAATTATTCGTATCTTTGCACCATCATTTCAAATACAAAACGATTATGGAAGAACGGAAACACCAGAAATACGTGAATCCCTATACCGATTTCGGATTCAAGAAGCTTTTCGGCACGGAGCTGAACAAGGACTTGCTTATCAGCCTGCTTAACGCCCTGTTCGACCACTCTGCCCAGCAGTCGCCCGGCGAACCGAAGCAAGTAGTGAAAAACCTGAGATACCTGCCCACGGAGAAATTGGAATCCTACGGCGAGCGCCGCGCCATTTTCGATGTCTATTGCGAGGGGGCGAACGGCGAGCGCTTCATAGTCGAGATGCAAAAGGCCAGCCAGGACTTCTTCAAAGACCGTTCCGTGTTCTATTCTGCCTTCCCAATTATTGAGCAGGGCAAGGTCGGCGATGACTGGGACTTCCGTTTGAACAATGTCTATACCATAGGCATCTTGAACTTCGTCTTCCCCGGCAACGAATACGACGACGACTGCTTCCACCACGAGGTGAAGCTGATGGACACGAAGGACAAGCACGTGTTCTACGACAAGCTGACCTACGTCTATCTGGAAATGCCGAAGTTCAACAAGACTGAGGACGAACTCGTTTCCATGTACGACAAGTGGCTTTTCGTTCTGAAGAACCTCTCGCGCCTGTTCGAGCGCCCCGCAGCCTTGCAGGAGCGAATCTTCCAGCGCGTGTTCGACCTGGCCGAGATAGCCCGCTTCGATCCTGACGAGGCAAGAATCTACGAAGAAAGTTTAAAACATTATAGGGATATGAACAACACATTAGCATCAGCCAAGCGCGAAGGAAAGGAAGAAGGCCGGGAGGAAAAAAAGCGTGAAATTGCCCTCAACATGAAGGCTGACGGCATGACGGTGGAAATGATTGCGAAGTACACCGGCCTCACTGCCGAGGAAATCGAAAAACTATAGCCCATCATGACAGAGGAAATCAAGCAGACCGAGAAGGGAGCCTTGGAGTTTGCCCAAAAAGTCTATGGCGAAGATTTGGCCGATGCGATGTACTTGGGCACTTACGGCGGCACCAGTTATTTCGGCTTGGTGTTCTATGAAAAGGATGCTACAAGACCCTCGTTGGTCATCACTGACAGCAAAGGAGAGTATCACTTCCTGCCATCGGAGGAGTTTGCGCTTGATTCAGACGAAGACCTGAAAGACTTTGAGAAGAGGCAGCACACTTGGTGGGATTACAACGCCGTCATTCAAAGTGCATACAGGAGAGGAAAGCGCAAGGGAATGGCCTCCCGCATGAAGGCCAATGGTATTGCTATCGAAGTCATCGCGGAGATTACTGGCCTAAACTCCTGGGAAATCGAAGCACTATAATATATAATGTAGGGAACACGAACGGGAATACGGAAAACTTCTTGCTCTGGCAAGCGTCCCTTTGGGCCAAGCGGCCTGGCCTCGATGGGAGGGAAAAGGCAAGTTCGTGGCTGAGGAATATAAAGACGAAAAAAATATTCGGGAGGCCGACACTGGCGATTCAGCGTCGGCCTCCCGAATCTCTTTGGATTCATTGTAAGTCCAATAAATCGCTATAATAGATTTTAAGCTCTGTTGTCTCTCCAGATTTTCTACATATATATCTGTAGTAAATTCCGCGATGTGTTTCTGTCAGCAAATCAATCATTGGTTTTATTTCCTTATAAACCATTCTCAAATTGCCCAGTTGAATTTCACGAGACTGTGCATGATTTTTGAACTCTGCGAAGAAATCATCATCTACATTATAAACATATACAAGTGCATCACTTTCAATCAAAACTTCTTGGGTTGTAATATTCTCATCCATATCTTGTGGAAGCATTGCATTCTTTTCCGCAGCAAAATGCCTCAGTTTAGAATCGGCACTTTCCGTAGAAACATAGGATCTTTGGCTTTCATAAGACTCTCTCACTCGGGCTCTCGAACAATTCTTAACGTAAGCAAACGTAACCAAACAAAGATAGATGAGGAATCCCTTACCAAGACAGCCCAGCACTTTCATGCCCCAGCTATCTGACAGACAAATCAAGTATTACAACGTAAGGGTTAAGAAGGTTTTCCTTCCTTTGGCGTAGTACTGACAGAGCAGGAACAGCGGTGAGCGCTCGTCGGTCTGCCCTGCCTTCCGCCATTGCTGAATCTCTTGTCGGTCTTTGTCGAAGTCCTTACGCCATCGACGGAAGGCACGACGGGCACGGTAGACGGCCAGGAAGTCACCGAGGTTGTGCTGTAGCAACAGCATCTGCCAAGCTGCCACATAGTCGAGTAGCCAGCGAACGAGCATCACGCGGCGAAGGTCACGCTGGGGCAGGCATTTGTAGAGCATCGTCAGGTTGTTGCGGAAATTGAGGAAGGTCTTCATGGGGTTGCCCTTGGGCAGGGTGCCGCCTCCAAGATGGTAGACGTGGGAGTCGGGTAGGCACCACACCTCATAGCCCTTGAT
>JAFXVN010000055.1 GCA_017524545.1 Bacteroidaceae bacterium
AGCCTGCTGGCAGGATGCGTCGCTCCTGGCGCCAGAAGGGATTCGGATGCTTCGTGTAGGAAGTTGAAGCGAATTCAATCATCGTTCTTAATCGGTTTTGTTGTCAGGCAATGTTTTAGCCCACGCATCGGCATCATCCTCCATTGCCTTTTGAGAGGATGATAAGATGTCTGCCTTTTCGGCTGGCATCAGTTTGTTGGTGACCAAATCCTGCTTGTACTCCTTCAACTCCTTCTCGATGTCTGCGTCATCGGCAATGCTGAAACGCTTCATGAGGAAGTCGGGGATTCCAAGCTCTTTCGCTTTCAGAGTGATGGCTGTCTGACGCTCACCCTTGGCCTTCTCAGCTTTAAGTGCAGCATTTTCATCCTGCAATGCCTTGATGGCCTCGTCGTTCTGCTTCTTGTATTTGCGGAACCACAAAGGGGGATTCTTGCCGTCATCGTTGCCCTCATCGTCGTCACCTGCTCCCTCGTCGTCATCATCCCCAGCCTTTTTGGTCGTGGTCTTAGTCTTGGGAGCCTGTTTGCGCGTCTTCCTCGTAATTTCCCCCTGGATAATCTTCGCAGTGGGAATGAGCGAATCCGCAACACTCGCGATGTCCTCGTCTGAGGCATCGTCATTCAAGCCCTCGGAAGCTGACTCGGCCAGCTCCTCGATTGCCTTGTCTGTCAATCCAAAGTCTTTACATTTGTCTTGCAGAACCTTCAAAAGTTTCTTATTCATATTGTACAAAAAAGTGATTAATCGCGGCAAATTTACACAAAATTTTCAATATAGTGCCTATAAAGCACCTAATATTTTATAAAAATATGCGCTTTTAATGCGACAATAACTCTTTAATATTGCGAATAAGGATTATTTAACTAAAAGTGCCTATCAAGCATATATAAAACACCCCGATGGAATGATGACCACCGGGGCAAAACAAACAACTTACTATGACTAACAGCAAAAAAGAAACAAAATATTTGGCTGGTTCAATAAAAATGCCTATCTTTGCAGCGGAGATTTCAAATCCACCAGGGTCTTAACGTATCGACGGGGGCATCTGCCGCTTTGTACCAAGTGCCGCTGGCTGAAATGCCGACGGGGCGAAAGACATAAAAGGGTCTTGATTCATTTCAGGAACCCTTTTATCTTTTTTAGATACCTCCCATTCCTTATGTCGGTGAACGTCAGTTCAAGCGGATCGCCATACTGATTGATAAGTTTGATGTTGCCGCATGGGAAATTCTTGCGCTTTAGGTATTCAATGGCATCCCTGAATACTCCAGCATCCATATTCTCCAGTTTGACAACAACTGTGCCTGCCTGACCGAAGCCTTCTTCGAGATTGCCGGCAAGGGTGTTGGCTTTCGTGGTGATGCAATACTTGAAGTCAGCAACCATAGGACGACCACGGAACAACACAAGCGCATCGGCACTGGTCACCCTGTCGAGTTCCGGGAGGAAGGCGACGCTCTCGCCGTTGCGATTGAGGTCTTTTGCCATTTGCTTGATTCCCTTCCATGTATCGTGCTGACTGCCTTTGTGACCAGGGAATACCACAGTTCTTGCACTCTCGACCCTTGACAGTTCCTTTGCGCGTTCATCACTTAGGATTTCCTCAAACAATCCCAACTTGTGTTTTAGGTCCTTATGTTCCTTCAACTTCTCTATGACCATAGGAGAGAATGGTTCAAAGGCCACGTAAGCAGAACGTTCACGGGGTGTCATAATCTCCGTCACCTTAGAGCCGATGTCCTTTACCATTGCCGCTGATGGGGCAGCGTTACCTACTTTCACATATTGCGGGTTATCCTTCATCCAGTACGGCAGGGTTCCTTTCTCGGCGGCTTTCTCCACACGGTCGGCATTGTCACTCATCCACTTCTTGAAGCCGCCGTGGGGTTCGGTAATCTCGCTGTCGAACTTCCACCCCTCTACGTCCTCACCATTGAGGATGGCGCGGCTGTAGGCTATGAAGGCCTCCGAGTCTGCCAGCACAGGCACGATGTAGCAGCGGCATTGAGGATGCCAACCCACAAACTTGAAATCCTTGGGGTACTTACCCGCCAACGCCTCGCACACCGAACAGGCGAAGGGGTGGTTACTACGCTTCACCTCCACGCCGATAATGAAGTCTATCTTGCTCCATCGGTCGCAGTCGGCGGCACGGTAGGCGGCATTGACCTCGGTTCGTGTCATACGCATGGCGTTCCTGTAGCTGCTTCGGTACTCACCACGTCCGGGGTGGTACGCTGCGGCCCTCTTCGACAGCTGCAAGTTTCCTTCCTCGTCACGTACCCGACGGAAAAGTCGGTCGGGCTCCAGCAGGTACTGGCGAACATGGCGCGAGACGGTGGCCGCTGAGTCACCACGCCCAAGGCTGGCAGACAGGGCCAGTTCCATTTCTTCCTTGAACTGCCCCGTGTACTTCCACACCTTCTGGGAGAGATTCAGACCGCCGTACTCACTCTTACGGCTGAAGAAAGAGTCCACCGCCTCGCGGTTGCGGGCAAACAGCCGGGCAAAGCGCCTGTCATCCCTCACATCGTTGCCCAAGGCAGCTGCAATGAGCCTGTCGGTGGCACTGTTGGCATTCCCCCACTCGGTGATGATGGCGTTCTTCACTTCGTTGTACACGGCACTATAGAGGCCACGGAGGATGGCAGCACTCTTCGCCGACATGCGCTTGCTGTCGCTGAAGCTGAATACCTCGGTGGCAGGGTCGAGGTCAGTATTGGCGGCCAGCTTGGTCAGCGCGTCGGTGGCAGCGGTGAACAGTTGGCCCACCCGCTCCACGTATGCCTCTGTACGGCCAAACAGTCCCTCGCCCATATCCTGGGCAATGATGGCCACCAGCCGCTCAATGTCGGCCCGTCGTGCCTGGATGTTCTTTTTCTTCTTACTCATCGTCTTGGTTTGAAATTGTCGCTACAGCCCTCGTGGTTCATCAGCATGGAATGGGGCTGGTGAGGGCATCGGCACATAAAGAACTCGCCCTTCACATTCTTGCAATGGAAGTCGTAAGCCTTGGCGCAGTCACGGCACAGGTGCTTTGGCTTTTCGATTTTCCCCATTACTCAGCACCTCCGAAAACGTCACCCTTCTTCTGGGTACTGGCAAAGATGTTTCGCTGCTCCTGGGCGGCTTCTTGCTTCTGCTTCCTGATGCGCTCTTTCTCCTGCACCTTATCCTTAATGAGCGGGTTCTGCTCGATGCCGCTTTCCTCGGACATGGTACCGCCGTCGATGGCCTCATTGATATTCTTGATGGTCTCGGCAATGTCCTCTCCGAAAGGCTCCTGGTAGTCGTGGTCACACTCCAGCTGGTCAAGCTTGTATTCGCTCTTGGTGATATACAGGACGTTGGCCATGATGGAGATAACAAGCGAGGCGGTTCTATCCAGCAGCTCGTCGTAGTTCTCCTTGTGCTTCGTGGCCTTGATGTCTGCAAGGAGCATCATCTGTTTAAGAGCCTTGCCCGACATCTGAGACATTCCCTTGAACTGGCTCCAGTCGATGTCCGGCGTGAACGTCTTGGTCAAGATGTGGTGGCGCAACCACTCCAGCTCGTCCTTCTTGCTCTCGTTCTGGCCGTCCCATGTGAGGAATGAGGCCATCTTGCTGACATCTTCCACGTTGTCGTTGGCAACAAGCGTCTTATTCTCCACATCCTTGTCAGGCATGGACTTCAAGAGGGCCGCTTTCAATACCAGATACGGGTCGCTGAAATAGTCGTTTGTGTCTGCCCGGCGTGAGGCCACGTATTCCTCGCGGTTTATCAGTTCCTCAACACCGTCCCATTCCTTCTTCTGCTTGAAGTAGATGACGGGGATTTTCCCGATGGGGTTGTCCTCTTCCTCCACCTCCCATCCGAACGTTCCACGCTGGCAATGGTAGATGGTCTCGTCTGTGAAGATGTCGAGGTGATAGGTCGTCTTTCCGGCCACGTCCTTTGAGTAGTGGCCCCATGCGAAGGTGATAAGGTTCTCGTACACGTCCCAGCGGGTGTAAATCTCGTCACCCTTGGAGCGGGCGAGGACGCGAATCTGGCAGTCCGGCTCATTCTTCTTGTTGCGGTACACACGGAAGAGCATAGCGGATTCCGTCTCGCTTCCTGCCAGTCGCTTGCACTGTCTTATCTTGCTGTTGAAGTGCATCTTCTTCAGCAAGTCGGTGTAAG
>JAFXVN010000056.1 GCA_017524545.1 Bacteroidaceae bacterium
CTGAGAGTACACATGCCTAACAACAGGAGTTTCTACACTAAGACCATGTTCCTGACTAATGACCACAAGGCCATACGTCCCCTCTTTGAGGTAGACTTGGGACAACGTTGAAGTTTGGGTGTCGCATTGACGAAGTCAGGTAATAGCAGAGGTCAAGGACATCTTCGGCACCAAGAAATTCTACAAAGAGCTTTCGAAGATACTTAAAGTCCTCTTCTTCGTTTCCTTCTTTCTGTGTGACGACCAGAATTTTCGCATCAGGATTGCCACAACCAACATTCTTATTGGGGAACCTTTCACCCAATCTTTCAAGTTCATTAAAATTTGCCATAACTCTTTCATTTTTTCCGCAAAGGTATGGCGCCGAAATGCAACATGATTGCATATCAAAGAAAATTATTCATAGAAACAGTACATTTCTTGAATAATGGCCTTGATTTGCTGACGAAAAGACTCAGGAGACAATACTTCCAGCTGGTTGGCGTGATTCAGAATCTCTTGAATGAAATCGTATGTAGGAGCTATCTTATACTCAAAAATGGTATAAACATTATTAGATTCAATCTCGCGCTGGCTGTGATGCAGAGGAAGTGAACGCAAATAATGAGGTTTCTCGCGATAGGCCTTCAAACGTATGGTCATTGGTTTCCTGTCGTGGAAAACACCATAGAAGTCTGTGAAATACTCCTGAGGAGAGAAGTCTTTGGGGTATTTGAATTTGGATTCCTGTATTTCAATGCACTTGATACGGTCAAGCCCAAAACGACGAATCTCTTTTTCTTGTGGCACAAAAGCCAGAACGTACCAGCGACGTTTGAACAGGCGAATGAAATAGGGATAGATTGTCAACCCCTGTATGCGATTGCCAAAGAAATCCTCATAATCAATCGTTAATTGGAAGTTCTCTCGCATGGCTTTTATTATGCTTTCGAGAAAGAATCTTCCTGATGGCACATTTTCAAGCATAATCCTGTCACTGATAGAACGATTATCCTTCAATAAGTTGCTAACAGCAAAAGAATCGAGCAGCCATTGATTGATAGTATCTTTCTCCAGTACATCCGGGTTGTATATATAATACAAGCTAGAACCTCTTAGGCATTCGATTACAACTCCAAACTGCTTCAAAATGGCTTCTCGATGATTGTGGAAAGTTCGCAATTTCAAAGGCTGATGCAAATCGTTAATATACGCATCATCCCATTTGCGAGCTATTTCTTCAAACGAAATCCGGCCTGCATCATGAATTGTAGTTATCAACCACAAATATTTTGCATATAGTCTGTCTGTCATTTCATTATTTGTGTAAAGATACCTCAATCTATTTAGTGTAGTTTGGATTTTAGTTCGTCGGGTGCATCCTTGGTGAACGTGTTCACGGGGGGTGCTTCGCGCTCAAAGAGGTGACGGATGATGTCGGGGTCTATCTTTGTGGTGGGATTGAAGTCCTCGCCCTGCATATACCTCAGGATGGAGTAGCGCAGCTGCCGGGCGACAGGAGTGTCCTGAGCGATGGGAAGGGTGGTCAGCAGCAGGCGGCCGTTCAGCACGCGCACCTCTAAGAGCATCCCCAGCTTGCGCGACACATGCCAAGTGTCGATGGGCTGCACGATGGGCTGGAAGTCTGCGGGGAACTCCTTCATGTTGATGACCTGCGCACGATTGACGAGTTCCCACCAATTGAGGTTCTGCCAGTCGTCGGTAGGGAAGTCGCGGAAGACAGGATGACTGCTCTGGATATAGGCGCCTGTGGTGTGAGGCGGACGCATCTTGAACCACGAAGTGTTCCAGAAGACGGGCAGGAAGCTGTGGACGACATCGTCGCCGTAACGAATCTTGCCGGCTGCCGTCAGCAGGACATCGCCACCCTTCTGCAAGACCTTTAGAGCCTTGGCGTCCAAGGTGTCAACCTCTAAACATTTACCATTTAACCATTTACCATTTACCATTTTTTCTCCCTCTCTTTTGGAGAGGGCTGGGGTGAGGCTTTTGGGATAAACCCAGAAGTCCCAGTGGTTCTTGATGCTTGGCGAGAGCTGCACCGTAAGTGTCAGCTTGGCGGGCTTATCGAACTGCGCCAACGGGAAATCCACCGTTCCAAGCTCTGTGTTCTTGCCGATAGGAATCTCCAAACATTGACCATTTACCATTGACCATTTACCATTTGCCACTTGACCAGAATCCGTTGAGATTTCATAATTGGCGGTGACGTTCTCGAGAGCATGGCCTGAGGCATTATAGACCTCGACGGGGACATGCAGCGTCTCGTCGTTGGTATAGACGAACTTCGGGAACTTGGCCAATGGCACGATGGGCGAACAGAACTCCGTCCAGTCTTCTTTCGTGCAATAGCCTTTCTCGCGCCAATGCACATTCAGCGGCCCGACGAGTGCCGTCCCCTGCCCGCTGTAGTCGTTCAGCCCCAGCAGCTGGAAGCCGCTGTAGTCTTTGGTGCGCAGGTTACGCTCGATGTCGTACTTGTAGCACAGCACCTGCAGGCGTCCGCTGGCCATCAGGAAGTTTTCTGCCTGCGAAGCCATCCCGTTGTCGCGCAGCAAGTCCTGGAATATCTCGAAGTTGCGGGCTTTATAGACTCCCGTATATTGCGGAATCTCCTTCAGGTCGGGGAAGACACACCATTGTCCCACCTCGTGGGCGATGACAGGCTCGTTGTTGGGTTCCGTCTTCTTGTAGTTAATGGGATAACGGAGCAGCTGGTAGTAGTCATCGTCGCTGTGGGGCACCTTCTTATCCCAGTCCAGCCCTCGTGCTCCCGACTTGACATGATAGTCCGAGCCTTCGTCCCAGACCCATCCGCCGCCAACACATGCCGCGCAGTAGATGCGGTTGGGGTCGTGCTCCTTCATCGTCTTCACCCAGTTCTGGCAGTAAGGCAGCCAGTCGCCGGCTGGTTCGTTGCCTGCCGCCATCATGCAGAACGAGGGGTGATGGCCGTAGGTGTCGATGATTCGGATGCTTTCTTCCATGAGGTACTTGTCGATGGGCATACCCCGTCGCAGCTTCACCCCATGATTGGGCCACGACGGACCTTCGGGCTGCAAGTAGAGGCCCAAGCGGTCGGCCACACAGAAAGCCGCTTCGGGCGGGCAGAAGGAATGGAAGCGGATGTGGTTGAGGCCGTATTCCTTGCACTTGCGCAGCACGCGCTCCCACTCGGCCTCGTCCGTTGGCGGATAGCCCGTCTCGGGGAAGGTGCAGTTCTCCACTGTGCCGCGCAGGAACAAGGGACGGCCATTGATGAAGAGCTGCTGCCCCTTGGCCTGTATGTCGCGGAGGCCGAAGGTCACGCTGATGGGTAATCCCTGATAGGTGACCGTTCGCGTATAGAGCTGCGGATGGAACTCGTCCCAGCGCATCGTGTCGGCTCCAAGGGCAAGGTGGTAGATGGAGTCGTTAATCAGAATGTCAATGGTGCCGTCCTTGATGTTGGGAATCACACGCTTGCGCCAGACGATAGGCCCTGCCTGCAGCTCCATCCTGCCGATGATGCCGTTCCAGTTGCCTTGTGTCTGGTCGGTCACGGAATGCGAGTCCTTGCCTACACCTACATTCTCTATGCCGTTATACACCTCTATGCTCAACTTGTTCTCGCCCCCGAATATAATATAAGGTGTGAGGTCGAACTGGTGGGGCGTGGAGAGCGACATCTGATGCCCCACCTCGTGACCGTTCACCGTTACTGTCGTCTCTATATGCGGACGTTCAAGGAAGAGCGTTACTTGGTGGCCATTCCAAGTCTCGGGCACTTGTATTGAGCGCTTGTACCAGGCACGGCCCACATAGTGGCGTTCGGGCGTGAGGAAGAAGGGGAACTTCATCTTTCCCTCCACACGATACTTCTCCATGTAGGGGTTGAAGTAGTAGCTGGAATCGTAGAGCGAGCATGTCCATTGGGTGTTGATGTTTACGGGGTCGCCCTTGCCGTTGGTCAGCATCGAGCCAGGGAGCGTGACCGTACCCTCTTCCCTTTCAGAGCGGAACTGCCATTTGCCGCTCAGGTCTATTGTCTGGGAATAGATGGGTGCAAGCATCCATGCCAGCATTATGACAAGTGTTATCTTTTTCATCATTGATTACTTCTCTACACCATTAATGAATAACTTCTTAGCTATGCAGCCTTCAATCATCGTGGGGTCGAAGGACTGCTTCTTGTCGCGCACCTTGCAGTCCTCGAAAGTAAAGTCCCGGAGCTTGTATTTGTCCGAAGTACCGACGTCGAAGAAGTTGTCTGTCTCGACATCTATGTTGCGGAAGGTGATGTCGTTCGCCTGCGACAGCGGCATGTCGGGACGGTCGCCGGGCTGGAAGAACTGCGTCCACGGCCTTACCACGAGGAACGAGCTGCAAGTGCCGGAGATGTTCTCTACGCGAATCTTCTCGTAGTGCTGGGGCGTGTCGGGGCGCATCTTCAGCCACAGCACACGGTTCACGCCGTTAATCTTTATGTCAGAGAGCACGATGTTCCAGTCGTGGATGGACTCCGAGCCGAGCGTCAGGCATCCGTGCGCCTTGCCATAGCGGCAGTTCTTCACCAGCACATTATAGACGGGGCCGTTGTTCGGGTCTTTGTCTGCCCATGTTCCTTTGCCGCCCTTCAGCACCACCGCGTCGTCGTTCACCTGCATGTAACAGCCATGCACCAGCACATCGTGGCACACATCGAGGTCGATGGCATCGCTGGAGGGGGCGCGTACCCCTTTCGTCGGTGCATAGATGAAGTTGTCGAGATAGCGCACACGCTCGCAGCGGTAGAGATGGTTGGTCCAGAACGGGGAGTTGATGAGGTTGATGTCCTGAACCGTCACGTTCTTGCAGTTTGAGAGATAGACGAGCCTTGGGCGCATGGCTTCCAGATTGGTGCAAGCCTTGTTGTACATGCGCCTCAGCCAAAACTCTTCCCAATAGTTGAAGCCGTTGCCGTCTATGCAGCTTTGCTGGGAGGTGAAGCCCGATTCGCTTGGTGTTCCTTCCCAATCGAGCTTCGCGCCGTCGCCTGCGATGCAGAAGCCGTCCAGCCCGTCGGCATTGACGAGTGCGGCGAAGTACTGCAGGGTCTGCCCCTCCATACGAGTCTCCAAGAGCTTGAAGTCGCGTATGCGGTCTGAACCCTTTAGCCGTCCCTTCACATAGAGGTTGGTGCCCTGCTTGAAGAAGAGCGACCCGGTGAGGAACGTGCCTTCTGGAATGACGATTACGCCGCCGCCCTCGCTGGCGCAACGGTCTATCACAGCCTGTATGGCTTCCGTCTGCACAAGCGACGAGTCGTTCTTCACGCCATAGTCTGTTATCACGTATTGCTTGCCAAGCTTCTGGATGTCCACCTTTGTGATGTTACTGAAAAAGGCATCCATTTGGGTGCCATCGGGCCAGATACCTGCATTGATATGCAACGCGGGCATCACTATAACTAACAAAAGAAATATCTTTTTCATCGCATCATCATTAGTCTTTTGTAGATTCGTACATAAGAGTTCAATCCCGAAGGCACAGGAGCCCAATCGCCGTAGGTGGTACGTTTGTAGTTAATGTCCACCACGTTGATTTCGTTGAACTTGCGCCACTTCACGCCTCTGCGGTCGTATGCCGCTATGCGGTTGGCAGGAAGGTTTGTCACCTCGATGCGAATGGTGTTCTCGCCTTCGTGCAACAGGCGGTCAAAGTCTAGCGTAAATGGCACGCACCAAGCACAACCCACATACGTATTGTTGATATATACGCGTGCCGACTCCCTGACATCGCCTAAGTCAATTCGGTAAGCGACATTTTTGGCGTCGTTGGCTGAGAGAGAAAAAGTAGTTTCATAGACACCTGTTCCCATCAGTTCCTTTAGGCTGTCGTTGGGTAAAGATTCCCATGTCTTGAGGCCGTCGATGGTCATTGTATCAGTAATGGCAGGCTGCGATTCTATGAAACTGAGCGACCATTTGTTCTCACTAAGGTCAATAAGGGGTGACCAACTAACGTGTATGTATTTCTGTCCTTGCGGTTGCAACGCATCAACGGGTTTGGTAACGGTGGTTTTGCCATCAGGCAAAGCATCTATGAAGCAACTCTCACCGCTGCGGAGCGAGACGGTAACGATGGCACCCGTAGAGGCAAGCCTGACCTCTCTCATCCCAAAGCTTTTTGGGGTAAGGTTCGACACAAAGTAACGGTAGCCATCACCCACCTTCCTGCGAATCATCTTCATCCCCAATGCCGTGCGCAGTTCTTCTGGCTTGGCATACTTCGCCAGCTCCCGGCTCTCTATATTATATATAATGTGTGCGCCCTGATGCTTCAGGCGCTCCAAATGCTTCCGCGCGGCTTTGCTTAATATGCAGCCCGGAGGCAGGATGAGTGCCGCATAGCGTGTCCCTGCCGCCGTCTGCAACTTGCCATCTGTGAAAGAAGTGCCAAGCAAATACTTCTCCGAGATGTAGTCGCAGTCATAGCCCAGCGAGTCAATCTTCATGATAGTGGCAATGAACTCTGGGGCCTTCTTGTCCATCGAGTTAATCTCAAACAGCATCAGGCGTTTGTCGAGGTTCGTCCGCCACATGTTCCTCACGGGCAGCAGCACGAGGAAGTCGTTATCGGGCTGTCCCTCCTGCAAGCGCTGCTGACAGAAATCGATGTAGCTCGTCAGCAAAGGAGCGTCGCGCCAAATGGAATTGGTGGGCGACATATCAATCGAAGCATAGAACTTCCAGCCCGGCCACGGGTCATCCTTCGGAGAATAGCACGCTCCGTGGAAGAACATCCTGTTCACGCCAGAGCAGAACATGAGGTCGAGGTCTGGCTTCATCTGCGAAAGGGAAGTGCGGAAATGCTCTGTCAGCCAGGTGAACGTCTCGCTGGAGACAAGTCGTTTGCCTGTTACATGAGCAGCAGAGGAGGCATATTTCAGCATCGAGAGGTCGGAAAAGTTCTTGCGTGTCATGCCCGGGTCTGTGCGCAAGCCCTTGATGCCAAAGTCGGAAAGGCCAAAACCTTCTATCTCTGGAATATCGACCGCCGCATAAATATCAATGAGGTTGGCAGGTGAGCCATGTGCCTGATTCCTCACCTTCACGCCCCGCTCATGGCTCCACCTCACCCATTGCTCGGTGAAGTTCTTCAACAAGAGGTCGGAAAGCGTCTCGCGATAGTCGCTGATTACCTGTGCATCGCCATCCACAAACTCCTGCAACTTGTCTTCCAGCCTGTACCCCCGCCGTGCATGGAACTCACTCAGCAGCGTAGGCGTCCAGTCTGCCCCGAACACTTCGTAGGAGTCATTGAAGAAGGTTGCAGGCATCGGCGCGCCGGAAGACTTGAAGGCTCTGTCGAAACGAGCCAAGTAATGCGCCACGGCTGTAGAGTCGAAGTGGTCGATAACGTACCCCTCACCGCCTGGAGCTGCCCGCTTTACCTTTTGGCGCGTGCGGCTTTCATAGAGCGCAATCACACGACGCTTGCCCTTTACCTTGCTCTTAAAGTCCTTTTGGATTATCAAAGACCCACCCCGTGCCTCCCTTAAAGGGAGGGGGTTGACTTGCGTCGAGCCTGCTTCAACAAGTGTGTCAATCACTACAAGCTTGCAGGCAGCTTCGGAGAGGGGCGTCTCAGGAGACCCAAAAGGCCAGCCCGTTCCGAGGTTCATGTCTATCTGTATGCCCTGGCGTTTGCCTTCATTGATGGTGTACTCCAACATCTTCATCCACTCTGGCGAGAGGAAGGAGATGTTGTTCTCGTCATTGCCCTGCACGCCATAGAGGGGCGTTATCTCAAGAGTCCTTATGCCATGAGAAGCCATCTGCTGCATCTGCCACTTCAACCCTTGTTCGGTAACGGCAGAACCTAACCACCACCAGCGCGCTCCTGCCTGCGATGTGGGCGACTTCGTCAGCTTATAGTATTCCACAGCTCCCAGCAAGACACATCCTGTGCCATAGTCCTCGAAGTCAGGAACACTGGTGTACGTCACTGGCTGTCCGTCCTTCGGCTCCTTGCCTGTTCCCTGCAAGTAACCGATGAAGCCGTCCTTGTGCAAGGCCTTCGTAGCGATGGCGTTCCAAGCCTTGTCGATGGCTGGCCGATACGCTTGCTCTGGCAGTAACCCGTTCCGCACGCCCCATGCCATTCCCATCAGGAAGAGGGCAGTGCCCGACGTTTCAGGTCCGCCGTATGTTGTTGGCGACATCAGGCTTACATTCCAGAAACCATCTTCGCGCTGACATTTCAGCAAGGCCTTCATCATAGCCAGATAGTCCGCCTTCAGCTCCTCACAAAAGTCGGAAACCTCATTATGAATTATGAATTGTGAATTATGAATTGATTCAATGGTCTTTACATACGCCGCCACCACCCAGCCATTGCCTCGGCTCCAGTAGCAGTTCTGCCCGTCGCTCTCTTTGTAGGGGGGAGTAAAGTTTGCGTCGCGCCACCACAAGCCTTCCTGCTCATTCCACAGCCCGCCGCCACACATGTTGCGCGTCCATTCGTAGCAGTCGCGGGCAAAAAGAATATAGCGGGTGTCGCCCGTGATGCTGTACATCTTGGCGTATGCCGGCATAGCCATCTGTATGGCATCAATCCACGTCCAGTAGTCTGTCCGGTGCTCAGCCATCTGCGCCTCCATGTTCACACGGCAACTGTCGAGCATTCGCTGGTCGCCAGTCATCTCATAGCGGTCAAGGTAGGTCTGTATGCAGCACTGGTCGTCGGCATTCCTTGTCCTGGTGCCGTTGCGAGGCGTCCACCTGTGGTAGTTGCCCCAGTCATCGACATACTTTATATAGCTTGGTTGCGGGTCGATGCCGTAAAGCGCCATCAGTCCCTCGTAATACACCCCGCGCGTCCAAAGTGAGCTGGGGCGCTTCCTGCCAACAAAAGTATCTTTGGTGGGGTCGGGCCACTTCGCCATGAAATAGCTGTTCACCCGCCGCGCCGCCTCAAGTACATCGGCACTTAAAGAAAAAGGTGAGAAGGTGAAAAGGTGAAAAAGTAAAAGAACAAGCACCTTCGCCTTCAACCATTGGGCAGCGTCATATTTATCCCAGTATTTCACCTTTTCACTTTTTCAATTTTCAATTGTCAATTATCAATTACTAAAGCTGCCCCGTCTCCACTTGGCGGACAACGCGCTCGATGAGCTTGTCCTCCTCTTCGGGGTGGTACTCTTTCTTCAGGCTGGCACGGAAGGTCCAGGCAAAAACCTGGTAGAACGCCGCCTTGGCGGGGCCGAGGAAGGCCTGCACGATTTCATACGAGGACTGGTTGCACTCGCGGTCCACGAGTTTTATAAGAAGCTTGCCTTGCGAATAGGTGAGCTTCTTCATTTGTGGCGTGTAGGTTTCCTTGATGTCGCGCTCCACCGCGCTGATGTGCGCGCTCTTGGCATTTTTGGTGGGCAGCATCTCCAGCGTCTCGTAGGTCTCGGCGATGAGGCCGTTCACCTGCTGGGCGATGGGCAGCACCTTCTTCACGTTATAGACAAGGCGGTTGTAGGCGCGGCGCTGCTTCTCGCTCTTGAACTTCAGTGGCGGATAGACCCACAGCTCGGGAAGCAGGTAGCACCACATCGTGTCGCCATCCACCACCTCCGGCTTCGCATAGCGATAGACCTGCAGCTTGAGCTTGTAGGCCATTGGCTCCTCGGCCGTCGGCTCCTCCCCTTCCCCTTGGGCATGGACAAACCCGCAAAGGAACAAGGCAACGACAAACACTATTTGGCGATGTGACAATCTCACGATATGGCTGTTTGACAATTGTTTTCCACTGCAAAAGTACGACTTATAAGTGAAAAGTGACAAGTTAAAAGTGAAAAATTAAAGGTTAAATGCCAGAATTATGTTTTTTTAATTCTTAGGCTTGTGCCATCCACCCCTCGACACAAACCCAACGAGCCACGATATGAAACCTCCCGCACCGTGCCTAAAAACCCCGAACAGCGAGCCTGATAACTATTTTCAAGGCTTGATAATATATTTTCAAACCGTGATAATATATTTTCAAAGCTTGATAATATATTTTCAAGCCTTGAAAATAATTATGTAGCGTGCTTGGATGACTTTTATGTTGAGTTCAAAACATGAATATCGGCTGTTACGTGACTCTGCACGCAGTGTCTAATGACCGATTTGGGTTTAATTATTTTGATATTTGAATTATTACTCGTAACTTTGCAGAAGTTATGAGTACAATTATCTATGATTCGCCCATCTTCGGCCCGGTACACAGCCGTCGGTTGGGCATCTCGCTCGGCATCAACCTGCTGCCGAAGGGAGGCAAGCTCTGCAGCTTCGACTGCATCTACTGCGAGTGCGGACTGAACAGCGAACGCCGCACCAAGAACCCTCTGCCCACCGCCGATGAGGTAGTCGAGGCTCTGAAGAATAAGCTGCAAGCACTGCGGCAGGAGGGCATCGTGCCCGATGTGCTGACCTTCGCCGGCAACGGCGAACCGACGCTCAACCCGCACTTCCCTGAGATAGTCGATAGGGTGCGCGAGGTGAGGGACAAGGAATGCCCGTCAGCCAAGATGAGCATCCTCTCGAACGCCACGCAGATACGCCGCCCGGAGATTCGCGAAGCACTCCTTCACTTCGACAACAACATCCTGAAGCTCGACACCGTCTGCCCTATATATATAAATAATGTGGATAGGCCGCAGGGACACTACGACGTGGAGGAACAGATTCGCTGCCTCGAAAGCTTCGGCGGCAGGTGCATCATACAAACCATGCTCATGCGGGGAGAATACAAGGGCTTCGACCTCGACAACACCGGCGAACGGTACATTGGCCCATACATAGAAGCCCTTCGCCGCATCAAGCCCCGCGCCGTGATGCTCTACACGCTCGACCGCGAGACACCCGTCGGCGGCCTAGAGAAAGCTGCCCCAGAAGCGATGGAAGCCATCGCCGACCGCATCCGGCAGCTCGGCATCGAGGTTAGCGTCAGCTATTGACGCTCATCGGCACAACTCCAGACAGACCTTATCCTGAAAGGTACGCCCCATCGAAACGGAGCCGACGCCCTGGTTGATGATGGCGAAGGCGAGGGTGTGGCCGTTTGCGGCAGTGAGGTAGCCTGCCAGCGAAGAGACACCCGTCAGCGTTCCCGTCTTGGCACGGACGTTTCCCTGAGCCTCCGTGTCGCGCATACGCTTCTCCAAAGTGCCGTCGATGCCGGCAATGGGCAGCGATGGCAGCAGGTGCTCGCGGATTTCCGGCGTGCGCCAGGCATAGCCGAGCAGGGCGACAAGCATCTCGGCAGAGGCATAGTTGTAGAGCGACAGTCCGCTGCCGTCTGCCACCTGATAGGAGCTGGCGTCCAAGTCGATGCTTTTCAGCAGCTCCTCCGTCCGCAGGGCGGCTTCTTTTCGTCCCGCCCATTTCTTCCCTTTTGTGGCTGCCGTTTGGCAAAAGAGGCACTCGGCATAGATGTTGTCGCTGTTCTTCATCATGGGCCAGAGCAGGTCGTCGATGCTGTGGCGGATGGTATAGACCAGCGTCTCGAGGTTTTCCTTGCGCTGCTTCCCCACCTCCGCCTCGGGAGTCGGGGCTTTGATTCCTGCCATATCCAGTGCCTGCAACCAGTCCTGCCCGAAAGTGTCCTTCCCATTGACCAGCAGAGCGGAGAGCGGGCCGTAGTCGTCGTCCCAGCACCAGCCCCAGCCGTATGGCTTGTCCTCGCGCATCGAGAGGTCGAAGACGATGCTGCCAGCGATACTGCTGATGCCCTGCTGCTGCCTGATGCTTGCTGCGGCTTGCAGCAACTCGTCCTGTGTGACGAGCGGATCCATGCCGCCCACCACGATGAGGTCGCCCTCCAGCACACCGCCCCTCACCTTTCCCGCGATGCGGAACTCCGTGCGGAGCTGGTAGCCGGGCTTGCAGAAGCGGAGCGCCGTGACGGCCGTCACCACCTTCTGGCACGAAGCGGGGCGCATACGATGGGCGGCGTTGACGGCATAGAGAGGCTTCCCGTCCGTGAGGTCATAGACATAGAGCCCCAGCTGTGTGGTCTCGAAGAGGGAGATGCGGCAGAGCGAGTCGAGTGCCTGCTGCTTGGCGGCCTGCCATGTTCCAAGGGGAGCACGCTGCACCTGCGAGATGAGGGGCTGTGCGCTGACAACTGGCTGGGGTACATCCTCCTCTTCCTCCACCACGACTGGCACAGGCTTCTGCACGACGACAGGAGCCACGGGACGCACATCGGCCTGATGGCTTGTGCGATGGCGGACGGTCTGCTGCGAGGCGCACGATGCCACAAGCAGCAGAAGAAGAAGGTATCTGAGGTGTTTCATTTGGACGGGGCATTTAGATGTTGTAGGCATTCAATGCTTCGATGACGCAGCGCACCTCCCCGTCCGTCATCAGCGGAGAGATGGGCAGGGAGAGGATTTCGCGATGGATAAGCTCGCTGACGGGGTAGGTGCGGTCGTTCCACTCGCTATAGGCCTGCTGGCGGTGGGGCGGGATGGGATAGTGCACCATCGTTCCGATGCCTTTGGCGAAGAGGTATTCGCGCAGATGGTTGCGCTCCGGCGTGCGGATGGGATAGATGTGCCAGACACACTGCGAGGGGTCGGCGGGCATCGAAGGCAACGTGATGAGCGGGTTGATGATGCCCTCGGTGTAGGCACGGGCCACCTTGCGACGCGCCTCGTTGTCGGCATCCAGGCGTTTCAACTTGAGGCACAGCACTGCGGCCTGCACCTCGTCCATTCGGCTGTTCATTCCCTTCATCTCGTTGGTATATTTCTTGCGACTGCCGTAGTTTCCCATCGCACGAACACACTCGGCAAGGGCTTCATCGTCGGTGGTGACACAACCGGCATCGCCCAGTGCCCCAAGGTTCTTGCCCGGATAAAAGCTGATGCCGGCGGCATCGCACAGATGACCGGCACGGACACCCTCGTAGCTGACGCCATGTGCCTGCGCCACATCCTCGAGGACCTTCAACCCATACCGCTTCGCCAATGCCATAATCGGCCTCATCTCGCAGACACGGCCGTAGAGGTGCACCACCATGATAGCTTTGGTGCGCTCCGTGACGAGTGCCTCGATGCCGTCGGGGTCGATGAGGTAGTCCTCCAAGCGGGGTTCGCAGAGCACGGGCTGCAAGCCTGCCCTGCTCACTGCCAGAATGCTGGCAATGTAGGTGTTGGACGGCACGATGACTTCGGCATCATCGCCCCAGCCCAACATGCGCTTGTAGGCAAGCAGAATCGCCGTCAGTGAATCCAGTCCGTTGCCCATCGGCACACAGTATTTGGCTCCGCAATATTCGGCGAAGTCTTTGCTGAACCTTCTGTTCTCCGCTCCAAGCAGATACCATCCGCCCTGTACTACGCGCGACACCTCCGCCGTCAGCTCCGGCTCGAAGGAATTGTTGATGCGCTTCAGGTCGAGGTAAGAGACCCTTTCTTCTCGCTCCTTCTCTTGCTCCTTGCCCCTTGCCCCTTGCTCCATCAAATCAATCTCATACGTATCGTAGCACACCGCCCTGCCGCCGAAGCCTTCCTTCTGGTGGATGAGTCCCTCGTTCAGGTAGCGGCCTCCGTCCTCGTTGGACGTGCCGAGGTCGAGATAGTCGAACTGCTTGTAGCGCTCGTTGATGAGGTGACGAAAGAGGAGGTCGAGTGCGCCGTAGGTGCGTCCCTCTTCTCCGCTGGCGATGTACTGCACATGCGCCACCTTGCGGCACTCGAAGATGACCACGCCGGCCGCGATGCGCTTTTCGTGGCGTACGATGTAGAGCCGTATGTTTCTGGGGAAGTTGCCCATGAGCAGCGACATCTCCTGTAGCGTGTGCGTCGGGCGTGCTTGGTGATACCTCTCCAGCACTTCCTCCAGAAGCGTCCAGAACTCGCGCAGCGTCTCGGTGTCTCCCTCCGACATGCGGTCGATGTAGAAGCCATGCTCCACAGCCTTCTTAGCCTGACGAATGCGCAGCGTGGTCATCTTCATCGGATTGCGCATCGGGACGCAGGTGCTCACCAAGCGGCGCGTCAGCCTGGCTCCCGCACGGAACAAGGCATAGAGGTCCTCGCCGGAGGGGACACTGCTATATATATAAGGAATGGGCTTGTAGACAAAGCGTTCCGCCTGCATCATGTCGCGATAGTACTGCAGGACGGCCTGCATCATGTCCATCATCTCCTTCTGCGTCACGTCGGGCAACACCAGCAGTCCGCCGTAGGTCAGCCCCTGGTGGGAATAGACGGTCCGGCTCTCTTTGTCCCAATTGGCGGGAAACACAGCCACAAGATCCTTCGTTGTGAGGCTCTTCTCCTTGAACTCCCCGTCGGGCGATATGCCGGCATAGATGAAGAGGGAGCAGTCGAAGAAGCGGTCGGAATGGTAATCCATGAAGCCGCGCTTGAGCAGGAACGTGCCGTTCTTCGACATATCGACGAAGGCGTCCCACGTGTCCTTGCGATATATGGAATATGGTATGATGGTCATTTACGATTTGACAAATTTCTATTTACAATTTATTTACTATTTGACGATTGGGTTATTTACGGCGGACAAATTTTTCACCTTTTTACTTTTTCACCCTTTAACCCTTTCACCTTTTCCTTGAACTCCTCATAGTCGTGGATGTAGTCCTCGCTACTGTACTCCTCCGAGGCCAGGCTGATACAGGCGGCATTCGGCGTGAAGTTCATCAGACGGCACCACACGAGGGGCGGGATATAGACCCCGAGGCTTGGGTCATCCATGTGGAGCACCTCACGACAGTCGCCGTCGTCCAGTTCTATGTCGAAACTCCCGCCAATCGGGAACAGTACCATCTCGCATGTGCGGTGGGCATGGTCGCCCCGCATGTTGCCGTCTTGGATGTCGTATGTCCAGAAGATGCGCCGGACGGGAAACGGGATGTGCCGCCCGCCCTCGCCGAAAGCCAGGCTGCCGCGCTGGTCGGAAATCTTCGGAAACTGCACGATAAAGCAGCCTCGCGGAAGCAAAAGACTTGTGTTCAGACTCATTTCTAATAATTTTCTGCACAAAGTTACAAAAAAAACCTGAAATCCTTGCGCAGTTCACAAAAAAACTTTACCTTTGCAGACGCATTTGAGAAAGATAGCGGAAAAGATTCAGGGGTCGAAGAAGTCATTCTTCATTCTTCTTTCCTCATTCTTCGTTCTCAATGACTGGAAGGAAGTTTGGGTGAGTGGCTGAAACCACCAGTTTGCTAAACTGACGTACGGGTTACCGTACCGGGGGTTCGAATCCCCCAGCTTCCGCAAAAGACAACTTACGGCTGCGACACACATCGTAAATCGTAAATAGTCAAATAGTAAATGAAATGGCGCTTTCGTCTAGCGGCTAGGACACATGCCTCTCACGCATGGAACACGGGTTCGATTCCCGTAGGCGCTACAAAACGACCGAACAAGGAGAAAAAGAGCGAAACATTAACAACGATGTCTCGCTCTTTTTCCTTTATCCCCCTCTTGTCATATTGCAGAAATCGGGTGTGCCGTGTGGCACACCCGATTTGCTGTTTTTGAAGATTGCCTTCATGCCTTCGCATGAAGACAAAGCATTGTTCTCTTAGAATGTCCAACCAATGCGGATAGCGGGCTCAACGAAGAACTTGAAGCTTGTGGTAGTTTCCTCATTGTCAATCTTTGCACCAACAGTTGTTGTCACATTTGTGCTGCCACCACTGGTTACGCTTTGTATAAGTTTATTAGCTTCACCATCGTATTCCTCTAACCTGGTTGCTGTCACTACACCATTTTTGTCATAAGATGCCGTGTTTTCGGTATAGTCATAATAGAAATTGGGAGACTTGCCTGTCTTGAAGCCTAAGCCAAACTCTGCACCAAGATAAAGTTGTTTATACACATAGAAGTCAACGCCTGCAAACAGATTGCCCACAAAAGAGTTGAAGCTTGTGTTAACAGGAACCGTTTCGGCCTTACCATTAACGACGCTATTCGTGCCAGTAGGATTGCCTGAATACGTTCTATTCGTAAAGGTGTATTCCGAGCTTTCTGTTAATTTATAATTCAAATCATGCTTTGAATCATAGTCCCATGTTGTGCTCTCTATGGTTTCTGAGCCGCCCCACTTATCCATCATATAACCAAGTTCCAAACCAGCATAAACGTCAAAACGACCCTTTGTAACGAGATGACGCTCATAGCCTACCATGATGGAGAAGTTTGTGTGCTTATCCTTTGTCGTTGTTGTGGTCTCAATGATTTGATAAGCCTTATCTGCTGATACTTCTGTGGGATCCCAATTTACTGTTTCTGTGCTTGTTGTTTTTTCAAACTCCAAACCAAGCTTTAAGCGAATAGCATCCTTGTCTGACAAGAAGTAACGACCTTTCAGCATACCACCATTGAGGTTGAATGCTCTGTTGCCATTTTGACCAAAGGGAGTGAAGCCGAATTCTACAGCGAAGTCACCCTTCTCGGGAGTGTACTGAGCGTTAGCAGCAGTGAATGCACCCAGGCAGATTGCCATCATTGTAAATAACTTTTTCATAATCTTAAGTTTTGTGCCTCCTGCCCCCAAATTCAGCGTTATTGAATGTTTTAATGGTTTTGGAATGAAAGGACGTGGGAGTTGTTTCGTCATGGAAGCTTGTTCCTTTCGGAAAACGTCCTTCCCCTTCAGCCTGCCCTACAAACGGCATCGTTAGCCTCTTGGGATTCCGTTTTTGTTATTATCCGAACGCAAAGTTACAAAGAAAATACAAATGTGCAAGCTTTTTTGTAAAAAAATTGCATCAAAGGTTAAAAATAATTAAGTCTTATGAGGGAAAAGGCCGTTTTTCGGTCTGTTTCAGGGAACAAAAGCCTGTTTTAGGGAACAAGAAATACTTCGCGGACGATTTGGCAGACGTTGTCGGGCTTAGCCATAGTATAATAATGTATAGCGGGAAAACCGTGCTCCAAGAGGTCGCGGCTTTGGCGGATGGCCCAGTCGATGCCGAGCCGGTAGGCGTCTTCCGCTGTTTTTGTCTTTTCTAAGAGACTGACCAACTGCTGTGGGATGTCGATATGGAAACTGCGGGGGAGCATGTCAATCTGCCTTTGGGAGGAGATGGGCTTCAATCCGGGGATGATGGGGACTGTGATGCCAGCCTTGCGGCAGCTATCAACAAAGCGGTAGAAGCGTTCGTTGTCGAAGAACATCTGCGTCACGATGTAGTCGGCTCCGGCCGCTATCTTCTGACGCAGGTGCATGATGTCGCTCTCGATGTTAGCCGCCTCGAAGTGCTTCTCCGGATAGCCAGCCACACCGATGCAGAAGTCGGTGGCAAGCCCTTGCTTGACTGTTGGATCGAGATACTTTCCCCTGTTCAGGTCGCTTATCATGCCGACAAGTTCCGAGCTATGGCTGAAGCCGTCGGGTTCGGGGATGAAGTGCTTTTGTCCGGGCAAGGCATCGCCTCGCAAAGCCACGATATTGTGAATGCCCAGGAAGTGGAGGTCCAGCAGTTCGCTCTCCACACGACTGCTGGAGGAGCCGCCACAGATGACATGCGGCACAATCTCCAAATCAGGATAGCGGCGCATGATGGCAGCTACGATGGCAACCGTGCCAGGACGCTTGGCAAGCGTCATCCGCGTATATGTGCCGTCGGCATTCGGGATGTATTCTATCTCGTCGCGGTGACAGGTGATATTGATGAAAGGAGGCTTAAACTCCATCAGCGGGTCGAGACTCTGGTAGAGGCGACTTGCATCGCTGCCTTTCAGGGGAGGAACGAGTTCAAAGCTGGCGAAAGGGCGGCGGTTGCTGTTGAGAATATCGATGACTTTCATGATGTTAATGGCGTTATGACGTTATATCGTTATAACGAATTGATTAGGATGATATGAACTTTGACAAGAGTTGTTCGCCTTCCTTGATGCTGATGCCGCGACGCTGGCAATAGTCGGCAAGCTGTTCACGGTCGATGCGCCCGACAGGGAAGTAAGTGGCATCGGGGTGGTTGATGAAGAGGCCGCACACGGAGGTGGAAGGCTGGATGCTATAGTGGTCGGTCAGAGTGATGCCAAGCCTCTGCTCTGCCTCCAGACGGTCGAAGACGATGCGCTTCAGCGAGTGGTCGGGACAGGTGGCATAACCGAAAGCAACACGCAAGAGTGAAGAGTGAAAAGTGAAGAGTGAAGAATCAAAATCTACTCTTTCACCGAGCCATTCTGCTGCGGCTTCGGCCAGGCGGGCACAGAGGGCATGGGTCATCAGACGCTCCTCTTCGTCGGCAGGTTCCGTTTTGGGGCGGGCTGTAACCACGAACATCCCGATTGGCGATGGCTGCTGCTCATTGAAGAAATCCGAGAGACAACGGTAGTGATGGGCGGCTGTCTGGCTGCGGAGCATGGGCAGCAACTGCCCGTCTTTGCAGAGCACGATGTCATTGCCCCGCCCTATCGCCGGCTCTTCCTTATATAATGCCTCTACACTCAGGCTATCGCGTTGGATGCAAAATTCAAGGAAGTCCTTGCTCTCGCGGAGCGTCTTCTCAGCTTCTGGGTTGACCAGCAGCTGCGGCAGCGTTTCGCCCTTGAAGCCCCAGAACAGCAGGAACATGCGCCAGTCGATGAATTCCTTGAGGTCTTTAAGTGAAAAGTGAAAAGTGAAAAGTGAAGAATCAGAGTTACTATTAAAGGCAGGTAGTGAATATAATTCTTCACTCTTCACTCTTAACTCTTCACTCCCTCGGCGGTTAGCTTCCTGATAGGGTGTAAGCGGGGCATGGTGCTCGCTCCAGGCATCACGAATCTGTTGCTGCTCTGCCTTGATTTGCTCGATGAAATGGGGAGAATCCAATCGCTTGGCCAACACAGACGTTTGCGAGGCATCGCCACCATAAAGGACAAGACCATCGTAGAGCGGAGCCAGCTTGACAGCCGTGTGGACGGCCGACGTGGTTGCGCCGCCAACGAGGATGGGAACCTGCAGATGTTCTCTTTGGAATGTCTCGCAAAGCTTCTCCATCTCCTTCAAGGATGGCGTGATGAGGCCGCTAATGCCCACAAGCATTGGTTTGTGCTGTCGTGTTGCTTCGAGAATCGTCTCGCACGGCACCATTACCCCAAGGTCGATGACCTCGAAGCCATTACAGGAAAGCACGATGCTGACAATGTTCTTGCCAATGTCGTGCACGTCGCCGTTGGCTGTCGCGAGGACTACACAAGGATAGACCCCTTCTGACTCCCCCTTAAAGGGGGAGAATTCCCTCCCTTTAAGGGAGGGTTGGGGTAGGTCCGTGAGAATTGCCACAGCGTCCTTCATCACCTGTGCCGAGCGTACCACTTGCGGCAGGAACATCTTGCCCTCGCCGAAGAGCTGCCCGATGCGCTCCATTGCCTGCATGAGGGGACCCTCGATGACGTGAATCGGCTCTCCATACTTGGCAAGCGCCTCGGGAATGTCCTCTGCCAAGTGGCTACTGTCGCCTTTGGTCAAGGCATATTGAAGACGTTCCTCTATTGAGAGTGAAGAGTGAAGAGTGAAGGGTGAAGAGTGTTCCTCGACAGTTTTTTCACTTTTAACTTTTAACTTTTCACTTTCGGCGAGTAGCCTCTCTGTCGCTTCATCGTCGCTGTTCAAGATGACATCCTCCACAGCCCGGAGCAGGCAGGGCTCGATGTCGTCATAGACCTGAAGCATGGACGGATTGACAATCGCCATGTCAAGGCCTGCACGGATGGCATGATAGAGGAACACCGAGTGCATCGCCTCCCTTACCTTGTTGTTCCCACGGAAAGCAAACGACAGGTTGCTCACGCCTCCGCTTGTTTTCGAGTAGGGTAGGTGCTGCTTAATCCACTCCACAGCACGAATAAAGTCGACGGCATACGCCTGGTGCTCCTTAATGCCCGTGCCGACGGAAAGGATGTTAACGTCGAATATGATGTCCTGCGGCGGGAAGCCCATGGAGGTCAGGAGCTTATAGGCCCGCTCTGCAATGGCAATTTTCCTTTCGTATGTTGTGGCCTGCCCCTCTTCGTCGAAAGCCATGACGACAACAGCGGCACCGATGCGTCTCAGCTCAAGGGCTTTGGCCAGGAAGTCTTGCTCTCCTGCTTTGAGGCTGATGGAGTTGACGATGCACTTGCCTTGAGCGTTCTTCAGTCCTGCAAGAATCGTCGGCCAGTCGCTGCTGTCTATCATCAGGACGGCACGCCCCACGGCAGGCTCTCCGCTGATGTGGCGGCAGAAGGTTTGCATCTCCTCCCGGCTATCAAGCATCGCATCGTCCATGTTGATGTCGATGACCGTCGCCCCGCCCTCTATCTGATTGCGAGCCACAGAGAGTGCCTCGCCATATTGCTTCTCCGCGATGAGACGGGCAAACCGTCGGGAGCCTGCCACGTTGGTACGCTCTCCAACGTTCGTAATGTTCTGCTCCTGCCGGTCGATTAGCAAGGGTTCAAGGCCCGACACCCTCAGCTTCGTGTCTTTCTCTGGGACGACCCTCGGGCGGATGTCGCGCAGGGCTTGACTTATAGCCTTGATGTGATGCTCGTCTGTTCCGCAGCAACCTCCGGCGATATTGAGCAGTCCAGCTTCCGCCATCTGCCGAAGGTGGCTGGCTGTATAGTCGGGCAGTTCCTCGTACTCGCCCATCTGGTTGGGCAAGCCCGCATTGGGATATATGGAAATAGGCAGGGGGACATTGGCCGAAAGCTGTTCGACGAAAGGCCGAAGGTCGGTAACGCCGAAGGAACAGTTCAAGCCGAAGCTGAGAAGATAGGGGTAATGGCTGATGCTTGTATAGAAAGCCCACAAAGTCTGTCCCGTCAGGGTGCGTCCGCTGCGGTCGTTGACGGTGACAGACACCATGACAGGAATTTCCCGATGAAACCGTTCATTTAGTTTGCTTATAGCATAGATGGCAGCCTTCGTGTTGAGGGCATCGTAGCAAGTCTCCAGCAGAAGCATGTCGGCACCGCCTTCAAGCAAAGCCTCGGCCTGCTCTGCATAAGAATCCACCATTTCATCGAAAGAAACAAGTCTTCGGGAGGGGTTGCCCATGTCCGAAGGAAGCGTCAGCGACTTCGACGTAGGGCCCATCGAACCGGCCACATAAATCTTCCTGCTGGACCCACCCCAACCCTCCCTTAAAGGGAGGGAGTTCTCCCCCTTTAAGGAGGAGTTAGAGAGGGTCTGGCTGTCTGCCACCTCTCGGGCAAGCCGTGCTCCTTCGCGGGCCATCTCATGGGCAATTTCCGCACAGCCGTATTCCTGCTGGCTGATTCGGTTTGACGAGAAAGTGTTTGTCGCAATGATGTCGGCGCCCGCCTCGATGTAAAGGCGGTGAATGTCCTTGATAACCTCGGGCGCTGTCAGGCACAGCACATCATTGTTGCCCGCCAACGACACCGGCCACGAAGCGAACCTCCCCCGATGGAAGCTCTCTGCAGAAAGCCCGAAAGCCTGAATCCTCGTGCCCATCGCACCGTCCATAATCAGGATGCGCCGGGCAAGGCAATCTCTTATTTCCTTAAACGTCTGCTCCATATCGGGTGCAAAGGTACAAAGAAATTAAGAATTAAGTATGGTTGGCAGAGAATTATTTTTCCAACAGGAACAGGTATTCATTATATTTGCCGTCTGAGTTTATCCACTCGTTCGTCCATCGCATATTGCTCATCACATTCTTCTTGTAGTTAATCTCTTGAGCCGCAATGACTTTACCGTTTGAATGGAGAATGTCATTCAGCTCTTCTTTCGTTGCCCTGCCACCAGAACCGTATGACAAAAGAATGTAATGGGCGTTGGTCTGTTCTATAAGTTTCTTTATTGCCTGCATAGCGATGAAGTTCCCCTGCTCGTTCTTTTTGTATTCCTCGAAGAGCGATGGCGATACTGTATCGCGTGTGTCTTCACGCCTCCTTGCCTTGCCGAAGACTTTGGGCTTGTCGTTCAGTATGATGGTTTTCCAGATGTGGTAGTATGCCGCATACCTGACCCTGCTCGGCGGCATTTTCTCATTGTTTGAACCGTAAGGCGGATCAAGGTAAACCAAGTCGTGATAATCCTTGACCACGTCGAAGACATCACCCTGAACGACTTTGTTGGTTGTTTCTGTAAGATGTCTTTTAGGAAGCTTAAGCACTATATCATTATAGGAGCGCGGCGACCAACCGGAAAGATATGCTGCATAGTGACCTAATGTATTGTCAACAGCGTCCATTGCATAGATGAGACTTGTAAGCAGAACACACTTGTCTTCCCAGGTAAGGTCGTATTCATCGATTTTGTCTCTTATGGCATCGAGGCGCATGGTGTTTTTCATTTGGAAAGGCATCTTACCGTCTTCACCTTCCCCTCCATAGTTCTCGGAAAACCATCCCTTATAACCTTCGAGGGAGTTAAGTTCTTCCAAATACGGGATATAGAAAGAGTCTGGCTGTTTGGAAAGGAGATAGCAGGTGCCAAAGACTTCCGACCAGACAGAAATGTCGTTGGATGTTGTATCATATCCTATCTGTGAAAAGGCTTGTGCCACTCTTGTTGTTCCGCTAAAGGCATCAAGGGCAGACTTTACACCAAGCTCGCCAACCATGTCGATAATATAAGGCAGTATCTTAAGTTTGGAGCCAGTGTATTTGATGCCCTCTGTTTCCGGGACACTCATCACCCTTCCAAATAAATCGTGCTGTATGCTCATCTTGTCTTTTGCTTGAAGTTGTCAATATCTGTCTGCAAGATGATATTTGCGTTCTTGTGTCCGTTCTCTGTACTGTTGAGTGCGAGCCTAAATAATTGAACCAGTGTAAGATTATGTTCGTAGGAAATCCATCCGTTTGTCAGACTGTCGAAATAGTTGAAGGCATTCTTTGTGTGTGTCCAAAAGCCACGTTGCA
The DNA here is from genome assembly GCA_017524545.1 of Bacteroidaceae bacterium. Lineage (GTDB taxonomy): Bacteria > Bacteroidota > Bacteroidia > Bacteroidales > Bacteroidaceae > Physcousia. Next base: position 22,844 of record JAFXVN010000056.1, read on the forward strand.
AAGCATTGGCTGCGGCACCTCCATACCTTACCTCACATATGTATTTGCCATTCCTATCTATGAACATGTATATAGGATGCGTGCGTCCTTTGGCGGGAACAATCTTCTTCAATTCTTCATCATACTTATATCCTTCTTTGACAAGAAGTATCTTGTTTGTCCTTCTCTTCATTTTGTCAAAGTCGAACACCATGATATTACATTCTTTTTTCTCTTCTCGATAAATAAGCGGCATCACATTAACAGAGTCAAGAGACTGGAAAGCTTCCGAACGGAAGACTTCTTTTATTGTGTCCTTGTCAGTAATAGAATTTCCATATTCGCTTAGTTTAGGAAACATCTTGGCATCCCTATCCGTTGACAATTGTAGCGGTCCGTCACCGTAAGCCTTCAGGCTGACAGGGATTTCTTCTTTCGTCAGTTCGTTGATAATCACAATGTCCTCCTCGTGTTCTTTTGCTCGGAACAAGTCCTTGCCCACATGTCGGCTGTCAAAATCATACATGAACTGATGAATGAACTCTGCTATTCCAATCTCTGCTAAGTCGCCATGTGTCTTGTTCCCTATGAGACGCATGGTAAAGATGTTCGAGAGTGTGTTCTCTACAAGGTCGGGACGTTTGCTTACAAACAACTTAAACCTTTTTTGAAAGTCTTTGTATAATGTTCCTGTGCTCATGGTTTTGTGGTAAGCATATCTGAAAAAGAAGTTATTGCAAAGGTATGAAGAAAAGTCCATTTGAGCAACTTTCAGAGTTGAAAACTGCTGAAACGGGGTGAATTTGATGCCATTTGAGCAGATTTCAATGTTGAAAACTGCTGAAACGGTATGAAACCAGACCCGTTTGAGCAGGTTTCAGCATCTGGCAGAGGGGCATAAAAGGCTCGACACGATACGTTCCGAAAGCCATAAGTGCTGGGAGCATAATCCAGAAAGGCTCCTCACATAACCCGAAAAGGCTGCGCATAAAAGTTCGCGAGGCACGCCACATAATTATTTTCAAGGTTTGATAATTTATTTTCAAGGCGTGAAAATATATTTTCAAAGCTTGATAATATATTTCCAAGGCTTGAAAATAGTTATGTGGCTCGCTGCGCAGGGTTTTGCTCCGTGGCGCACGATATTATACAACACGGACTGCGGGGGTTGTGCCTGTGGTGCTTTTGACAGCTCAAACAGGCTAAACGAATGATTATCATAAGCTAAATGAAGTTAAAAATACGGAGGCAGCGGCGGTTTATTGCGGAAGAAATGCTACCTTTGCGGCCGAATTACCTTCAAACAATTTTTTTCACGCGAAATGAAATCCATCAAACTTATCGTGACAGCCTTCATGGGGGCAGGACTGCTTGCACTCTCCGCAGCGGAGATAGACGGTCTTTACTTTTGGAAGAACGGCACTTACACAAGGTTCGATGTCGGGGAAATGCTCTTCGGCGAGAATAAAATCAGCATCGGAGATGTCTCTGTCGATGTGGCCGACATAGACAGCATCACGTTCGTAAAGCCCACGGAAACGGCTGTGGCGACGGACACATTATATATATATTACGACGGGGCTTCGGCCACGGTCGCTCCGCAGAACGTGGAGGACATCACGACAACGATAAACGGTGCGGCCGTCACGCTCACCAATGCCAATACCGACCGCGAGATGACGTTCGTGCTCAGCGGTGAGAGTCTGGAAGGCAGCTTCACCTACAACGGCGAATACAAGGCTTGCATTCGGCTTGCCGGGGTCAACCTGAAGAGTGCCACCGGTGCGGCGCTCGACATCAAATGCGGCAAGCGCATCGCACTCGAACTTGCCGAAGGAACGAACAATTTTTTGGAGGATGCCACGACCGACCTCGGACAGAAAGCAGCCCTGTATTGCAAAGGGCATCTCGAAGTGAGCGGAGGCGGCGAACTGACCGTAAAGAGCAACGCCACCCATGCCATCAAGACAAAGGAATACATGCTGGTGAAGAAGACTACGGGCCAAATCGTCGTGACGGGCGCAAAGGGCGACGGCATTCATGCCGGACAGTACTTCAAGATGAACGGCGGCGCTGTCTTCGTGAGGGATGCAAAGGGCGACGGCATACAGGCTGAGGCAACGCAGGAGGGCGACGATGACGACGGGCAGGTCATCATCAAAGGCGGCATCATCGACATTACGGTTACAGAGAGAGACGTGGCCGCCATCAAGAGCGACAGCCTCCTCTCCATTTCGGCAGGCGACATCCGCATCACCACAACCGGCGACGGCGACAAGGGAATCAAGGGCAAGGCCGACATCAGTATCAGCGGCGGAGCTCTGACCTTCACGCAGAGCGGCAAGTATATCGTGGTGAACAACGACCCCGGGTATGTGACAAGCATCAAGGCCAACGGCCGTCTGGACATCACTGGCGGCTCGGTCGTTATAGACAACACAGGCGAAGCAGGCAAGGGTCTCAGTGCCGACGGCGACATCAGCATTAGCGAAGAGGATGCTTCGCTCACCCTTAACATAGACGCAAAAGGCAGCGGCGGCACACTCGACCTGTCGCGCAACGTGGACGACGACGGCAGTAGCGGCGACGGAGGAGGCGGCGACGACCCAGACGAGCCGGATCCCGTCTATCGCATCTGTGTGGCTCTCAGCTCCACTAACAGCAACTACTGGAAGAATGTTGTGTATCTCTATAGCAGCAACGGCACGAAGATTGCCCAGATGACAGGCACCATCACCGTACAAGCCACAGGTCAGACCACACGCACGTTCTACTACTATGAGTTCGACGAACCTCAAAGCGGCCAGTTCTACTTCGCCAGCGACAACTATACCGGTGGTGGCGGCGGCTGGCCCGGTGGTGGTGGCGGCGGCCCAGGCGGCGGCGGACAGACCTATACCATCCGCACAGGAAACGTCAACGGCCCGAACGACAGCAACCCCAATGTCTATTACTACATCAGCACGAACAACTATTCTACAAGTGGCTCGGTGCGCACCTTCACCGTTTCCGACTACACCTCCCGCTACAAGGACGGCACCATCACGGACAGCGGCTCGGTGACTCCCTCGGGAGGGAAGTTCGTGACAGCCGCAGGCATCAAAGGCGACAAGAACATCACCATCGCCGGCGGCACCATCACCATCGCGAACACAGGCGCGGCAGCCAAAGGCATCAGCTGCGACAAAGTGCTCCAGACGACTGGCGGCAACATCACCATCACCAATAGCGGCGCAGGCACAGGCACGAGCAGCAGCTACGCGACAGCCAAGGGATTGACCTCCGACGGAAGCATCGACCTGCAAGGCGGCACCATCACCATCAAGATGACAGGCACGGGCGGCAAAGGCATCAAGAGCGACGGAACGCTCACCATCGGCAAGAGCGACAGCGAAGGTCCCGTCCTCAACGTCAGCACAACTGGCGCAAAATTCTCCAACACATCGTCGGCAAAGGCCATCAAAGCCGTGGGAGCCATCACCGTAAACGGCGGCGAGAGCGTCATCACAACATCAACCCAAGGTGCAGAAGGCTTGGAAAGCAAGCTGAAGTCGAACGCCTCGATTGTCTTCAAGGGCGGCAAGCACTACTTCAAGTGCTACGATGATTGCATCAATACGGCTGGTGCGATTAAGTTCGACGGCGGCGTAGTCGTCTGCTACGGCTACGGCAACGATGCCGTGGACAGCAACTATGGACAGTCGGGAGCCATCCAAATCGGAAACGGCGCCGTCTTTGCCTACACCACTAAGGGCGGTCCCGAGGAAGGTTTCGACTGCGACAACAACTCCTACATCCAGATTACTGGCAACGGCATCGGCATCAGCGCAGGCGGCACCCAAGGCGGTGGTGGCGGCTGGGGCGGCGGAGGAGGTGGCTCCAGCAGCATCGGCAGCGCAGTCCAGGGCTACAGCCTCAGCACCAGCAGCCTCAGCTACAGCACAGGGCGCTACTACACCTTGGCCGACGCCAGCGGCAGGAACCTCGTCACCTACTCCTTCGAGGCATCGGTCAGCAGTACCCTCTCCCTCTTCACCGCCACCGGCATGACAAAGGGCAGCACCTACACCGTCAAGTACAGCACGACGGCACCCACCGACGCCACCACAGCCTGGCACGGCCTCTACCTCGGCAGCTCCGCCCAAGGTTCAACACAACTCACAAGCTTCACAGCAAACTAACCCACAAAAGGCAACAGCCCACAAAACCACGAATTGCACGAATTACACGAATGCCCCCTCCATCAAAGGCGTAGGCCATTCGTATAATTCGTGCAATTGATTATCCGACCAATTATTTCTCCAATTCCACCCATTTGCTGCCATTATAATAATGGGGCAGCCATCCTTTAGATTTTGCCGCTGCCACCTGTGCGGCAGTCATCAAATTCTGTTCTGCGGAGCTTTGATAAATAACAGACATGCTTCTGTTTTCCACGGTTGGCAGGCCCTCAATGAGTGCGTCCATCGCCTCATCCTTTATCTGGTTTTGGTGGCAATGCAACCTAATCAATGCCGGGTTATTCGAAACGTCAAGAGTTATCAGTTTGTTGTTTTCGCAGAACAAACCCGTCAAATCAGGGTTATTTGAAACATCGAGTGTTGTCAGTTGGTTGCTATAGCAGTACAGTTCTGTCAACGCACTATTCTTCGGGACGTTAAGAGTTGTCATCTGATTGGAATGACACCACAGCTTTTTCAGAGCGGTATTGTTTGAAACATCGAGTGACGTTAACTGGTTGGAATGACAGCGAATCTCCTCCAACGCAACATTTTTCGACACATCAAGTGCTGACAACTGGTTTCCATAGCATTGTAAGATTTCCAAATGAGTATTATTCGACACGTTAAGCGCAGACAGCTGGTTATCTGAACAAACAAGGCTCTTCAAGTTTGTGAAATACTCTATGCCTTTCAGGTTTTTGATTCCCATTTTCGCCACATTGATGTGTTTGACACCCTCTATCTTGGCTTCTGTCAGCACACCATCAATAACGTAGCCTTGTTTGGATAACCACTCCCGGAAATTCTTGTCTGGGAAATTCTCAACGGTTAATGCCACTCCTTTATCCTTATTATTCGGGATTACAACTGGCATTGAATCTCTGCAACGGAACGTGATAGGCATTCGAAAAGTACTACATACGGTCTTACCATCCTTTTTTGCAGGTTTCCATTTTGGCATCTCACTAATAACACGCACCGCTTCCTTTGCAAGAGAAGGATGAGGTGAGCTTAATACTTCCAAATCAATGATGGAGCCATCAATATCAATAGTGAATTTAGTTAACACCTGGCCTTGAATACCTTGTTTTTCACAATCTTTAGGATATATGATGTGTTTTGAAAGCCATTCCAGACATGCTTTGTCCCCTCCAGGAAACATGGCATTCTTTTCGTCTGGGAAGCTAATGGCATCAATATCCTTGTTATTGTCGAATTTATATGTTTTAAGATTTTCTATTGTGAACTCCCTTTTTGCAAGAATCTCCTTTAAATACTTTTTTGCGGTGGCGTTATCGTCTTCAATGAATACACGATAGAAATAGTAGGCAGCTTTCTTATCGTTTTGTTTGACCCCCAACCCTTCTAAGTACATTACGCCCAAACGGATCTTGGCTTTAGGGTTATTGAGGTTATTGTACAGAAGAAATGCTGCACCATAGTTCTGAGTAACACCTATTCCTTCTTCATACATTTGTGCCAAAGCAAACATTGCATCTTTATTTCCCATGTCTGCAGCACGTTTGATGTATTCGAATGCTTTTGTGTTTTCTGGGGCTTCCTTTGAATCCTTATTGAGATACTTAAGTCCCGTCTCATAATTGGTCTTTCCCTCCTTTTGTTTATATTCAGTATATGGTAACAAAGTGCACCTCCTCGAATCAAGAATTAAATAGTATTTGTTATAGGAGGATAATAAACCGCTACATAGTCTTTCCCCGTTTTTAATGAAAACTATAGAGTCGTTAGGTACAGACAAATCAAAAGAATAAAGTCCGTCATCCTCTGTTGTCATGGATGAATTAGCACTGAGATTTTTGACGAGAACACCCTTAATGGGGTTACCGAAATTATCAACAACTTGTCCTGTGTAAGGATAAGTCTCCTTTTCTTTTGACACCTCGTTTGAGGAAATGCTTTTCTGGGCATACACAACAAAAGTCGCGGCCCATAATACTGTGAACAAAACATATATTCTTCTCATGGTTCTTTGTTTTGGTGAGTTTTTCTTTCCTTGCTTCTCTTTTAGGAATTAGTGGTCAGTCCATTCTTGAACCTGCCTTTCATGGCGATATTGAAGCCGATACCGGCGTAGGGGGGTGATGCTGATTTTTTGTTCCTTCTGGCAAGAGGCAGGCGGAACTGGGCGTACAGAGGGATGTATAGGCAGTGCTCGTTGAAACAATCCCAGCCATTGTCCCTAAGAAACTGGTCGTGGTATTTCTTTGCATTCGTTTTGTGTTATCTTTTTTTAGGCAGGTATTCTTCTAATTGGAATCCGACGGAAAGATTTTCCCCGGTGAACTTCGACGACACATAGGGCGAGTATGGGGTTGAAGGCTTGGGGATATACAGCTTTTCCAACGACGAGCAATTATGGAACAGGTATTTCCCGGGGAGACCTGCGGATGCTGGTATCAGTGTGCTTCTTAATGATTCGCAATTCACGAAAGCATAATCCGAAATACGTTTTGTGTTCTTGGGCATTACAATTGTTTGCAAAGAAGAGCAATTCGAAAACATTCCTTCTCCGATGGTTTTCGGGATACAAATAAAATATTCTATATATAATGTGTCGTTTACGCGAGAATACATGCGGCCTTCTTCTTTTTTTACTTTACTGGCAGTTGTATATTTGAATTTCGCCCACTGCTTTTTGTCCATATTATTGAAGTCAAATTCATCGTGTTCATTTCTGGAGTGTATTCCCCAACCGCTGTAATAAGAATATCCGATTGTCGTATGCGTCCATCCACTTGTTGCTTTTTTAATTTTCCATGGTGTCTCGTCCGAAACGATGCTGGCATCTACAAGGTTCAGCTTCCTGAGGGTTCCCATATTCCTGCTGTCATAGAGAGAGTCGCTTTTAGCACCTGCCATGGCACGTATCAGGCGAATGTCATTGCTTCCAATGGGACCGGTAATTTTTAGAGATGTCAGGTTTTCCTTTTCTTCGTCGGACAGCAGTTCGCAGAGTGTATTTGCCTTTTTCAAGGTCACTTCTTTCTTGCTTTCGGATTTTTGCGGCTCAATGTGTGTAATGACATTATGGAACATTGTGTCGAGCTTCTCCTCTGCGCTGCCTCCCACGGCACGGAAATATCCGTTTCCATGTCCTCGCCATCCCAAATTAAAATGGAAAAACCCGTCTTCGTAGCCGTCGCAGATGAAAGCATGGGAGTTTCTCGCAACAATACATGGGCGGCGGCTCTCCAGTTCCTGTTTCAGCAGCCTGAACGCCTCATCGTTTAAGGGTTTATCTTTCCGCGTCATGCGGCCAGAATACCCCATGTTGTTACACATGATATGCTTAATGTGGTTTAAGTTGGCTGACGTTGAAGATTCCTTATATGTGGGACTCATCATAAGGGCCAGTGTACCTAAAACCTTTGACAACTCAGCACATGCCGCCGTTTCCTCTTTGTCGTAATGGTTCTTGTACTGTTCCCATTGTGGTTTCATCTCTGTGCAGTCAAAGTTAAATTTCCTGCCCTCGGTCTCGAAATAGACATTCGACATGCCCTGTTTCGGCCAGTCGTGATATTTCATTATCATTGCCATGGCAAGCGGTACACAACCAACAAGGACACGTTCTCCGCCTTTGGTTGGGAGTTTTGCGTTATAGGGCGCGTTTTGCCCCCATTTCAGTTCACCCAGAAGAGGAGGCACTTGCTCCGCTCCGTCGGCAAACTGTTTGGCCTTCAGCCCCGACTTTTTCAGGGAAGCGAGCAGGTCATTGTAATAAATGAAGAAGTATGGAATGTATTTCTTGAGCGACTCTTCATCCATGGCACTCTCCATGCTGTATGCCCATACTGGTTCTCCTGCGCAGTCCCATGTGTCCTTCTTAGCAACCAGGCAGAAGCACTTGTGCCGTTGGTCGCAGAAAAAGAAGAAATCCCCCACAGACACCGTATAGTTCAGCGTAAGCGAATCCTTGTCTGCACCTTTCTTCTGGAGCCATTCGTGTGCCAGTGTCATTTCCTCCCCGTATTGCGGATGAGGCTTGACATAAATTTCCTTGGTTTCTGAAAAGAATTCCTGCCCGTCTATTTCTGCCGATATGGGGGGCAATGTAATATGCCCCACCCTCGAAGTGGAGAAACGTGCCACTATCGTTAGCATGGAGTATGGTCTCCCCTCCTGAATATTCGACTCTTGGCCTGTCTGCATCAGCCCCACTCCCTGAGTGACGTGTGCTTTCTGCCAATGTGTTGCCTCAAGGGTGTATATGACAGGGAACTCGCTGCCTTGTATAACTGTATCAGGGACAGAAACACTAAACCCCTTCAATGAGTTGACCTTGTTCGCGACTTTGTTCGCGGAAAAAGCTGCCAATGGCAGGCAGAGACATAGAAGGATGTATTTTACTTTCATTGTTTCTTTTGATTAAAAACTGTAGCTTGTGTTAGCAACTATCGTCCAAACCTGCAGCCCTATCTTTCCTTATCGATAACGTACGATAGGTTCACATTCAGCTTGTTCTGGCGGCTGAAGGCTTCGTCGTAGAGGCGGTGGTGGTTCAGACCCCAGGAATAGGTGAAGGCAACTTCGGCACGCTTGATGCGTATGGCCAGACCCGCCTCGGCCTGCACGTTCCAATGGTGGGGCGTGTGGTTGTTGTAGTCGAAGATTTCCAAGGGATACTGGCGGCCCGTGATGGTGTTGCGCCCATATTTGTCCGTAACAGCCATCGGCCCCGATTTCAACTTGCCGACTATCGCCCAGTTGAAACCGATACCGCCAAAGGGGGTGACGCATATCGACTTGTTTGAGAAAGGATACATGCGAATCATCGCATGGAGGGGGATATACAGGCAGTGCTCGCTGAAGCGGTTGAAGCCGTAGTCTTCCTTCATCTGCGAGTTAAAGAAATGAAGATACCACTCGTAGTAGAGGCCAGCGCGGAATCCCAAGCCGTGGAAAAGACCTTTCGACACAGAGAGACCGACCTGCATACCGTGCAGCATCTTGTCGGGATTGCCCCAAAAGTCCTCGTGGCGGGTTTCGCCATTGATAGTTGTCCGCCATTCCTTGGCTACCCAGCCTCCCGTAATGTTAAACAGCAAATCCTTTGCCTCGTAGGTGTGCTTGAACTCACCGGACTCACCTTGGTATGACGCCTCCTGAGCCGATGCAGCAGTTGGCATGAGCATTGCGAGAAGTGTCGCTGCTGTCAGAAAAAAGTTCTTCATGTGCTATGGATGATTAAAAGTCGTCGTTTTTTGTCTCTAACGACCACAAAGTTAGGGGAATTTGGGCAAACCGCCAAACGAATCAGAGAAAAAAGTATCGATGGCACAGACTTTCTTGTCGTTTTTACGCTCTGCATTGACAGCGAAGAAGGTGCTCGCGTTCAGATAAACAAAAAAACTCCTGTCTCTATCCCTAATCTCTAATCTTTTTCGTAACTTTGCACCGTGATTATGTAAATAAGACATCAAAAGCAATGATTAAGAAGTGTGAATTCCTGATTATAGGCAGCGGTGTGGCTGGCATGAGCTATGCGCTGAAGGTGGCTAACGCGGGCAAGGGAAAGGTCGTGCTCATCTGCAAGACGACCCTCGAAGAGGCTAATACGGCAAAGGCTCAGGGCGGCATCGCCTCCGTGACGAATCTGCTGGTGGACAACTTCGAGAAGCACATCGAGGACACGATGATTGCGGGCGACTACATCAGCGACCCGGCGGCCGTGGAACAAGTGGTGAGGAATGCGCCGCAAGGCATTCGCGACCTCGTCCGCTGGGGCGTGAACTTCGACAAGAAGGAGGACGGCGAGTTCGACCTGCACCGCGAGGGCGGGCACTCGGAGTTCCGCATCCTGCACCATGCCGACGACACCGGGGCCGAGATACAGCGCGGCCTGATGGAGGCTGTACGCCAGAACCCCAACATCGAAGTGCTGGAGCATCACTTCGCCGTAGAAATCATCACGCAGCACCACCTCGGCATCCGTGTGACGCGCCGCACGCCCGACATCGAGTGCTATGGCGCATACATCCTCAATCCCGATACGGGCAAGGTCGATACCTACTTGAGCAAAGTCACCCTCATGGCGACGGGCGGCACGGGAGCCGTCTATGCCACGACCTCCAATCCCGACATCGCGACGGGCGACGGCATAGCGATGGTCTATCGTGCCAAAGGCAAGGTGAAGGACATGGAGTTCGTGCAGTTCCACCCGACGGTGCTCTACAATCCCCAGGAGACGCACCCCGCCTACCTCATCACCGAGGCGATGCGCGGCTACGGCGGCATCCTCAGGCTGCCCAACGGCGAGGAGTTCATGCAGAAGTACGACGAGCGACTCTCGCTCGCCCCGCGCGACATCGTGGCGCGTGCCATCGACCGCGAGATGAAGATTCACGGCCTGGACCATGTCTGCCTCGACGTGACCCACAAAGACCCCGAGGAGACCAAGCACCACTTCCCCAACATCTATGCCAAGTGCCTCTCCATCGGCATCGACATCACCAAGCAGTACATCCCCGTTGCCCCCAGCGCCCACTACATGTGCGGCGGCATCAAGGTGGACCTCGACGGCCAGAGCAGCATCCGCCGCCTCTATGCCGTGGGCGAATGCTCGTGCACAGGGCTGCACGGCGGCAACCGCCTGGCCAGCAATTCGCTCATCGAAGCGGTCGTCTATGCCGACGCGGCAGCCAAGCACTCCTTGGAGGTCATCGACAGATACGACTTCAACGACAAGGTGCCGGAGTGGAACGACGAGGGCACGATGTCGAACGAAGAGAAAGTGCTCATCGCCCAGGACGTGAAGGAGGTGAACCAAATCATGAGCACCTACGTTGGTATCGTGCGTAGCGACCTGCGTCTGCATCGCGCCTGGGAGCGTCTCGACCTCCTGTACGAAGAGACGGAGCACCTCTTCAAGCGCGTCAAGCCGACAAAAGACATCTGCGAGCTCCGCAACATGATAAATGTGGGCTACCTCATCACCCGTCAGGCTCTCGAACGCAAGGAAAGCCGAGGCCTGCACTACACCATCGACTACGCAAAGCACGCTTTAGATAATTCATAATTCTCAATTCATAATTCATAATTCATAATTAGGCTACGCTCGAAGGCTTGGCGAAGGAAATAATTATGAATTATGAATTAAGAATTATGAATTGAAATAACTATGAAAAAAGGCATCCTCGGCATACTCATCATCATGGAGAGCTTCTTCCTGTTGCTCTCCATGGCAGTCGCTATCTTCTATGGCGAGGATGGCTGGCTCAGCTTCCTGCTGACGGCTCTTGGCACGGTAGGCATCGGCGCATTCTGCATCCTGCTGAGCCGCAAGGGAGAGAACAAGCGAATGCGCAGAGCCGACAACTTCCTCATCGTCGCCCTTTCGTGGATAGTGTTCTCCGTCATCGGCATGGTGCCGTTCCTTTGCCTCACGGACATGGACTTGGCAAGTGCCTTTTTCGAGACCATGAGCGGCTTCACCACAACAGGCGCGACGTGCATCAGCGATATCGACAGCCTGCCCCGTTCCCTGCTCTTCTGGCGAGCCATAACCCAGTGGATAGGCGGCCTTGGCATCGTGGTCTTCTCCTTTGCCCTCATCCCCGTCTATGAGATGAAGAACAGCAACCTCTATTCTGCCGAGGTGACTGGCCTCGGACTCGACAAGCTGCGACCCAAGATTGGCTCCACGGCAAGGCGCGTGCTCTTCATCTACCTGGTGCTCACTGGGGTCTGCGCCTTCCTCTACTGGCTCGGGCCGATGAACCTCTACGATGCCGTCTGCCATTCCTTCACGACGATAGCGACCGGTGGCTTCAGTACCCACTCCGCCAGCATCGCCTATTTCCACAGCAGCTATATAGAATATGTGGCCTCCTTCTTCATGCTGATAAGCAGCATCAATTTCTCGCTCTACTACTACATGAGCATCCGCCGGAGCCGCGTACTCTTCACCAACGAGGAGGTGCACGTCTTCTGCGGCTATATCGCTGCGGCGGTGGCGGGCTTCATGCTGCTTTTCTACTTTGCGCCGGTTCCCGAGAGTGCAAAGGACACGTTGCCGATGGGCTTTGAGGAGACCTTCCGCTCGGCACTGTTCCACGTGAGTTCCGTGGCAACGAGCACCGGCTTCTCGGCACAGAAGTTCGACTATGTGTCTTGGGGAGCTTCGTTCTGGATGCCCACCGTTGTCATTATGGCAATCGGCGCGTGTGCGGGTAGCACGGCAGGCGGCATCAAGGTCATAAGAATCATCATCTGCGCCAAGAGCGTCTTCAACGAACTCATCCTGATGCTGCACCCCAGGGCAGTCCTTGGTGTGCGTGTCGGAAAACAAATAGTGCCTGAGCACAAGGTGCGTCAGGCACTATCATTCATCTTCATTTATATGCTGCTGGTGGTCATTGCCATGACCTGCTACTCTTTGCTTGGAGCCGACGTGGACACTGCCCTTGGCAGCAGCATCAGCATGTTGAGCAACGTGGGACCTGGCACCGGTGCCACCGGACCCGCCAGCACTTTCGCCGGTGTGCCGGCTTCTGGCAAGTGGCTAATGAGCACCTACATGCTCATCGGCCGTCTGGAAATCTTCACCGTGCTCTTCCTCCTGATGCCCAACTACTGGAAGGACAGAAAATAGGATTTGCTGGTGACGGCGGCAGCATTAGTAGCTGAAACTTCCGGCTTTGAAAGTGATGTCAAAATCTGTGGATGTTATGCCCACCTGCATCTTCCAGTTGATTGTGTATGCCTGGTCAGCTGTTCCCTTATAGGTTTTCTTGAATATGCATTCGAAGGTTTCGGTCGGCATCGTTACCTTATTATATGGCGACCCGGCCACAGAGTTCACCGTAACGATGTAGGAACTCTTGTTCTCCATAAAGAGCTTGCCGTCGTACTCATGGCTACTCGTAGCGATGTCGTACTTGTTGCTGCCTTCGTATCTGATGGGCAGCAGGTCCTTGCTTTCACCGACGGTGACGCTGCATGTCTTCTTGTAGCTGCCTGCCGTGAGCGTAATCGTTGCCTTACCTGCCTTTACAGGAGTGATGAGGCCATCAGAAGAAACCGTGGCTACGGTCGCCTTGGAAGACGTCCACTTCAGAGGTTCGTCCTGGGTCAGAACGGATGTCTGCGCCACTAACTGATACGGATAGTTCGGAATCAAAGACAGCGTCTTCAGCTCTTTGCCGTCGCCAAGGATACGCGCCGACCTAATCTGGGTGATTTTTACCTCCTCGGATATCATGTTCAGCATGTTGGTGTATTTGATGATACCCACGCGCTCGTCCAGCTCCTCCGGCAAATCCTGAATCGACAGCTTGCCCTCGGTGTCGGCTGTCAGCCAATCCACGTTTTTGTTCACGCTAATCTTGTCTGTGCCAATTGCCGAGTTTATGGCCAACTTCATGCTGCTCACCTTGGCCTCGCTTATCACCACCTCTTTTGAGGAGGTGACGATTCTGCAGCCCTGCAGGATTGTGAAGCTGTCTTCCTTGCCCGTCTCATCGACATAGCTAATCGTGGTGCTTCTGTCTGCTCCGGTTTCGTTCGGAGAAACTGTGAACAGAATCTGCTTGGTGACACCGTCTTCGGCGGTCACGGCTGTCTTGTTGAACGTCACCCACGAGTCGGACGCATCCTTCAGGTTCTCCGGCTTGAAGCTCTCCTTGGGAGTGATTGCCAGCACGCCTCCATCGGCATTGATGGTCAGCTGCTTGCCCTGGACAAAAGCAAAGGGCGAGCCACCGTCCTGGTATATATAGACCACATCGCTTGCTTCACCGCTCGTGAAACGGATGCTTGCGCTCCTGCTTGTCTCGTAGCCGTCATTGGCCGACACCTTGTAGATGAATGTGTATTCTCCCGAATTGCCGGCACCGATACCGCCCCACGAAGACAGCTCAACCCAACCCTTGGCCTCCTCGCTTATCTCGTACTCTGGCTTGGTGTTGGTGTTCTTCAGTATCACGCGGATAACGTCGCCCGAAGGGTCGGCATTGAATTCTTTTTGCTCAATGGACATGCCTGTTGTAGTAGGCTGCACCAGTTCCTCGTCTTCACTGCAACCCACAAAGGCAAACAATGCAATAAGAATAAATAGGTTCTTTCTCATTTTTATGTGTCAAATTATGTTCGTTTTGTTATATTTCTGCGCTAAAATAAGCGTAAATGCCACTTTTGCGCCCGCAAAGGTACGAATAAGTGAGCAAACAGCCAAATTTATTCAGGCTTTTTCCATCGAAAGAGCCTCATGGCACACCTTTTCCGCATCATTTCCCGCCTTTGTGCTGTGCCGCAGCAGATTGTTTAATGTGCTTCGAGCCAGTTGGTACCCCAGCCGCAGTCGGCAATGAGGGGGACACTGAGGGCAGCGGCACCCTGCATCGCTTCGACGACGAGGTTTTGCAGCCGTTCCTTTTCCTCGGGCAGGACAGAGAAGTTGAGTTCGTCGTGGACCTGCAGTATCATCTTCGACTGCAAACCCTCTTCCTTGATGCGGTGCTGGACGCGAATCATCGCAATCTTGATGATGTCGGCGGCGCTGCCTTGAATGGGGGCGTTGATGGCGTTGCGCTCTGCATAACCGCGAACGACGGCGTTGTGGCTGTTGATGTCGGGCAGCTGGCAGCGACGGTGGAAAATGGTCTCAGCATAACCCTTCTCGCGAACCATCTCGATGCTCTTCTCCATGTATGCCTTCACGCCCGGATAGGTGACGAAGTACTCGTCGATGAGCTGCTTGGCTTCTTGGCGGGAAACGCCAAGACGCTCGGCAAGTCCGAAGGCACTGATGCCGTAGATGATGCCGAAGTTGGCAGTCTTGGCCTTTCGCCTTTCGTCGGACGTGACTTCGCCCAACGGCTTCTTGAAAATCTTTGCTGCCGTGGCGGCATGAATGTCGTTGCCTTGCAGGAAAGCGTCTATGAGGTTGGCATCCTGACTGAGATGCGCCATGATGCGCAACTCGATTTGGCTGTAGTCGGCACTGAAGAAGAGCTGTCCAGGATAGGGGATGAACGCCTTGCGAACCTCCTTGCCCTGAGCCTCGCGGACAGGGATGTTCTGCAGGTTGGGATTGGACGAAGAGAGGCGACCCGTAGCTGTAACCGTCTGATTGAACGAAGTGTGGATGTGTCCGGTCTCTGGATTGATGAGCTGCGGCAGGGCATCGATATAGGTGCTCAACAGCTTCTTCAATCCTCTGTAGTCGAGAATTTTGCCGACAATCGGGTGCTTCCGTCTGAGCGCTTCCAGCACTTCCTCGTTCGTGACGTACTGTCCAGTTTTTGTCTTCTTGGCTTTGCTGTCGAGCTTCAACGTGTCGAAGAGCACTTCGCCGACCTGCTTGGGGCTGGATATGTTGAAGTCGATGCCAGCAAGGGCATGTATCTCCTGTTCGAGCGCCAGCATCTGTTCGGTGAAAAGGCGGCTCGTCTCTTTCAGCCCATCGGTGTCAATCAAGACACCAGCCTCTTCCATTTCAGCCAGGACAGGCATCAAGGGCATTTCTATGTCGGTGAAAAGCTCCCAAAGCCCTTCCCGCTTAAGTTCCGCTTCAAGGCTTTGTTTCAGCCCCGCCACGTCTTTGCAGCCATAGACAGAAAGCAGATAGTCGAGGTAGTGTCGCATTTCGGGATGCAGCAGGTAGTGGGCAATCTCGGTGTCGAACATCGGCTTGTCCGTCAGCCCCTGGGCCTTGAGTTCCCGCCAATGCGCTTTGAGGTTGTGGCCGACCACGATGTCGTTTTCAAGTACAAAGGGCGTGTTTGGAAACGTAGCCTGCTTAGTTGACCAATTAGACGTGCCTAATTGGTCAATTAGGCGTGTTGTGTTGGCCGACGTAACGTGCTGTGTTGTTTCGCTCGTGCTGAACAGGTCGAGCTGCACTGGCAGTTCTTCTTTCTTCTTTGGTTCAGGGGCTGCGGCAAACAAATCGAGCTGCATGGAACCGTCGTTGTTCTTTTGAATGGCGGCTGGTTTGCTCTCCTCCTCGGTGGAGGCTGGGAGGAGGCTTTTCTTGTTCAGCAGCTGGCGGAACTCCAAGCGCTTGTACAGCTCCTGCAGCTTGCTATAGTCCGGCTCCTGCAGCTTCAGAAGTTCCATGTCGAGGCTGATGGGCACCTCCTGGTTGATGGTGGCAAGCCACTTGCTCTGGCGGATTTGTTCGACGTTCGCCTCAACCTTTTCCTTCAAGGCACCTTTCAGCTTGTCGGTGGAAGCCAGCAGGTTTTCGATGCTGCCGAACTCCACAATGAGCTTCTGGGCCGTCTTCTCGCCCACGCCAGGACAGCCGGGGATGTTATCGACGGCATCGCCCATCAGTCCCAGCATGTCGATGACTTGCAGGGGCGACTGCAATCCCCATTTCTTCTTAACTTCCTCCACGCCCAGAATCTCTGCCTCGTTGTTCTTGCCAACTGGCGGACGGTACATCTTCACCCTGTCCGTGACGAGCTGACCATAATCCTTGTCGGGGGTCATCATATAGGTCTCGATGCCTGCCAAGTCTGCCTGGTGGGCAAGTGTGCCGATGACATCGTCTGCCTCATAGCCTTGCACTTCGAGCACAGGGATGCGGTAGGCAGCAAGAATATCCTTGATGATGGGAACAGCGAAGCGTATGGCCTCGGGCGTTTCCTCGCGCTGCGCTTTGTAGAGCGGGAAGGCTTCGTGGCGGAAAGTGCCGCCGTGGGGGTCGAAGGCGACACCCAGATGCGTGGGCTGACCCTTGGCAATGACCTCCTCGAGTGTGTTGACAAAGCCGAGGATGGCCGATGTGTTCTCGCCCTTCGAGTTGATACGCGGGTTCTTGATGAAGGCGTAATAGGCGCGGTAAATGAGCGCGTATGCGTCTAATAAATAGAGTTTCTGCATCAATAATATAATTAAGAATTAAGAGTTCTGACTTATGAGTTAAGAGTTGTCGGCGCAAAATTACGAAATTATTCTTAATTCTTAACTCTTAATTCTTAATTTCTTCGTACCTTTGCAGCCGAAAAATGCGATAAATGGATTTACTTGATAAGATAAAGGCTCCAGTTGCAGCCGAAATGGAGCAATTCAATGATGCTTTCCGCAAAACGCTCTACAGCAAAAACCCTCTGCTGGAAAAGGCTGTTGAGCTCTTACTCAAAGCCCCAGGCAAACAGCTCCGCCCCATCCTTGTAATGCTTGCTGCCCGTATGGTTGGCAAGGTGGATGACAAGGTTATCAATGTGGCTCTTGCACTGGAGATGCTGCACACGGCTTCCCTGGTACACGATGATGTGGTGGATGAAAGCGACCGCCGTCGCGGACTGCCTTCCCTCAATGCTTTCCTTTCCAACCAGACAGCTGTTCTGGCTGGTGATTTCATCCTGAGCAAGGCTCTGGAATGTGCTGCGCTGACGGAAGATGTACGTGTGGTTCGCTACATTGCACAGCTCGGACAGTCGCTTGCCGACGGCGAACTTCTGCAGCTCGACAGCCAGGACTCTGAGCGATTCTCGGAGGCTGCCTACTTCGACATCATCAGCCGAAAGACAGCGAGCCTCTTCTCCGTCTGCGCCCGTCTGGGCACTCTTGCAGCAGGAGGCTCGGAAGCAGAGGCAGAACGTCTGTCACAGTTCGGCAAGCTCATCGGCCTGTGTTTCCAGTTGCGCGACGATGTCTTCGACTACGGCACAGCAGAGGTGGGCAAGCCGCTTGGCAACGACATGAAGGAGGGCAAGCTCACGCTGCCTGCCATCTATGCCGTGAAGTATGGCGAAGATGCACAGATGCGCGAACTGGCCATGAAAGTGCGCCGCCGCGAAGCCAGCTTCGAAGAGATACAGCAGCTCATCGACTTCACCATAAGCAAAGGCGGTCTGGAGTATGCTGCCTGGCACATGAAAGACATGCGGGGCATGGCAGACGGCCTCATCGACGACACTCGCGACCCTGCAATCACCGAAGCCCTGCACCTGCTTGCCTCGTTTGTTGCAGAGCGCGTATTCTAATAGCTATCCTCTCCTTTCCAAATATGGAAGGGTGTAAGGACGGCGGTAGTCGTAGTAGTAGAGACGGTGTGCGAAGGCTTCCTTGTCGCCGTCAAATGTCAATGTTGCGGGGTTCCAATGCACGGGACGCTTCAGTTCGCGGGCAATGTTGAACAGGCAGCAGAGCGTGTTGGTGCTGCAGCCGTATTCCACTGGCGCTATCGGGTCTTTGTGCTCGCGGATGGCATCAATGAAGTTCTGCATGTGCGGAGAGCTTACTTCGTACTGTCCGGCGGCAATGTCCTCCTGCTGCTTCTTCAGCTTTTTGCTGTCGGAACACTCGATATAGCCGCGTGCCACCTTCAGCCAGCCGTTATCACCGATGAACTTAATGCCTTTGTCGTTAGGATTGTCGGTAAACGGGCGCTCCTGCATGATGATGCCGTTGGCATATTTCATCGTGGCGTATTCGGCTCCGTTATAGCCCTGCGGGATGAACTCGACGGGGCCAAGTCCGTCCATGCCGATGGCGGCCTGTGCGATGTCGTACATGTGTGCGCCCCAGTCGGCGGGAAATCCGTTGCCCGTCTCTTCGTACCATCGCCAGGCTCCCCAAAGTGTCTCGTTCTTGTCAGGGTCGAGCGTAACGACGGGGCAGATGTCGGGATGATAATGCACCTTCGGGTTGTTGAGCGGCCCGAGCCAGAGGTTGAAGTTCAGGTTGTCAGGTACGGGCATTTCAGGAAGGTCGAAAGGCTTTGGCGGGTCACCCACACGGACGTGTATTTCCTTGATGTCTCCTATCGCGCCGCTGCGCACGAGAGCGATGGCAGTCTGAAACTCCGAGCTGCTACGCTGCTGGCTGCCCATCTGAAGAATGCGGTTGTTGGCTCGCACGGCACGCTGCACGGCCAGACCCTCGGTGATGGTGTATGCCAAAGGTTTCTGCACATAGACATCCTTACCAGCCTGCAACGAGTGTACAGCCACGAGGGCGTGCCAGTGGTCGGGCGTAGCAATCTCAATGGCATCGATGTCCTTGCGCTCCAGCAAACGCTCGTATTCCTCATAGACATCGCAGCGCACGGGCATCGACTTGTCTTTCTGCCACTTCGTCACATAGCGGCGGAAACGCTCGCGCTTGATGCTATCGACATCGCAGCAGGCTGCCACCTGTACGCCCGGACACGACGCAAAGCTGCGGAAGTCGCTGCATCCCTGCTGTCCAAGGCCCACGAAGCCCAGCACCACTCTGTCGCTTGGTGCTATGCGCACACCATCTACGGTGAAGCTCGGCAGTATCATAAATCCAGCAATACCAGTGCCCGCAGTAGTCAGAAACTGCCGCCGCGACATGTTCCTGGTCTCTTTCCTGTTTGTCTTGTTTTCTTTCTTGTTCATGGTGATAAAGGTTAATAATTTGCTGTTTCTCGCTACAAAGTTAAACAAAAAAGCTTTATTCACCAACAATAATCGAAAATAATCGTACCTTTGCGACAAGGAAAGACTATTTATGATAACAGGTCGCTTCGCACCATCGCCCACAGGCCGTATGCACCTCGGCAATGTGTTCTGTGCTTTGCTCTCATGGCTTTCCGCCAAGAGCAAGGGCGGACAGTGGCGGCTCCGCATCGAGGACATCGACCCCCAGCGTTCGCGTCGCGACTTTGCCATGCAGTTGATGGACGACTTGCAATGGCTCGGCTTGCCTTGGGACGGCGAAGTGGTCTGGCAAAGCCAACGCAGTGACATCTACGAGCACTACCTTCGTCTCCTGCAGGATGCAGGCCTCACCTACCCTTGCTTCTGCACGCGGGCCGACATCATGGCAACGCAAGCCCCTCACGAAACGGACGGCCGCATCGTCTATGCCGGCACCTGTCGGGGCAAGATTCTCGATGAAACCATGAAAAATACGCCTGCTGCCATAAGGCTAATGGTGCCAGGTGAGGTCATTTCCTTTTGCGATGGACATTACGGCGAACAGCAAGTCAACCTTGCTCATCAATGTGGCGATTACATCCTCCGCCGCAAGGATGGAGCTTGGGCTTATCAGCTGGCTGTTGTAGTTGACGATGCCCTAATGGGCGTGACAGAAGTCGTCCGAGGTCGCGACCTTCTGCTCAGCACCCCCCAACAACTTCATTTGCGCCAGACTATTGAGTCATTAAGTTCTCCCCATAGAGGGCAATTGCCCGTTGATAGCGGTGCAATTGGGGAGAGCCTTGCTCGACGGAGGGCAAAAGTTAGAGGGGGTCTCTACTTCTTCCATCATCCTTTGCTTGTAAACGAAAGCGGCCAGCGCCTTTGCAAACGCGACCGCTCCCTCGACCTTTCTTCCCTTCGCCAGAAGCATACCTCACCAAAAGACATCATCGGCTATCTCGCCTTCCTTGCAGGTATCCTTCCCTCCCCCACTCCTTCCTTCCCCCAAGACCTCCTGCCCCTCTTCGCTTGGCAACGAGTGCCAAAAGAGGACATCATTGCAACATTCCCTAATTTACCGAACTCACGTTAAAACAGTATTAGTTCAATCGGAACATAACAGGCAGGGCAAAACGTGAGCGAACAGCCTTACCGTCCTGCATTGCCGGTTTCCATTTTGGCATCAGGTTCACGACGCGCACTGCTTCTTCAGACAGTCGGGGGTCTGGAGAGCGGCTGATCTTGACATCGACGATGGAGCCGTCTTTGTTGACAACGAAGTTCATGACGACACGCCCTTGAACGCCTTCTTCCATACAGTTTCGTGGATACTTGATGTGCTCGCTGAGCCACTTGTAGCAAGCATCGTCACCGCCGGGGAACTGAGCGGTCTGCTCCACCACCTCATAGATACGGTCATCTGTCGTGGCAGTCTCTTCATTAGCCATAATATCTTCCTGTTCGTCAAGACTCATGTCCTCCATTATTTCCTGAGTGAGCTCTTCGTCTATCATTCCTGCCGTCTCGGGCTCTGCCTCCGATTCTGTGGTTTCCTCCTCGTTTTCCAAATCTGCGTCACAGAATATCTCTTCAGGACAGCTTGCTGTTTCGTCGGCATACGATTCTTTGCTGCCGCCTTCTGCCTTGTCGGCTTCGGAGCCGGCAAAAAACTCTTCTGTTTTTGGCTTATCCGATGTCGAAGCAAAAGCCTCTATAGCTATTCCCCCGATTAAAGTCATCAAGAGAATAGTAATCATTACCGCTACTACAAGCAGTAAATAGCGGAAACGACGTGCTATGAAATGCTGACTAACCTTATAGAAAGGCCATGCCAAGACGATGAAGATTGCCGTTACAAAATAGGGAACCAGAACGCCGAGCAGAGCAAAGATACCCATAATGAGGTAATAAAGCAATGCACCGTACCCCGCAGGGATAACCAGCAAATGCATGAGAAGAGGGTAGAGGAAACTGCCTTCCACTTCTGTTAGCACGTCGCGATCCCGTTCGCGCTTGATTTCGTTTCCGTATTCGTCTTTATAGATGTTAATGGTTTTATATGAGAAATGTTGCCAATCAAAGAATTGCAGAAAGAAACCTAAGACGCTGAGCGCTCCCCATAGTTTTGGCGATTTCCAGACAGCCCATTCTATATCAACTCCCCAGGAGTAACTATCATCTGTCAGCAACTCATACCCCAAGTAGATGCCTACTACAGCTACCAGTCCGGTAACGACCTTACAGCAGACGGCAAATCTCTCTGACGCATCGGAATGACGGCGGTACTCTTCTCCCTCGCCATAGGCCATGAAGAAGTCTTTCACTCGGGCAAACATGTTGCGGCCATCATCGCGCATTCCTGTCACCGAGCACCAGGGCAGAGCACATCCTGGTTTGCGGCGCTGCAGCATGATGAGAATTAAGGTATTAAGTGGGATGTTTGCAAATTGAGAGAAGCAGAATTGAGACCATACGGACATGTTCTCTCCATTGTCAAGAGAAGCTGTCATACCAGCAAAAAAGCCCCATAAAAATAAAGGTGAAAGTACCCACTGGGCTAACATCACCCATCCTGTTGGCTTTAGCCAGAACAACATACCGCCATACATGGCCATGTTGATAGCCATACCAATGAAGAACGGTGCACCACCGAACATGGCACCTGCATCACTAACCATATTGGGAAACACAAATCCCCAAATGGAACCCAACACTCCCAATACAATCAGGAATGTTGTCAGTCCTGAACGTCCGCGCGCTTTGATGTTTATCTCACCCTTTTCATCAAAGGGATACGCCCGCTCAAGAGATTCCTTGAAAGCTATGGTCTCTTCGTTTTTGTCTGTCTCTATAGACTCACATATATATTCGTATGCCAGTGGAACATTTTTCTGAGTGCCTTTGCCATAGGCCAAAGCCTCGCTAATCATATACTTTATGATTGCCCTGTTTGTTGCGGGAGCGCCATCGCCGCATTCGTCCAAATAACGAGTTGCATATTGATAGGCATCTGCATTGCTTTGTTTTGTGCCGACTCCAGCATTACAGAGTATTGCCAGAGGGTAATACCCAGCGGGATTTCCCATCTGGACAGCTTTCTGCGAGTACTTAAAACAAAGAGCCCCTGCTTCTATGTCGCTTTGTTTCTTTGATACCAAGCCAAAATAATAATCTGCCAGCTTACATGTGGCCTCTAAATCATTTGCATTGGCTTTTGTTTTTAGTTCCTGCAACTCCTGCTCAGAAAGCTTTACGTTTTCCTGCACATTGTTTTGTTCCTGATTATCCATATTTGTATTATTTGGTAATTAGCGTGGGTTCGAATAATTGGTTTGAGAAAGTTGGTACTAACTTTTCCTCTCAGAACAAGTCCTCTATTTTGATGTTGTAAAACTCATCAATCGGAATGCCATCCGTGCCAACAACAAGTGCCCGTTGGGGATTAAAGCGTTTTACGAAAGCCGAAAGACCTGCAAGAACCAAAATAATCGTCTCGGCTCGTTCATCCGTTCCTGCAACTCGTTGAATAGCACACTGATATATGCCACCCAATTTTCAATTCTTCATTACGAAATGTTCAAATCTCAACTGCAAAGGTAGTGATTCTTTTCAAAACCACAATGCCTTGTACAACTTTTTCTCTGCTTTTGCTTGTATTTTGAAACACTTTTCGTGCTTTGCATTTTAGCACCATTCCATTCTTATCCGAAGAAGATGGCGGCGACGGCCATAGCAGCGATGATGCCGCAGAGGTCAGCGAAGAGGCCTGCTGCAACGGCGTGGCGGGTCTTGCGGACACCGACGGAGCCGAAATAGACGGCGAGGATGTAGAAGGTAGTGTCCGTTGCGCCCTGGAAGATGCAGGAGAGGCGGCCTACGAAGGAGTCGGCACCGTACTGCTGCATGGCATCGACCATCATGCCTCGCGCACCGCTGCCGGAAAGCGGCTTCATAATGGCCGTAGGCAAGGCTGCCACATAATCGGCATTGCCGCCGCAGAACTCAACAAACCGGCCTATGCCGTCCACGATGAAGTCCATCGCGCCGGAAGCACGGAAGACACCGATGGCAACAAGTATCGCCACAAGATATGGGATGATGCGGATGGCGGTCTCGAAGCCGCCCTTCGCCCCTTCGACGAACGCCTCATAGACATTTATCTTTCTGCGAACGCCTGCCGCGATAAAGGCGATGATGATGGTGAAAAGGATGACGTTGGCTACTACGGTGCTCCAGAGGTTCATCGTCTCGCGGTCCACCTGTGTACTGAGCCACATCACACCGCTCACCACAAGGCAGATGCCAAGCACAAACGCCATGATGGCGCGGTTGAAGAGGTTGATGCGCTGGTAGAGACTGGTGATAATCATGCCGCCGAGCGTGGAGATGGCTGTGGCAATGAGGATAGGACAGAAGACATCGGTAGGCTGTGCCGCACCCATCTGTGCGCGATAGACCATCACGCCGACGGGGATAATGGTCAGTCCGCTGGTATTGAGCACAAGGAACATAATCATCGCATTGGTCGCGGTGTCCTTCTGCTTGTTCAGCTCCTGCAAGCCCTCCATTGCCTTGAGGCCAAGAGGTGTGGCGGCGTTATCAAGGCCGAGCATATTCGCGCTGAAGTTCATAAAGATATGGCCGAAGACAGGATGCCCTGCGGGTATCTCTGGGAAGAGGCGCACCATGAGTGGCGACAGCCAGCGAGCCAGCACATCCACCAGTCCGCCGCGCTCGCCTATCTTCATAATACCCATCCATAGGGAGAGCACGCCCGTCAAGCCAAGCGAAATCTCGAAAGCAGTCTTGGCATTGTCGAAGGTGCTGTTCATAATGGCAGGGAAAACTTCGGTGTTGCCCATCAGAAGCTGCACAGCAGCTATAAGGAAAGCGATGGCGAAGAAGCCAATCCAGATGTAGTTGAGTACCATGTCAGTTTTATTGACCTATATTCCGCATTTGTTTATATCGCTTCAGCCATCAGGTCTTTACGTCCTATGAGGCTGAAGACTGTTATCTCATTGTTCTCGTTGAGGATGCGGAGAGTGCGGAGTATCTCGTTCAGCGTAGAACCGCTGGTCGTGACATCATCCATCACAAGGATGTTTTGGTTCCTTATTGTGGCACAAAGCTCCTTGTCCTCTTCCGTGGCAAAACGAAGGAAGTTCATTATATATGGACGGAATCTGCTTTTGCGAACATCCTTGGCTATCGTAAAATAGTCCTTCTGATGTATCAGGTCGAGCATCTTCGCGATTGTTTGCTTCACCTCATCTTTCTGCGCTTCGGTGTATCTTGGGCGACCATTCTCCAGCACATCGTCAAGGTACTGCTTCTCGTAAGCATCCATATCAAAGGAAATGCTTGCAGGAAGAGCCTTCAACAACTCCATTTTACGCAGCATCGGCTGGGCAAAGCGGTAGATGTAGCGCAACATATACTGATTGACCTTGCTCGAAGATTCTGGCATTACGATGAGGTTGTAGTCATAGAGGTTGACACGGCGGTTGAGCTGGTCGATGGCTTTCTTGATGAACTGCGTCAGGTCCGGGTTGTTCTGCAAGTCCTCCGTGAACTTGACATACTTGATAAAAGCCGAGCGTACATTTCCATCCACCTGTTCGGCAAACTCGTAGCCATAGTAGAAGCATCTGCCAAAAGCCTCCACTTGATAGCCGTCACCCGTCAGGCTGACAATATCCTCTGTGCCGTCGTGTTCGAAGTCGAACACAAACCGCTGTTCATCGTTGTTGAATGTTACACCCATAGTGTCTCCTTTTGTGTGCAAAAATAAGCTATTTATTCATATTACACAAGTTTTTTGAAGGAAATTGACCTTTTCAAGGTTTCTAATCAATTTTATAATAATATAAATAGGGACAAAAAGACTCCGCACTCAAAAGCCACCAATCCCCTTATTGGTTTGGGGCCGACAATTACATGGGTATTATTATTAGCTAAAGGTCATCCATTATTAGTTTCTGATTCAGATGTTCCATTTCTTCTGAGTTAGCCTTATCTATATATGTTATACGTAACTTGTTACCATTATAATCTTCACGGTTTTCTATATAAATACTTCCATTATTTACGCTCCATGAATAACTTGTTTCCGTGTAAGGCCAATCTTCTTTACCATCAGGATATTTCTTTCGTACCGCCTCTATATAATCATTGTATAGCTGAAGATTTTCCACTTCGGATCTAACATGAAAATGGACTTCTATACAATAAACGCTTTTACTTTTTGAATAACAAGCGAAAGCCAAAACTTTTTCACCACAAAACTCACCGATAAACAAACGTCCATTTGAATAGTGTTTATTGGCAGGTGCAATTGTAAATCCTTTAGACTTTATTTTCTGGGTAAAAGAATTAATATGACCATCTATTGGTATGCCCATAAATGTCATGTGCCGTGCATAAATAGGAATACTTAATAATATGAAGAATAAACACAACGCTCTTTTCATAGCATAAAGAAGAAGATACTCATCCTGTTGTTTGATAAAAATTGAAACACCCCACCTTGCTCTCTTGAGGGCAAGGTGGGGGATAATTATGATGCGTCCTTTAGTCTGCCAGTTTTGCGCAGATGAACTCGCGGTTGAGGCGGGCGATGTTCGAGATGGTTTCGCACTTGGGGCATACAGCTTCGCAGGCACGGGTGTTGGTGCAGTTGCCGAAGCCCAGTTCGTCCATCTTTGCTACCATTGCCTTCGCACGCTTGGCGGCTTCTACCTTACCCTGAGGAAGCAGGGCAAGTTGCGAAACTTTAGATGAGACGAAGAGCATAGCAGAGCCGTTCTTGCAGGCTGCCACACAAGCTCCGCAACCGATGCAGCTGGCGCAATCCATTGCTTCGTCGGCATCTTCCTTCGGAATCAGGATAGCGTTGGCATCCTGAGCCTGACCTGTACGAACTGTTGTATAGCCGCCTGCCTGCATAATCTTGTCGAAGGCGTTGCGGTCGACCATGCAGTCTTTGATGACAGGGAAACCAGCAGAGCGCCAAGGCTCTACGGTGATGGTCTCGCCGTCCTTGAACTTACGCATATAGAGCTGGCAGGTAGTGGCGCCGCGCTCTGTCTTGCCGTGCGGTGTGCCGTTGATGTAGAGCGAGCACATGCCGCAGATACCTTCGCGGCAGTCGTGGTCGAACACGAAAGGCTCCTTGCCCTCGTTGATAAGCTCCTCGTTCATGATGTCGAGCGCCTCGAGGAACGAGGTGTCGTCGGGAATGTTCTTCAACTCATGCGTGTCGAAGTGACCCTTGTCCTTAGGACCGTTCTGCTTCCAGAACTTTATCGTAACACTTATATTCTTAGCCATGATGTTTTTTAGTTGACAAGTAAACGAGTTGACAAGTTGACGAGTTGTTAGCTTATTGACTTGATGAGTGCAGACAACATACTTATAATCTCATGTATCTGGCTTATCAACTTTTGAGCTTCCTCTATTGGCATATAGTCAAGATTCTTTGAGATAATAAGCTGAGTCTCCAGTTCGGACGCAGAACCAAGTGCATTGCTAAGAAACTTAACAGTCTCCTTGTCATATACTCGTCCGTAGCCTTCGGCAATATTTGAAGGAATTGACACAGCAGCGCGACGCATCTGAGAAACGATTCCAAAGAGTTCATCCTTTGGAAAAGCCCTTGTTGCAACATATATTGCTGCAACATGCTCCATGCTCTTCTGCCAAACTATCAAATCCTTGTGACTCTTCACTTTCTCTTCTCGTTTACTTAAATTACTAATTCTTTTCCTTATTTTAACTCGTCAACTTGTCAACTCATTAACTTGTCAACCTCCAAAAGGAAACAACTTGTTAACTCGTCAACTCGTCAACTCGTCAACTAATTTTTATAATTACGTTGTTGAACCTTAATGATTTCATAGTTGAGGGGCTCTTTGATGAGTTCGGGAGCCTTGTCGTCGCTGCCTTGATAGTCCCAGCAGCCAACGTAGAAGAAGTTCTCGTCGTCGCGCTTTGCTTCGCCTTCCTCTGTCTGGTGCTCCTCGCGGAAGTGACCGCCGCAGCTCTCTTCGCGATGCAGGGCGTCGTAAGCCACAAGCTCACCCATGAGGATGAAGTCGCGCAGATGGATGGCCTTGTCCAGCTCGACGTTCAAGCCTTCCTTGCTTCCAGGAATAAAGAGGTTGGTGTCGAACTCTTTGCGCAAAGCCTTGAGCAGCTTCAAGCCTTCCTCCAAGCCTTGCTTCGTGCGACCCATGCCGACGTGCTCCCACATGATGTGGCCAAGCTCTTTGTGGATGGAATCAACAGAACGCTTGCCCTTGATGTTCATCAGGCGGTCAATCTCCTTCTCAACAGCCTTCTCCGTCTCTGCGAACTCAGGCATATCGGTAGAGAGACGCGGCCAGATGGCTTGGTCTGCGAGGTAGTTCTGGATAGTGTAAGGCAGTACGAAGTAACCGTCGGCCAGGCCTTGCATAAGCGCAGAAGCACCGAGGCGGTTTGCTCCGTGGTCGGAGAAGTTGCACTCGCCGATTGCGAAGAGGCCAGGAATGGTGGTCTGCAACTCGTAGTCAACCCAAACGCCGCCCATCGTGTAGTGGATGGCGGGGAATATCATCATGGGATAGTAGTAATCGACGCCGTTCTTCGTACAAGCTTTCTCGCCCGGATTGACGTCCGTAATCTCTTCATACATGTCGAAGAGGTTGCCGTAACGCTGGCGAATCTCGTCAATGCCGAGGCGCTGGATGCTCTCAGAGAAGTCGAGGAACACGGCAAGACCTGTGTTGTTCACGCCGAAGCCCTTGTCGCAGCGCTCCTTTGCAGCGCGGCTGGCAACGTCACGAGGCACGAGGTTACCAAAGGCGGGATAGCGGCGCTCGAGATAGTAGTCGCGGTCTTCCTCGGGAATCTCATAGCCCTGCTTTGTGCCTGCCTGCAATGCCTTTGCGTCCTCCAGCTTCTTGGGAACCCAGATACGGCCATCGTTACGCAGAGACTCGGACATCAGGGTGAGCTTCGACTGCTTGTCACCATGAACAGGAATACAAGTTGGGTGAATCTGAACGTATGAAGGATTAGCCATCATAGCGCCCTTACGGAAGCACTGAACGGCAGCCGTGCAGTTACAACCCATCGCGTTGGTTGAGAGGAAGTAGGTGTTGCCATAACCGCCAGTTGCGATTACGACAGCGTTTGCGCTGAAGCGCTCCAGCTTGCCGGTCACAAGGTTCTTGGCAATGATGCCGCGAGCACGACCGTCAACAATCACAACATCCTCCATTTCATAACGAGTGAACAGCTTCACCTTGCCTCTTTGAACTTCCTTCGAGAGAGAAGAATAAGCGCCAAGAAGGAGCTGCTGGCCTGTCTGTCCCTTAGCATAGAACGTGCGGCTCACTTGAGCGCCACCGAATGAACGGTTTGCCAACATGCCGCCATACTCGCGAGCAAAGGGAACGCCCTGAGCCACGCACTGGTCGATGATGTTATTCGATACTTCTGCCAAACGATAGACATTGGCTTCGCGAGCACGATAGTCACCGCCTTTCACCGTATCATAAAAGAGACGATAGACGGAGTCGCCGTCGTTCTGATAGTTCTTGGCTGCATTGATACCGCCCTGAGCTGCGATAGAGTGAGCACGACGGGGCGAGTCCTGGATGCAGAAGTTATACACATTGAAGCCCATCTCGGCAAGAGAAGCGGCTGCACTTGCACCAGCAAGACCTGTGCCGACAACGATAACATCGAGCTTCAGCTTGTTCTTCGGGTTCACCAGACGCTGGTGAGCTTTATATTCTTTCCATTTCTCAGGCACTGGACCTGCGGGAATCTTCGAATCTAATACTTTTGCCATAATTGCATTTACCATTTAATTCATTTACCATTTACCATTTAAGCACCGCAACTGCCACTGCAACAGGGGCTGAAGTTCTGGATTGCAAACACAATCACTACTGCTGCGAACATCAGCACAACGAGGGTTGCGTAGATGTTGCCGATGCAGCGCCAGCGCTGGAACCACACTTTGCCGCTCCAACCCATTGTCTGCAAAGAGCTCCAGATGCCGTGAGTCAGGTGGAACCACAGAGCGCAGAGCCATACAAGATACAGAGCCGAATAGACAGGACAGCCGAAGGTCTTCTTAATCCAGAAGACACCGTCGGCAGCGTTCTGTGCGTACTCGCCTTCGATAAGCTCAGCTGCCATCATGTTCCACCAGAAGTTGTAGAGGTGCAGGCAAAGGCCCAGGCAGATGATGATGCCGAGAACCAGCATGTTCTGGCTCGCCCACTCTACCTTTTCGGGCTTGTCGGTAATGGCATAGCGGTTGTTGCCGCGAGCCTTACGGTTCTGAATGGTCAGCCAGAAAGCATAGATGAAATGAATAACCACAAGGCCGGCCAAGCCTACGGTTGCCGCCACAGCGTACCAGTTGGCTCCCAGCATCTCACAGATCATGTTGTAGCCGTCCTCACTGATGAGTGCCACAACATTCATTGACGCATGGAACGTCAGGAACAGGACCAGTGCAATGCCGGTCACGGACATCACTACTTTCCTGCCGATTGATGAATTGATTAACCACATAGAAAAATTAAATTAAGTTATTATTTAGTGTTAATTTATGTGCGCGTGTACCTTAATTTAAGTATATAACGAAGGCAAAAGTACACAAAAAAGGTTAATTGTGCAACTTTTTCGAGGAAATGTTGCAGGAAATGCCTACTTTTGTACCTAAAAAAGGAAAAGAAGTTATGAAAGGGAGTTAAAATGAGGAGTTATGAAGGGGAGTTATGATGAGCCGTTACCCTTTTTCGACTAAAGGTTGCCGCCAAAGCTATCGGCCCATCATAACTCCTCAATTTAACTCCCCACTATAACTCCTCATTATAACTCCTTAAAACAAATAGCTGATGGAGTTCAAATATGATGTCGTAGTCGTCGGTGCGGGCCATGCCGGATGCGAGGCAGCGTGTGCCGCTGCAAAGTTGGGCGCGAAGACGTGTCTCATCACGATGGACATGAACAAAATCGCCCAGATGTCGTGCAATCCTGCCGTCGGCGGTATTGCCAAAGGGCAGATTGTCCGCGAGATAGATGCCTTGGGCGGACACATGGGCGAGGTGACGGACGCGACTGCCATTCAGTTCCGTATGCTCAACCGCTCGAAAGGCCCTGCCATGTGGAGCCCTCGTGCCCAATGCGACAGAGGTAAGTTCATCTGGAAGTGGCGCGAGATTCTCGAGAACACACAGAATCTTTCCATTTGGCAAGACCAGGTAGAGGAGCTGCTCACTGTTGAGACGAAGGCGGCAGCAAGCGAAGACGGTTTTTCCCACCGGCGGGAAAACCAATTCCCACGTGCGGGAAAACTTTTTCCCACCAGTGGGAAAGCCAAGCGCAGCACAGTTGGTGTGCGGACACTCCTCGGTGTTGTGATAAAAGCTCCCTGCGTCATCATCACGGCAGGCACGTTCCTCAACGGCCTGATGCACATCGGTCGCACCAAGATTCCAGGCGGTCGCTGTGCTGAACTGCCGAGCCTCCACCTCTCGGAAAGCATCGCGGCCTGCGGCATTACTGTCGGCCGCATGAAGACCGGCACGCCGGTTCGCATCGACGGGCGTTCCGTGGATTTCTCTTTGATGCAGATTCAGGACGGAGAGAGCGACTTCCACAAGTTCTCGTACATGGGCGAGCCGCGCCAGTTGCCACAGCTGCCCTGCTGGATTACCTATACAAACGAGGCGGTGCACGAGCGTCTGCGTGCTGCCCTACCCGACTCTCCGCTCTACAACGGGCAGATTCAGAGCATCGGGCCGCGTTACTGCCCAAGCATCGAGACGAAGCTCGTCACCTTTGCAGAACGAACTGAGCATCAACTCTTTCTGGAGCCGGAAGGCAGTTCGACGAGGGAGCTTTATCTGAACGGCTTTTCGAGTTCGCTGCCTATTGACGCGCAGATTGAGGCTCTGAAATTGATTCCGGCTTTCCGAGACCTGCAAATCTATCGCCCGGGCTATGCTATTGAGTATGACTACTTTGACCCCACGGAGCTTCGTCACTCGTTAGAGTCAAAGAAGGTGGAGGGACTCTTCCTCGCCGGACAAGTGAATGGCACAACGGGCTACGAGGAGGCAGCTGGACAGGGACTCGTGGCAGGTGTGAACGCAGCACGTAAGCTAGGCGGGCAGGAGCCGTTCGTTATGCGCAGGGACGAGTCCTATATCGGCGTCCTCATTGACGACCTCGTGACGAAAGGCGTAGACGAGCCTTACCGCATGTTCACCTCGCGGGCCGAATACCGCATCCTGCTTCGCCAAGATGATGCGGATGCCCGCCTCACGGAGCGCAGCTATTCAATGGGCTTGGCAAGCCGTGAGCGTTACGACCACTGGCTTTCCAAGAAGCAGACTATCAGCGAGATAGAAGACTTCTGCAGCTCCTATAGCGTGAAAGCTGCACTCATCAACGAGGGGCTAAAGGCACTTGGAAGCGAGGAGCTGCAACGCGGCTGCAAACTCATCGACCTTGTGATGCGTCCAGGGCTCTCCCTCTCCAACCTCGCGCCGATGATTCCTGCTTTGAAGGACAAGCTGCACAGCATCCCGGACCGTCGTGAGGAAATCATCGAGGCTGCCGAAGTGCGGATGAAGTACAGCGGCTACATCCGTCGCGAAAAGGAGGTTGCCGCCAAGATTCAACGCCTCGAAGACCTTCGCATCAAAGGTCGATTCCACTACGAGGACATCAAATCGCTCAGCACAGAAGCCCGTCAGAAGCTCGCAAAAATTGACCCAGAGACAATGGCACAGGCGAGCCGCATCCCCGGCGTCAGCCCCAGCGACATCAACGTCCTGCTGGTGATGATGAACAGGTGAGTTTCACGTGAAACAAAGCCCCTTCTACCCCCCCCAAGGAGGAGCACTATTAAATGGTAAATGGTAAATAATTAAATGGTAAATGTCAAGATGAATAACGATTATCTACTGAAAAACTTGCGCAATGTGCCAGACTTTCCTATTCCTGGCATACAGTTCAAGGATGTAAGCACCCTCTACAAGAACCCCAAGTGCCTGAAAATTATGGTCAACGAGCTGTACGACCTCTACAAAGACAAAGGCATTACGAAGGTCGTGGGCATCGAGAGTCGCGGCTTCGTGGTTGGCGCTGCGCTGGCAGTCAAGCTGGGTGCAGGCTTCGTGATGTGTCGCAAGCCGGGCAAGCTGCCCGCCGAAACACGCAAGGAAAGCTACATGAAAGAGTACGGCAAGGACACGATAGAAATTCATTCCGATGCCATCGACGAGAAAGATGTTGTGCTCCTGCACGACGACCTCCTCGCCACGGGCGGCAGCATGAAAGCGGCCTACAACCTCGTCAGGCAGTTCAATCCAAAGAAAATCTACATCAACTTCATCATCGAACTGACCATCGAGGGTCTGAACGGCAGGGCTGTCTTCGACAAAGACGTGGAAATGACCACCCTCCTCAAAATATAGCCCCACCTCCGTCCCGTATGTTGCGTTGTCAACGCAACCCCTCCCCTCCCCCACCCCGCCTGTAAAATTCAAATGGAAAAAGCAGAGAGAGACAAGCTTCGCGCCTATCTGATGGGTATTGTCGGCAGCCTTCCCGAATGCCCAGGCTGCTACCAGTACCTCGATGAAACAGGCACCATCATTTACGTCGGCAAGGCAAAGAACCTGAAGCGGCGTGTCTATTCCTACTTCTCGAAAGACCACGACAGTCGCAAGACCGCCATCCTCGTCTCTAAGATACGCGACATCAAGTACATCGTCGTCAAGACCGAAGAGGATGCACTACTGCTGGAGAACAACCTCATCAAGCAGTGGTCGCCCCGCTACAACATCCTATTAAAAGACGGGAAAACGTACCCAAGCATCGTGGTCACTAACGAATACCTGCCCCGCATCTTCCAAACACGCAAGATAGACAAGCGATTCGGCACATACTTCGGCCCCTACAGCCACGTCCCGACGATGTATCTCTTACTCGAACTCATCAGGAAGCTCTATCCGCTACGCAGGTGCCGCGAGTCTATAACAGCCGATTCCATCGCGAAAGGCAAGCATAAAGAGTGCCTGGAATATCATATCAAAAACTGCAAGGCACCCTGTACGCTTCGACAAAGCCGTGAAGAGTATATGGAAAACATCGCCGAGGCAAAGGAGATACTGAAGGGAAACACGGCACAATTAGAGCGGAAAATGCTCGCGCAGATGCAGGAACACGCGGCAAAGCTTGAGTTCGAGGAAGCGGAAGCCATTAAACGGAAGTACCTGCTCTTAGAGAACTATCGCAGCAAGAGTGAGGTCGTGAGCAACACACTCCATAACATCGATGTCTTTAACATAGAGAACGACGAAAAGGTGGCGTATATCAACTACCTTCACGTCACGAATGGCTGCATTACGCAGGCCTTTACGTTCGAGTATGCAAAACGCCTCGACGAGACAGACGAAGAGCTTCTTGCTGCAGGAATCATTGAGATGCGAGGACGCTACGGCAGTGAAAGTAAAGAAGTTATCGTTCCGTTCCCCGTGGAACATTTAAGCAAAGATTTAACCATCACCATACCTCAGAAAGGAGACAAGAAGAAGCTCTTAGAGCTTTCAAAGCTGAATGTCCTGCAATATAAAAAGGACAGAATCAGCCAGAGCGACAAGCTGAACCCAGAGCAAAAGCAGGTAAGGTTGATGAAGGAGCTGCAAGATGCCCTACAGCTCCCCACCCTACCGATGCAGATAGAGTGCTTCGACAACTCGAACATCAGCGGAACAGATGCAGTAGCCGGTTGCGTGGTGTTCAAGAAGTGCAAGCCAAGCAAGCAGGATTACCGCAAGTACAACATCAAAACGGTTGAGGGGCCAGACGATTATGCCAGTATGCAGGAGGTGGTAAGGCGACGATACAGCCGCATGATGGAAGAAGGGACTCCCCTACCCGACTTGATTATCACCGACGGAGGCAAGGGACAAATGGAGGTCGTGCGCGAGGTTGTGGAGGACGAACTGCACCTCTCCATTCCAATTGCCGGACTTGCGAAGGACGACAGGCACAGAACCAACGAACTTCTCTTTGGGTTTCCACCCCAAATAATCGCGATGAAAACGGACTCTTTGCTATTCCGCCTGCTCACACAGATACAGGATGAAGTGCATCGCTTCGCTATTACATTCCATCGCGACAAACGCAGCAAGCGTCAGGTGGCAAGTGCTTTGGACAAAGTGTCTGGTATCGGACCAAAGACAAAAGAGGCGCTTCTACGCAAATGGCACAGCGTGAAACGCATTCGTGAGGCAGAAGAAAGCGAACTGGCATCAGTTATAGGAGCATCAAAAGCGAAGATTCTAAAGGAAAAGCTTGCAGAAAACATCTAAAATTAGTAGCTTTGCAGAGAATATAAGAGGCAAACAAGGAGGTGCGAGAGATGAGAACAGTTATCCAAAGAGTACAGCGTGCCAGCGTAACCATCAATGGATCAACGGTTTCCGCGATAGGGCAGGGGTTACTACTACTGCTTGGCATAGAGGCAGCAGACACAGAGGAGGACATCCAATGGCTATGTCGTAAAGTTCTGGGATTGCGCATCTTCGACGATAAAGAGGGGGTGATGAATCGCAGCATCATGGACGTTGGTGGCGACATTATCGTTGTGAGCCAGTTCACGCTTCATGCAAGCTACAAGAAAGGGAACCGCCCCAGCTGGATTCGCGCCGCAGGACACGAACATGCCGTACCAATGTACGAACGCTTTGTTGCAGTGCTTAGTGAAGGCCTCGGCAAACCTGTCGGCACAGGAGTCTTCGGAGCAGAAATGCAAGTGGAACTCATCAACGACGGCCCCGTTACCATCTGCATGGATACTAAGAACAAGGAGTAGGGAATAGGGATTAGGGA